>UCNG01000009.1 GCA_900473915.1 Hyphomicrobiales bacterium | reverse complement strand
TCTGCCCCATCCTTAACCCCGGACGGCCAACGAGAAGTGACGGTCTTGGTCTTGGTGTAGAAGCGGAATGCGTCCGGGCCATGCTGGTTGAGATCGCCGAAGCCGGAAGCCTTCCAGCCGCCGAAGGTGTAGTAAGCGATCGGAACCGGGATTGGCACGTTGATGCCGACCATGCCGACCTGTACGCGGCTGGCGAAATCGCGGGCCGCATCGCCGTCACGGGTGAAGATCGCAACGCCGTTGCCATATTCATGGTCGTTCGGCAGGGCCAGCGCTTCCTCGTAATTCTTGGCGCGCACGACCGAGAGGACGGGGCCAAAAATTTCTTCCTTGTAGATGCGCATGTCGGGCGTCACGTGGTCGAACAGGCAGCCGCCCATGTAGAAGCCGTCTTCATAGCCCTGCATCTTGAAGTTACGGCCATCGACGACCAGCTTCGCGCCTTCTTCCACACCGAGATCGACATAGCCGCGCACGCGGTCGAGCGCTGCCTTGGTGACCAGCGGGCCGTAATCGGCGGAATTGTCGGTGGAGGTGCCGATCTTCAGCGCTTCGACGCGCGGGATCAGCTTTTCCATCAGGCGGTTGGCGGTGTCTTCACCGACCGGAACCGCAACCGAGATCGCCATGCAGCGCTCGCCAGCCGAACCGTAGCCTGCGCCGATCAGCGCGTCGACGGTCTGGTCCATGTCGGCATCCGGCATGATGAGAAGATGGTTCTTCGCGCCGCCGAAGCACTGCACGCGCTTGCCGTTCGAACAGCCGCGGCCATAGATATATTGCGCAATCGGCGTGGAGCCGACAAAGCCGATGGCCTGCACGTCGGGATCATCGAGCAGCGCGTCGACCGATTCCTTGTCACCGTTGACGACGTTGAAAATGCCTGCCGGAAGACCGGCTTCCATGAACAGTTCGGCAAGGCGCATCGGCACGCCCGGATCGCGCTCGGACGGCTTCAGGATGAAGGCATTGCCGCAGGCAATCGCCGGGCCGGCCTTCCACAGCGGGATCATGGCCGGGAAGTTGAACGGGGTGATGCCTGCCACGACGCCGAGCGGCTGGCGCATGGAATAGGTGTCGATGCCCGTGCCCGCATTGTCGGTGAACTCACCTTTCAGCATATGCGCCGCACCGAGGCAGACTTCCACCACTTCGAGGCCGCGCTGGATGTCGCCCTTGGCGTCGGCGATGGTCTTGCCGTGTTCGCGGGCCAGGAGTTCGGCCAGGCTGTCATATTCGGCCTCGACCAGTTCGATGAACTTGCGCAGGATGCGAACACGGCGCTGCGGGTTGGTCGCGGCCCAGGCCGGCTGTGCCGCCTTGGCGTTTTCGACCGCCACGCGCACTTCTTCCTTGGTGGCGAGCGCCACCTTGCCCTGCACCGAGCCGTCGAGCGGCTGGAAGACGTCCGCCGTGCGGCCGCTCTTGCCTGCCACATGCTTGCCGCCGATGAAATGTCCGATATTGCGCATCGAAGAACCTCCCTGATGATCGCTTTGAAGAGCCTGCAAGCCCCCATCGTTGCCGCCATCTTGACTCTGCAAATTCATGATTGCAAGGCGCTGAAAAGCGTATCCGTTGTGCATTTTTATGCTAGTGTGCCGCCATGAACTGGGACGATATTCGCATTTTTCTGGCCGTCGCCCGCTCTGGCCAGATTCTTGGAGCGGCCAAACGGCTTGGCCTCAACCACACCACCGTCGCGCGGCGGCTGACGGCGCTTGAAACGGCGCTCTCCACCACGCTTCTGACGCGCCGCACCAATGGCTCGACGCTGACGCAGGCGGGCGAGGAATTTCTGCTTGCCGCCGAGCGCATGGAGGCGGAAATGCTTGCCGCCCGCGCCCATGTCGGCAATGCGGACATTGCCGTGTCGGGCACGGTGCGCATCGGCGCCCCGGACGGGTTCGGCGTCAATTTCCTGGCGCCCCGGCTGGCGCGGCTGACCCAGAAATATCCGGACCTCACCATCCAGCTTGTGCCTGTGCCGCGCTCCTTTTCGCTGTCGCGCCGCGAGGCGGATATCGCCATCACGGTCGAACGTCCGGAACAAGGCAGGCTGATTGCGCGCAGGCTCGTCGATTACACGCTGGGCCTCTATGCGCATCGGCGCTATCTGGCAGAAAACGGCACGCCGGAAAGCCCGGAGGACCTCGCCCGGCACCGGCTGATCGGCTATGTGGAGGATCTGGTCATCAATCCGTCGCTCGCCTATGCGCCGGAAATTTCCCGCGACTGGAAACCGGCTTTTGAAGTGTCGAGCGCTCTGGGACAGGTCGAGGCCGTGCGCGCCGGTGCGGGCATCGGCATTCTTCACGCCTTCATCGCCCGCGCCGATCCTGACCTTGTCCCCGTCCTGCCTGACCGCGTGATCCGCCGCGCCTATTGGCTCGCCTATCACGAATCCGCTCGCACATTGCGGCGCGTGACGGCGGTTTCGGCCCTGATTTCCGAACTAGTGGAAAGCGAAAAATCGCTTTTCAGCTGAGCATGATCCCGAAAAGTGTGAAGCGGTTTTCGGATCAGATCATGCTAAATCAATTGAGCCGTATATAGGCGACCATGACGCCCACAATCATCGCAGCCGGAACGAACAGCGCGTCGAGGCCGATGAAATAGTGCCCAAGACCGCCGCCGACAGCGCCAAGCATCAGGGAAAGCCACACGGCCACATGCTGGAGCCAGCGCCATTTCGGCGTTTCGCCGCGCAGCGAACAGGCAAGATCGGCGGCGGCGTTGAAGAGCGTGCCGGTCACATAGGTCACGCCAAGACGCGCCGCGCCTATCGGCTGCACCGCCGCATTCTGCGCGCCCATGGCGGCGGCAAGCAGCAGCACCGGCTGGATAAGCAGCGCGCCCTCCCGCCGCAGCACGCCGACCAGCAGCAATATCGCCACGACGCTCGCCATCACATAAAGGCTGCCCCGGCGTCCATGGGCGCGCACCGTCAGCGTGCCGAAGAATGCTCCGGCGAAAAACAGCACGATCAGGATGGCCGGAAACCACACCAGCACCGCGCCCTGCGGCCCCGGCTGTCCGGCCAGCGCGGTGCCGAGCTGGGTCGTGTTGCCGCTCATGAAGGACGCGAAAAAACCGCCAAGCTGCAGGAAGGCAATCGCATCGACGAAACCGGCCGATGCGGTGAGAATCAGCCCGAGCGACAGTTTGGAATTCGGTGTCATCTGATTGAACTTCGCAATGAAGAAACCCGGCTTTCGGGAAGCCGGGCCTGTTCAGAGAAATATTTGCAGGTCAGGCGCGTTTGATGATGCGCAGGATAACAAGCAGGATGGCCGCGCCGATAAAAGCGTTGACGATTGCGGCGATAATCCCTCCGCCGACAGAAAATCCGAGACGCGGCAGCAGCCAGCCCGCAAAGAAAGCGCCAATCACGCCGACGATAATATTGCCGATCAGGCCGAAACCGCCGCCCTGCACGACCTTGCCTGCCAGCCAGCCAGCGATAAGACCCACAAAAAGAAATACGAGAAGACTTCCAACATCCATGCGTTTTTCTCCCTCTCAAAACGCGCCGTCCGGCGCGCCTGATGCGAGTTGACTATATGTTCGCGGAAGGCACAAGGGGGCACGAACACCTCCCCCGTTAAATCAGGCCACGAGATGCCGGAAAGCAGCAACCACGTCCTCGTAAACCTTGCGTTTGAAGGGCACGATCAGCCCCGGCAGCTCAACCATCGGCTTCCATTCCCAGCGGTCGAATTCGGCGGTATGGCCGCCGGGCGGCGGGTTGATGGCGATTTCGCTTTCGTCGCCCTCGAAACGATAGGCAAACCACTTTTGCGTCTGGCCGCGATACTTGCCCTTGAGCGCCACGCCGACCAGATGCGGCGGCAGGTCGTAATTGATCCAGTCCGACGCCTCTTCGAGCAGCGAGACCGACTTCATGCCGGTTTCCTCATAAAGCTCGCGGATGGCCGCCTCGACCGGCTCCTCGCCCTTGTCGATGCCGCCCTGCGGCATCTGCCAGAGCTGCGTCGCACCGTCCATCTCGTCGCCGGGGATGACGATGCGCCGGCCAGCCCAGACCAGACCGGCCTTGTTCAGCACCATCAGCCCGACACAGGGGCGGTAAGGCAGGCTTTCCGGGTCGACAGGGCCTTTGTGCTTCGACATGACATTCTCCATGATATGAAAATCTACTGCTGTTCGGGATCGCGGACCAGCGCCGAAACCGGCACGATTTCAATGCCGCGCTTCTTGATCTCATTGGCCCATGCGGCAACCGCATCCACCGTCACGGCAAAGGCCGAGCCGGTGCCGATGGCGCTGCCATTGGCGCGCGCTATCCGTTCCAGCTCATCCAGACGATCGAGGATTGCGCCGCGCTCCTGCGCCGCATCGATCAGCACATCCGCCGCCGCGAAAGGCACCGCGTCGCTTTCGGCAATCCGGTCGGCCTGGCTGCGCGCCGATGTGCCGTCATCCAGATAATAAAGGCCGCGCCTGCCGATCTCGCCCAGCACCGGTGAAAAGGCTTCCGTCTCGGCTGTGAAACGCGCACCCATATAGTTCATCACTCCGGCATAATTGGTCATGCGCGACAGCGCCCACAGCAGGGAAGCCTGATTCTGGCTGGCCCCGTCATTCACCGTCAGCGTATTGCGGCCGGGATTGACGCGCGGATAATCGAACGGCTCCATCGGCAATTGCAGCACAAGTTCATGACCGTTTTGCCGTGCGGCCTGCATCCAGCGCTGCAAACTGTTGCCCTGCGGCGCAAATCCGAGCGTGATTTCCGGCGGAAGCTTGTCGACCGCCTCCATGCTGCCGGTCTGCGACAGCCCGAGACCGCCAATGACAAGCGCGATCCGCGCCCCGCGCGCGCCGGACCAGCCGACCGCATAGGCATCCATCGGGCGCAGGCCATCCGCGCCGCGCACGGGAAGCGGCCCGGTCGGGCTCTGCTCGACCAGCGCCGGTTCCGGCAGATGGGCGACGCGCTGGTCCTGCCCGGACCGATGCGTGTTCTGCACCACGACCACGTTACCTTCCGCACCCGGAGCGACATTTGGCATACCGGGCGGCATGTCCGGCGTCACCTTGATGATGGCCGGTCCCGGCGGACCGCTCGCTCCGCGCAATGCGCTGCCGGGCGGCGGCGTGTTGCCGGTCGCAGGCTTCACCTCTGGCTTGACGGCGGGCGCTTCGGCTTGCGCCGGTTCCACAGCGGCGGTTTCGGTCTTGCGGAAACCGGCCTGATTGGTCTGCCAGATGGCGAACACCGCGCCCCCGGAAAGGCAAAGCCCGGCGACGATGGCCAGACCCTTCACGGACGAACGAAAAGCGCGGGAGCGTAAGCCCCCGCGCTTTTGCGGTTTCTTGTCCAGTCCTAACGGGCTGTTCAGGTCAAGCATGGAGCGATCAGTTCAACACGCCCTTTTTCGGGTCCGGCGGGAATGCGGCATTGGCCACTTCGCCCCGCAGGAGCTTGAAGGCTTCATTGAGCTGAATATCGTCCTTCGGTTCAGCCGGGACATAGGCCGACGAACCGGAGCCGTTATCGTCTTCGGCATTGCCCTTGATGTGGCCCTTGAGTTCGGATTCGCCGCGCACGACGTCCTCACCCTTCAGTTCCGGCGGCAATGGCTGGTCGACCTTGATATCAGGCGTGATGCCCTTGCCCTGGATCGACTTGCCCGACGGCGTGTAATAAAGCGCGGTCGTGAGGCGCAGCGAACCATTTTCGCCAAGCGGAATGATCGTCTGCACCGAGCCCTTGCCGAAGGACTGCGTGCCGAGCACGGTGGCGCGGCGATGATCCTGCAACGCACCGGCAACGATTTCCGACGCGCTGGCCGAACCGCCATTGATGAGAACGATGACCGGCTTGCCGTCGGTCAGGTCGCCCTTGCGCGCATCGAAACGGGTCACGTCCTGCGGATCGCGGCCACGGGTCGAAACCACCTCGCCCTTGTCGAGGAAGGCGTCGGACACGGCGACCGCCTGATCGAGCAGCCCGCCCGGATTGAGGCGAAGATCCAGAACATAGCCCTTGAGCTTGTCGCCCGGAATCTTGTCCTGAATATCCTTGATCGCCTTCTTCAGGTCGTCGGACGTCTGTTCGGTAAACGAGATGACGCGCAGATAGCCCACATCGTTCTCGACGCGGTAGCGAACGGCCTTCACCTTGATGACGGCGCGCGCGATCTTCAGCGTGATCGGCTTGTCAGCGCCTTCGCGCTGGATGGTCAGCTCGATCTGCGAACCCACTTCGCCGCGCATCTTGTCCACGGCGTCGTTCAGCGAAAGCCCGCGCACTTCCTGCCCGTCGATCTTGGTGATGAGATCGCCTGCCAGCACGCCGGCCTTGGAAGCGGGCGTATCGTCGATCGGCGCGATGACCTTGACGAGATCGTTGTCCATCGTCACTTCGATGCCCAGGCCGCCGAACTCACCCTTGGTCTGCGCGCGCATGTCCTGCGCGGCTTCCGGGTTGAGATAGGACGAATGCGGATCGAGCGAGGTCAACATGCCGTTGATCGCGCTTTCGGTGAGCTTCTTGTCGTCGGGCGGCGTCACATATTGTGCGCGCACACGCTCGAAAATATCGCCGAAAAGGGCCAGTTCCTTGTAGACATCGCTATCTTTCCCTGCCGCGAAAGCAGTGGAAGCCGGCGCGCCCTGGACCATCACCATGGCTGACGCCCCCAGAAGGGCCCCGGCGAACAGCAGCGACAGTTTACGCATCATTTTCACGTCCTTCCAGAAAGCCGTTCGGTCCACCACGGAGCGGGATCGACGGGTTTTCCATCCTTTCGAAATTCAATGTAAAGCAATGGCGCGCCATTGCCCACCTCTATCGGTGCAACACTTGCGAGAAGTTTTTCTCCCATTGCGCCGACCGGCTCTCCCGCAAGTACAAATTGGCCTTGCGATACGTCGATTCGCCCCATGCCAGCCATGACGACATGATATCCATTGCCTGCATCGAGTATCAAGAGCTGCCCGTAGGAACGGAATGTGCCCGCGTAAAGTATCACGCCATCGGAAGGTGACGTAATCGTGGCAGAGGGCAAGGTTTCGACCACCTGCCCCATCATGGAGCCGCCGACGCCGTCCCTTTCGCCGTAGCGGCGCACCGTCTTGCCCGCCGCAGGCAAGGCAAGCTTGCCCTGCAAGGAGGCAAAATCGATCTGCGGGCGCAGATGCGTGTCATCGGGCGCGGCTTCCCCGGCCTTTTCCCTTGCTGCGGCAAGGCGATCGGCTTCCGCCTTGCGGGCCGCTTCGGCTGCATCGCGCACGCCTGCCATCTGCTTGTCGAGCCCGTCGATGAGATCTTTCAGATTGCCTGCCTTGGCCGCAAGCTCTTCGGAACGCTTGCGCTGCGCCTCGATTTCCTGTTCCGATTGCGCCTGCAATTTCTTCTTCTCCTCAAGAAGAAGTGATTGCCGTTTCTGCTCTTCCGCCTGGACCGTGCGCGTCGTCTTCAGCTTTTCCTGCTCCTGGCCGATGGAAGCGGTGACCTGCTGCATGTCTTTCAGATCGCCGGTCAGCTCCTCCACCTGCTCGCGCATTTCGGGCACCACGGCGCCAAGAAGCACGGCGCTGCGCACCGAGGCGAGCGCATCGTCGGGCCGCACCAGAATGGCGGGAGGCGGGTTCAGCCCCATGCGCTGCAACGCGGCCAGCACTTCGGCCAGAACGCCGCGCCGTGCGCTGAGCGATGCGCGGATGCCGTCTTCCTGCTCGCGCAGCGCGGTCAGCTTGTCGGCAATATCGGCAATATCCTGCTGCAGCTTCTTGTCGGTCTTGGCCGACTGGATCAGCGCGGCGGTAATGGTGGCCTGATCCTTCTTCAGCCCGGCCACCTCGTCCTCAAGCTGTTTCAGCCTGTCGCCGGTGACGGTGAGTTCGTTGCTGAGCTTTTCATAGTCGCTTGCCGCCTGATCGCGCTGCTGCTGCAAGGCGTCCTGCGCAAGAACCGGCGCGCAGGCGAACAGCCCGGCCACGACAAGGCCAGCCCGCGCGGATGCAAGCAATCTTGGTCTTTTGAAAAGGCGTACAGGGTACATTCGTGTTCTATCAGGACGAAACAAGGCTAAATTCAGAGCCGAAACTAGCCCGAACCCGTTAACGAACCATCAACCATAATCATGGAGCGGGTGCCAGTTGTTATTGGGCGAGGTTATGGTAAAGAGGAATCCCGGCTTTACTTCCAAAAGGAACTCCCATGCCGGACTTTTCCATCCTCATGCTCTTTGCCGCCGCCTCGCTGGTGCTGACCGCTACGCCGGGACCGGACATGCTTCTCATCGCCTCCCGCAGTGTCAGTCAGGGGCGATCTGCTGGCTTTCAAACCTATGCAGGCATCGCAGCCGGTACCTACTGCCACGCCATCGCCGCCGGGCTTGGCCTGTCAAAACTGTTTCTGTCCGTGCCCATTGCCTATGAAATCGTTCGTTGGGCTGGCTGCGCCTATCTGCTCTATCTCGCCTATAAGACAATCCGGTCAAAAGGAGCCAGCGTCTCCTCATTGACACCGTTGCAAAAACTGTCAGGCAAACGGATTTTTACCGAAGGTCTGGCGACAAATCTGCTCAACCCCAAAATGGCGCTGTTCGTTCTGGCGCTTTTTCCGCAGTTCGTTGATCCCGCCGGCGGATCGGTGCTCCTTCAAATGATCCTGCTGGCAACCGTCCTGAACATAATCGGCTTCCTGGTCAACGGAACCGTCATTGTTGCGGGAAGCCATGTTCGTGCCCGCCTCTCCGCGATGAACCGGTTTCCCCGACTGCCACAATTCCTTCTTGCATCGGTTTTCACCGGACTTGCCTGCCGTCTCGCGCTTGGAAACCGGAATTAGAGCCTTTCCAGCAAAAGCGCGAAGCGGCTTCAGCGCCGCTTTTTGTCGAGGAAATGAAAAGCGTTACGAACGGTGATCGAGCGAAACGGCACACCGGACCGTCTCCAGCCATTCTGTCAGGGCGCGCCGGATGGCCGTTTCCGGCGGTTCGCAGCGCCTGAACGCCCACCATATAAGCGCGCCTTGCCAGATATTGGCCATCTGCCAGCCGAGCCGTTCGGCTTTTTCCGCATCGCCTGAAAGCCTGCGTCCGAGCGCATGGGCCAGATCGACGCCCCATGCCGCGCCCCGCGCCCGCAGCACCGGATTGCGAATATCCTCGCGCAGCAGCAGAAGCCCGTCCGTCGCATTATATTCAGCGGCATCGGATGGCATCAGCGCCATCAACAGATCGACAGCCCCCTGCGGGCCGGGGGCCGCATTTTCATCGGCTGCGCGCGTTGCCGCATCGAGCCTGTCCCACGCCCGCAGCAGCACCGCCTCAAGCATGGCTTCCCGGTTGCCATAACGCTGGACCAGTGTGGCCGCAGAAAGCCCGGCAGCTTTCGCCGCCCGCGCGAAGGTGAGGCCCTCAGGGCCAGCCTCCGACACCATTGTCATCAACCGGTCGAGCACCGCCTCATCGGATATGGATTTCGTTCTTGCCATGGACAATATATAAACGTATGTTCATTTATAAATCAACAGGAGAGTTCATCATGGCGAAAATTGTCGGCTACATCGCCGCCAGTCTCGACGGTTTCATTGCGGCGGAGAACGGAAATCTCGACTGGCTGTTCAAATATGGAGACGCCGATCTGGGCGAGCATGACTATCGCAGCTTCATCAAGTCGATCCGCACCGTGGTCATGGGCCGCGCGACCTATGATTTCGTCGCGCAGAGCGATGAGCCGTGGGCTTATGGCGACCAGAGAAGTATTGTCGTCACCTCGCGACCCATCGAGAATCCGAAGGCGCCGCTCGAAATCCGCAACGATATCGATGCGCTGATCGCGGAACTGCGTGCGCTTGACGATGGCGATGTGTGGATGCTTGGCGGCGGCCAGTTGCAGATGGCGTTTCTGGAACGCGGGGCGCTGGATGAAATCGAGATTTACCTCATGCCGGAACTGATCGGCGGCGGCATACCGCTGTTTCCGGCTGTCGGCTTCAAGGCAAGCCCCGTTCTCCTCAGCGCGAAGACGCTTGACCGCGGCTGCGTCCGCCTGCATTACGCATTTCGAGAATGATGATAAGCCTGCCAGAACTATTAGAGCCTGAATCAAAAAGCGGCAGACCGACGCGAAAATGGCGACTTTTGGAACAGGCTCTTAAAAATTTAGACTAGCCTGACAATCAGGCAAGGAACGACAATGTTTATAGATTTCTTTAAAAAGGAACCAGTGGGAATTGGTGGATTCCTGCTGTTTCCGATCATAGCAGTAATCTCCTCAACAATATTTATCTCGCTTGATATATTTTATACGCTGGACGCTTACAGCACCGATATTATAAACGAAATATATGAGAGCGAAAAACTATTAGGACTATCTATAATTTTCGTAATTATATTGCAATCAATACTTGTAATTCTAGGGGTGACCTCTTTATACTTAGCGATAAGACGGGATGTAAGAACCAAAAATACCCTTCTCGCATTCTTCATACTTAAAGTTGTTATGTTGAATATGGTCACAGTTAACTTAATAGGATTATCGTATCACTTCATACTGGATAGCCAATATATAGATAGGCGCTCATTTATATCAAACTCGGCGTCATTATTACTTGTCCCGTATTTGATATTATCGAGAAGAGTAAAAAATACCTTCACAAGGAATCAAAACCCATCGGGCGAGAAAGATCAGCCTGCCTGAGTGATCGCTCTCCGCCAAACGGTCACGACCGATGATAGGGATGGCCTGCCAGAATGGTGGCGGCGCGATAAAGCTGCTCGGCAATCAGGATACGGGCGATCTGGTGCGGCCACGTCAATTCGCCCAGCGCCAGAACGAGATCGGCGCGTGATCGCAAGGCCGGATCGTGGCCGTCCGGCCCGCCAATGGCGACGATGAGCTGGCGCTTGCCGTCGTCCCGCATCCGCCCGATGCGATCCGCAAAAGCTTCCGATCCGAGCGCCTTGCCGCGCTCGTCCAGGAGGATCAGCGCCGCACCATTGTCAAGCGCTTCGTGGATGCGCTGGGCTTCTTCAGCCTTGCGCAGATCCGCCGTCTGGCCCCGACTTTCTGGAATTTCGCTCACACCGGCAAATTCCAGCCCCAAAGGCGGACCAGCCTTCGAAAATCGGTCGAAATAACGCTCGACCAGTTCCCGTTCGGGGCCGGCTTTCATTCGGCCCACGGCAAAAACACTCACACGCATGACGCTCTCAATCGGGCAGGCAGCGCACCGCCTGCAAGGTTCGCTCGAAGGTCAGTGAACGGTTCCCAGCGCCTTGTCGGCGTCGAAATCGTCGTCCAGCCAGATCTTTTCGAGATTATAGAATTCGCGGATTTCCGGGTGGAAGATATGAACGATGATATCGCCCGTATCGATCAAAACCCAGTCGCCGCTTTCGAGCCCTTCGACCTTGACGTCCTTGCAGCCTGCTTCACGCAGGGCCTGCATGAGATGGTCGGCAACCGCCGTCACATGGCGATGCGAGCGACCCGACGCGACGATCATAAAATCGCCGATCGTTGATCTTCCGCGAATGTCGATGGGGATGATGGATTCCGCCTTGGAGTTTTCGAGACTGGCCAAGGCCGCGTCGAAGGTCTGGGACACGAGATTGGACTCGTCCATCCTGACCGTTGAAGGCGCGTGATGAGCCTTCTTCTCAATTGCTGTTCTCAGTGTATTCCCTTTCTCAGCAGAACAACGCAGTGTGGCAGTTGTAAGCACCACACGCTCTAAAATAGGCAGAGTCCCTGTTTTGTTTCAAGAGTAACAGCTTTTCCAACCTGTTCACTTTTTCAGTTTCTTTGCCCGTCATACGCATATCTTGCAGAAATTATCAGGAAACCATCAAGATACGGTACGGGTCTTGCGGATGGCGGTGGAGGACAGCGACGAACGCGGCCCATGGATGAAGGTCCAGGCCGGGGGCGTGCGCCGCGCCAGCATGGGCGCATATTGTTCGTCGATGCGGCTGTCGGAAAATGTCTGCGCCATGCGTGACGACAGATAGGCGAGCGTCGAGCCCGGCCGGTCGATAACCGCAATCGGGAAATTCTGCGCAATCTCGCGCCAGCGCTGCCAGCGGTGGAAGGAAGCGAGATTGTCCGCCCCCATCACCCAGACGAAATGAACGCCGGGATTGGCGTCGCGGATGAGCGCCAGCGTATCCGCCGTGTAGCGCACATTGAAAGCCGCCTCCAGCGCCGTCACCTTGATGCGCGGGTCTTTGGCCGCTGCCTCGCTCAGCTTCAGCCGGTCGGCGAGCGGCGCCAGTTCGCGACTGTCCTTCAGCGGATTGCCGGGCGTCACCATCCACCAGAGCTGGTCGAGCTTCAGCCGCCTTATGGCGATTTCCGCCACCAGCGCATGGCCTCCATGCGGCGGGTTGAACGAGCCGCCGAACAGCCCCACCGCCATGCCCTTTTCGACATGGGGCATGCGCAGATAATGCGCACTGACACCCGGATATTTTTCCTTCAATGCGGAAAGCCCGAAACCGAACTTCATCCGAAACTAACCACGAACCTGACCGCTTCCGCGCACGCGGTATTTGAAGGAGGTCAGTTGCTCGACGCCAACCGGCCCGCGCGCATGCATCTTGCCGGTGGCAATGCCGATTTCCGCCCCCATGCCGAACTCGCCGCCATCGGCAAATTGCGTCGAGGCATTGTGCAGGAGAATGGCCGAGTCGATCTCGTTGAAGAACCGCGCAACCGCTGCCGCATCTTCCGCGACCACCGCTTCCGTATGATGCGAGGAATAGCGGTTGATATGTTCGATTGCGCTCGAAATGCCATCGACCAGCGCAACGGAAATGATCGCATCGAGATATTCGGTCGACCAGTCCTCTTCGGTGGCAGGCTTTGTCGCCGGATAGAGCGCCCTCACCTCTTCGCTGCCGCGAATTTCGCAGCCCTTGGCGGCAAGATCACCGAGGATCGGCGCGAGATGCGTCGCAGCCGCGGCGCGATCCACGAGCAGCGTTTCCGCAGCACCGCAAATGCCGGTGCGCCGCATCTTGGCGTCGAGCGCAATCTTGCGCGCCATGTCGAGATCGGCGGACTTGTCGATATAAAGATGGCAGATGCCTTCCAGATGCGCGAAGACCGGCACCCGCGCCTCCGACTGGACACGCGCAACAAGGCTTTTGCCGCCGCGCGGCACGATCACGTCAATCGCGCCGCCAAGACCTTTCAGCATTTCGCCGACAGCGGCACGGTCCGTCACCGGCACGATCTGGATCGCATCGGCAGGCAGGTTGGCGGCTTCAAGCCCCCTGACCAGCGCCTTGTGAATGGCAGCCGACGAATGCGCCGAATCCGAGCCGCCGCGCAGGATGACGGCATTGCCCGCCTTGAGGCACAGCGCCCCGGCATCGGCGGTTACATTGGGACGGCTTTCGTAAATGACGCCGATCACGCCAAGCGGCGTGCGCACGCGCTCGATATGCAAGCCGTTCGGACGATCCCATTCGGCAATCACTTCGCCCACCGGATCAGGCAGGGCAGCGATGGCGCGGATACCATCGGCAATGGCCTTGATCCGGCCGTCATCCAGCGTCAGCCGGTCGATGAAGGATGCCGCCATGCCGTTCTTTTCCGCATGGCCAAGATCAAGCCTGTTGGCTTCCAGAATATCGGCCCGCGCTTCCAGCAGCGCGTCGGCAGCGGCAATCAGCGCCCTGTTCTTCTGTTCGGTGGTGGCGATGGCAAGGGGGGCTGCGGCGGCGCGCGCCTTGCGCCCCACCTCCGCCATCACGGCAGCAATGTCGTTTGCCGTATCTGCCTTGGTCAGCATGTCCTCTCCCCCTACACCGCTTCTGCATTGCTGGCCGCGCGCACAACCAGATCGTTGCGATGGATCATCGCCGCGCGCGCATCATAGCCAAGAATTTCGCTGATCTCATCGCTTTTATGGCCTGCGATCTTGCGCGCATCCTCGGCATCGTAGGCGATCAGTCCGCGAGCGATCTCGCGCCCGTCCTCGTTCATCACCGCAACCGTATCGCCGCGCTCGAACTGACCGTCGATTTCCTTCACGCCCGCAGGCAGCAGCGACTTGCCGGATTTCAGCGCCTTGGCTGCACCGGCATCCACCGTCAACCGGCCAGCCGGTTCCAGATTGCCGGAAATCCACGTCTTCCACGCATTGACCGGCGCGCGCGCCGGCTCGAACAGCGTTGCGCGCTCGCCGCGATCGATGGCCGAAAGCGGGCCGAAACGCGTGCCCGAGGTGATGATCATCGCGGTCCCGGCGGCATTGGCGATCTTGCCCGCGTCGAGCTTGGTCTTCATGCCGCCGCGCGACAATTCCGACGCCGCAGCGCCTGCCATGGCCTCGATCTGCGGCGTGATGGTTTCGACCAATGGCAGAAACTGCGCATCCGGGTTCTTGTGCGGCGGGGCCGTATAAAGCCCGTCAATATCCGACAGCAGGACCAGAAGGTCCGCGCCCATCATCGTCGCCACGCGCGCGGCCAGACGGTCATTGTCGCCATAGCGGATTTCGGTGGTTGCCACCGTGTCGTTCTCGTTGATGACCGGCACGGCCTTCAGCTTCAACAGCGTCTCGATGGTCGCGCGCGCATTGAGATAGCGGCGGCGCTCCTCGGTATCGGAAAGCGTGACAAGAATCTGGCCGGAACGGATGGAATGACCGCCAAGCACATCGGCATAGGCCTTGGCGAGCGCGATCTGGCCGGCAGCGGCTGCAGCCTGGCTTTCCTCAAGCTTCAGCGCCTTCTTCGGCAGGCCGAGCACCGTGCGGCCAAGTGCAATGGCACCGGACGAGACCACCAGCACCTCGACGCCTGCGTGATGCAGCGCTGCAATATCCTGCCCCAGGCTTTCCAGCCAGTCGCGCTTGAGGCCGCTTGCGCGATCCACCAGAAGGGCGGATCCGATTTTGACAACGATGCGGCGATAATCTTTCAGTTTCTTCAGCATGTTTCATCCCCCTCGCCGCATCCAAAATAAAATCCGACGCTTATTCTTCGGCCTGCGCCGTACCGGCCTCTGCGGCGCGGCTCTGATCAATAACGGCAGCGAGCTGGCGCAACGCATCGTTCAGACCTTCATGGCTGACCGCCGAAAGCAGCAGCGGATCGCACCCGCATGCCTTTTTCAGCGCCTTGACCTTGGCCTTGCGCGCTTCCGGATCGAGTGTATCGATCTGCGACAGCGCCACGATTTCCGGCTTGTCGGCAAGACCGTGCTCATAGGCTTCCAGCTCGCCGCGAATGACCTTGTAGGCCTTGGCCACATCTTCTTCCTGCGCCGACACCAGATGCAGAAGGACGCGCGTGCGCTCGACATGGCCGAGGAAGCGGTCGCCAAGGCCGACGCCTTCGCTCGCCCCTTCGATCAGGCCCGGAATATCGGCGATGACAAACTCGCGCCCGTCCACGCGCGCCACGCCCAGATTGGGGTGCAGCGTGGTGAAAGGATAATCGGCAATCTTCGGCTTTGCCGCTGTCACGCTTGCGAGGAAAGTGGACTTTCCGGCATTGGGCAGGCCGACCAGACCGGCATCGGCAATCAGCTTCAGGCGCAGCCAGATGGTGCGCTCGATGCCTTCCTGTCCCGGATTGGCGCGGCGCGGCGCGCGGTTGGTCGAGGTCGTGAAATGCAGATTGCCGAAACCGCCATTGCCGCCCTTGGCCAGACGATAGCGCTGGCCGATTTCGGTGATGTCGCAGATCAGCGTTTCGTCGTCTTCCTCGAAAATCTGCGTGCCGACTGGCACCTTGAGGACAATATCGTCGCCCTTGCCGCCGGTCATATTGCGGCCCATGCCATGCATGCCGGTCTTGGCCCGGAAATGCTGCTGGTAGCGGTAATCGATCAGCGTATTAAGGCCGTCGACGGCCTCCACCCACACATCGCCGCCGCGTCCGCCGTCACCGCCGTCGGGACCGCCGAACTCAAGAAATTTCTCGCGGCGGAACGAAACCGCCCCCGCCCCGCCATTGCCGGAGCGGATATAGATCTTTGCCTGATCGAGAAACTTCATCTGAACGTAACCTTCTTGGATGCCCGCGCTGCGGCAGGCTTTGGGGCGGCGCGCGCCCTGATATCGTTACAGGCGGGCGCGCCCGCCTGTGGTGTGTTGCAATTACAGCAAAACCGGCTTCCTGCAAACAGTCGAGGAAGCCGGTTTATGCCTATTTCGAGTTCCGTTCAGGATCGGTGAAATCGATATAGATCAATTCCTGATCCAGATACTGGCCGTGAACGTAGAGCGACTTGGGTTCGACGCCGTAAGTCTTGAAGCCAAGCGCATAATAGACGCGTTTGGCGGCTTCGTTGGTCGCGACCACCTTGGCATCCAGAACGACGACATGGTTGGCCGCGTGGTCGATGACCTTGCCGACCAGAGCCCTGCCGAGGTCCAGCCCGCGCGCTTCGGGAGCCACATAGACGCCCCAGAGCGTACCGCGATGGCGCTCGGACTTGCGATCATGGCGGAACATGCCTGCCGTTCCCAGCAGGTTTTCACCGTCGAAGGCACCGAAAACCACATTGCCGTCCACTTGTTCCAGACGGCGCGCGAAGACGCTGTCCGAATAGGCGTTTTCTTCCTCGAAACTCGAACCGAAAGCCGTCGGCGCAAGTTGCAAACCGCTTAGTCTTATGGCCCGGTAGCGGTGCAGGTCGCCCTTTTCGAGCGCGCGCACCACGATCCTGTCGCGGGCGATTGCGTGCGTATCCATCATTTCATTCCCCGATGATTATCGGTCCTGCGCAAGCCGGAAGGGCTTCACGCAGGACCGCTGCTTATCTTACGACTGCCAGCTTCTCAGCCCGATCCAGGTGCGGCGGTCGAGAACATAGCGCTCCACCGGCACATTGCCTGCGGCAAGCGAATCCGCCATGCCCATGCTGCTGAACTGGAACCCGCATTTGTGGATCACCCGGCGCGAGCCGCCATTGCTGGCGCGGCACGAGACATGCAGCCGCTCGATTTCCGTTGCGCGGAAAGCCAGGTCGATCAACGCATGCGCGGCCTCGGTGGCAAAGCCGTGGCCCCAATAGGGTTCGCCCAACCAGTAACCGATTTCCAGCCCCTCACCATGCTTATGCGCATGGATGCCGCAGCAGCCCATGAAGATGCCGGTTTCCGCTTGCGTGATGGCGTAGATGCAATTGCCCATCTCGCCTTTTCGCACGCGTTCGACAAAATCGACGGCGTTTTCACGCGTGTATGGATGCGGCATACGGGCAAGCATACTGGAGACGCGGGCGTTATTGGCAAGATAGGAAATCGCATCCACGTCTTCGACATGCGGCGGGCGCAGCACCAGCCTTTCAGTGACGAGGACGGGACAATCCAACTCGTAGGCCAGATCTACGCTCAGATCGGGGCCTGCTTCACCTGCCGCGCCGGGCGACAGATCGGTGTAACTGTCTCTTCTTTCGCTACTGCTTGCGTCGTAACAATCTTCTTCCAGAACTTCGACAACCATTTTTCGTTCCTCCGGAGCGTTTCATTTGACGCGCACCTTGTTTGAAAACCACTTCACACTTTTCGAGATGCGCTCAAATGCAAAAAGGGAAGATGGGTGGCCCCATCTTCCCTTCGATCTTTTGGCTAGGCTGCCATTTACACCGGGTCCGATGGGACGCCGGTGCTTTAAAGAGTGCCCGGCTTACTCTGCTGCTTCCGCGATCGGGTTAACCGACACGTACGTGCGACCGTTGGCTTTCGTGCGGAAAGACACGGAGCCGTTTACGGTTGCAAAAATCGTGTGGTCCTTGCCGAGGCCGACATTGGCGCCCGGATGCCACTTCGTGCCGCGTTGGCGCACGATGATGTTGCCGGCGAGCACAGCTTCGCCGCCGAACTTCTTCACGCCAAGGCGTTTGGATTCTGAATCGCGACCGTTACGCGAGGAACCGCCAGCTTTTTTGTGTGCCATTGGTGTTCTCCTTTAATCTCTCTGTTTACTCAGCCGACTCGGCCTTGGCTGCGGCCTTCTTGGGCGCTGCCTTCTTCGGCTTTGCGGCTTCGCCTTCAGCGGCGTCTGCCTTCGGAGCCTTCTTCTCGGCGGCCTTCTTGGAAGGCTTTGCGCCGTCGGTGAGGATTTCCGAGATGCGGATGGTCGTCAGTTCCTGACGATGACCGCGGGTGCGCTTCGAGTTCTGACGGCGACGCTTCTTGAACGCGATGACCTTGCGGGCACGGCCCTGTTCGACGACTTCGGCGGTGACGAGGGCACCGGCGACGGTCGGGGCGCCAATGGTCGTGCCGACCATCAGGACTTCTGCGAATTCTACGATGTCACCGGCTTCGCCAGCAACTTTTTCGACCTTGATGAGGTCGTTTGCGGCAACGCGATACTGCTTGCCACCGGTCTTGATGACTGCGAACATTTGTTGTCCTTTCGGTTGTTCGGTCCGGCTCTCATTCCGCGACATTGGCGTCGAAGTGATGGGCCGTCTTTTTATCAGTCGGTTGATGAGCGGGCTTTTGCCCTTGATCGCAGCCCCGGAAAAGCCCGAAATCTGCAATCAAAACAATAGGCGCGGATCACCCCACGCCCAAGGTCTGGTGCTTATAGGTTCGAAGCGGCAGAAAAGTCAAGAATTTTCACAACGGAATGCAAATTAGCTCTTGTCTAATCGGCGCTGGCCCGTTATTGAGCCGCTGCACGCTCGGCATTCGTTATTGATGCTTGTTACTGAGCGATTCTTCAAGGATCGTTTTCAGTGCTGCACAACGCGGAGAGGTGGCTGAGTGGTTGAAAGCACCGCACTCGAAATGCGGCATGGGGGCAACTCCATCGGGGGTTCGAATCCCTCCCTCTCCGCCATTTGCTTCCCTGCACTGGTTCAACCCGACGGTGGATAGCATGTCATTTGCCGTCGCAGACATGAGCGCGAACTTCTCCGCATGACGAAAAACATGCTAGAAGAGATCATGAGTGTGTTATCCGCTGTGTCTCCCATCTATCATCCCCCGCTGGAACCCTATGTCTCGATTCTTCATCGCGATGAGGGGTTTCTCGTGCTGGACAAGCCAAGCGGCTTGTTGTCTGTACCGGGACGCCACCCCGCGCTGGCGGATAGTCTCGCGACACGAGTTCAAAAGCAGTTTCCACAAGCTCAAATGATCAACCGTCTCGACAAGGACACATCTGGCCTTGTTCTCATGTCACTCAACCGCAAGGCGCATGCCGCCATCGCCTCACAGTTCGAGGGCCGGACAACGCAGAAATCCTATGTAGCCGTGGTCTGGGGACATATTGAGGAAGACGAAGGACTGATCGACCTGCCCTTGGCAATCGATCCGGACAACAAGCCGCGGCATCGTATCGATCGCGCTCACGGTAAGCCCGCACAGACACGCTGGCAGGTTCTGGACCGGGACGAGCGCACAACCCGACTGCGGCTTTGTCCGCTGACAGGCCGTACGCACCAGCTGCGGGTGCATATGAAGGCGCTGGGGCATGTGATCCTCGGCGATGAATTCTATGCCGAAGGCGAAGCGCTGACCGCTGCGGACCGTCTGCTGCTGCATGCGGAAGAACTGGCTTTCCGCCATCCCGATGGCAGCGCCTTGACGTTCACCGCGCCCTGTCCGTTCTGAGAGCATCCATGTCGCAGAAAATCGATACGTCGGAACTGGTCGTTGATTTCGTCGGAGGTGCCGTCGGCCACCGGTTTCGCTCTGGCGAAGGTCGCGGACAGGCGCTAGCCAAGGCGGCCGGATTGACGCGCGATGTTATGCCGGAAATTATAGATGCGACGGCAGGGCTTGGCCGGGATGCGTTTTTGCTGGCATCGCTTGGTGCCAAGGTAACCTTGATAGAACGCTCCGAAAAGATGCATGGTCTTCTAGCCGATGGACTGGCGCGCGCAAGCGCTGAAGGCGATCGCTATGCGGAAACCGTCGGGCGCATGACATTGCTGCACGGCGATTCCTGCCGCCTCCTGCCCGAATTGAAGCCGCAGGTCGTGCTGGTTGACCCAATGCACCCTCCACGCGGCAACAGCGCACTCGTCAAGAAGGAAATGCGCCAGATCCGCGAGATCGTCGGCACCGATCCGGACGCCGAAAAACTGATGCAGGTGGCGCTGGAGGCCGCGCAGTACCGCGTGGTGTTGAAATGGCCATTGCGAGCCGAACCCATGCCGGGGCTGCGCAAGCCTTCCCATCAGATACTCGGGAAAAGCACGCGCTACGATGTGTTTGTGAAGGCCAAGCTCACCTGAGGATCGAGCGGTGGCACTATCGCAGGGTCTGGTCGCTATGATCCGGTTCACCCCAGCGAAAGGGGCCGTTATCCGCTGGTGTCATGTTTGCTCCGGAAACGCCAAAACCCCGCTGCGTGGGCAACGGGGTTTTGGATCGTTGGTTGCGGGGGCTCGCATCCACCGATACCAACACTCGCTAAAAGTGGCAATCTGAGACCGTGACTATACAAAGCGCCCCTACCCCGAAGGGCTGATAGATAGGAACTCGCCGAACTCATGTGCACGTTTCACGTCAGGCCTCCCCCCTCTGGCCAAACGGAGTGGTAGAAACAAGAATATCTGGAAAACATCTATGTTTCGCACAACCACTCGATGGGATCAGCAGAGGGCTCAGCGCTACAGTCTATGATGGAGCACATTTGCATCGTCCTGCACCTGACGAACGGGTCGGTTTCGAAACGACGGCGGAAAAGTTGGGGCCTAAGGCTGCCCGGTTCCACCGCTCGTCATCGACCGGAATGCCAAGCCACTTAACTCCCAAAGCTGCACGCTCTGAAGTAAAAATGGCTGCCAAGAGGTATCACCTTGTTGGCAAACTGCTGTAACGCGTTAGGTGACATCCGCCCCGTCGCAACTCACGTGCGGATCTTTGTCCCGCCGAATGCGGGATACAGCGACGGCGTCAATTTCGGACGCAAGAAGGTCGTGTTTCTCAGCAAAGCCGGTGAAGAGGGCGCGCGCTGTCTCTGCTTCAATTTCACCCCGCAACGCGGCTCTACACGCCTTCAGCGCGACCGAGTGCGCTGCGTCCCTAGAGGAAACAGGCCATTCAATGAGAAACTTATAGGCATCCAGCACACCGAGAACTTGCGTCGGAAAGCCTAGGCCGACAAGAACTGAAACGGGCTGCTTGAACATATCGGGTTTCATTGACTCTCTCCTTTTTCAACCAGGAATATTGATAGGCGCCATAACCACGATGCCATGCTTGATCGTAACGCTAATCAAGCCGCCTTCTGCCCTTCGGTTCGCACCGGAGAAGTAGGGGCGGCCTGTACGACAATCTTGCGCGGCTTCAGTGTCTCCGGAATCTCGCGAACGAGATTTATCGACATCGAACCGTTGCTCAGCTCAGCTGCTTCTACCCTGACATGATCGGCCAGTTCGATGCGGTGTTCGAACGGCCTGCCAATAATGCCGCGGTGCAAGTAGCTGTCGTCAGGTGCTTCCTGCTTCTTGCCGGTTATGGAGAGTAGGTTCGACTGGAAAGTGACCTCGAGATTGTCCTGCGCAAATCCAGCGACCGAGACCGAGATACGATAACTGTCGTTTCCCGTCTTCACGACGCCATAGGGCGGCCAGTCGCTCACGGATCGCGCGCGCTGAACGTTTTCCAGCAGATTGAAGACCCGGTCGAAGCCGACGCTCGACCGGCAGAGGGGAGAGAAATCGTAAGATGTCGCCATAGCCATATTCTTCTTGAAGCAACATGGATGTATCTGCCGCGCTGCTCGACGGCGCCTCCGGCAAGACCAGCCCTGTCTTCAGCAACTGGCGGCAACTGATTTGGTTTTGAGATTCCCGGATTCAAAGGCGCCGAATAAAAACATCGTAGCCCAGTTAAACAGCGAGCGCTGATCGCGAAGGAGATTTTCAACTTCCGGCGCCCTTCCCTCCTTAAGTATCCTCGGTCAATTCTGCCACTTCCAGTATTCCAACAAGCTCTGTGACTCTTCCTGACGGCAGTGATCGTCCCTCGTTGACCAACGCTTCGTCAGCATTAAACCAGGCCCAAGCTTCGGCGAGTTCAGCCGCTGACGCGCCGGTTCGGTTGATTTCAGCAACAAGACTGGAGTCTACCGGGCCCAGGACAGAAGTAATTTCATCCAGCGTCATTTAGTTACCTCCTGCATTTCGGGTGGTATTCCGATCATCCACATGGCTATTAGATAAGCGGCGCGGTCACAGAAAAAAAGTGTCACGGTGCGCTCGGCAACCTCTTGAACAGGCAAATTGCCAAACCTAAATCGCAGTCGCCGGACGCCCATCGGGGTCTGGCCCGTCGAACGGTGAATGACATCGCCGACGGAAATAGAAACTTGTACCCATGTTGCTTCACAAGGAGGATGTGGCTATGAGAACCACTTTCGATTTTACTCCCCTGTTCCGGTCGAGCATCGGCTTCGACCGAATGCTGAACGCGCTCGAAGCTGCGAGCCGTGTCGAGACCATCGACAACTGGCCGCCTTATGACATAGCCAAGACCGGCGAGGACGACTACCGCATTACCATGGCGGTGGCCGGCTTCTCGCAGGACGAACTGACCATCACCCAGGAGCAGAACATGCTCGTTGTATCCGGTCAGAAGGCTGGCGAGGATAACAGCCAGTATCTGCATCGCGGAATTGCCGCGCGCACATTCCAGCGTCGCTTTGAACTGGCCGACCACGTGAAGGTCGTGGGCGCCAGCCTCGTCAATGGTCTGCTGACGATTGATCTCAAGCGCGAGATTCCCGAAGAGATGAAGCCGCGCAAGATCCAGATCGCGGCCGGCGAGGCGCTGCCCAAGGTCGAGACCAGGCAGATCGAGGCCGACAAGCAGGCCGCCTGAGTTAGCTCTCTCAGCGTAATTCGCGCAAGGCGCCGGGCACTTCCCGGCGCCGACGGGAAAGCATTGTCAATCGAACGAACAGAAAGGAGAAGAACAATGAGTGTCCGTGATTTGATCCCCTGGGGCCGCAGCAACGGCAATCAGGTTCCCAGTGTTTTGCGCGATGGCGATCGTGATCCGTTCCTTTCGCTGCATCGCGAGGTGAACAGGCTGTTCGACGACGTCTTCCGCGGCTTCGGCTCCAACCTGCCCTCTCTCGTGGGAGCTTCCGCCTTCAGCGGCGGCTGGCCGAGCGTGGAGATCTCCGACGGCGAGAAGGAAATCAAGGTAACAGCTGAGGTACCGGGCCTCGAAGAGAAGGACATTGAGGTCCTGCTCGACGACGGCGTGCTGACGCTGCGGGGCGAGAAGCGCTCCGAGACGGAGGACAAGGACCGACAGTTCTCCGAGCGCTTCTATGGCCGCTTCGAGCGTCGCATCCCGCTCGGCTACGAGGTCAAGGACGACCAGGTCGACGCGCGGTTCAAAAACGGCGTGCTGACCGTGACCTTGCCCAAGAGCGAAAAGGCGCAGTCGCAGGTGAAGCGCATCGCCATCAAGAGTTGACGCATGGCAGGCGCCGGCGGCGGGCCATCTAGCCGCCGTCGGCTGCATCCTTCGCTAGAGAGGGAGGGATGAACAATGGAGATGACGAGAAAGATCAACAGATCAACTGGAAATTCAATTCCGCAAGAGTGGCCGTCGAACGACAACCGGCACAAGCCCCTTTCGATGGGGCGCTCGGTCTTCCCGGATGGCGCGGTTGCGCGTATCTACAAGCCGTCCCGCGCGGTGACGACCTCCGGCAAGGCCCGCACGAAGGGCTGGCGACTTGTGTTCGAGCGGCGCACCGCGCCCTTCATTGAGCCGCTGATGGGCTACACGGGCGGCGACGATACGCTGACCCAGGTCGAGCTGAGCTTCCCGACATTGCAATCGGCCATCCGCTATGCCGAGCGACAGGGTCTGACCTATATGGTCCAGACACCGCCCCGGCAGAAGACAGGCAATGGCCGCAGCCAGCGCGCCGATGAGAAGCAGGCGTATGTAGGAAAATCAACCCACGCCTTCTCGGACGCGACCCTCGACCGGCTCGGGCTCGCCGCCCTTCAGGAGACCTACGGGCTTGCGCTCGACGGCGCGGCGAACCGCAACGACCCGCCCGATCCTGAAAGCTGGACGACGCCCATGAAGGTGATCAGCGATCCGACGCTGACGCTGGAAGCGAAGCGCGCGATCCTGATGAACTGGGCCTGGACCGAGTACCTGATCGACCAGGCCACCAACGAAGGCATGCCCGAGAACGACCGGCCGTCGCGCCTCTACGAGGTCGAGCAGGCGCTGCTCGCGCTTGAACGCGAGTTCGCGGATGATCGGGATGATTCAGGCACACGAAAGGCAGCATGAGGTGCAGCGATGGATACGCATGTCGTTTTCGATTGCCAGAAGGTTCTGCCGAACCGGTTCGCGCTGACGCTTGCCGCTGCCTCCCGCATCCGGGCGCTCGCCCGGGGCGCGGAACCGAGGCTCGACGCAGTCGATCGCAGCGTGGGCGATCTTGCCCTGCACGAGATCGCAGCGGGCGCGTTCACGCGGGATGAACTCGCACCGTTTCTGCCTGGAGCAGATGAAAGGCAGCTTTTGCCTCCGCCCGATCCGGCTTCCAGGCTTCGCGATGGCGGTGGCGGAAGCGCCGCCGCACCCGCCTCCCGTTCGCGAAAGACCGTTCATTGAAGATGCAAGCAAACCGACACGGAGGAATGAACGATGCTGAAGTCTTTGTCTTCCGATAAGCGGGCGGCTTTCGATGTCGTCAACATCATTGCCGGTCTCGGTCTTCTGCTCTCGCCCTGGTATCTCGGCTATGCGGCTGAAACCTATGCCGCATGGAATGCCTGGATCGTCGGTGCTGCCGTGACGCTGATCGCGGTCGCTGCGCTCTACACATTCCATCAGGTCGAGGAATGGACCAACGTGGCGCTCGGCCTTTGGTCCGTAATCGCGCCTTGTGCACTGGGCTTCTCTGGCCTCCCAGCCGCGATGTGGGTGCATGTGGTCGCCGGCCTCGTCGTCGCCGTGCTCGCTGCGGTCAGCCTGTGGTCCACGACAAACCGACCTCTATCGACAGCATGATTTTGCAACGTGGCCCGGCACGCGCCGGGCCATTTTCTTGCACTCTCCGTCTAACCTCAGGCGGAACAGAGGAGCCAACAGACTGGCCAAACGGAGATCGCTCATGTTCAGGAATCTCATAGCCCTGCGTCCGCCCATCATCACATTATGCGCCATCCTCGCCTTCGCGGGGCTACCGTGCGCGACAATCGGGCAGGCCGTGCCGGGCGTTGCGGGAGAGCTTCCCACCCTTGCCCCCGTGCTGGAACGGGTGACGCCGGCTGTCGTCAACATCTCGGTTGTCTCAGAAACACCTGGGGCATCAAATCCACTCTACAACGATCCTTACTTCCGACGCTTCTTTGATCTTCCGCATGCGCCGCCTCCGCAACAGCGCATGAGCGCCGGTTCCGGGGTGATCGTCGACGCGGCCAAAGGTCATGTGCTGACCAATCATCACGTGGTGGCCAATGCTCGCACGATCACGGTCACACTGAAGGACGGGCAACGCCTGCGTGCCGAGCTTGTCGGTTCCGATCAAGCAACGGACATCGCGCTGCTCAAGGTCAAGAGCAGAAATCTCGTCGCGTTGGAGGTCGGCGATTCGGATCGCCTCAAGGTCGGCGACTATGTGGTCGCGATCGGGAACCCCTTCGGCCTGGGACAAACGGTAACCTCCGGTATTGTCAGCGCGCTCGGTCGCAGCGGCATCAGCAATGACGGCTACGAGGACTTCATTCAGACTGACGCCTCAATCAATCCGGGCAATTCCGGCGGTGCCCTGGTGACCCTAGACGGCACGCTAGTCGGCATCAATACGGCGATCCTTACGCCTGCGGGTGGCAACATCGGCATCGGCTTCGCGGTGCCTAGTAACATGGCCGTAACCGTCATGAAGCAGTTGATCGAACACGGTGAAGTGCGGCGCGGCAGGCTGGGCGTCGGTATCCAGGACCTTACGCCGGATATCGCGGAGGCGCTCAAGCTTGGCGAACTGCGCGGAGCTGTGATCGCCAGCATCGAGCCCGGCTCGCCGGCACAGCGCGCCGGCTTGCAGGTGGGCGATGTGGTCACCGCGATCGGCGGGCGTGCTGTTCAGGGCGCGACAGACCTGAGAAACCGCATCGGCCTCACGCCAGTCGGCAGCACGATCAGCTTTACAATCAAGCGTGGTAGTAGCGAGCGGGTCGTCAGCGCCAAGATCGCTTCAGAAACTGGTGCATCCGCCGATCTATCCGGCACCCCGCTCGATGGCGCGCACATGCGCGCCGCTTCCGTTAACGAGGCGCGGCAAGCCGGCGCCCCAGGCATTTTGATTGAAAGCATCACGCCGAGCAGTCCGGCTGCGCGTGCTGGCCTTCGAGCGGGCGACTTGATCGTTGCGGTCAACCGGTCGCCTGTTTCTTCCTTGGCTGATTTGCGCAGCGCGATCGCGCGCCAGCGTGCCATCCTAGCGCTGGAACTGTTTCGCGATGGCGGCCGCCTTCTGCTGGTCGTGAGATAACCGGGAGCGGCCACAATGGAAATGAACAAGAAAACGCAGTTCAACATCTGGTACTGGATCGCCGCCTTCTTCCTCCTGATGGCGTTCCAGTATTTCTTCACCACCGCCACCCAGGTGACGCAGATTCCCTACAGCCAGTTCGAGACCTACCTTGACGAGGGCAGGATAGCGGAGGTGGCGGTATCCGACCGCTTCATCCAGGGAACCTTCAAGCAGCCGGTCGACGGCCGGCCAATGTTCATCACCACCCGCGTCGAGCCCGACCTCGCACGTCAGCTTCAGGAGCGCGGCGTGGTGGTCACCGGGCAGATCGAAAGCACCTTCCTGCGCGACCTGCTGTCCTGGATCGTGCCCGTCCTCCTTATCGTCGGCATCTGGATGTTCGCGCTGAAGCGCATGGGGGGCGGTATCGGCGGCGGGCTCATGCAGATCGGCAAGTCGAAGGCGAAGGTCTACGTCCAGTCCGACACCGGCGTCACCTTCAAGGACGTGGCCGGCGTCGACGAGGCCAAGGACGAGTTGAAGGAGATCGTCGACTTCCTCAAGGATCCGCAGGGCTACGGCCGGCTGGGCGGGCGCATGCCAAAGGGCGTGCTGTTGGTCGGCCCGCCGGGCACCGGCAAGACGCTGCTGGCAAGGGCCGTGGCGGGCGAGGCCGGCGTGCCGTTCTTCTCCATCTCGGGCTCCGAGTTCGTGGAAATGTTCGTCGGCGTCGGCGCAGCGCGCGTGCGCGACCTCTTCGAGCAGGCCCGGGCCAAGGCGCCGGCCATCATCTTCATCGACGAGCTGGACGCGCTCGGTCGCGCCCGCGGCATCGGCCCCATGGCCGGCGGCCACGAGGAGAAGGAGCAGACGCTCAACCAGCTCCTTGTCGAACTGGACGGCTTCGATCCCTCGACCGGCCTCGTGCTGCTCGCCGCCACGAACCGGCCGGAAATCCTCGACCCGGCGCTCCTGCGCGCCGGCCGCTTCGACCGGCAGGTTCTCGTCGACCGCCCGGACAGAAAAGGCCGCGTGCAGATCCTGAACGTGCACCTGAAGAAGGCGAAGCTCGCGCCGGACGTCGAGCCGGAAAAGATCGCGGCGCTGACCCCCGGCTTCACCGGCGCGGACCTCGCCAATCTCGTCAACGAGGCGACGCTGCTTGCCACCCGCCGCAAGGCCGGCGCGGTGACGATGGAGGATTTCAACAATGCGGTGGAGCGCATCGTGGCGGGTCTCGAAAAGCGCAACCGGCTGCTCAACCCGAAGGAGCGCGAGATCGTCGCCTATCACGAGATGGGCCACGCGCTCGTGGCCATGGCGCTGCCGGGCGTCGATCCGGTCCACAAGGTCTCGATCATCCCGCGCGGTATCGGCGCGCTGGGCTACACCATCCAGCGGCCGACGGAGGACCGTTTCCTGATGACGCTGGAGGAACTGGAGAACAAGATGGCGGTGCTCCTCGGCGGCCGCGCGGCGGAAAAGATCGTGTTCGGCCATCTGTCCACCGGCGCCGCGGACGACCTCGCCAAGGTTACCGACATCGCCCGTGCCATCGTCACACGCTACGGCATGTCGGAGAGGCTCGGCCATATCGCACTGGAGAAGGACCGGCGCTCGTTCCTCGCCACCGACCAGCCCTACTATGGCCCGCAGGAACGCACCTATTCCGACGAGACGGCCGCCGCCGTCGACAAGGAGGTGCGCCGGATCGTCGACGAGACGTTCGAGCGGACCGTCGGCCTGCTGGCGGAACGCCGGGACGAGCTCGAGCGCACCGCCCGCCGCCTGCTGGAGAAGGAGACCCTGGACGGGTTGGAAATACAAGAGCTTGTCGGCAAGCCCGAGGAATCAGTCACGAGTGCCGCTGTCTGATGCCGCAGATCGGGCTTGAAGAGGGGCTTGCGGCAAACTCGGTCTACTGGCTGAATGTCCACCGGCCCCAAGGCGTCGGAATGTGCTGAAGGTGCTCTAAAGCCGGAGGAGCCGGATAATCTGGTCTACCACCGAAGCATGGCGCGCTTGGACATGGCCGCCTTCATGGCTTCGTCGGCCAAAAGCAGACAGGCAAAACAACCATCCCAATTTGCAATGCGACAATTGCACTAATTTGAAGTGCCATGGAGGGATATGGAGTAGATATAGTTCTCATGGCTATCCGTTTTTTCCCAGCCATCTTGGTCGGGCCAATCCGTGTCCGAGATCTGCCGCCGCCAATGACTGCCTTTTCCCGCTTCAATCATTTTTCTCAAATGCCTCTTGAAGCATTGAGTGAAACGCGCGGACAGCAGGATTTGCGCGTCGGCTTTCTGGCCACAGCGCCGTAATATTATGGCGCTCGACAGCAAAGTCCGAGAGCACCGGCACCAGTTCGCCGCGGGTCACATAAGGTGCCGTGACGAATGTTGCGCACATTCCAATGCCACGCCCGCTGCCAGAGCGGCAATCAGTGCATTGCTTGCATGACCGTCATGCCCGACGCTGGCGTGATCTCCAGAAGGCGGCCTCCGATCAGAAAGGGCCAGCGCATGATCTGCCCGGAACTCTGATAGCGAAGCGCGACCGTATCATGGTCGGTGAGTTGATCAGGCTTATCCGGCGTCCCGCGTAGCGCCAGATAGTCGGGCGTTGCAAAACAGCATACCTGGTATGGAGCAAGCCGGCGCGACAGCAGCTTCGAGTCCGCAAGATCGCCGATGCGAATGGCGACATCGATTCCCCCCTCCACCAGATCGACAATCCGGTCGCTGAGGCGCAGGTCCGCCTGCGGAATGCCGCCAGTGCCGGCACGATCACGTGAATGCCTATCGGCAAGGACGCGGTAACTCGGAGCGTGCCGGAGGGCTCTGAACGTGCGCTCGCCGCTATCTGCTCGATTTCTTCAGCATCGCGCAGCAGCCGAAGCGCGCGCTCATGCAGGCTGCGTCCCTCTCGCGTCAGCGTCAGCGAACGCGATGAGCCCGGTCAACCGCTCCAATGCCATTTGTTCCTTCATGGCACTATTGAACCGACAGCTTCCCCTATAATCAACTGCATATCTTCGTAATAGATGTGAAAGGAACGAGATAGACCGAGGAAACAGCCCCATGAACGACATGATGCAAGCCATACGCCTGCACGCATTCGGCGGACCCGAAGTGCTGATCTATGAAGATGCTCCGAAGCCCCAGCCGAAAGCGGAGGAACTGCTTGGTCGGCACGATCTTGAGCCCGGCGGTCGAGATGATGTTGACGATATGTCCAGCGCCCTGCCGCTGGAAGACGGGTAGCGCGGCGGCGATGCCGAAAAGGGCACCCCTCAGATTAATGTCGATTATCGTGTCCCAGTCGTCGACGCGCAACGCATCGAAACGGGAGATGAGGCCTATACCCGCATTGTGAACGATGACGTCGAGCCTTCCGAAACGCTCGCAGGCAAGTGACCCAGCCCCTCCATGTCCGCCCGCCGGGTCACGTCCGTGGGTCGGTAAATGGCCTTATCCCCGGTGGCAGCGATTTCGCCCACGACCGCCGCAATTTCCTCCGCGCTGCGAGCGCCAAGCACGAGCTTTGCCCCGCGAGCAGCAAGATGGATGGCAGTCGCACCACCTATGCCGCGTCAGGCACCCGTCACTGCGACGACCTGGTTCTCCAGAGGCATGTGCATTCTCCATGATGTTCCGAGCTTGTTGCTATGTGCGGATCAGCGGATGATCTATGCTAGGAAAGCCATGTTTATATCGCGATCCGCCGAAACAATGTCCGATCCCTTCTCCAGCGTCTTGAGCGCGCTAAGCGCGCGGGACATCCGCGCCACGGCCTTGATGCCTCCGGTAACTGGGCGCTCTCGTTCGACGGTCGGGCGCGGTTGAAAGTCGTCGCGGTCATCCTTGGACAAGGCTGGCTGATTGTTCCGGCCATGCCACCATTAGCGCTGCCCCAGGGCGACGTCGCCCTAGTGAGCGACACGCGCTACACGGTGGCGAGCGATCCCGCTGTCGAGCCCGCAGATGGCATAGCGCTCTACGCGCCGCCGGGCGGGGATCTGGTACAACTCGGCCAGGGAAACGAGGTGTCGATTGTCGGCGGCGGCCGCGTGGGCCAACCTCCGCTCGACCACCTGACCACATGGCGCATGATCCTCGCACAGCGCATGCTCGGGGCGGGCGAGAGAGTGGCGGTGGTGGCGGAAGCTGTCGGATACCATTCACATAGCGCGTTCGCCCAGGCGTTCAAAAGAACTTTGGGCCATACACCCCGGTCCATGAAGTGATCGGCAGGCCTCCTCCAACGACACCCAACTTGCGGACGGCATCAATTTATAGGGTTGCGGAGTAGACGCGTTCCTCCGTTTCGTCATTCTCAAGCCGAAGAATACCGCAGGTTCCTCATAAACTACAAAGCCATTCAGTTAAATATCCAATGGTTTCCCTCCGAGGCGGTTTATTTCCAAGGGGGCCGCGCCCACCGTCCAGTGGCCACACACGGGAATTGGATACGAAGCAAAAATCGGTCGGGATGCGCTCAGCTATTGTCCAGCAGGTGAAACAAAGATCGAACGCGGAATTGCGATGCGTGTCGTCAGCCCCTTCGTCAACAGGTCACGGGTTATTCGTCCGCGGAGTTGATCCTCAACCATGGTTTTGATGAGCCGCGAACCAAACCCCTCTCCGGCTTCGCCATTCACGCCGCCGCCGAATTTCTCGTTCCATTCGATAATCTGGTGATCGCCGTCCGTGCTCACCGTGACATGAAGGGCTCCCGCAGCCCGAGACAACGCCCCGTATTTCGCGGCATTGGTGATCAGTTCGTGGAATACCAGGGCAACCGATGTCGCCACTCCCGCGTCAATTGTAACGTCCAGACCATCAATAGTGATTCGATTGTTGCTTCCCCCCATGTAGGAAGTGAGCAATTGTTCCGGCAAACCTCGCAGTGAAGCGGAGTTCTGCTTAATCCCGGCGCGAATAAGCCCATGGGCCCGGTGCAAGGCATCCAGACGGGCCCGTAAGGTTTCTGCAAGCGGCCGGTGTTCCGGCTGCTCACGAACAGACACGGCAATCAACCCATTAACCAATGCAAATAGATTCTTGATCCGGTGGTCGAGTTCCTGAGATACCATCTCGCGTTGTTCTTCCAGTTGCTTAGGCGCATCGATATCCGATGACGTCCCGTACCAGCGGATGATTTCGCCGTCTGCATTTCGGAGCGGAAGGGCAACGACCCAGAGCCAACGATAGCTGCCGTCATGATAACGAAAGCGGTAGTCGATGTCGTAGGTCTTGCCAGTCTTCAGACACTCTTGCCAGGTTTCGGCAACCCGATCCCGGTCGTCAGGATGGACGAGTTCCTGCCAGGTTGTCGGCTGGATATTTTCCGGGGCGATGCCGGTGAATTCCGTCCACCGTCCATTGAAATAATCGTGCCGTCCATCCGCATCCGCGCTCCAGATTATCTGGGGTATGGATTCCGCCAGAAGGTCGAAGCGAAGATTGCTCTGTTCGAGGGCGGCCGCCATCTCGCTCTGCTCAGTTGTGTCAATCACAACACCTGCGAACTGGACGATCCGTCCCCTGTCGTCGCAGACAGGGCGCCCCGAAACAATAAACCAGCGGGTGTCCCTTTGCTGGTTACTGCGCGATAGTGACAGCGATAATCCGAACCCGACATGATTGCGGCACGCAAACCCTCAAAGACCCGGTCGCGATCCTGGGGGTGAACAGATGTCGACAGCATATCAACCCTGACGCCACGCCGTGACTCCTCCTGGGATACACCAAACAAGGCAGCAAAGGAGCCGCTCGTGGTTACCCTGTTACTGCGAACGTCCAGATCCCAGGTTCCTACGATACCACCGGCATCAAGTGCCAGTTCCATCCGCTGTTGCGACCGCTCCAGCGCCTTGAGCGCCCGCATTCGTTCGGTCGTTTCGCTGGCGACCACCAGAACGCCATAGATGTGGGCACGGGTGTCGGCTATAGGCGTCAAAGCGAGGCTGAACCAGGCCGTTTCCAACTGCCGGCCGCGCAACAACTTGACTGGCTGGTCGCGAAAGCGCACGCCTTTGCCATCGTAACAGGAACTGATCGCATCACGGAAAAAGCTGGCGGCGACGGGCAACGCTTTCGTAATTGGTTGTCCGAGTGCAGTTGCATAGCGCTCACCGAGCATCTCCTGCAGGGCATCATTCTGAACCACAAGGCCCTCGCGACCAATCAGAACTGCCATAGGTGCAGCAGAGAGCAAAATCAGTCGGACGGCTGATTTGAGTTCTTCTGGCCACATGTAGATCGGCCCTGCCGACGATCGAGACCAGTCGAAGGCACGGATATTCCCCACCATGACGCTCGGGTTCGCGAATTCGTCATGTCCCTCACTGAACCGGGCGAACAGGTGCTCCGGCATTGTCCCTCCATCAAACGCTCCGTTCAAAGCTACAACGCGTTTCGGCGCTCGTCCATTCGACATGGCTGTGTTTTAACTTATCTGTCAGCCCAGATCTTGGAGCAAAGGTGGCAGATGTCCTTATATACTGAATTGTCTATTTAAGATCATCGAGTTGTAGCATTTACAGCAGCATCATAAATATCTGCTCTGTAATCTTCCTTCGAGCAAGCCCCCTGTGTGCCCCAGCCACGGAACTTAAGCTATCACATTGCGTTAAAAGACGGGTGAAGATGCCCGCTTTGAACCGGAACACTGGCCAATTCTCACATTTTTCCGCGAACTTAGCGGCCTTCGGGGCTTCAAATATCGATCCGACAATTCATGAGAGGAGAAGTACCATGGCAAAGGAAAAGACCCTTGAAGACCTGTTCCACGACACTCTCAAGGACATCTATTACGCTGAGCGCAAGATCCTGAAGGCTTTGCCGAAGATGAAACGTGCGGCGCAGTCGGAAGACCTGAAGGCTGCTTTCGAGAAGCATCGCGAAGAGACGGAAGGCCATGTCGAACGACTTGTCCAAGTATTCGAGATCATGGGCAAGACAGCGAGAGGCAAAACCTGTGACGCGATCGAAGGGATCATCGCCGAAGGCGAGGAGATCATGGAGGAGTTCAAGGATACAGCGGCGCTCGACGCCGGCCTGATTTCGTCCGCGCAGGCGGTCGAGCACTACGAAATCACCCGCTACGGCACATTGAAGCGGTGGGCAAAAGAACTTGGCCTGAGCGATGCTGCGAAGCTTCTCGATCAGACGCTTCAGGAAGAGTCCAGAACGGACAGCGATCTGACGAAACTTGCGGATGCTTCGGCTAACCGACGCGCCAAGGCTGCGTGATCATGAAGCAAGGGTGCCACTCGGCACCCTTTCCAATTTGTATAGAGATCACATAATGGACGGGAGCCAGCTATGTCAGCCACCGACAAAGCCGCAAATGTGCAAAAATCACTCAAGATTCATGACCAAAAGCTCCAAGCCGGCCCAGGCGGAGATCTTCATCAGATTGCCGGCGACAAGACACCGGCCATGACGACCGCCCAAGGTGGGCCGGTGTCAGACGACCTCAACACGTTGAAGATCGGCCAGCGTGGTCCTACGCTGATTGAGGATTTTCATTTCCGGGAAAAAATCTTTCACTTCGACCATGAGCGTATTCCCGAACGCGTGGTTCATGCGCGGGGCTACGGCGCGCATGGCTATTTCGAGACGACAAAGTCACTCAGCGAATATACGCGCGCAGACATTTTCCAACGGGTTGGCGAGAAGACGCCAGCCTTCGTCCGTTTTTCCACGGTCGCCGGTTCGAAGGGTTCGTTCGACCTTGCCCGAGATGTGCGCGGCTTCGCCGTCAAGATGTATACCAAGGAAGGTAACTGGGATATTGTCGGCAACAACATTCCCGTGTTCTTCATCCAGGACGCCATCCGGTTTCCCGATATGGTCCATGCCGTCAAGGAGGAGCCTGACCGGGCTTTTCCGCAGGCCCAGTCAGCCCATGACAATTTCTGGGACTTCATCAGCCTGACGCCGGAATCCATGCATATGATCATGTGGGTGATGTCGGACCGCGCCATCCCGCGCTCCTTCCGCTTCATGGAAGGGTTCGGCGTTCACACCTTCCGCTTCGTGAATGCCAAGGATGAGTCAACTTTCGTCAAATTCATCTGGAAGCCGAAGCTTGGTCTCCAATCGGTTGTCTGGAACGAGGCGATCAAAATCAACGGTGCGGATCCGGATTTCCATCGCCGCGATCTGTGGACTGCAATACAAGCTGGCGACTTTCCGGAATGGGAACTGTGCGTGCAGCTCTTCGATCAGGACTTCGCGGACAGTTTCGATTTCGATGTGCTCGATCCGACGAAGCTGATTCCGGAAGAAGTCATCAAGCCGATCCCGGTCGGGCGTCTGGTGCTGGATCGGATGCCGGACAATTTCTTCGCCGAGACCGAGCAGGTCGCATTCATGACGCAGAACGTCCCCCCCGGCATCGACTTCTCCAACGATCCCCTGCTGCAGGGTCGCAACTTCTCCTATCTCGACACGCAGTTGAAAAGACTGGGCAGCCCCAATTTCACACATATCCCGATCAATGCGCCGAAGTGTCCGTTCCACCATCTCCAGCAGGACGGCCATATGGCGATGCGCAATCCTGTCGGACGAGCAAATTACCAGCCTAATTCCTGGGGCGAAGGACCGAGGCCCGACCCCAGGCGCGGGTTCCGGTCGTTTGCAGCGCAGGAAGACGGACAGAAAGTTCGCCTTAGACCGGAGAGCTTCGCCGACCATTACAGCCAGGCGCGTCAGTTCTATCTGAGCCAGACCGCGGTGGAACAGAAACATATTGCGATGGCGCTGACCTTCGAACTGTCGAAGGTGGAAACACCTGTGATCCGCGAGCGTGTTGTATCTCATCTGCTGAATATCGATGCCAACCTTGCGGAAACGGTCGCCGGCAAGCTCGGCATCCGCAAGATGCCGAAGGCTGCGGATGCGATGGTGCCCGTGCGCGGCGATCTTGCTCCGTCTCCTGCACTCAGCATCATTGAGAACGGACCCGGCAGCTTCAAGGGCAGAAAGATCGGCGTGCTTGTCGCCAATGGCACGGATGCGCAGGTGCTCAAGGGTATCCGGCACGCCGCGGAGAAGGAAGGCGCGATGGTGGAACTGGTTGCGCCGACGGTCGGAGGTTTCGAAGCATCCAGCGGCGACTGGATAGAGGCCGACCATATGATTGACGGCGGTCCATCCGTATTGTTTGATGCTGTAGCCCTTGTGTTATCTGAAGAAGCGGCCAACCGGCTTATCGGCGAGTCCACTGCAAGAGACTTTGTGGCAGACGCTTTTGCCCACTGCAAGTTCATTGGCTTTACCGCAGGCGCAATGCCACTCCTTGCCAAGGCCGGTATCGAGCCCGAAATGGACGAAGGGCTGATCCCGCTCGACAATGCAAGGGCGGCCACCGATTTCGTCACGTCTTGCCGTAAGCTCCGCTTATGGGCGCGTGAAGATACCGTCAAGCTCTGATCTCGCAGCATACAACTGATGTGAAGAGATGTTCGAAGTGCAAACACAAGCGGCCCGGCCCAGCCGGGCCGTTTACCGCGCATATTGGAATGTGGAGAAATTGGTAATCGCCCATGAAGAACATTGCTATCGTCGGCACCGGTCCGACCGGGATCTATACTTTCTTTTCGCTGCTCAAATTCGCAGAGCCAATTTCCATCTCGATCTACGAGAAGGAAGATGAAGCCGGCGTAGGCATGCCTTATAATGACGATGAGAACAGCCGCATGATGCTTGCCAACATCGCCAGCATCGAGATACCGCCGATTACCTCGACCTATCTCGACTGGCTGCACGAGCAGGACGAGACGCGTCTCGCTCGATACCGGGTCGACAAGGAAGGTCTTCACGATCGACAATTCCTGCCCCGCATTCTGCTGGGCGAATATTTCCGGGATCAGTTTCTGGCTCTTGTCGAGGTAGCGCGTCGAAAAGGCTTTGAAGTCGAAGTGCATGAATCCTGCGAGGTCACGGATATCGAAGCCGCCGCCAATGGCGTAAAGCTCTGGTCTGATGGCAAGCTGGTTTCGAAACTCTTCGATCTCGTCGTCATCGCCACCGGCCACGTCTGGCCCGACGACGACGAAGCAACGCGCAGTTATTTTCCCAGCGCCTGGTCTGGACTGATCGAAGCCAGAATACCAGCGTGCAAAGTGGGCATTATGGGCACATCGCTCAGCGCCATCGACGCAGCGATGGCGGTCGTTGCCCAACATGGAAGCTTCATCGAGGAAGAAGACGAAAGCCTGCGCTTCGACCTTGACCCGGACAGTAAAGGTCTGGCGATAACGCTTATGTCCCGTTCTGGCATCCTGCCAGAAGCGGATTTTTATTGCCCGATCCCTTACGAGCCCTTGCAGATTGCCACGGAGCAGGCGATCAACAGGGAGATCCAGACTGGCGAGAGTGGCTTGCTTGACAGGATATTTGCCCTGGTCGCGCGCGAAATCGAGGACGCCGATCCGGCCTGGAGCGCGCGTGTTTCGCTTTCGAAGCTCGACGCTGACAGCTTCGCTGACGCCTACTTTGCCGACCGCCAAAACCACGATGCGTTCCGCTGGGCAGAATACAATCTCAAAGAAGTCGAGCGCAACAAGCGGGAGAAGCATACCGTCCCCTGGCGCTATGCAATCCTTCGGCTGCACGAGGTCGTGCAGGAGATTATCCCGCATCTCAATGAAGAGGACCGCGAGCGGTTCGATACAGGACTCTGCAAGGTCTTCGTCGACAACTATGCTGCAATCCCGTCGGAATCGATCCGCAGGCTACTGGCGCTGCGCAAGGCCGGCCTGATAGACGTCCTCGAACTTGGGCACGATTACGACATGGAGGTAAGGAAGGATCACACCGTCATCGCCATTGGCTCGGAAGTACGGACATTCGACGTGTTCATCGACGCCCGAGGCCAGAAGCCACTCAAGACGAAGGATTTGCCGTTTCCGTCACTGCGCCGGCAACTCGTTTCGGTCGGAGAGGATATTCCGGAGGTCTCAGACGACTACACTTTGCTGGCACCGGACGTTGGATGTGGCAAGATTGCGTTCGGCGCGTTGCCGTATCTGATGCACGACCAGCCTTTCGTGCAGGGAATTACGGCAAGTGCCGACATTGGAGCAGCAATGGCCACTGCTGGCAGTGAACTAACACACCGAACGCGCCGGCGGCTTCCTTTTATTGATCTCTCCTGATCGAAGCTGAAACATTGACGGATCAGACAGATACGCCCATGCGAGCGGCCTGGATTATATCTTCGATCAATTCACGCCTTGCACGTTCTCTCGCGACACTGTCGTTTAACCGCAAGATATAGGATGGATGCCAGGAGATCAGCACCGGTCCACCATGTAACCCGATTTCAGCCTGACCGCGTCGCGAAGTAAGAGGAGCGTTGTTATCCGTCAGAGCCAACGCCGCAGAGGCCCCCAACGCAACCACCATGCGTGGACGGATGAAAGCCAATTCGAGCCCCAGCCACCAGCGACAATGCAGAATTTCCTGCCGGTCAGGATTTTGATGCAGGCGGCGCTTGCCACGCGGCATGAACTTGAAGTGCTTAACTGCATTGGTCAGCCATGTCTGCCTGACTTCTGCTCCTGCTGCAACCATGGCTTCACGCAAGAGGTGACCTGCCGGACCTACGAACGGTCGACCTTCCAGATCCTCACGATCACCCGGCTGTTCTCCTACAATCATGAGCTCAGCGTCTTCGGGCCCCTCACCCCAAACAGTCTGGGTTGCGGCCTCGCATAATCCACATCGCCGACAATGTCCGGCAGCCGCTCGCGCTTCGACCATTGTCTGAGGGAACTCGGGCGTTTGCGGCATCGCAGCGCGATAACGGGTCGAAATCGCGACTGCGCCAGCCGCTGGTGACGTTTCTGCGGCCGCGCGCATTCGCTCCACTCGCGACTCGGCATCTCGTAACATATCTGGAATCAGGCGCGTTTCGGGTAGGTTCTTCCAATACTTCTTAGGCATTTCCGCGCGCATCGCATTCAACTTTACCCGTGCCGGATTGAAGATGTTCGCGAAATAGGTGCCCCAAAGCGTTTCGGTGGCATCTTCCGATAAGTCAGGGCGTGAACCGCCTGGATGGTAGCTAAGTCTGCCGGCTTCAAATCGAGCTGTAAGCCTTGGCGTGGCGATCACCCAGTCCATATCCGCGAAACGCTTTGCGAAAAAGGAACTACCCGGCTCGACTATATTATGCTCCGGCTCAAACCAAGCAGCAAAGCGACGACGCAATCCAGTCTCAGGTAATTCGCGAAACCGTACGAAAGCATGCATCTTGTGGATATCACGACCAACCGATTTTGCCATGAGATGCAGCCGCCGCCCAAGCGGGTCAGCATGGCTTAAAGGTTCTCCCGCGTTTCGGTCAAGCCGCCACAACGCCTGATAGAGCAGTCCGAACCGTTCCGGATTAGAATGCCAGATGACCGAATGCGCAAGCTTCAAAAACCCCTGCGTAACGCTTGCCTTATGCTCACCAGGCGCATTGGGCAGCGACGCCCCATCAAACAATCCGTCTGCTCCGATCCAATCGATATCATTTGGCTCGATACCATGTGATATCGCGATGCGCGCCATCTCACGCCACGCATCGAAGGTGCCGCCGTCGGGTAGTTTAACGGAATAGATCATAATAGCCGCAGTTGCTCAGCGGGAGGTGCAAATCGAGCGCGTAAATCGACGTTGTCGATGAGCCGCCCCGGCGACCAGCCAGGTGCCATGAAAAAGGGGCGTGCCTTGTTCATGTTGGCACCTATCCGCACCAGATCTTCGTATCTTAAACCGCCGTTCTGGCGCGCAACGATTATGCGATCCACCGTGCGGGTGCCAAATCCAGGAACACGCAGCAGCAATTCACGGCTTGCACGGTTTACATCCAGAGGGAATAGGCCACGGTGCTGTATGGCCCAGGCAAGTTTTGGGTCCAGTTCCAAATCAAGATGACCAGCCTTCGTGCCGGTAGCGATTTCCTCGGCGGTGAACCCATAGAAACGCAAAAGCCAATCTGCCTGATATAGGCGGTGTTCACGCAGAAGAGGAGGCTGGATCAAGGGCAGAGCTGCGGAGGCGTCCGGGATCGGGGAGAATGCTGAATAATAAACCCGTCGCAGCTTGTAACCACTGTAAAGCCGTGTCGACATTTTGAGGATGGTCACATCGTCTGCCCCATCCGCGCCGATGATCATCTGCGTACTTTGCCCGGCCGGTGCAAACCGGCGCGGCTTACGCCCGGTATGGGTCTTATCTTTTGCCGCCTCGCCTTCCAGCCGCACTTGTGCCATCGCACCACGGATCGTTTCAGGGCGTTTTTCCGGAGCGAATTTGCGCACACTTGCGTCCTCCGGCAATTCGACATTAATCGATAGCCGATCAGCCCAAAGCCCGGCCTCCCGGATCAAGTCCGGACTTGCATCGGGAATCGTCTTGAGATGGATATAGCCGCGGAAGCCGTGACCCTCCCGCAATGTCCGCGCTATGCGTACCATATCGGACATGGTCTGGTCGGGGGACTTGATGATGCCCGAGGACAAGAACAGGCCCTCGATGTAATTGCGTCGATAAAATTCCAGCGTGAGCGAGACAACTTCCTCGACTGAGAACCGCGCCCGTTCCACGTTCGAGCTGACCCGGTTTATGCAATAGGCACAGTCGAAGATGCAGAAGTTGGTCATAAGAATTTTCAGCAGGCTGATACAGCGCCCATCCGGAGTGTAAGCATGGCAAATCCCTGCTCCTCCCGACGATCCGACACCGCCCTTGCTTGCATCGCGCTTCTCGCCACCGCTTGACGCACAAGATGCATCGTATTTTGCCGCATCCGATAGGATGGCAAGTTTATCCTGAAGGCTCTTTTTCACCATATGAGCGAAGATACATGTTCATGTTTTGTTCGTCAATAAAAGAGATTTTTTGCGGATCGCTCACCACAACGTGACCAGTCGCCCGCAAATCTGTTCCCGAAGCCACCGACGCACCAATCTTCCCGATTTCCCAATTGCCAATAGACACCCGATCGAAGTGGGAAAGCGTGCGTCTACAGGAGCATTGCCTGCTGAAACGTCGATTTTAGCTGAAATACCGATGCCTCGGCCTGCATTGAATTTTAGTGAGATTGTTCATTCCCTTGTACGGCTACAGCACTACCAACATGCAGAACGGTCGAATGACTATGCGTGTTCTCTGCCTGCGTGTAATGGCGGTTGCCTTCGACATAAGCCTCGCAAGCGGTCCCCTCAGGACACGCGCGACGGCGGCAAAGACCTCTTCGCGTTCCTTGATGCTGAAGTCTTTGATGATTTTGATCTTCTCTTCCCTATCCGGTTTCACTCTGAACAGACGTGGGATATTGACCGATCTCATCAAGCCCCGGTCACGAAAAAGCTAGGATAGAGGAAATTTCTGTTCAAGACCTCAGTGAAGCTTGAACTCGCCTTCGACGCGGCGCCATTCATTCGGTCCGATCAAGCACTGATGCGTATAGCGGACAGAATGGAGCGGGCCTTCAAGCCTGGACTGCCAGAAATCCAGGAACCTGTGCATCTCAGGAAAATCGGGTGCCAGATCGTAGTCCTGCCAGACATAGGTCTGCAGCACGGATTCGAAATCAGGAATGCGATAGAGGATGTGCGCGGTGGTGAGGCCGTAGCCATTGAGCTGACGTTCCAGATCCGATGAGAATTGCATGCTTCATCTCCGTTTCATGACACTGTGAAGTGTGTCGCAAAATTTCACGACCATCAACGGATTTTTAAACGCAAGCGCGCCGTTTATTGTTCCTTTCCAGTATGTTAGTAGCATCAGAAGACGAGTGCTAATTTTTTCGTTTCTCCCTCTTGAAATCGAAAAATCTCAAAACCAGATCATTTTGCGCAAAATGCTCGACTTGAGGTTTTGCACCCGCCCGGACCGATCATTCGGTCCGGCCAGAGGGAACAACGTCATCATTTTTGCTCAACGGAGGAAAACATGTCGTTCCGACCGCTTCATGATCGCATTCTCGTCCGCCGGGTCGAATCCGAAGAAAAGACCAAGGGCGGCATCATCATTCCCGACACCGCCAAGGAAAAGCCGCAGGAAGGCGAAGTCATCGCCGTAGGTCCCGGCGCGCGCAACGATGCCGGCCAGATCCAGGCGCTCGACGTCAAGGCCGGCGACCGCATCCTGTTCGGCAAATGGTCCGGCACCGAGATCAAGATCAACGGCGAAGACCTGCTGATCATGAAGGAAAGCGATGTCATGGGCATCATCGAAACCCAGGCAGAGCAGAAAAAAGCTGCCTGAGGCGATAACCCGTCAATCCAACCCATCAGTCAAATAGCTGCCTATTGAGGAGTTAGAAAAAATGGCTGCGAAAGAAGTCAAGTTCCACACCGATGCCCGTGAACGCATGCTGCGGGGAGTCGACGTACTGGCCAATGCCGTGAAGGTCACGCTCGGTCCAAAGGGCCGCAATGTCGTGATCGACAAGTCCTTCGGTGCCCCTCGTATAACCAAGGACGGCGTTTCCGTGGCAAAGGAGATCGAACTCGAGGACAAGTTCGAGAACATGGGCGCCCAGATGCTGCGCGAAGTGGCATCGAAGACGAACGATCTCGCCGGCGACGGCACGACAACCGCGACCGTGCTTGCCCAGGCCATCGTTAAGGAAGGCGCCAAAGCCGTCGCCTCCGGCATGAATCCGATGGACCTGAAGCGTGGCATCGATCTCGCCGTCGACGCGGTCGTCAAGGAGTTGAAGACCAACGCCCGCAAGATCACCAGCAATTCCGAAATTGCTCAAGTTGGTACCATCTCCGCCAACGGGGATACGGAGATCGGTCGTTATCTTGCCGAGGCGATGGAGAAAGTCGGCAACGAAGGTGTGATAACGGTCGAAGAAGCCAAGACCGCTGAAACCGAACTCGAAGTCGTCGAAGGCATGCAGTTCGATCGCGGCTATCTCAGCCCCTACTTCGTCACCAACCAAGACAAGATGCGGGTGGAACTGGAAGATCCCTATATCCTGATCCATGAGAAGAAGTTGTCGAACCTGCAGGCTATGCTGCCGGTTCTCGAAGCCGTCGTCCAGTCCGGCAAACCGCTCGTCATCATCGCTGAAGACGTCGAAGGGGAAGCTCTTGCAACGCTTGTCGTCAACAAGCTGCGCGGCGGTCTCAAGATCGCTGCCGTCAAGGCTCCTGGCTTCGGCGACCGTCGCAAGGCCATGCTGGAAGACATCGCCATCCTGACGGGAGGAACCGTGATCTCGGAAGACCTCGGCATCAAGTTGGAAAACGTCACCCTCAACATGCTCGGCCGGGCGAAGAGAGTGGCGATCGAGAAGGAGAACACCACCATTATCGATGGCGTCGGTTCCAAGGCGGAAATCGATGGCCGCGTTGCCCAGATTCGGGCTCAGATCGAGGAGACAACCTCCGACTACGACCGCGAAAAGCTACAGGAACGACTTGCCAAGCTTGCCGGGGGCGTCGCAGTCATCCGCGTCGGTGGCTCGACGGAAGTCGAAGTGAAGGAGAAAAAGGACCGCGTCGACGATGCGCTGCATGCGACCCGCGCCGCGGTAGAGGAAGGCATTCTCCCGGGTGGCGGTGTCGCTCTCCTGCGTGCCGTTAAGGCGCTCGAGGGCCTTCCGATCGCGAACGACGATCAGCGTGTCGGCGTCGAGATCGTGCGACGGGCGATTGAAGCACCTGTTCGCCAGATCGCCGAAAATGCCGGCGCAGAAGGTTCGATCATTGTCGGCAAACTGCGTGAAAAAACCGACTTCTCCTATGGCTGGAACGCCCAGACCGGCGAATATGGTGATCTTTATGCTCAGGGTGTCATCGATCCGGTCAAGGTTGTGCGCACTGCGCTGCAGGACGCAGCCTCGGTTGCCGGTCTTCTTGTGACAACGGAAGCGATGATCGCAGAGAAGCCCAAAAAGGAAGCCACTCCAGCCCTGCCGGCTAGCGCCGGCATGGATTTCTAAGCGATTGTCTTTGGCTCGCCCCCGCTGGGGGCGAGCCTCCAATGAGGAGATAAACATGGTTCAGACTACAATCAAGCGCTCACCCCAACCACTCTATTCCAGAGACCTTGTTGTCTGTCAGAGGGTTTTCGATGACATTCGATCGAGAGCTGGAGTTACCAAGGAAACTGAGGAAGCGGAGCGGATGGCGGCCATCACTGTGGAATTATACAGGCAAGGTGTTCGCGAACCGAGCCATCTAAAAACAATGGTCGAGGCCGCGCGAGGCGTGTTCGATCACCGGGCGCACTAACGACCTGCGCCACATGCAACCGAAACCATCCGCCTGGCATCAAAGGGGGGCAAGCTATGAGAAAGGAAAGATTGGAAAATTCGATTCCGGAGAAAACAGCAGCAATTAGCGCCGAGCATCTGCATCATCCGGTCCAACATTTCGGTCATCCCCGAGACGTTCTTGCAGCCGACGATATCGAGATAGACGAGAAACGCGCCATTCTTGCGTCGTGGGCATCCGACATCTTTGCCATCGATTCCAGTCCGGCCCTTCGCCTTTATCCTGGAACCGATAAGGCCGTCTCATATGACGAGATCATCGAAGCGCTGAAGACGCTGGACCTGTCTGATCGGCAAGGGCGAGGCGCTCAAGTATCGAAGAATGCACGGCAAAATCCGCAGCTAATCCGTCGAATGGCCAGCGCTACCAAATGTTTCACCAATCGCGGATTAAAGCCCTGTACGGGCCTTTGAAGTCAGCGCATCATCAAGAAACCGGACGGCATCGAGGATCGCTTGATCCGCTTCAGGCAGGACACCGGCCAGCAGATGCCAGACATGAAACATGCCCGGCCAGACTTCAAGCGACGTGCGCACCCGTGCCTCGCCCAGATTGGACGCAAGACGGATCGCATCGCTAAGCATGACCTCGTTTTCACCGATCTGGATCAGCACTGGTGCCAGATCGTGAACATCGGCGAAGACTGGAGAGGCATCAGAATGTGTCGGCAATTCACCGGCGAGGAACATGCGCGCCAGCTTGTTCAAAAATTCCACGCTGCAAAGCGGATCAATCCCATCGCGCACGGTGGCTGACCGCCCGCTATGTGTCAGATTGGCCCAGGGCGAAAAGGCGACACCTGCCGCAGGCAATGCGATCCCCGCATTGCGGGCCTTGCGCATCATGGTGACGACCATAGCGCCACCAGCGGAATCGCCCGCAAGAACGAGATTTTTCGGATCAACGCCCGATGAGAGAATCGCGCGATAGGCGGCAAACACATCATCAATCGGGGTTGGAAACGGAAATTCCGGTGCCTGACGATATTCGGGTGCATAGATCTTCGCATTCAAGGCCTTTGCCAGCCGCCCGGTCAAACCGCGATAGCCTTCAACGCCGCCATGAACATAGCCACCACCGTGGATATAGAGCAAGACCCGTTGAGGTTCCGAGCCTTCAGGAACAGCCGTCATCGTCGGCATGGAATCCAGCGTCGTAGTTCCATAAGAAACGCCTTTCGGCGCGGGAAACAGGTGGCCAAGACCTCTCATATAATCGGAGCGGACTTTTGCCCAACTCGCTTCCGATGTACCGTAAATCTTTTCCACCACGGGGCCTGCAGCAGCGATCCAGCCATCAAGGGCCGCCTGTGCATTTTCGGGAAGCGTATTCTTGGAGGACATTTAAATACCTTTCATAATGTGTTCGACAATCGGTAATATGGACCTTCGATTGACGAACAGGTTTCCCCAATGCAAAGCCGAAATATCGCGAAACGCCTGCCTCCCGCTTCCGATCTCGATATCGGGGCGCTGCGTATCTTTGTTGCCGTGGCCGAGGCTGGCAGTTTTGTCGGCGGTGGAAAGGCCGTTGGGCTAACCCGCTCCGCGGCCGGAAAGGCGCTGGCGCGGCTGGAAAGCTATCTTGGGATTCGGCTGTTCCACCGCACCACTCGTCGCCTGTCCCTGACCACCGAAGGCCATGAATTCTACCGCCGTAGCCTGCAACTGCTCGAAGACCTTGCCGAAGCCGAGGCGAGCATTCGTCAGGATCAGCTTCGACCGCACGGCACACTGCGCCTGACGGTCTCCGAAGGCTACGGGAAGGCGAAAATCATTCCCTACCTTGCAACCTATCTCAAAACCGCGCCCGATCTGGCCATTGAAGTGAGCTTCACCGACCGGTTGGTCGATCTTGTCGAGGAGGGGTTCGATCTTGCGATCCGGGTCGGGGCGACCGCGCCGAACGGGCAGTATATCACGCAGGTGATCGACCGGACGCGGCTTGGACTCTATGCGTCACCAGAATATCTCCGGAAACATGGCACACCGGCCAGCCTTACCGATCTGGCGCATCACAAGCGGCTGGTCTATGGATTAGGCGCGACATCAACGGTATGGAGCCTGCCCGGCAAAGACGGACAGCCCGTCACGATCCATGGTGATGGCTATGCTCGCTTTGACAGCGGCGACGCGATCCGTGTGGCCGCGCTCGCGGGCCTTGGGATCGCGCTTCTGCCTTCATTCATCGTTGAAAAAGACATCGTGCTTGGCAAGCTGGTGGAAATCCTGCCGGAGACCGCAATGAACGAAGTCACCATCCATGCAATTTATCCCAGCCGGCGTCACCTTCCGATCCGCACCCGCAGTTTCATAGAGGGGCTGAGGCGTTCTTTCAGTTAGGCCGCGCCATACCGCTCAATTTGGCTCATTCACGTTCATGGCCAGGGATAGACCCGCCATAAGGATGATGAATGCTCCAAACCCCAGCACAGTATCGAAAACACCGATCTGGCCTGCGGCATATCCGGCGATCATCGCCAGAAGCGCGTTCGGCAGATAGCTGGCAATGTAGAAGGACGAGATCAGGCCGGCGCGTTCTTCGGGCCTTGCACGCGCCACCAGACCGCGCAATACGCCAAGGAACCCGGCGCCAAAGCCGATGCCGGTCGGCAGTGAACCGAACAGAAGCAAGACAGGGCTGTGAAAAAGCGTACCAAGCAGGACGATCCCGGTTCCGGCAATAATCGTCAGCCCGGCCCAGTTGCGAGCGCTTGCAGCCGAACGGTCGCGGAAGAGCATGACGGCCCCCGCACCCGCCAGTGTCAGAATTCCGACCGCAGCGCCACTCAGCCACGCCATCGACGGTCCTGCCGCCATTTCATGCAGAAGTCCGGGCAACAGCGACAGGAACAGCGCGCCCAATCCCCAGACGGCGACATTCAGCGGGATGATGCGGAGAAACATTCCCCGCACCTCGGTCGGAATCTCGACCTTTGGCCGCAGGGACAAGCCTTTGCTGGTTCGATTCCGGAAAGTCTCCGCTGAAAGCAAGGTGCGCAGGATCTGGATCAGGGAAAGCCCCAAGGTCAACGCATAGACCAGCCGCAAGGGCAACGGCGCGAACTGGACCAGAACACCTGCCCCGATCGCGCCCAATGCCATGCCAACCATAGGCGCCAGACTGTTGATCACCGCGCCCGCCTTGTGATCGACATCCAGAAGCGCTGCCGCGACCGCCGTGGTCGCGATGCCTGTGGCAAAGCCCTGAACCAGACGCGCCGCCACCAGCCAGCTTCCGCTGTCCCCAGCGAGGAACATGACAAGTGCTGCGCATTCCACCGCGAGGGCCGCCACGATGACAGGCCGTCGGCCAAAATGATTGGACAGAACTCCCAGAAACAACAGCGAGACGAGCAGCGTGCCGACATAGACCGCGAAAATCACGCTGATCAGAAAGGCCGAAATGCCCCAGCTTGCCTGATAAAGCGGAAAGAGCGGCGTCGTCATGCTCGATGCCGCGAAAAACAGAATGATGGTGAGACCGTGCAAAGCAAGGGCGGATGATCTTTCCGCCCCGCCCCGCGTCTCGTTACAAAGGGTGGTCATGTCAGCGATTCCATGCTAAAAGCGAATTTGTTGCGTTTGTAGCGCAAATTGACCACTAAAGCAAATTATTTGCGTTAGTGGCGTTTGATGCGTCACCCCATACCGTGGAAGACCTTGAATTGTCCTTGAGAGATCAAACAGATACAGCCCCTGCCCCAATCAGCCGACCGGGAGGCCGCGCGGCGCGGATACAGGCCGCCGTTCTGGAAGCCGTGGAAACACTGCGGCAGGAAAAGGCCGCATCCGAGATCACCGTGCCGATGATCGCGGCCCGCGCAGGCGTCACGCCCTCGACCATCTACCGCCGTTGGGGTGATCTTTCGCAATTGCTGGCCGATGTCGCCGTGCGGCAGTTTCAGGCTGATGCCCTGCCGCCGGATAGCGGTGACTGGCAAAGCGACCTTGACCTTTGGCTTGAACAATTCGTCGATGAAATGAGTTCCGGCCCCGGACGCGAGTTGCTGCGCGAAGCGCTGGCCGGAAGCTCGACCGAACGTGCGGGCCAATGCACGGAATGTATCCTGCGCAATCTCGCCAGCATCATTGCTCGCGGTGTCCGGCAAGGCGCAACCCCGCCCGACGCGGAAACCCTGCTCGATCGGGTCGTGGCACCGGTGATCTACCGGATATTGTTCACGAAAACACCTCCCACCACGCAGTATGCCGCAGGACTGCTGCGGCAGTGCCTGGATGGAGAGATAGACTGACTTTCGCCGCCTGCCTGAATCTTTCGGTCAATGGGTAGCCGCTACGGCTTCCAGTTGCGCGGGTGCCATAAGCGCGAATGCGGAGCGCATTTCGCGCGCCTCTTCTCCGGGACTGCGACCGAAAAGCCGTTTGAACTCGCGGTTGAACTGTGACGCGCTTTCATAGCCGACCCGTGCCGCAGCGCCCGCAGCCGTTACATCGTCACGGATCATCATAAGGCGCGCCTGATGCAGGCGAACCGACTTGATGTATTGAATGGGTGAAGTTGCTGTAACCGCCTTGAAATGAGCATGGAACGCGGGAGTGCTAAGGCCTGCTTCACTTGCCAGCGAGCTCACATCGAGCTGCTGCACGTAATCGCTATGAATGCGCCGCAGAACACGCGCGATGCGGCCGAAATTGCCATGGCTTGCCAAGGCGGCCCGGATCGCACCGCCCTGCCCGCCCACCAGAACGCGGAAACACAATTCCCGCACGATGGCAGGCCCCAGCACCCTTGCTTCCAGCGGCGAACACAATGCGCGAAGCAGCCGCACCGTCGTATCGGCCAGTGTGGCGTCCAATGGCGTGGAAACGATGCCGGCGGGCGGGCTTGCCGGACTGGTGGCCTGTTGATCGACCTCGATGATCAGATCGGCCACGGCGGTCATGTCGAGACGAACGGAGACAGCCAGCAAAGGCTCTTCGGGACTGGCTTCCGTCTCTGTCGAGAAAGGCAGCGGGACGGAAAGCACCAGATAATGCTGTGCATCGTAATGATAGACCTGATTGGCCAGATAGCCGCGTTTGTGCCCCTGACAGACGATCACGATGCTGGGCTCATAAAGCACCGGCGTGCGGCCCAGCGGATGATCCGCCCGCATCAGGCGCACGCCATCGAGCAGCGATTTCGTATGACCCTCATGTGGAGCAAGCTGCCGGATCAGCGACGCCATCTCGGCTTGCCGCGAGGTATCCGACTTGAATTCTCTCGTATTTATGTGCCGATTATCCATACAAAATGGATACAATAACAAGCCTATTATCTGCAATAGGCATCAAAAGAAATAGTTTTAGGCAATAATGCAAGAGGTCCTGGTCTAGCTCGCTCCGCACCGCCTAACTAACTTCTTTCTCGTTCAACCACCCTCTGCGGTGTCGCATGCGACTGCCGCGGGAAAGGAGGAAAAAACATGGATATATCACCAGATGCTAAAGTCATTCTTTTGACTGGTGCCAGCAGCGGCATTGGCGAAGCCACCGCCCGCCATCTGGCCCGAATGGGCCATCATCTCGTCATAGGTGCGCGCCGCACCGAACGTCTTGCAGTATTGCAGAAAGAATTGCGAGCCGAAGGCCGTCAGGTTGACACCGTGGAACTCGACGTCACACGGCTTGAAGACCTTCAGCGCATGGTTGATTTCGCGCGCGAACGGCATGGGCAAATCGACGTACTGATCAACAATGCCGGCGTCATGCCGCTTTCCCCCTTTGCCGCGCTAAAAGTCGATGAATGGAACCGCATGATCGACGTCAATATAAAGGGGGTCCTGCACGGCATTGCAGCCGTCCTGCCGGTCATGCAGGCAGAGGGCAAAGGGCACATCATCAACATCGCTTCAATCGGCGCCCATGCCGTCTCGCCCACTGCCGCAGTCTATTGTGCAAGCAAGTTTGCAGTACGCGCCATTTCAGATGGTCTGCGTCAGGAAACCGACCAGATTCGGGTGAGCGTCATCAGTCCCGGTGTCGTGCAATCGGAACTGGCGGATCACATCACCGATGAAACGGCGCGCGCCGCCATGCTGGAGTTTCGCCGTGTTGCCCTGCCCCCGCAGGCGGTTGCGCAGGCAATCGCCTATGCGATCTCGCAACCCGACGATGTGGATGTCAGCGAAATCATCGTGCGTCCCACTGCCAGCCCCTTTTGAGCGACAAATCCCAATCGACAAGGACTATCATGTCACAGACAATGACAACATCACCCCAACACGACCTGCCCTTTGCAGGCAAGGTCGCTATCGTCACCGGTGCCGCCAGCGGTATCGGCCTTGCGACAGTCGAGCTTCTTCACGCTCAAGGCGCATGTATCGTGGCGGTCGGCCGTGGCGATAATGTCAAGGTCCTCGCCCGCGACGGCATCGTGCCATTGGTTGCTGACGTCGCGCAGGAAGAGAGCGCGGCACGTGCGGTGGATACAGCGCTTTCAGAATTCGGACAGCTGGATATTCTGGTTAACAATGCCGGTATCATCATCAACCGGCCCTTGGCCGAGATGAGCCTTGATGAGTGGAACCAGGTTATTGCGGTCAATACAACTGGTGCCTTCCTGTTTTCGCGCGAAGCCATGCAGGCGATGATGCCTGCCCGACGCGGGGCAATCGTCAATATCGGCTCCTATGCCTGCTTCCAGTCCTTTCCCGGAATTGCCGCCTATGCGGCATCCAAGGGCGCGCTGGCGCAACTCACCCGCACGTTGGCGCTTGAGGCCATCGGCCACGGCATCCGCGTCAATGCGGTCGGCTCAGGTGATGCAGTGACCAATATCACGAATGCAATCCAGCCAAATGGCCGCGCCTATCTTGCCGAACATGGCCGAAAAGCACCGATCGGCCGCGCTGCTTCCCCTGAGGAAATCGCTGAAGTCGTCACTTTCCTCGCCTCGGACCGCGCAAGCTACATAGTGGGAGCCATCGTCATGGCCGATGGCGGGATGAGCGTGGCCATTTAATAATCAACCAACAACAGGAGTATCCATTCATGCAGCAACAAACTCAAAACAGGGTCTGGTTCATCACAGGGGCTGCGCGCGGCATCGGCCTGTCTCTGGCGCGGCAGGCCATGGCCAAAGGCGATAGCGTGGCCGCCACCTCGCGCACTCTCGAAAGCCTGCGGCAAGCATTTGGCGAAGACAGCGCACAATTTCTGGCACTGGAAGTCGATCTCGTCAGCGAGGCAAGCGTGAAAGCCGCCATCGACAAGACCATCGCCACCTTCGGTCGCATCGACCGCGTGGTCAACAATGCCGGCTATGGTCAACAGGGCGCTGTGGAGGCGCTGAGCGACGCCGAACTGCGCCGCAATTTCGACGTCAACGTCTTCGCGCCCCTGCATGTGCTGCGCCATTCATTGCCACATCTGCGCAGGCAGCGTAGCGGCCATATCTTCAATGTGGCGTCCATCGTCGGCTTTCAGGGTGGTTATGCCGGATGGGGCAGTTATGTCGCGAGCAAATTCGCACTTGCCGGCCTGACCGAAACCCTTGCCGCTGAACTTGCAGAGCTCGGCATCAAGGCAACCGTCGTCTATCCCGGACCGGTGCGCACGGGTTTCCTGTCGAAGGACAGTCTCGTCGTAGCAAAGCGCTCCATCGACGATTATACTGAAGCTCAGGCTTCGCTCGATCTGCATCTCAATAAACTGGACGGCAAGCAGGCGGGCGATCCAGAGAAAGTGGCAACGCTGATCCTGCAGGCGGCAAGCGTGGCCGAACCGCGTGTGCATCTGTTTGCGGGCAAGATCGCCAATATGCTGGCCGAACAAAAGATGGAAGCCGTGCGTAAGAACATCGATGCATGGCGCGGCGCGTCAGACGCCACCGACTTCGACGCATAACCGCATGAATAAGGCCCACCGCAGGGATGGCTTGCGGCGGGCCATCAAATTCACGATGGATCTGTATCATGTTTGACGAATTTCCGGCTGAAAAGGCCTATCGCATTCTCGAATCCGGCCCAATCCTGCTTGTATCCACGCGCGGGACGGATGGTCCCGCAAACCTGATGACCATGGGCTTTCACATGATGATAAGCCACGATCCGGCATTGGTCGGCACCATCATCGGTCCATGGGATTACAGCCATCAGGCGCTTTTGGAAAGCCGTGAATGCGTGCTGGCAGTGCCGACTGTCGATCTGGCGGAAAAGGTGGTGGATATCGGTAATTGTTCAGGCGAAACGCTCGATAAATTCGAGCGTTTCGGCCTCACACCCGTCGCTGCAAAAACCGTGAACGCGCCGCTGGTGCGCGAATGCTGGGCCAATCTCGAATGCCGCATCGTAGATGATGGATGGTCGCAACGCTATAATCTGCTCGTGCTAGAGGTCCAGCGCATATGGGTGGATAACACACGGCAAGAAAAGCGGCTGATCCACCATCAGGGCGACGGCCGCTTCAGCGTCGACGGCGAGATGATCGATCTGAGCGAACGCATGGTCAAGTGGCGCTATCTGATTGGTTAATCTGCCGCAGCGCCTTTGCGAAACCGCGATCCGTGGCGATGAACCGCTTCAGCAAGGGCACGATCAGTCTGGCAGACTCGCTGGTCGCACCTCTATCGGCCAACAGAGCGCCGTAGTCGATGAGGTCACCGTGGAGCTGCGCGGGCAATTCCACCGCCACTTTCACCGGCTTGTCATCGGCAAGAGGACCGAGTTTCAGCTTTGTCATGGTCAGCCCTGTATGGTTCGAGGACTAAAACCCGCGTCACGATGACCCTGACCGGGAAGCCCTACGGGATGGTTAGCGTCGGCGCGACCTGCAACTGGCACTGGACGATCTGCTGCCCGGCCTGATTGATGGCGTCCTGTACCCCGTCGCGGATGGCACGGATCAGCCTGTCCTCGTAGTCAGTCGCTAGTTCCGTGCCGATGCCGAGCAGCGTTGACAGGCCGGCTTCCCTCCTCAGAGCCCACCAATGGTAATAGACGCCATCCTCAAGCCCGGTATAGCCGGAAGCGTCAGCACGCGGCTAGCGTTCCAGCACGATGGAGCGGCCATTGGGCAAGATCAGGCGGTTCCAGACGAGGAGGATGCGGCGCTGCCCGAACTGCGCGCCGGCATCATATTGCCCGAGAATTCGCGTTCCCTGTGAAACCGGATAAGCGGGCCGGTTGGGCTGTCATAAATTGGGATGTTTTGAATATGTCGCAATAAGATGCGGCGTGACTGAATGCCGACCTCCCCAAGGCCATCTTACAATTTGAAGCGGTTATGCCTGGACCGCTCACGGGAACGCCCTGCGGTGAGGCCATTTCCAGCGCGATGTCGTTAACAGGCATGTTGCATCATGGGCCGGCGAGATCAAAATGTCTCACCCATAACAATTGTATGTGGTTGCGTGGTTCGTTACCCCCGATTTGAACCTTTTTTAGCTAAGGCATTGATATAGCTTATAAAACGAGATTTCGATATGTTACGATAATTTTTGGAAAACAAAAACCATGAGCCAACTGTTTGAATTCATTGATGGTTTTTGGTTCTAACTGGTTGCGGGGGCACGCAACTACCGATACCGACACTCCCTTCGTGCCGCAATTTGAACAGCATAATCCGAACGGAAGAGATACTTGTCTCTAGTATCCATATTTATTCCGTCGATCCTTAAAGGCCTTTTCACCACCTTCCATTGTCGCCGTGATCACTTCGCAGATTTCCCGCTTGTCGATGGCCCCGGCGCAAGCGACTTTGCGCTCGCCGTTGTCGCCAATATCAAGGTGAGTCACAAGTTCAGACGAGCCATTGACGACGATGTTCGCATTGTGACTGACGAAGATGAGCTGGCGATTCTGTTTTGCGTTGTGGAGCTTTTCGGTCAGGTCAGTAATGATCCTGTTATCCAGGTCGCCTTCAGGTTGGTCGATAATCAGCGGCCCGCCGGGCTGTTCCAGCAGCATGAAGAGCAGCGCAGCGGCTCTCTGGCCTTCAGACGCCTTTTCGAACGATATCTGCCGGTCGCCATCGCAATAGGAGAGCTCAATCTCCGGCTTGGCGACAGCCGTGCTGATTGCCTCAACCCGCGTCGTATCAATGCGCTCGGTCAACGACGCCCTGATCTTCTCTGTGTCACCCAAAACCTTCATCAGCTCTGCGCATCTGGGCTGATCCTCCCCGGATGCGGAGCCAATCTGACGCCAGTACAGAAGCGAGAGGCAGTCCGTCCGCAGACGATCCACAACATCCGGTGCGGGATCAGCACTCAAAGCCTCTTCAAGAGCTCTGAGTCTGGTCGCCTCCTGTGATCCGGTTTTGCTCGCCACGATATCCATGGCATCGACGATCTCCGATGTATCGCCATTCGGATCGACGGCGGCTTTGATCTTGCCGCTGGAAAGCCTTTCGATTTCCTTGGCCCATTCCTGCGTGCGTTCTGCTCGCTGGCGGTTAGTCGCCTTCAGAACGCCCACTGCCTGCTGCAGGGCCGAAGCAGGATCGCCGGCCGCCTTTAGCTGCGCTTCCAGGTCGCCCATCTGGTTCGTCAGGTCTGATATCTCTTCGCGCAACTTGATAATCTGCGCTGTAACGGTCTTGTGCTCGCTGAGCTTCTCCAGAACCGCATCCCGCGCCTCTCGTGCCTCCTGGAGTTTTCCTGTCCAGTCCATTTCTGCTGCGGTCAGTCTTTCGCGTCTGGCCTTGAGCTCGTCCTGTAGCTTCTTAAGACCGGCGCTAAAGGTCTCATAAAGATCTGTATATGCCTGCTCAATGGCCTCAGGATCGCCAGTCAGCTCGCATTTCAGGTCGCGCTCGTTTAGTAGCTCTGTTGCACATGCGTTTAGCTCGTCCAGAATCTGATCGGCATGCTTGGACGCCTGAATTCTCTTCAACTCGAAGTCATTGGCTTTGTCGAAATACGCGACGATCGCCCGATCTTCGTCCGATTGCTTCGGAAGCGTTTTCTCAAGAGCCTGCACGCGCTGCGTGATCGAGTCGCGGTTGGTTTTTAACCGGCGCAGTTTGGCTTGCAGAGTCCAGTGAGAAACCAGCTTCTGGATCGCCGCCTTAACCGCAGCTTTGGCGGTTTCGATATCCTGTGCAAGGCGATCATCCTCCCGCTTGTATTCCGGATTTACAAACTGAAGCAGGTCCGAAAGTTGCGCTTTTTTGCCGGCCTGCTTGCCAATTTCGGCAAGCTCGCCCTGACTGTAGACGACTGCTGGAAAGAGTGCCCGCAGCTCTTTGACCGTTACGGTTTGCGTATCACCGTTGGGATAGGTGACCTGGGGCTGGTGGGCGTTCGCCTGCCCGCGCTCGATCGTAAAAAGTGCGTTGTCCTGGACGATCTTCAGCGTGACGCGGCCGCCTTTTGATACCAAAGTGTCGTCTACCAGCTCGCTCAAGCGCTCCGTACCGGAATAGTGATCTCGTGGCGCATCGTGGCAACTTCGCCCGAGGCCGAACGACAAGTATTCGAGAAGCGAGCTTTTACCGCTGCCCCGTCCGCCAATGATCGAATTGAGTTCCGGACTAAGCGGCAGGATTGTATCCTGCAGGATGCTCGAACCCTCGAAGGCAAGCTCGGCAACGACGAGCGAGGGAATTTGCGGCGGTTCGATGCAGATGCGCGACTGGTGACCGAGAAACGCCTGTCGAATAGCCTCCGCTGTCGGTTCCGCCAGCTTGATCCAGGTATTGTTCTGACCAAGCTCCGCGTAATCAGCCGATCGGCTGTCTGAGCTGGGCAGCGGGTAGACTTCACGTTCCGACCATGTTTTGTCGGTGCCGGACAGGCGCTTCCGGTTCTTGGGACCAAGCGTCTTTATCGTCTGGCCTCGATCAAGATAACCGCCAACATAGGGCATGCGCCGGAAATCACCGTGCGCGCCGTCAATCAGAACGGTGTGACTATTGCCCTGCGAGACGTTAGGGAGAACGATATAGCGCCCGCGCAATCCTTCGAGCGTATCAAGTTCCTTGGCGATGTCCGCATAATTTACGGCAAGCTGAGTCACCTTCGGGCTCTTGGCCGCCTTCTCGTCCAGGTCAGCATAGATGATCCCGAGCTTGCCCTGGGCCTGCCGTCTCCAATCCTCTGAAAGCGCGGCGTCGAAGATTATAAGACATTGCTTCCCGCTGTTGGCGGTCAGCTCCATGCCAGGAAAAAGCCAAAGGTCAAAAGCCGGGTCTGCCTTCTTTCGATCGGCGATCACCTGCTGGACGTAGGGCACCATGACCATCTCGTGATGATCCGTGATGGCAACGGCCTGCAAACCCTTGGCTATGCACTGATCGACAAACTCGCTTGCCCATTGCATCCGGGCGGCATCTACGTCGTCAGCCGTGGCTTCTGCGCCTGTTTCCTTGATGATGTCGCCGGCCCCTAACGGCCGGCTTCCGACCCAATTCGGATCGCGCGGCGTGTGGACCTGGAAATCACATTTCCTCCAAAATGCATGGCTCATTGCGCGTTTCACCCCCCTCAAACCCAACATTGACCCCAAGAATTTTACCGCAAAGCCGGTCCAGCTCCTGGAAGCTCTCGCTGTCAGCGAGCTGCTCGCGCAGCTTCCTACGCCGGACCGGAAGCGAACGATTCGGATCGCCGATATAGGCATCCGCCGCGACGATAGCCGCCGCCTCGCCGGCAACCACACGGGCGGCGGCGGCCACGGCGCGGTGGTCGTCGGCGGCGGCGTCGTACGGCGGCATCAGGCGATAGGGGAGCGTATGGATATGACGCGGCCCGAAATCCCCCTCGGGATTGAACGGCAGGATCGCTTCTGTCAGAGCCGCGCTGTTGAGGAAGCCAGTCCTGAACCAGGCATCGTCTTCCTCCGCGACAACCTGCCAGTAAAGGGTCTGGTCGATGACGAGCGCCGCCGCCTCGTCAACGGGTAAACAGGCAGCGCAGATATGCTTGCCGCCGGCGCCGGACAACACGACAAAGCCGTCGTCGCCGAAATCCTGAATGGAAAGCTTGCGCCGAAAGTCGATGCGGTAGGCGAGTGTGCTGTCACCGATAGTCGCAAGCTTGTCATTGATTTGCGTGAACCGGCGAGCGGTGCGGGTGAAACCCATGCGCCGGATATCGGCAGGCTCGTAAATCTGCCACGCCCCGCTCCCATCCCGGCAGGCCGGAATGGCGACCGGTGCACGGTGCGATCCAAAGACGAAGGGCAGCAGATTCTCCGACTGCGCCATCCGGTGGATAAAGCGCGGCGCGACATAGCCGGGAAACTTTTCGCCTTTGAACTCTTTGGCCTGCTTGAGGGTGAAGCCCCATTCCGAACCGGGTCCGGGCGTATCAACCCGGTATTCGTTGCCGGTGTCATTGAGGATTTCGATGCACACTGTGCTGCGGGGCATAATGTCCGCGCCCTGCCGGGAGACTTCGTCGCCGCCGGCCGGCGCCGCCGGCAGCCCGCCTTTCTCAAGAACCCATGCGGTGCGGGTCGTGCCTATCTGACGAATGGCAAAGTCCACCGTCTCGACATCATCCGGTCGTGCGACCGCCCCCGCGCCGACCGGATGGTCCACAGCGGCAATGTCGGCACCCTTCTTTCCGATGAGCGCCGCGCCCGGATATTTGAAGGTGCCGGGAGCGACCTGCCAGATTTCAGTGACGTTGAACGCCACCGGCCGGTCGCTGGCGATATAGCCCCGCTGGCGAAACTTCTCGTGGTGATTGCCGTTCAGGATGGTGCCGGGGACAAGGCACGCAACCGCCGCGCCCGGCTTGAGATACCGGTCAACGGCATGAAGCAGGTGGGTCGTGCCCAATTCAAGATGGAGGAAAGACTGCCCGGCGGGCCGCACGCCATACAGAGCTGCGCGGCGCGAGAGCAGGTCACGGTAGGGATTGTCGGCAAGCGCGCTCATGGCGAGCCACGGCGGATTGGAAACAAGCCCATTGAACCGTCCGGCGAGCAGGCCCGGCCTGTAGGTGTTGCGCAGAATGAAAGCCCAGATGCCGTTGCGCCCGGCGTCAGCGAGTTCTTTCATGCGCCGGGCAAGCGCCAGTAGGGCCTGAGCCGAAGCCTCCCGCAGGTCTTGCGACAGGGTTACGTTGGAGGCGGCAGCCGCCGTATCAAGCGTGGTCCGCGCATTATCTTCCGTCGGCGGCACGCCACCGGACTGCTGCGCTTCGTCGTAGGCCCAGTCGATGAGCGCGTCGAACAGCTCGCGATGGTCCGGCTGCAAAAGGCCCGCGGGCAACTGGATGGTTTCACCGTCGAGCGTGATATCGATCTTTTCGCTCTCGCCCAGCATCGGCAGCGATGCCGATACCGGTGTGACGGCGAACAGGGAGTCGGCGTGATAGATCGGGATCGTGACGGGGCCGCCCGCCCCGTTGATTTCGTCAGCGAGGGTAATGACCCACGTTGTTTTGGCGAACGCAACGGCCAGCGGATCGATATCAAAGCCTGTCGCGACGCTGCCGAGACGGGCGATATCCTCATAGCCATAGCGGGCTTTCACCGCCTTGATCACCTCGGCGAGGATCGCGCCGGAACCGCAGCACATATCGACGATCTCGGGTTCCTCACCGTCCGGAAGATCGTCAAGACAGCGCTCGGCCAGATGGCGCGCGAGCCATGACGGCGTCCATTCCTGTCCGAGCAGCTTGCGCTGGCTGCGGCGCGCAAGCTGCGCCATCAGGCGGCCGAAAAGGTCTTCTTCCGCCCGCCGGCCAAAATCGTAGGCATAAAGATCGCGCTGGATTTCACGGGCAACCGGCAGGAATCCGGCAATATGGGCGGGTTCCGCAATCCAGCCGAAGTAATCTTTCTCAACCAGGTTATCGAGCTGGTACTCATTCTGAAAAAAGGAGCCGTTCAAGATGGCCCGGAGTTCATCGTCGTCACTGACGATGGCTGACCCTGCAAGCGCATTGGCGCTCAGAAGACGTGCCAGGATCGTGAGATAAACCTCGTCAACATACGGGCCGATACGAAAGGGACCGCCTTCTCCTTCGAGATGATCAACGAAATGAGACCAGAGATCGGTCGCAAGCGCAATCGATGGATCGGCGTCGCGGCCAGCCTGAACCAGCCCGGTAAGCGCATCGACATTGCGCCTGTAGGCCGGACTCTCAAGTCCAAGATCGAAGGCAAGGTTGTCGGCGATCAGCGGACGGGATTGCTCGCGGGCCAGATGCCGGCGGAGAAAAAGCGTCAGCCGCTCGGCGGTCGGCTCATCGTCAGCCGCCGGCTCAAACGCTTCGACTTCGACAAGCTCGATATCATCGACGGTACAGTCACCGGGCTCAATGCCCGGATCGAGCACAACATCGTAGGCGTACCAGTCCACCGTGTCGGACAGGATGCCGCGCACCTGGGATATCGGAACGCCGCTGCGGATGAGCCCTGCCGCGTGTTCCTTGACCTGCCCGAATCCTTCCTCACGCTTCGCGGGAATACGCAGGTCTGCTTCGTACTCGATCGTTGTCGAGCCGATCAGATTGTCGATGAAGCGGTTGGCAAGGGCGCCGCCGGCAACCCCGACTTTGGCGTGCGCCTCCGCGCCCTCGCCATAGTGATTGATCCAGCGTTCGTCCCCGGCATCGGGAAAGATGCGGCGCAGCCAGGACTGGAACTCGCCGCGCAGCACGGCCTCGACGGCTCCTTTCTGCCGCAGCGCGCGGCAGCGCAGGATGGCTTCGCGGGCCTGGTTCACGTCGGCACTCATGCTGCACCTCTTTGGCGGGCTGCGCCTAGTGCAGCACGGCGCGCGTCAAGGCGCTCTGCGAAGGCGTCGATTTCAGAGTCGGAGGGATTGCCGGTCAGCACCGCGCGAAGAACGATCCGGTCGATTGTTCGCTCGTCCCGGCGGTCGGGCGTTGATTGCCCGGCTGCATTGAGGCTTTCGACCGCAGCCGGTGCAAGATGCGGCACAGCCATCTTGCGAAGATGAACGGCTTCGAGTTTCAGCGCGCCGCCGCCAAGCGGCGTACCCGTCGCTTCCATGACGGCGCGGCACCATGCGCTGTTCAGCAAAGCCGCCAGGCCGGCGGCAGTCCAGGTCTCTCCCTCGGTCCAGAATGTCGAGAAGTTGGCATCGATAAGAATGGCCGGATCGCGATTCGTGTAGACGTAGGGCGCGGTATGAATGATCCGCGGCACAAATGCCTGCGGCAGGTGGCGCGGCATGAAATCGGGGAGCATGTACCAGAAGCGCGGCAGCGTCCCGCGCCGCGCCGGGCGGATATTCGTTCGGACCGCCGACAGGTTTGAAACCGTATGCGCATTTGCGCCCTTCCCGATTGAGGTATTACCGGCTTTCCGCACATGGGCGGCGAGCTCCTCCGGCATGAGCGCCGGTACCGCGTCGTCATTCAGTGCAAGGGGCTTCGCGGCCGCGCGTACCGCATCCATATCCTCGGGCAGCACCAAGCGGCGTAGGTCGAGAACGCGCGTGGCGGGCAGCCGCCCGCTGCGCCACGTCTCAAGATCAGCCTGCCGGTGGAGGACCGGCTGCAAGGCATCCGCCGGCACAAGCAACGTACGCGCGCCAAGCACCGGATCGGTCTCGATCATCGCGCGCGATCCGCCAGCCTCTTCGACCAGCCTGACGTAAAAGAACCGGTTGCAGCCCGTCCGCAAACCCTGGCCCGCGCAAATACCGGCATCATCGAGTGTGCGCAGTGCCTGCCCGTCAAACGATTCCGGCAGCAGGTCCCGGAGCGCTTCGGGCACAGGGACGGCTGTTGTCTGGGTTCGGCCGAACAAGGGAAGGTCCGGCCCGGCCTGCTCAAGTGCCGCCATCCAGGGCCGCCCGACGGCCTGGGCGCGCAGCGCGTGCCATTCATCATCAAGAGAGAACGAGCGGGCGCTGATGCCAGTAACGTTGGGCCGCTCGCCGCCGTAGCACCATGCCGCGAAATCCGCCTCGGGCTGCTCTCCGGCAAACGCACGCCCGACCAATGACATGGAGGACGCGGCCTCCGGCGCAACCTGCGCCCAAACGGCCGCCGGCAAAGGGCCGCGCGCGCTGACGGGTTCTGCGATTTCGTCGTCGTGAAGGCGCCGGGCTACGATAAGATGCGTGCGCACAAGCGCATCCGAAAACCAGCCCGGCTGTGTATCCTCGACGATCAGTTCAACCCGGAAGCAGCGCAGCAGCAGGTAGCGGATAACATCGGCATAGGCGCGCGAGCGCCAGGTGGCCGGTACGACAAGCGCAAGGCGCCCCCCGGGCCTGACCAACAGGGCGGCTAGAAGCCATGACGGGACGGACAGGTCGGCGAGTCCCGAGTACCCGTTGACCAATGCCCTCCAGACGTTTCGGGAAGGCTCGGAGAGACGCCGGTTCGCTATCGATGAAAGTCCCAGCCGGACTTTATCCGCCCGGCCGTTGAGCGACTGGTAGCGAACATAAGGCGGGTTCGTAATGACAAGGTCATAGCCGGTTTCCGGCAACGCATCATAGATGGCCGGTTCGAAGGCATCGGCGCAAAGGACAAGGGGTGCGGTGCCCGTGTCATTGCAAATGCGCTGAAGCCGCGTCTTGCACATCGCGGCAGTCGCTTGGTCGATCTCGATGGCGTCCAGCCGTTCCGGCGTTACATCGCTTGCGGCAGCGGCTTCGTGTGCCGCGTCAAGCAGATCGCCGCTGCCCCCCATCGGGTCGAGGATGCGCCTGGTGTCGCTCTCAACGACCAGATGCGCGAGTACGCGCCCGAGCAGAATGCCCGTGAAAAACTGGCCGAGGTCCTTTCGCTGCGCAGAAGGCAGCGCCTCTTCAAAGGCGCGTGCCTCGCCGCGGATCAGTGCGTGCGCATCAGGCCCCGGCACAGTCGGCTACCTTCGCCGTTTGCTGCGCATCGTGCCAGCGATAGAAGTCGTCTGCGTCGAGCGGCACTTTTTGATGACTGGTCAGAAAATAGCTGACAAGCCGTGAATAAAGCCGCTGCGGAGTCTGCTCGGAGGGATCGAGCCCCAGCGCCGCCTGACTGAGCTGCTGTGCGACGATCCAGACACATTCGTCTGCCGCGCCTTGGGCAGCCGGCTCTTTCCCAAGTAACAGAACCGGATCGCCACGGACTGCGCCCGCCGTGGTGACCTGCTTGAAGCTGCCCTGCGTCTTGTCCAGCACGCCGGCGCATTCGACGTTGAATCCGGCATCGCTGTAGGCGGCCTGAAGCGCATTCCACACGTCTGCCGACGCGGAATGGAAGACAAGGGTCGCCTGTCCGTCCGGCTTGAGAATCCGATGGACCTCGGAAAGGGCCGCAGTCAGGAGCTCCTGATACTGCGTGATCGTCTTTTGCTGACTTTCGCTGACAATGATCTCGTCCGCGCGGTCGGTATAGCTTCCAAGCCAGGCTTCGTTGATGAAGCTGATCTCGGCGTAGGGGATATTTCCGCCGAACGGCGGATCGGTGAAAACGTAGTCAATGCTGGCATCGGGCAAATCGACCGCGCAGCTCGACTTGCGGTAGACCTCGACCTTGCCGGCACGGCCATGGATAACCGAGAATGCCTCCGCGATGGTCTTGAGCTTGCGTTTCAGTCCGGCAAAGAGGTTTTTCTCGACCGGCAGCCCGCTGATATAGAGGACGCCGGGCTGGGCGCTTGTCACCACAAGATCCTTTTGCCCGGACTTCGCGACGACGCGGGTCATCACGGTCGCATGCGACGCGTTGTAACTGAGCAGCCAGAAGCGCAGCGCATCGCGCAGGCTGCCTTCGTACGCTCCCGCCAATTTCCACAGGCGGGCGAACACGATCAGATTCCGGCGCGTGTAGAAATGATGCAGGTGCGTGATGCCCTGATGGTAGCCACGACGGTAAAGATCACCCCACGGAATTAGGACATTCGGCACACAATCCGGGATCGGCTCCCGCGCGATGCGGTCCAGCAACGCCACATCGGCCTTCGTCGCTGAACGCGACCATCGCTGCTTGCCGGTGACGCCGTAAATGCGGGCAATTTTGCGCGCCCTGCGCTCAGTATCTTCTCCCGTAACATCGTCGGCGACGGTTTCGGTAAGCCGTTCCACCTCATCAAAGGCGGCTTCATGGGCGCAGCGCGGGCACCGGAACACGGAGTCGATACGCGCCGGATCGAGCGAAACGCACGAATCCCATAGCGTCGCTTGCCTCCGGCAGGCGGGGCAGCGCAAAACGTCGGTCCAGACGGCATGGCGGATCGCCCCCTTCTTGCCGTCGGGATCAATCGCTTCGTACATCCAGCCGGTGTCGCGTTCGGCGTCGCGAAGGATGCGGTCAGCGGCCTTCTGGAAGGCTTTGGGTTCAGGCGGATTGGTCAGCGTTCTGCCGACAAAAGCACCGAGCGCACCAAGTTCGTAGAGCACGGCGTTGCGCGCGCCCCACTCGACCTTGAGCCCAAGCCGCTTCGCTTCGGCCCGGAGTTCATCGGAAGGGTTTTCGCAAAGCAGGGCTGCAAGGCCGGTCGTGCCACTACCGGCAAACCCGTCGAAAACGGTGTCGCCGGGTTTTGTATGGGAGGCGATATAGAGGGCGATCGCATCGGGTGAGATCTTTGTCGGGTACGGAAACGCGCCGTAAAGAGGACCTGTGCGCTTTGCCGGCAGGGCGCGCTCATACAGAACGCTGACCTCGGGCCGCGCCATTGCCGTTGTTCTGTGTTCCGATTCGTTCGCGCGCTTCACTGGCTTCCCCCCGTCGATCATTGCTTGTGGCCTGCCAGATGGGCCGACCTCTCCGCCTTCTGAAGCACGCGCAGCGGCAATGCCGGCTCGACCTCGTGGTGGTGGTTTTCGAGATATTCGTCAATCGCACGGCGCACGACCCAGGACACCGACACGTCATCCTTCTCCGCGAGCGCCGAAAGAGCGTCATAGTCACCGCCAGTCAGACTGACCGTGAGACGCGGGCCAAACTTTTTATGCTTTCCTGACATGGGAGACACCACTATGTTCTTATTATGTTCCATTTAGCCTATTTGCAGCTTTCCTGCAACACAATGATGCACGATGAGTCTCGGTGCAACGGATTCTCCTCCGAAGCAGCTGTTTTATTGTCACCAGCTGCGATCTGACGCGGGGAGGAACTGAACAGATCGCCTTCAAACATAGGCTGGCCCGCCGCGGCGAGACAGCGGACGGACTCTCATCGTCAAACCGGTGGACGAAGTTCCCGTCTTCTGGCGACGGCGCAGTCCTGATGCGGGTCAGCCGGAAGTGCGCCGTGCCTTTGCGAAGCCGCGATCCGTAGCGATGAACCGCTCCAGCATCGGTACGATCAGCCTCACCGGATCGGCGACCGGCTGGCCGCTTTCGCGGGCCAGCACCTCCGCATAGGCGACCAGATTGCGGTGAAGCGCTCCCGGCAGTTCCACTGTCACCTTTACGGGCTTGTCTTCGATGATAGGACCGAGTTTCAGTTTCGTCATGGTCAACCTCCTGCAGGCTCGAATATGAGGTCACGAGTGACGATGATCCTGACCGGGAAGCCGGGGCGGATGGTCAGCGTCGGCACAACCTGCAGCTGACGCTGGATGATCTGCTGCCCGGCCTGATTGACGGCATCCTGCGCGCCATCACGGATGGCACGGATCAGTCGATCCTCGTCGTCGGTCGCCAGTTCCGCGCCGACCGCGAGCAACGTGGACAGGCCGGCGGCCTTCATCAGATCCCACCAGTGGTAGTCCACCCCGTCCTCAAGTCCGGCATAGCCGGAAGCGTCCGCTCCGGGCAGACGTTCGAGGACGATGGAACGGCCGCCAGGCAGGATCAGGCGATTCCACACCAGGAGTACGCGGCGCTGACCGAAAATCACGCTGTCATCATATTGGCCGATGATCCGGGTGCCCTGCGGGATCAGGGGAAGCGAACCCGTCGGACTGTCATAAACGTTCTCGGTGACCTGCGCGATGATCTGGCCCGGCAGGTCCGAGCGGATGCCGGTGATGAGCGCGGCCGGGATGACAGACCCTGCCTGTAGGATCCAAGGCGATGCCGGCGGCGTGACGCGATCCGGAGCGACGGTCTGGCGGTCCACCGGACCGCCCAGGAAAGCGGCGTGCGGGTTCTGTCCGGTCCCGCTGACTTGCGCACCAGGACCGCCAGGGACGGGAATGGTCGCATCGGCTGATGCACCTGTGCGTAGCCCTGACTGGAAGAACACATTGCTCAGGCGCGCCGCTTCCTCCTCGGCGCGGCGGCTTTCTTCCTCGGGGTCGACGGCAGGTGTCGTGATGACAGGCGGCGCAACCGGCTGGCCTCTGTTCTGCGCGTCAAGGATCGGACGACCGAGATCGCCGGGCAGTGGCGGCCCGAGGACCGGGCCGGTGTAGTCGGAAGGCAATTCTCTCAGGCCATCGGCTGTCGGTCGGTTCTCGGTCGAATAGAGTTCTTCGCCGCTCGGACCTGTATCGCGGGTCTGGAGGGCGTAAATGAGCGCGCCGCCAATGCCGAGCAGCGCGACGGCTCCGACACCTGCCAGCATCTTGCGGGACAGGCGGGTCACGCGGGGCGGATCGGCGCGCAACCGCATGGGTTTGGTGGTGTCCGCGATGGTGGTGTCGGTCATGATTGGGAATCTCCGATGGCAGCAGCGCGGGCGGCGGCCTGTCTTTGCTCGACGCGGACAATCCTGACGACCTGCTGGCGATTGCCGCTGCCGAGGCGCAACTCGGCGGCGCCGAACAGGCGGTCCACGATCAGGACATTCTGATGGACGCGGCTGTTGACGATCTGCGGTTCGCCATCGTTACCGAGTACGAAGATCGGCGGCATTTCGCCCTGGACGATCCCGCGCGGGAACACCACGTAAACACGCCTTCCATCGTCAAAGACCGAGACGGGCCGCCACGGCGGATTGTCGCCGGCCAGGCCATAGCGATAGTTGCGTGCAGCCTCCGCCGGAATGATCGGTGCAGCCGGAACAGTCTGGCGCTGGCCTGCCGGTGGCGCAGGATAGGCCCATGCCACGGCCGGCATGTAGAGCGATTCTTGTGCGCGCAGTTCAATCAGGTATATGCGCCGGTCAGTGGTGATGACGAGGTTGGTGGAAATGTCCGGCCGCGTCGGCTTGACCAGCACATGGACACGCCGGGTCGGCCCGCTTCCACTTGTCGTGTCGCCGATGATCCAGCGGGCGGTGTCGCCGGCAGCGATCGGCCCCGCGCCGGTCAGGCTCTCCCCCGGCTCCAGCGCAATGGTGGTGATCTGTCCGACTGCGGCATAGACCTGATAGAGCGCACCTTCGCTCCACGGATAGATCTGGATGGCGTTGTAGTAGCCTTCGCGGCGCGGCTCGACGCGGGCGGCTGCATTGGCGTTCTCGACACGGCCGGCCGGCGTGGCGGCAGCCTGTCCGCCTCGCGCCACAGTCCAGGCCGGCGGCACATGCAGCGGCCGGGGTGTGTCGTCGATCGCGGCCTCCTGCGCCACGGGTAACGGCGGCACCTCGGCGTCGTAGCTCCATTGCGGCGTCCGGTTGGTGGCGCAGCCGGCCAGCATGGTGGCGGACAGGAGCAATGCGGAAACGGCCGGTTTGCTGATGACGCGCGTCATTGGCTCATCTCCCGCGACCAGTTGATTGCGTTGACATAGATGCCGAGCGGGTTTGCGCGCAGGCGCTCGGCGTCGCGCGGCGTCTGGATGACGATGGTCAGGATCGCGGTCCATCGCTCGGTGGTGGAAAGCTGGCCGTTCTCGTAGTGCCGTTCGGTCCAGGCGACGCGGAAGCTGTTCGGGGACGCCCGGATGACGCTCGACACCTCGACGGCGACCTGGCTCCGGCCGACGCGGGTGAAGGGGTCGTTGGCCCGCGCATAATCGTTCAAGGCCGCCGCGCCCCGGTCGGTGGTGAACTCATAGGCGCGAAGCCAGTTCTGGCGGACGATGATGGCGTCGGCCGGAATCGACCGGACCTGCTCGATGAAGCGGCCGAGATGCCATGCGATCTGCGGATCGGTGGGGCGGTAGTCGGCAACGGCCGGTGCGACGGTCTGCGCCTGCCCGAGATTATCGACCTGCACCACCCAGGGCACCACGGTCCCGCGTGCGGACTGCCAAACCAGCGCCGAGGCGAAACCCGCCGAAAGAATCAGGGAGCCGAAGGCCATGAGACGCCAGTTCCTCGCCTGCACGCGGGCCGAGCCGATGCGCTCGTCCCAGACTTGAGCGGCCTTCTGATAGGGCGTCTCGGGTTCCGGCGATTTGCCGTAGTGGGTTGCTGGTCGTTTGAAGATGTTCATGAGCGGTCGCTTTCGGAAAGGTTGATGGAGGAACCGCCGCCATGGCTGTCGCCGGAACGCACTGCATGGGCGGCCATGGTGGCGCCGTGGTTGAGGGCCTGCCGGCGCTGCATCCGCTGCGCCCAGGCGGGAGGACCGCCGGCCGGGCCGGACGGCGCGGCGGGGGGATCGGCGCTTACGCCGCCCACCGTTCCCATGGACGATGTGCCGCCACCGGCGGCAAAGCCCGCGCGTGCGCCAGCGGTGAAGCTGGATTTGATGCTTTCGCTGGCGCGCGCGGCGGCGCGTTTCAGGGGCGAGATGGCCGCCGATCCTGCGGCGCGCGCAACGCCGCCGAGGCCGGAGGCGACGCCTGCCGCGCCGGACTGGCCGAGCGAGCCGACGCTGTAGGCTGCGCTCGCCGCGCCTGCGGCGGTCGCGCCGCCCCGAACGGCGGCGGCTCCACCGGACATGGCGGCAGCGCCACTCTTGATGGCGAGACCGGCCGCACCGCCTGCGGCAAGGGCGGCCCCCCCTACGGCAAGCCCGGTACCGACGGCTGATCCCGCGCCGAGTTGCGGACCGCCGCTCACGAGACCGGAGGCGATACCGGGACCGAAGATGCCGAGGCCGAGCAGCGAGAGGGCGGCGAGCACGATCGCCATGGCATCGTCGATGGTCGGGGTCTGCCCGCCGAAGCCGGCCGTGAATTGCGAAAACAGCGTCGAGCCGATGCCGATGATGACGGCAAGGACCATCACCTTGATGCCGGACGAGACGACATTGCCAAGCACGCGCTCGGCTATGAAGGCGGTCTTACCGAACAGGCCGAAGGGGATGAGGACAAAGCCTGCGAGCGTGGTCAGCTTGAACTCGATGAGCGTCACAAAAAGCTGGACCGCGAGGATGAAGAAGGCAAGCAGCACCAGCGCCCAGGCGAACATCAGACAGGCGATCTGGATGAAGTTCTCGAAGAACGACCAGTAGCCCATGAGGTCGGAAATCGACTCGAGCAGCGGCCTGCCGGCGTCGAGGCCGGTCTGCGCGACGCGACCGGGGCGCATGAGATCTGCGGCCGAGAGGCCGGTTCCCGAGGCTTGCAGCCCGAGACCGGCGAAGCTCTCGAAGACGATCCGCGCCAGACTGTTCCAGTTGCCGATGAGATAGGCGAAGACGCCGACGAACAGGGTCTTCTTCACCAGCCGGGCGATGATGTCGTCATCCGCGCCCCATGCCCAAAAGAGCGCGGCAAGCGTCACGTCGATGACGATGAGGGTCGAGGCGATGAACGCCACCTCGCTGCCGAGCAGGCCGAAGCCGGAATCTATGTAGCTGGTGAAGACCCCTAGAAAGGAGTCTATGACGCCGGTTCCGCCCATGGGCTATGGCCCTTCGTCTTGCCGGGAAGCGTCTGGTTCGGGTGTGCGGCCCAGGAAGCGGTCGCGGCTTTCGGCCCATGTTGAAAGGCACGCGGGATCGCTCACGGCCGCCTCGCCGAGTTGCTGGCACCGGCGCAGGCTCTGGCGCAGCGGATCAGCCGGGGGCTGGAGCGCCGGAGCCGGCCGGAATGGCGCGGGATCGTCCCTGCGCGACATCTCGACCACCGTGGTGGTGATTGCGATGGCGACGAATATGACCGCGCCGAGCCGGGCGAGCATCCCGGTGTCCATGAGCGCTCCTCCCGTCGCTCAGTTGTTGCCGTTGTTGAACATCTGCGCGTTGCCGGGCTGGTAGCCGCTGCCCGGCGTCAGGAAGCGCTCGCGCTGGATGCGGCCCTGTTCGGCGGCGGTGGCGCGCTCGGCCTCGATCAGCGCTTCGGCCCTGCCGTTGGCCGACATCAGCGCGATCAGGTCGGAAAGCTGCTGCGACTGGAGAGCGAGAAGCTGGTTGCCGGCCTGCGTGGCTTGCAGCGCGCCGGCAGCATTCTGGCTCTGGCCGATGAGTGCAGCCAGTTCGGCGCGGTTGGTGTCGATGTTGCCGACAACGCCGGCCTGCACGCGCAGGGCGTCCTGCAAGCCGCCCACGGTGTTTTCCCAGCGGGCACGCGCATCGGCGACGAGTTGCTGGTCGGTGGTCGACAGTGAAACGCTGCCATATTGGCTCTGGAACGCCTGGTCGATGCTCTGCACCTCGAAAGCGATGTTCTGCGCCTGATTGAGAAGCTGCTGCGTACGGCTGACGTTCTGCTGAATCTGCTGAAGAGCGCTGTAGGGCAGGCTCGCCAGGTTCCGGGCCTGATTGATGAGCATCTGCGCCTCGTTCTGAAGGCTGCGGATCTGATTGTTGATCTGCTCCAGAGTCCGTGCGGCTGTGAGAACGTTCTGCGCATAGTTGGACGGGTCATAGACGATGCGGCCGAAGCCAAAGAGAGCCAGCGCTGGACTTGCCAGCATGGGCGACAGGGCTACCGGCATGGCGAGCGCCAGCGCGACCATGGATACGCCGGCGATACGGGGGACGGGAACACGGATCATCGAAGAGGCTCCTTTCCTGCGGTGGTCTCTGGCGCCGCCGGCGCGGCGGTTTCCGGCCGGCCGCCAAGGTTGGTGAGGCTGGGAATGAGGTCGGCCGCCCAGTCGACGCCGCGATGGCGCAGCCAGGCGTCAAGGAACCCGTCACGTCCGTGCTCCTTGAAGATGCGCGCGATCTCGGACTGATCGGATTTGGCGGAGGCGGCACAGAGCGCGAGGCCGACTTCGGACAGGCCCAGCTCGAACAGCCGGTTGCCGCGGCGGCTCTGGCAGTAGTAGTCCCGCTTCGGGATTGCCCGCGCCAGAATCTCGATCTGGCGGTCATTGAGGCCGAACCGCCTGTAGATGGCCGTGATCTGCGGCTCGATGGCGCGCTCGTTGGGCAGCATGATCCGCGTTGGGCAGCTCTCGATGATGGCGGGGGCAATGGTGCTCTGTTCGAGCTGCGCCAGCGATTGGGTGGCGAAGATGACGCTGGCGTTCTTCTTTCTGAGCGTAACCAGCCATTCGCCCAATTGCCTTGAGAAGGCCGGATCGCCGAGCGCCAGCCAACCCTCGTCCACCACGATCATCGTGGGGCGGCCGTCGAGGCGGTCGGCGATCCTGTGGAACAGGTAGGCGAGGACGGCGGGCGCCGCGCCAGTCTCAAGCAAACCTTCGGTCTCGAAGGCGGCAACCGGAGCATCGCCGAGATTTTCGGTCTCCGCGTCGAGCAGCCGCCCGTAGGGGCCGCCGACGCAATAGGGTTGCAGGGTGAGCTTGAGTTCACTGGACTGGAGCAGGACGGACAGGCCGGTCAGGGTGCGTTCCTCGACCGGCGCAGACGCCAGTGACGAAAGCGCGGTCCAGACATGCTCCTTGGCCTCGGGCGTGACCGTCAGCCCCTCGCGCGTGAGGATCGCCACGATCCAGTCGGCGGCCCAGGCGCGATCCTGTGTGTGCCCGATACGGGCGAGCGGCTGGAGCAGGACCGGAGCGTCCGCGCCTTCGGTCAGGCGCCCACCGAGGTCATGCCAGTCGCCGCCCATCGCCAGCGTGGCCGCCCGGATTGAGCCGCCGAAGTCGAAGGCGAATACCTGCGCTCCGGCATAGCGCCGGAACTGCAACACCATGAGCGCCAGCAGCACGGACTTTCCCGCGCCCGTGGGGCCGACAACGAGGGTGTGCCCCACGTCGCCGACATGCAAAGAAAACCGGAACGGGGTCGAGCCTTCGGTCTTGGCGTAGAGCAAAGGGGGCGCACCGAAATGCTCGTCCCGTTCCGGCCCTGCCCATACGGCGTTCAGCGGAATCATGTGGGCAAGGTTGAGCGTCGAGACCGGCGGCTGGCGGACATTGGCATAGGCGTGTCCAGGCAGGCTGCCAAGCCATGCGTCAACCGCGTTGACGGTCTCGGCCATGGCGGTGAAGTCACGGCCCTGAACGATCTTCTCGACCAGGCGCAGCTTCTCTTGCGCCACGCGCGGGTCGGCATCCCAAACGGTGACGGTGGCCGTAACATAGGCCATGCCTGCCACGTCCGCCCCAAGCTCCTGCAACGCCATGTCGGCGTCGAGCGCCTTGTTGGCGGCGTCCGTGTCCACCAAGGCGGACGCCTCGTTGGTCATCACCTCCTTTAGAATCGCGGCGATGGATTTGCGCTTGGCGAACCATTGGCGGCGGATGCGGGTCAGCAGCCGGGCCGCCTCCGTCTTGTCCATGAGGATGGCGCGGGTGGACCAGCGATAGGGAAAGGCAAGCCGGTTCAGTTCATCCAGAACCCCCGGCGTCGTCGCGGTCGGGAATCCCACGATGGTCAGGATACGCAGATGTGCGTCTCCAAGGCGCGGCTCCAGCCCGCCGGTGAGGGGCTGATCGGCCAGAAGCGCGTCGAGGTACATCGGCACTTCCGGCACGCGGATGCGATGCCGGTTGGTCGATACGGTGGAATGGAGAAAGGTCAGCGTGCCGGCATCATCGAGCCAGCGGCACTCCGGCATGAAGCCGTCGAGCAAGGCCAGCACGCGGTCGGTGCGGTCGATGAAGCCGCGCAGCAGCTCCCCTGGATCCACGCCCGCTTTGTCCCTGCCCTCATAGAGCCAGGCCTCCGTTCGGGCCGCTTCCTCGGCAGGCGGCAGCCAGAGAAAGGTCAGGAAATATTCCGACACGAAATGCGCCCCGGCTTCCTCGAACGCTGCCTTCCGTTCGGCATCGACCAGGGCGGACGCTGGATCGGGAAAGGTGCTGTCGGGGTAGGTCTCAGCTTCATTGCGCTGCGCCTCGACGAAAATCGCCCAGCCGGAGCCGAGACGGCGCAGGGCGTTGTTGATGCGCCCGGCTACGGCGACCAGTTCGGCCGCAACGGCTGAATCCAGATCGGGGCCGCGGAATCTCGCGGTACGCTGGAAGCTCCCGTCCTTGTTGAGCACAATGCCCGGAGCAACAAGCGCGGCCCATGGCAGATAATCTGCGAGCCGTGTGGCGGTGCGGCGGTATTCGGCAAGGTTCATCATGACCGCGTCCTCACGCCGCCAAATGACCGGGGATGCGCAGGTGCCTGCGCCCAACCTCGACGAACTGCGGATCGCGCTTCGCCGCCCAAACGGCCGCGAAATGGCCGATAGCCCAGATGGCAAGGCCGACCAGCCAGAGGCGCAGGCCGAGTCCGACGGCCCCGGCCAGCGTCCCGTTCATGATGGCGATGGAGCGCGGTGCGCCGCCGAGCAGGATATGCTCGGTCAGCGCACGGTGGACCGGGATCGAATAACCCGGCACCGCGTCGAGCTGTTCGAGACCGCCCGCCATCAAACGAGCGCCCCGCCGCCGAAAGAGAAGAACGACAGGAAGAAGCTCGACGCCGCGAATGCGATGCTGAGGCCGAACACGATCTGAATCAGGCGCCTGAACCCTCCGCTCGTATCGCCGAAGGCCAGCGTCAGTCCGGTCACGATGATGATGATAACGGCGATGATCTTGGCGACCGGCCCCTCGATGGACTGAAGGATTTGCTGAAGTGGTTGCTCCCACGGCATCGAGGAGCCGGAGGCATGGGCCGCCGGAGCCATGAACATGGCGAGCGTGGCGATGGTGGCGGCCGTGGTGAGCTGGCGGCGCAGACGGGAGGCGTGATGGATCATTCGGGGTCTCCTTTTGGGCTGGTCGCGGGGGTGATGCGGTAGTCGCCATCCGGCCCCAGCCCGTCGACGCGGGCGAGTTCGGCCAGCCGGCGCGCGGAACCGCGCCCTGAAAGGACGGCAACAAGGTCGATGGTCTCGGCGATCAGCGCGCGCGGGACGGTGGCGACAGCCTCCTGGATGAGCTGCTCAAGGCGGCGTAGCGCACCGATGCCGGAACCGGCATGGATGGTGCCGATGCCGCCGGGGTGTCCTGTGCCCCACGCCTTGAGCAGGTCCAGGGCTTCCGATCCGCGCACCTCGCCGATGGGGATGCGGTCGGGGCGCAGGCGCAGCGAGGACCGGACCAGATCGGAAAGCGTCGCCACGCCGTCTTTCGTCCGCATGGCGACAAGGTTGGGCGCGGCGCATTGCAGCTCGCGCGTGTCCTCGATGATGACGACGCGATCGGCCGTCTTCGCCACCTCGGCGAGCAGCGCATTGGTCAGCGTCGTCTTGCCGGTGCTGGTGCCGCCCGCGACGAGGATGTTCGCGCGGGACGAAACAGCCTCGCGCAGCGTCTCGGCCTGATCGGCGGACATGATGCCTGCCGCCACATAGTCGTCGAGCGTGAACACGGCGACGGCCGGCTTGCGGATGGCGAAGGCCGGCGCGGCGACCACGGGCGGCAACAGCCCCTCGAACCGCTCGCCGGTCTCGGGAAGCTCGGCCGAGACGCGCGGGCTGCGCGGATGCACCTCCGCGCCGACATGGTGCGCGACCAGCCGCACGATGCGTTCGCCATCGGCGGCGGACAGGCGCTCGCCCGTGTCGGAAAGCCCTTCGGACAGGCGGTCGATCCACAACCGCCCGTCCGGGTTCAGCATCACCTCGATGATTGCAGGGTCTTCGAGAAACCGGGTAATGGACGGCCCGAGCGCGGTGCGCAACATGCGCGCGCCGCGCTGGATGGCTTCCGGTCTGTGGTGGTTGGCGGTCATGTCGGCCCCTTTCCTTCGGGGTGCGCGACAGACGGTCCCCCGATCGGGGTCGATTAAAAGAACCTGATTTTTGTCTGCCTCAACAAGTATTTACGCGCGTGCGGCGGGATACGGTGATCGACGGCAAAAAGGACAGGTTCGGCCCGGAACTATTGAGCGGGTCAAACTGCATAGATATGAGGACAGGAAACGATGACGGGATCGCACCGAATCAACATCAGCCCGAAAATATACATAATGGGGGCGTCCTGTTCGGGCGTCTCGACACTCGGTGCGGTATTGTCAGAGTGGACTGGCACACCGCATATAGATGTCGACGATTTCTACTGGATGCCGACCGATCCGCCGTTCAGTATCAAGCGCCCACCCGGGGAGCGCGTGCGGCTGATCGCCGAACGGCAAAAAGCGTCTGACGGATGGATTTTGACCGGCTCCTTTATGGGATGGGGAGACGCCCTGATCCATGACATCGACCTGATCGTCTTCCTTTACACTCCTGCAGCCATCAGGTTGCAACGGCTCGACCAGCGCGAGGCGGCGCGCCACGGGAATCGCATCCTGCCTGGCGGCGATATGCATGAAGCGCATTTGGCCTTCCGGGAATGGGCATCGGGCTATGATGATCCGCAGTTCTCCGGACGGAGCCTTGCCCAGCATGAACGCTGGCTCGGTCAGCAATCGGTTCCGGTTCTCAGGCTGAAAGGCGAGAGGCCGACGGATGAGCTGGCGGCTGCGGTAGTCCGCGAGATCCAGCTCATTGCCCAGAGGGCTGGACGTTAGCCGGGTTCAATTGCGGTTCTGACGCCGGGGCTTTGGATTCTTCGCCGGGGACATCCCGAGACAATTCCCTAAGGAACCTGTCGCCCGCCGCCAGCCGTCGGCCGAGCGTCTGCATGAAGCCCTCGAACCGCTCGGTACCCTTGGCACGCGCTGACTGTCGCGCGCTTTCCGGCAAAGGCGGTGTAACCGTCATCCAGTAATGGATAAAGAGCGCCAGGGTCTCGCCGAGGATGGCGACATCGATATCGAGCGCGTCGATCTGGCGGCTGATCCTGTCCAGGCGGCGGGACATGGCCGCTTCCAGATGCTCGGCAGTATCACCAGAGAGAAAAGAGGCAACAGCAGCCTCAATGACGGCGGATTGCGACACCCTGCGGCGCAGAGACAGCGCCTTGACCCGCCCGAGCAGTTCCGGGTCGAAATAGACATTCATGCGAGTGCGTTTCGCCATGGCGCTGCCTCAAAGTTCAATTCCGTCATCTGGGTTCATGGCAACCTGCCGCGCCACCATCCGCATGCGCTGGCGCATTGCCCGGGCTTTCGCCGTATCAATATCCGGCTCGTCGTCGAGCAGTTCGAATGCCTGTGCGGGTGCTGCCTGCGGAGGAAGTATTTCCTCATGGTCCGGCAATTCCGGCTCGCGGCGGATGCCGGCATTGGCCCGGTCGCTCTCGGCCCCGTTGGCGGCGTCCGTCGCGGAACGGCCCGCCGCCGCGACCACGCGGCTCGACCAGTCGTCGGACGATGGGCCGGGCGCGGATAGAGCTACAGCCGGATCGGGCGGCGGCAGGATGCGCTCCTGAAACCGCGCATCCTCGTAGTATCGGGCTTTGGTGGCGCGGATCGGCGGCGTGCCCGCCACCATGACGATTTCGTCCGTGGGCGGTAGCTGCATGATCTCGCCCGGCGTCAGCAGCGGCCGCGCGGTCTCCTGCCGCGACACCATGAGATGCCCCAACCACGGGGCCAGTCTGTGCCCGGCATAATTGGTGGAGTCGCGCAGCTCGGTCGCGGTGCCGAGCGCGTCGCTCACCCTTTTCGCGGTCCTCTCGTCGTTGGTGGCGAAGGCGACGCGGACATGGCAGTTGTCGAGGATCGCGTTGTTCTGTCCGTAGGCGCGCTCGATCTGGTTGAGGCTCTGCGCGATCAGGAAGGATTTGAGGCCGTAACCGGCCATGAACGCCAAGGCGCTCTCGAAAAAATCCAGACGGCCGAGCGCCGGAAACTCGTCGAGCATCAAGAGCAGGCGATGGCGGCTGCCGGACGTGTGCAATTCCTCGGTCAGCCGGCGGCCGATCTGATTGAGGATGAGCCGGATGAGCGGCTTGGTGCGGTTTATGTCGGACGGCGGCACGACCAGATAGAGCGTGACGGGCTGGCGGCTACCGACCAGATCGGCAATGCGCCAGTCGCATCGCGCCGTCACCCGCGCCACCACGGGGTCGCGGTAGAGGCCGAGAAAGGACATGGCGGTGCTCAACACGCCCGACCGTTCGTTCTCGGACTTGTTCAACAGCTCGCGGGCCGACGACGCGATGACGGGATGAACGCCTGCTTCGCCGAGATGCGGCGTGTCCATCATCGCGCGAAGCGTCGCTTCGACGGGGCGGCGGGGATCGGACAGGAAGTTGGCGACACCCGCCAGGGTCTTGTCCTTCTCCGCATAAAGGACATGCAGGATCGCGCCGACCAGCAAGCTATGGCTGGTCTTTTCCCAATGGTTGCGCTTGTCGAGACTGCCTTCGGGATCGACCAGAATATCCGCGATGTTCTGCACGTCGCGGACTTCCCATTCCCCTTGCCGGACCTCCAGCAGGGGGTTGTAGGCCGACGATCTGGCGTTGGTCGGATCGAACAGCAGCACGCGGCCGTGCCTCGCCCGGAAGCCCGCCGTCAGCGTCCAGTTCTCACCCTTTATGTCATGGACGATGCAGCTTTCCGGCCAGGTCAGCAGCGTCGGGACTACCAGTCCGACACCCTTGCCGCTGCGGGTCGGGGCGAAGCAAAGGACGTGCTCCGGGCCGTCATGGCGCAGATAGTCGCGTTCGTGCTTGCCAAGCACCACCCCATCGGGGCCGAGTAGGCCGGCTGCGCGGATTTCCCTGTCCTCCGCCCATCGTGCCGAGCCGTAGGTCGCGACGTTGCGCGCCTCCCGCGCCCGGATGATCGACATGAGGATGGCGGCGGCGATGGCGAGGAAACCGCCCGATACGGCGATGATGCCGCCCTCGACGAAGATCGCAGGCGCATAGGCTTCGAACGAAAACCACCACCAGAAGAAGGCCGGCGGATAATAGACCGGCCAGCCCACCAGCTCGAACCACGGATTACCAAGCTGCGGCTGGAAGCCGAGGCGGAAGGCGACCCATTGCGTCGCTGCCCAGGTCGTCACCAGAACGATGGTGAAGACGACAGCGATCTGACCCCAAAGGATTCGGCCTCCACGCATACAAGCTCCAGTCGGCAAGAGAAATGGAGCCAATCAAAGAATTGCCTTCCCTGCGGAAGGCAACCGCCAATAATTTTGCGAGTGGCTACCGGATGCTATGGGCGGCAAAAAGGACGGGTTGCGGTGTCGTCACAGAAAGCAACAGGCTGCAACGCAGCGAATCGGTGGTCTGTGTGAGACCGCCCCAATCTCCTGGCCAGACCGAGCAGTTTCCGAAGCGCCGGATTGCGGTTGTGCGGAGACCAGACCGCAGAGAAGGCGATCGTCCCAGGCTCGTCCAGAATGGAACGAAAGACAACACCTGGCGGTGCAGCTAACTCATTCTCTCTGGCCAGGAGAGAAATGCCAAACCCGTGGGCAATCATCGACAGCAAGGCGTCGCGCCCCACATTGAACTGGCGAATGATCGGAATTTGCCATTCGCCAGCAAAGCGTACCAAGATCAGGTCGCGCACCTGAGGACCGGTGCCTCCATCGCGGACGATGAAGGTTTCGCCTGACAGGTCGCTCCATTCGACGTGCGTCTTTGCAGCCAGGGGATGGGTGTCCGAGAAGACCGCCATAAGCGCATCACGCCAGATCACACCGGAATGGAGATCAGGAGCTCGGCACTCCCCAGCCATGAAGGCCAGGTCAAGTCCTGCTTCGCGTACCATGACCTGCGTGTCGCGTGCGGTGCCCTCGGTTATGTGCAGGCACACACCCGGATTCCGCTGATGGAACAGTTCCAGCAGTCGGTCGAGGAATCCGCCTGATATGAGGGCATGTACACCAATACGGAGTTCCCCCTCTTCGCCCCGCGCCAGCATCCCGGCCGTCTTTACAGCACGATCAAGGATCTGCAGAGCCTGCTCAACCTCCTCCACAAAGCGACGACCGGCCTCCGTCAGCCGGACCCCACGGGTGTTCCGCTCGAAAAGGAGAACACCGAGGACTTCCTCAAGCGCCTTGATACGGGCGCTGACGCTCGATTGCGTTACGCCGAGCGCACTGGCAGCGTGACGGAAGCTAAGATACTCGGCGACCGCAAGTGCCTGGCGCAGGGAAATGAGAGGAATTCGGGTGTTGATAGTATACTTGGTTGCGCCTCTCTGAGACCTCAAGCAGCATGTGCGTTTCATCGACTGCACCCGCACTCATAAAACCGGGCGAAACCTGGGAAAGAAGACAGAGCATGGCTTTATGAAGACAAACAGTGTGGCTCGATCTGCCATATTGCCAAGTTCCCTAAGATGGCTTTTGGCATTGAGACCCGCCGTACACCTAGGAACGGAGATAAAGTCTGTTGGACGCAACGCAATTAGGCGCAATACCACAGTCGCACGCCAAAAGTTCCGAAGAACAACTTGTTTCATTTATGATAGATACGGACAAGGTCAGAAATGACGGATAGCACCCCTGATCTCCGGCGTTGAGATACCCAGATTTGTTTGTATTCCCTGTTTTCTGCCACCCTTTTAGATTCATTTTCGCCCTGCCTCGGCACCAGCAAATATAATGGACTGATGAGCGCTCCCGGCCGCGATGACGCCTGCAGCTGCTGCGAGTGTCGCCTGCGGCATGGGGCTAGCTGCGTCTCCAGCCGCGAAAACACCGGGTACGGACGTCTGACGCCGTTCATCAGTACTGATGATTGGTCCAGTCGGCCCGTCCTCAAAGAGGCACCCCAGCCTCTTCGCCAGATCGCTGGCCGGGACCGTTCGCGGAAGGGTGAAAAGTGCGGACAATTCTATTGTTCTGCCGTCAGCGAGGCGAACCCCGTCAAGCGTTGGTGCATTGCCGACGAGCTCTGCAATCGGGGTATGCTCGACCTTCACGCCACGACTGGACAGCGCTGCCACTTGCTCTGACGTCGGGCTAAACAGACCCTGAGTGAAAAGGGTCGTTGTTCCCCAATCCTGCACAAGCATTGCCTGATGAAAGGCCATTTGATCACGGGCCAGTACCCCCAAAGGCCGTTGGTTCAACTCATAGCCGTGACAATAGGGACAGTGCAGAACACTGACACCCCAACGCTCTTCGACACCTGCCAGATCAGGAAGAATATCGCGGACACCGATTGCGAGGATGAGACGCTTCGCGCTCACTTCTTTCCCATCAGCCAACGACACACGAAAGCCCATTTCGGTAATGGCTGCGTCTACAACCTCTCCCTCACGAACCTCCACTGTCGCGTAGGTTGCCAGTTGACGGCGCGCAGTCGAGATGATCACCGATGGCGGCACGCCATCCTGCCCAAGAAAGCCATGGGAAGTGCGTGCGAAACGGTTGCGGGGACTGCCGGCGTCAACGAGCAAGGTACGCAGTCTGGCTCGCCCCAGTTGCAGCGCAGCTGCCTGCCCAGCGAAGCTGCCGCCGACAACGATGACATCAAACTCCATGAGCGTCTCCTTTATGTATCTTATAAAGATACATGTCTTGCCTGTGTTCGTCAACTCTGAAAGATGTTCGCATCCCCTCGGATCAACCGTAGGGCATTCAATGCAGGGCGACAGAGAACGCCCCAGCAGCTATGATCAAATAGGAGATTCTGAAAGGAGATGGAGCGCCGTTGAGAACAGACAGTCGATTATCAAGAATGCTGCATGTGCTCTTGCACATGGCACGGCACGATGCCCCGGTTACCTCTGAGCAGATCGCTAAAATGCTCGATACCAACTCTGTGTTGGTTCGACGGACGATGGGCGGTTTGCGGCGTGCGGGTTATGTGCGTTCGGAAAAAGGGCACGGTGGCGGTTGGTCGCTTGCGAGAAACCTGACTGAAGTTACCTTGCTCGACATACACAACGCCATCGGCCGCCCAAAGATCTTCGCCATAGGAAACATGGGCAACAACCCGCACTGTGCGGTCGAAAGAGTCGTCAACGCCGCGATTGATGATGCCCTTCAGAGCGCAGAAGACCTCCTGCTTAAGCGGCTCGGTTCAGTGCGGTTATCCGACCTCGCAAATGAGTTTGAACGCATTTGCTCGGATACCGGATGGGATGAGGACCACGGGCCATAGTAAATGCCAGGATCAGCTGCTCGGACATCCGCGATCTGCGGCGCCGGACAAAGTGGTTGTCGCGCATCAACAAGGACCATTCCGGCCTCCACGACGGCATCGATCAGGCGATCGGCAAAATTCTTCTGGACTTCGGCGTCTCTGCAAACATGACATTGGGCCAAAGGGCCATCTTCGCCCTTGGCGCGGAGTTCCGCAACCGCCTTAACGGACTTTACATGGCGACTTCCTTTGTTGGCAGTGCTGTTGGCTCGGCAGTTGGAGGGTGGGCTTATGCCCAAGGTGGCTGGACGTTCACTTCGTGGATCGGATTCGCTCTGCCCGTTGTCGCACTACTCTATTCACTATCCGAACGCGCGACTATCGAGCCCGTACAGAGGCAATGAATCGCGCTGACGTTCGCTCGCTGCGCGGAGCGCCAGCAAACGACAACTGTTCCTCCAAAGCCGCGATGAAGGTCATCGCCATCTTCCCGAATCACGCGCGACCTTGGATCTCAGTCGGAGAAACGTCATTGACCGTAACCATATCGCAGGATGCGACACGGGTCCACCAACTGCGGACCTTATGCGGGAACAGCCGACGGCGCAGGACCACAAACGAAACGAGGTCCCATTCCCACCCCGCCGGCCGAGTTAGTAATGAATTTGGTCCCGACCATCTGCAATTGGCGTTCTTGCGGGGCAGAATGACAGCGCGCACCACTATCCACGATAGTATCGTGGCACTAGCGGGTATCGCAAGCACCCGCGGTCACCGAGCCGGAACCCAGTTACACGACGTTCGAATTATAATCTGCCCAAGTCAGTGCGGGCAAGCCCTGCGTCGCGGCCCGAAGATCGGACGGAAAGGGCACGCTTGTCGCGCTCGGACGGGCTGCGAACCGATGGAACCAATCCATGAGACGCGGCGCATCTTCGGGATAGGGTACATCATACAGGTCGTGAGCGAACTGAACCGTCGAGTAGGTGATGCAATCTGCGATAGTAGGAGAATTTCCAACGAGGAATTCACCATCCTTCTCAGACATCAGCATATCGATTTCGCGGAGCCGGCGATAATACCATTCTGCGCCAAGCCGAGCCGCATCGCGATTGAGCTCCTCCCGGCCGGTGAAGAGCGGGCTGGCCTTGCGAACCCAGAAGCTGAACATGGTGGTCGCCTCGTCTGCGAGGGCGACGAATTCCCGCGTGCGTGCCTTTTCAGCCAACGTGCTCCCGATCATGGGAGGCGTCGGATAGCGTTCCTCGAGATACTCGAGGATAGCAATTGATGATCGGATGATGATGTCCTGATCGACCTGCAGGATTGGAACGGTGCCAAGCGGCGACAGCTTCGGCATGTCTTTCGGCGGCCAGCCCTGGCTCAGGTCGAAGGGCGAACGTTCGACATCTGTTATGCCCTTCTCGGCGAGGTAAATACTGACACGACGTGGATAGACCCCGAATTCCATCTCGTAGAGTTTCATAGAAGCATTCTCCAAGTATCGCGCTTCTCGACAGATCGCCTTCATGTAACTTTATAAGTTTCGAATTTCAAGCCTATAACGAAGCACTTAAGCGCCGAGGTTCGCTGACGATCTGGTTCGAGCCCGTCATAACCTGGGAAGCCGCACCGATCGGCAAGCGCGGACAGTCGCGCGACTACGACGGCGCGGCTATCCAGACCTGCCTGACGATGAAAGTGCTGTTCGGGATAGCGCTGCGGCAAACCACAGGGCTTTCCGACCCCGGTAGGACCGATCTTGAAGATGATACCTAAAGGATCATGGGAGGGGGTTATTCAGGCTTGAGGCTGATTCGAACAACAATGATCGCCCGGGGCTCGCAAGTTCTTGGTCCTGAAGGTCGACGGTATCAGTCTGCTCATGCCATCCAGCTATCACACTGGATTCACGAGATGAATTCATCACCCGATTTGTGCAACACAGCCTTGAGGGCTAATCATCAGGCCTGGACCTCACCTCGCATGCGATAACGTGACCCCTCCTGCCTGAGCACTCATTGCCGCTGCTCAGAGGTGGCGAAGGATGCGCGCAACAAGAGGAAATTCCACCCATTGCGTAAACATTTTCTTTCGTGTAAGTTTTTCTTGACTCAAAGGAGATCGGCTTGACCGGCAACGAGACCACATTGCTCTCACAACTCCAGGCTTTGGCACATCCAGTCCGACTTTGGATTATTTCCAACCTCGCGGACGGTCGTCGCGCCTTCGTCAGCCAGTTGGCAAAGGAAGCAGGTATCAGTCGCCCGCTGATGAAGATGCATCTCCTGAAGCTTGAACGGGCAGGATTGGTACGCAGCGCTTTTGAGGCAGCAGAAAGCGGCAAGCTCGCCAATTTTTATGAGATCAGCCCGTTTTCACTGGCAATCAGTCCTCAGAGCATTGCCGAGGCAGGACCGCACCCAAGGCCGAGCGATTACCACAACTCAGGAGCCAACAATGACTAACGCGCCCGCATTCATCATTTTGTCTGTTCTGACGCTCTTGGTGATCGTCATCGTGTTTGCCATGAAGTATCTGACGGCCGCTCGCCGAGGCCGCGCACTGGAAATGAAGGAAAAAGAAACAGTAGCGGCCATCGAAGGCTTGCGACAGGAGATCGCGCAACTGACGAGCCGGCTTAATGTGGTGGAAAAACTTCTGAAAGACGTCGAATGACCGCAGGTAGTTGTCATGGATATCCGACGCTGAAGAAGCTCTGCTACCCCCGTTGCGACTTCCCGTTGCTGGTAGCCTCCAGAGCGGGCCAGTCGCAGTCATAATCGTGCGGAATGGCGGTCTGATGCTCTATGAACTGATAAAGTCTGTCCATATCATAGCGATGGTGATCTGGTTCGGTGGGACCATGACGGCAGCGCTCGCCCTTCTATACGCAATGCCTGAGACCATCGTCCGATTCGTGCGGTTCGATCGCAGCGTAACAACGCCTGCCATGGTCGCGATGTGGGCGGCGGGGCTGACGATGGCATTCTGGCACGGATGGTTTGCGAGCATATGGCTCGCAGTCAAGCTCGTAATTGTCATCGCCCTGTCTGGGGTCCACGGCATGGTCTCTAGCAGTTTACGGCGGGTGCACTGTGGGCCACCGAAACAGCCCGACATTATGCGCCTCGTGCTTCCTGTGATGTTTATCTGCATCAGCGCAATCGTGTTGCTGGTGATCATCAAACCATTCTGAGATCAGAGCACCCAGCAACAGAAAGCAACATCTGCAAAAACCACGGTGAAGTCCGGAGTAGCAGCTTCGGCGATGGGGAACTGCTGCCTCGGCGGACGTCAGCCTGGGGCCTGCGCGTCGAGAGCATGCGCTTAGCAGCACTAAACGATGACGTTCCCAAAACCATGCGTGGAACGGCCAAAAAAGAGAGGTTCTCGCAATGAACAGTATCATAAACGGAGCAGCTTGGGTCAGCTATCCCGTACTTTTCCTCCACATTGCTTCTGGCTTCATCGGCATGTATGGCGGCTTCGTCCCACTCTTTACCCGGAAAGGTGGGATTTCGCACCGCAGATGGGGCCTCGTATTCGTCTGGAGTATGGCTATTGCCTCAGTTACGGCCTTTCCCTTAGCTTTCTGGAGCCGTGACATTCTTCAGGCCGCGATCGGCCTGCTGAGCGGGTATCTCGTACTTATGTCGGTGCGCAGTTTGCACATTAACATGGCTCCGCGCCCCTCGCTGGACTGGAGCGTCGCATTTGCGGGAACGTTCGCCTTCATGGCCATGATCGGCGCAGGTATTGTGCAATCTAATACTGCACCGTCCCCGCAGGCGCGCGCCTCCATCGTTTTCGGGGCACTCGGTCTTGTTGTATGCGCGCGCCAGTTCATGGCGCTGACCACCGCCGTCACCACGTTTCGGAAACGGGTGCTTGATCACATGCTTGCAAGCTGTTTGGCCCTGACTTGTGGCGTTGCCTCATTCCTCAACACTCAACTCGGTAATCTCACCGGCCTCAACTGGCCATTGGATTGGCGTATGCTATTTCCGGTCATCTGCGCTATCCCGGTTCTGACCTATTACCTTCTCGGCTGGTCGCGGAAACTACGGGGCGTCGAATCGGTGGCTGAAATCGTTCAGGCGCCGGAGAGCTCTGAAACAGCACGGTTTCGCTTCTTCGCGCGAGCCGAAGGCGTATCGCTGCTTGTGCTAATGGGGATCGCAGTTCCTCTTAAACATTTTGGAGGGCACCCCGAACTCGTTCGGCTGATGGGCCCGGTCCACGGCGCGCTGTTTGTCTTGTATGTCATAGCTGTAATGCTGTCGCGGCGCCCAAACAGATGGACCACATCAGTTGTGATATGGGCACTTCTCGCGAGTATCGTACCCGGTGGCACGTTTATTTTCGACGCATTGCTTCGTCGGAGAAACAGTCGGGAGATCAACCCCGCGTCAGTAGGCCAAACCTTGAGTTAGGGCATGACGATCTCCCCTCTCGGCATTCCATTGCGGTAGAGCAGAAAGCGAGGATTTCGCAGTAGCTATCCGTTTCTGAAAGCTAGTTTCCCGCTTGTCTCTTGACCGCGATGAGGATGATGCATATACGATTTATATATGAATCATACATCGGGGATTGCGATGGGCATCGTAAAAATCGACGAGGCGCTGCACGATGAGGTTCGAAAGGCCAGTTCGGTCATGTGCCGCTCCATCAACGCGCAGGCCGAATTCTGGATGAAGATCGGCATGCTGGCCGAGGCCAATCCAACCCTGTCTTTCAATGACATTGTCAAAATGCAACTGGAGGCGGCGGAACGACAACCAAAGGACCTGGAAGCCGCCTGACATGGTCAAGACTCCTGATGAACTGGCGCTCATGCGCATATCGGGCAAGATGTTGGCGTCCGTCTTTGAAATGCTCGATCAGCAAGATTTAGTCGGCATGTCAACGTTGCAGATCAACGATCTGGTGGAACGCTTCATCAGCGTGGACCTCGCCGCCCGTCCTGCCAGCAAAGGCCAGTATGGTTTCAAGTATGTGCTGAACTGCTCAATCAACGACGTTGTCTGCCACGGCGTTCCCGACGGAAATGAGATCATTCGTGATGGCGACATCGTCAATTTTGATATCACACTCGAAAAGAACGGCTACATTGCAGATTCCAGCAAAACCCATCTTGTCGGCAATGTTCGTCCGGCCGCGCGACGGCTTGTACGCATCGCACAGGAGGCGATGTGGAAAGGCATAATGCAGGTCCGCCCCGGTGCTCATCTGGGCGATATCGGCTTCGCTATCGAGCGTCACGCCAAAAGGAATGGCTGTTCTGTCGTGCGTGAATATTGCGGACATGGCATCGGCCGCGAGATGCACGAGGAACCGCAGGTGTTGAATTTTGGCCGACCGGGCACGGGGATCAAGCTGCGCGAAGGCATGGTATTTACCGTCGAGCCGATGATTAATCAGGGTTCTCGTAGGGTCATCACGGCTGAAGACGGATGGACCGTCTTGACGAGTGACGGAAAACTCTCCGCCCAGTTTGAGCACACAGTCGCAGTCACTAGAAACGGCGTGGTGAACCGCACCGGGTTTGC
>UCNG01000008.1:247439-332369 GCA_900473915.1 Hyphomicrobiales bacterium | reverse complement strand
ATCCTGCCCCCGCAACCAACGATCCAAAACCCCGTTGCCCACGCAGCGGGGTTTTGGCGTTTCCAGGGCAAACATGACACCAGCGGATAATGACGCCTTTCACTTTAGGCGTAGAACCTAAAGGGGGGTGAGATCTTCGCGATAATAGGTGGTCTGATTCAACTACGAGACAGGCAATGGGCCCCCTCCGCTTCCTGAATAACGCCATCGTAGAGGTAAATGACGTGTTGTTCATCGTGCGGCCATCTTGCCTGAAATTTGGTACTGCGAAAGCAATTCACCTCGACGGATGAAGTTGCTATAGGCGAACGGGGCTCAAGGCCTGGGTTCTATCTTTCGCAAGGCCGGGCATCGGGGAAAACTAATCGAGAAGATGTTGCTGCGATCAATAAAGGGCAGTTTGAAATATCCGCTGATCCGGGCCGGGCTGGAGGCTATCGCCTTTTCCGGCGCGGCGGCGCTTTACCCATCAGCTGGCGGGCGCGGCGTCGTTTTCACGATGCATCACGTCAAGCCCGAGGATGCGGCAGATCGGCTGGACCCCAACGCCATTCTATCGATTACGCCGCAAACGCTGGAAATGGCGATAGAGGCAGCATTGGAGACCGGTCTCGTGCCAGTGCACCTGCATGATTTGCCGAAGTTGCTTTCCGGGCCGGATAGCAAGCGGAAATATGTCGCGTTCACGCTGGATGATGGCTACCGGAACAATGCCGAATTCGCAGCTCCCATATTTGCGCGGTACAATATCCCATATACGGTTTTTATCACGACCGGCTTCGTGGAACGCAAGCGATCCATGTGGTGGAGAACCATCGCCGCTCTGGTGATGGAGGCCAACAGCTTTGAGTTCGACTTTGGCAGCGGTGTCGTCAGTGTCCGCTCCGCAACCCCGGCTCAAAAATCAGCGGCTTTTGCCCGGCTCGTGCAATTCGTGCAATGTTTCGATGAAGACGAGGCGGTAGCTCGCATCGACGCGGCTGCGCAGGCGGCAGGAATCGACGCAATCGCTCTTGTCGACGAATCGGTGATGAGCCCCATGGAGTTGCGGAGCCTTGCTCTGGACCCGCTCGTGCATCTTGGCGCACACACGGTCACGCACGTCAATCTGCGCCGTGTCGATGACAAGCGGCTGGTACGGGAAATCGCTGATTCGACCGCGTCAGTGGAACGCTATGCCGGTTATAGGCCTCGTTCCTTTGCTTATCCCTATGGATGGAAGGCGGCGGTCAGCGAGCGTGAAATCAAGGCGGTTCTGGATGCCGGTTTCGATGCGGGCGTGACCACACAGCCGGGCGTGCTATCGCAAGCCGGCGTTATGCCAGCCACGGCGATCCCGCGGATCTCGCTCAACGGCTATTTTCAGAAGAAACGCTATATCAAGGCCCTTGTTTCGGGACTTCCGTTCAAGCTTCTTTAGGGAGGCGAAATCAGTCCGGTGAACTGGTTTTCCCGCAGACGGCCTCCCTTTGGGGAGACATGCTTTGAATGGAATTCGAAAACGGGCTTCAGAAACACGAAAGGCCGCCTGTCGGCAGCCTTCGTAAAACCTGATCTGTGAAACTGGAGCGGGCGAAGGGATTCGAACCCTCGACCCCAACCTTGGCAAGGTTGTGCTCTACCCCTGAGCTACACCCGCTCGCGCCAGTCGTTTCAGAAACCATTCGTTTCCGTCAGGCAGGCGCTATATGGACCAACGCTTCGCAGATTGCAACAGGGAAATTTGCTTCTTTGTGCAAGATATTTGCCGGTTCCTCTCAAAGCTGTGGATGAAACTAGTGTCCTTAGCGCCTGGTGCTCGCATGCTGCTTGCATGGCAGCAGCTGGAGCCGACGTCAAACTGGCCGGAGGCCGCTATCATGCGCCATTTTCCGCCTGAGCCGGCAGTTTCATCACATGCGCATATTTGCGCGGATTGAAGCTCAAATAGAGCGGAAAGATGCTTGCGACCAGAACGAGGTGCAGAATCCAGCCCGATGCGAACGAGCCGGTCAGGCCATGCAAGAACGCGGTGGCGACGGGGCCGAGTGCGGCAATGAGGAAACCGCCGCCCTGCATCATGGCGGCCAGAGCACCTGCTTCTTCCGGTCTGGGGAGGTGGTCGAGCGATGTAATCATCGCAAGGGCGAAGCTGCCGCCGAGACCTGCGCCGCAGATGATCGACCACAAGAAGGGCGAAAGCTGCGGTACGAAAGCAAGGCCCGCGAAGCCTGATGCCTGCATGGCCAATGTCAGCAGCAACCACGGGCGTCGGTCGATGCTGCGGCGGGCGAGAAGCGGCAAGCCGAAAGCGGCAAGCGCCTGCGCTATGGCCATTGCTGCGATCAGATTGCCGGTGGTGGAGGCCGCAAGCCCCAGCGACTGGTAATAGGGCGCGAGCCAGGCAACCATGGACGAGTAGCCTGCATTGACGAGGCCGAAAGCGGCCATCAATACCCATGTGCGCGGACGCCGCAGCAGATGTCCGGTGATTCCGGATTTTCTGCCCGACGATGATGTTTCGCGAAGAATGGGAATCGCGGTCAGCAGGGCCAGCACTGCGGGAATTGCAAGGACGGCAAGGGCGAAGCGCCAGTTATGCTCTGCACCCGCCAGCCATGGTGTCAGCCGTGCGCCGAGCGCGCCGCCGCCCATGATCATCGCGGAATAGAGCCCGGTTACCGTGGCGATGCTGGATGGGAAATTGGCCTTGATGAGGCCGGGCATCAACGCCTGGATCACCGCAACGCCTGCGCCACACAGGATGGCGGTGAGCACCAGCGAAACGCCGTCCGGCGCAAAGCCCCGCAGAAGGGAGCCTGCTCCAAGAACGGCAAGTGCTGCGAACATGCTGCGGCGGGTGCCGAACAGCGACTGGATGCGTGGGGCGGCGAAAGCGCCAAGCCCCATCAGCATCATTGGCAGAAAGGTGAGCAGCGACAGCGCGCCGAAACCCATGCCGGTATCGGCTGCGATGTCCGAAAGCACTGGCCCCGGCGCGGTCAGGAACGGACGCAGATTGAGACCGACCAGGATGACAAGCGCGATGAGAGCAATGTTTGCTGTGTGCTTGCTGCCAGTCGCCGGATGGGTGGTTGTTTGCATGTCTCAGGCGCCTGCCTTGTTCTTGCTTTCCCAGGCTGCGTAGAGTTCAGGATCATTTTGCCGTGGGGAGTGCTCAAAGCTGATGCCGGTTTGTTCGCTGACCGGCTTGGCGAGTTCAGCAGCGATTTTCGCGGTTGAAAGGCCAAACGGCTCGGCCTGCTCGTTGGAATAGGCAAAGCGTATTTTTTCGACGCCCGCTATGCGCATCGCGGCAAAACACATGGGGCAGGGCTGGCCGCTGGCATAGACTTCGCAGCCATCGAGACGCGGCGATTGCAGCGCCTTGCCCGCCGCACGCAGCGCCAGCAATTCGGCATGGGCGGTAGGGTCGCAATCGTCCTGCATGCGATTGACGCCTGTGGCGATGATCTTGCCGCCCTTGACGACCACGGCACCGAACGGGCGACCGCCTGCTTCAACATTGTCGAATGCCAGTTTTATAGCCTGATCGAGAAATGCATTGTCGCTGCTCATTTTGCGCCTGCCTTTTCCAGTAGTGCCACCATCGGCGCATAGCCGCGGCTGCGGGCATGCTGAAGCGGGGTTACACCATCATTGTCTGCCAGATTGACGTCGGCTCCGGCATCGATGAGAAGCTTGACGATATCGACATGGCGCTGGCCGCCATCGCCCAACATGATGGCTTCGAGAAGCGCCGTCCAGCCAAGATTGTTGACGTGATCGACCTTGACGCCAGCCTCGATCAGCGTGCGCACGGTTTCGACATGCCCGCGTTCTGAGGCGGGAATGAGCGCCGTTCCGCCATAGCGGTTTGTGCTCTTCAAATCCGCGCCATGCGCAAGCGTCATCTTGAGAATTTCGAGATGTCCGCGTGCGCCCGCATAAAGATAGGGGCTGTCCTTGATCGCATCCTTGGCATTGACGTCTGCCCCAGCGTCGATGAGCGCTCGGGCGACATCGACGTGATTGCCATGGGTTGCGGCAAGAAGCGCTGTCTCACCGTTCTTCCCGCGAGCTTCGATGTCTGCACCGGCCTTGATGGCCGCGTTGACGGCGGCGAGATCGCCGGCCGCTGCGGCTTGAAGAAGAGCGGTTTCGGCCTGGGTTGCAGCCTGCGCTGCCTTGGGGCCGGGCAAAGTCGGTTCGGTCATAACGGTCATCCCTGCAATCAATGCCAAGGCACTCAAGCTGAATATTGTTTGACGCATCGGCTGGTTCTCCTGTTTGTTGCGTTTTTACAGACAGGGTGTCATATTTGGAAATTAAATGTTTAACTGATATCCAGTTGAGTTATGAATACTGTTTTCAATCTCGATCTTTTGCGGGCCTTCGTGGCCGTTGTCGACAGCCGCAGTTTCACGGTAGCGGCCTTGCAACTGCATTCGACACAATCGACCGTGAGCCAGAAGATTATCCGGCTGGAAGAAGCTGCCGGACAGGCGCTTCTGCAGCGTGCCCGGCATGATGTGCGCCCGACCGATGCGGGCGAAAAGCTGCTGGGCTATGCCCGCCGCATATTGCACCTGCATGACGAAGCCGCAGCCGCCATGACCGGCACGGCGCTCGCCGCCGTGTTCCGTCTCGGACTGCCGGAAGATTTTGCGTCGCGGCTCGTCACGCCCGCGCTGGCGCGTTTCATGCGCGCGCATCCCAATACGAAGCTCGAAGTGACAAGCGGCCTCAGCCGTGATTTGCAGAAAGGTTTCGAGACTGGCGAATTCGATCTGGTCATGGTGAAGCAGAAGCGCGGCGAAACGGTGGGGGTCATGCACTGGCCGGAACCGCTGTCATGGATCGATAGCGCCGCTTTCCCTGTTTCCCATGCTGATCCGCTGCCGCTTGTCGCGTTCCCGCCCAACGGTCTTTACCGCAGCGACATGATGGAAGCTCTCGACCGGGTGGGCAGGCGCTGGCATGTAGTTTTTACCAGCTCCAGCCTTGCCAGCATTCAGAGCGCGGTTGCCGAGGGGCTGGGCGTCAGCCTGTTGCCGACACGCGTGGCGCTGCCCGGTCATCGTGTCGTGCCTGCCGCTGCGGGATTGCCATCCGTTGAGCCGATAGAAATCGTCATTCGGCATATGGACAGCGGCCCCGATCAGATCCGCCAGCTTGCCGAAATGCTGGCGCAAATCGTTGGCGAGTGAGAATTTTCGGACGGGTTGCCCAGCGTTATTCCCAGAAAAAGGCGCCTTGACACTTTGCATCGTTTCGCGCGCCGTTTACGAAATTTCCGGTCTTTTCTTTCCTGATTAATTTCTGAAAAGCATATCCGTTTTCAGATTGACTGATTTTGTATCCAGGATATTCTATTTCGAAAAGTTGGGAGGCTTTTCTATTGGCGGCTTTTGAATGGCGCAGTCAGACCCGTTTGCTGGACGAAGTGGCAGAGGCGCTTCGCGAGCGAATTTATGCGGGTGATTACGCGCCGGGCGCGATACTCAGGCAGGAACATATTGCGGCTGAATTCGGCATCAGCCGCACGCCGCTGCGCGAAGCCTTGCGTGTTCTGGAGCGTGATGGGCTGGTCATTCACCTGCCGGGGCGGGGCGTTCGTGTCGCATCGGCCGACCTCACGCGCCTGATCGATGCCTATGCGGTGCGTGAAGTGCTGGATGGTGTCGCCGCGCGTTTTGCCGCCGAACGGGCGACCGACGCGGATATCGCAAAGCTGCGCGCGCATGTTGCGGGACAGGGGGCGGTTGTCGATCCGTGGGACCCGAAAGCCTATACCCAGTCCAACGTCGATTTTCATATGGCGGTGATGAACACGGCGGGCAATGCTTCGCTGATTGCCTTCGTGCCGCTGTTGCGCATGACATCGCAGGTTTTTGCGCCGTCCTTTTCGCTGTCGGTCGACCGGGCGCGCGATGCAATCCGCGAGCATGGAGCCATTGTCGAGGCCATTGCGGCGCGTGATGGTGAAGAGGCCGAGCGGCTGGCGCGGGCGCATATCCGCGCAACCACGGCAAGACTGGAGGCGGGAATGCCGCTTCGGGAGAATGAAGATGAAGCATGAGAACAAGACGGGAGGAGCCGGCTTGCTCCGTTATGGCAATTTCATCGCGGGCGAATGGCAGGATGCCGTTGGCGGCGAGCACATCACACTCAAAAACCCGTCCGACGGCAGCGATCTGGCGCTGATTGCGCGCGGCGCCAAGGCCGATATCGACCTGGCGGTGGCTGCGGCCCGCAGCGCGCTTTCCGGCGATTGGGGCAAGCTGACGGCGACCGAGCGTGGCCGCGTGTTGCATCGCATTTCGGAAGAGGTCTTGAAGAATATCGACCTCCTGACCGATCTGGAATCGAAGGATGTCGGCAAGCCGGTCACGCAGGCTCGTGCCGATGTGGTGGCGCTGGCGCGCTACCTTGAGTTTTACGGCGCATCCGCCGACAAGGTGCATGGCGATACGCTGCCCTATCAAAACGGCTTTACAGTTCTGTCGATCTATGAACCGCACGGCGTTACCGGCCATATCATTCCGTGGAACTATCCGATGCAGATTCTGGGGCGCAGCCTTGGCGCAGCACTGGCCATGGGCAATGCAGCCGTGGTCAAGCCTGCCGAAGAAGCCTGCCTCACGATCCTCGAATTTGCGAAGATCGCCGAAAAGGCGGGCTTGCCGAAAGGCGCGCTGAACGTGGTGACGGGGCTTGGCGCGGAAGCCGGTGCGGCGCTCTCCGAACATTCAGATGTCAATCACATCTCATTTACCGGATCGGTCCGCACGGGCGAGGCGGTGCAGGCGGCGGCGGCGAAGAACACCGTGCCGGTAACGCTGGAACTCGGCGGAAAATCGCCGCAGATCGTCTTCGCCGATGCCGATCTCGACCGCGCCTTGCCGTTTCTGGTCAATGCAGGCATCCAGAATGCCGGTCAGACCTGCTCGGCCTCCTCACGCATTCTGGTCGAGCGCAGCATTTATGAAGACGTCGTCGCCCGCATGAGCGAACGCTACCGCGCATTGAAGGTTGGTCCGGCCAGCGCTGACCTGTCTGTCGGCCCGGTCGTGTCGCAGCGCCAGAAGGCGATTGTCGAGAACTATCTGGAACTTGCAAAAGAAAGCGGCTTGGCCATTGCCGCGCAAGGCGTGCTGACCGACGATGCGCCTGCAGGCGGCGCCTATGTCCTGCCGACGCTGATCCGCGACGTGCCTGCCGATCATCGGCTGGCGCAGGAGGAGATTTTTGGCCCCGTACAGGTCATCCTGCCTTTCGACACGGAAGAAGAAGCCATCGCGATTGCCAATGGTACATCCTATGGCCTTGTCTGCGGCATCTGGACCAAGGATGGCGGACGACAGTTCCGCCTCGCGCATGCCATCCATTCCGGTCAGGTCTTCATCAATAATTATGGTGCTGGTGGCGGCATCGAGTTGCCGTTCGGCGGCGTGAAAAAATCCGGCCATGGCCGTGAGAAGGGTTTCGAGGCGCTCTATGGATTCGCCTCGCTGAAGACGATTTCTGTATATCATGGTTAGGGTAAAGCACGATGTCGCTTGAAGGTAAGGTCGCGCTCATCACGGGAGCAGGTTCGGGGTTTGGCGAAGGCATGGCAAAGCGCTTTGCTGACGGCGGCGCAAAGGTCGTCATCGTTGACCGCGACGAGGCGGGCGCGAAACGCGTTGCGGGTGAAATCGGCGATGCGGCGCTGGCCGTGGCTGCCGATATTTCAAAGGAAAGTGATGTCGATGCGGCGGTGGAAGCTGCCCTGTCGAAATTCGGCAAGGTCGATATTCTGATCAACAATGCCGGGATCGGCCACAAGCCGCAAAATGCCGAACTGGTTGAGCCGGAAGAGTTCGACCGCATTCTCGGCGTCAATGTGCGCGGCGTCTATCTGATGACGCGCAAGCTCATTCCGCATTTCAAGGGGAATGGTGCCAAGGGACAAGAATGCGTAATCCTCAACGTCGCTTCGACCGGAGCCGGGCGTCCGCGTCCGAATCTTGCCTGGTACAATGCCACAAAGGGCTGGGTCGTGTCGGCCACGAAAGCGCTGGCCATCGAGCTTGCACCCGCGAAAATTCGCGTTGTGGCGCTTAATCCGGTTGCCGGCGAAACGCCGCTGCTCACCACCTTCATGGGCGAGGACACCGAGGAAATCCGCAAAAAATTCCGCGATTCCATCCCGATGGGCCGCCTGTTGAAACCCGACGATCTGGCTGAAGCTGCGGCTTTCCTTTGCTCGCCTGCTGCCTCTATGATTACAGGGGTTGCGCTCGACGTGGATGGCGGGCGCTCGATTTAAATAAAGAAGGAAACAGGGGAACCATGGGTAAGCTGCTGAAAGCCGGGCTGGTCACAGCCGCGATGCTGGCATCGATCAACGGTGCTTTTGCGAAAGATACGCTGGTGGTCGGCGAAGTGCTGGAACCGCCGGGGCTTGATCCGACGGCCAACGCCGCCGCCGGCATCCGGCAGGTTACCTATGCGAACCTCTATGAAGGTCTGGTGCGTATTATCGAAGACGGTACGGTCAAGCCGCTTCTGGCTGAAAGCTGGACCGTCTCCGACGACAAGAAAACCTATACGTTCAAGCTGCGTTCTGGCGTGAAGTTTCATGACGGCACGCCGTTCGACTGCTCGGTCGTGAAATTCTCCTATGAGCGCGCGGTGGCGCCGGATTCCACCAATGCGCAAAAGGGGCTGTTCGAGCCGATTGCAAGCACGGAATGCCCTGATCCCGCGACCGCCGTCGTCACGCTGAAGCGCCCGACATCGAACTTCCTGTTCAATATGGGCTGGGGCGATGCGGTGATGGTCGCGCCGAATTCGGCAGCCGACAACAAGACCAAGCCGGTCGGCACGGGGCCGTTCAAGTTCAAGCGCTGGGTGCAGGGCGACCGCGTCGAGCTGGAACGTAACCCGGATTACTGGGGCGAGCCTGCGAAGCTTTCCGCCGTCACGTTCCGCTTTGTGAGCGATCCGTCGGCTGCTGCCGCTGCTATCCTTGCCGGTGACATCGACGTGTTTCCGATGTTCCAGGCGCCGGAACTGATCAGCCGCTTCAAGAGCGACGACAAGTTGCAGGTTGAAGTGGGCGATACGGCGGGCAAGGTTCTGCTGTCGCTCAACAATGCCAAGGCTCCATTCGACAATGTGAAGGTACGTCAGGCGCTGGCTCATGCCATCGACAGCAAGGCGCTGATCGAAGGCGTTTATTCCGGCTTCGGCACGCCGATCGGCTCGCATTATGCGCCAGTCGATCCGGGCTATGTCGCTCTCTCGCAGACCTATCCGTATGATCCGGCGAAGGCGAAGCAGTTGCTGGAAGAAGCAGGCGTTCCGGCAGGCACGTCGATCACCATCACGCTTCCGCCACCGGCCTATGCGCGACGCGGCGGCGAGATCATCGCGGCCATGCTGGCGGAAGTTGGCATTCAGGCCAATCTGGTCCCGATCGAGTTCGCCCAGTGGCTGGATCAGGTGTTCAAGCGGTCGGACTTCGACGCCACGATCATCGCGCACACGGAAGCGCGCGATCTCGATATCTACGCCCGCGACAAATATTACTTCAACTATCAGAACCCGGAATACAAGGCGCTCTACAAGGCCTATGCCGAGGCTGGAAGCGATGCGGAACAGCTCGAACTCGTAAAGAAGCTGCAGGAAAAGCTTGCCGCCGACGAACCGAACGTCTTCCTCTATGCGCTGCCGAAAATCGGCGTCTGGAACAAGAACGTAAAGGGCCTGTGGAAGAACATGCCGATCCCGGCTGACGATCTGACGCAAGCCTATTGGGCCGAATAAAAACATCCGCCCCGGCGCTTTGGCAAAGGGGCGGATAACAACACGAATGGCCGTACGTCCCATAAAGACAAGGGGAGGGTGTGCGGCAGATTGGATTGTGAAAAGCGGATATCCGTCTTTTCAAGGAGGTCGTTTTGCTGGCTTATATATCCGGGCGACTGGTTTCGCTCCTGCTTACGACGCTTGCGGCTTCCGTCATCGTCTTTCTGCTGATGCAGGTGCTGCCGGGCGATCCGGCAGCGGTGATCCTGGGTATCAATGCACAACCTGAAACATTGGCCGCGCTTCACAAGCAGCTTGGCCTCGATCAGCCGCTCTGGTGGCGCTATCTCACATGGATTGGCGGCTTTCTGAAAGGTGATTTTGGCACAAGCTACACCTATTCCGTGCCGATCAGCGAATTGCTCGGGCCGCGCATCATGGTCACGCTGCCGCTGGCGCTTCTGTCGATGGTGCTGTCGGTGGCCGTCGCCATTCCGGTCGGTGTCTATGCCGCCTCCAAGCGCGGCAAGACCGGCGATGTGCTCTCCATGGGCGTGGCGCAGGTCGGTGTCGCGATCCCGAATTTCTGGCTTGGCCTGCTCTTGATCCTGCTGTTTGCCTTGCAGCTTGGCTGGTTTCCGGCCTCAGGTTTTGCGGGGTGGGAAGGCGGGTTCTGGAACGGTATCCGTTCGCTGTTCCTCCCCGCTTTGGCGCTTGCCCTGCCGCTTGCCGCCATTCTGGCCCGCGTGACCCGATCAGCCGTCATCGAAACCTTGGGCGAGGATTTCGTGCGGACCGCGCGCGCCAAGGGCCTGACGCGCAAGGCCGCGCTCTGGCGTCATGCGGTGCCCAATGCGCTGATCCCGGTTGTCACCATCATCGGCCTGCAATTTTCCTTTCTGCTGGCAGGAACCATCATCATCGAAAACGTCTTCAATCTGCCCGGCCTTGGACGGCTGGTGTTTCAGGCCATTGCGCAACGCGATCTCGTGACCGTGCAGTCGCTGGTGACGCTGCTGGCGGCTTCCGTGATCGCGGTCAATTTCATCGTCGATCTTGTCTATGGCTTCATCGACCCGCGCCTTTCGACGGGAGGCAGCCGATGAGCGAGGCGCAGGCTTTCCCTAAACCGGGCATATTCAAAACGATATTGACCAGCCGCAGTCTGGCCGTCGGCTCGCTCATCACGATCATTCTGATCGCGATGGCCGTCATCTCGTATGTCTGGACACCTTATTCGCCGACGGCGATGAACTTCCGCGACAAGTTGCAGGGGCCGAGCTTCAATCATCTGTTCGGCACGGATAATTTTGGACGGGACGTGTTTTCCATGATCATGGTCGGCGCGCGCAATTCCATCGCCGTATCGATCATCGCCGTGCTGGTGGGTGCAGGCATCGGCATCCCGCTCGGCTCGCTTGCGGCGGCGCGCGGCGGGCTGATCGACGGCTTCGTCATGCGCATGACCGATCTCGCCTTTGCGTTTCCCGCCCTTCTGACCGCTGTCATCATTACCGCCATTTTCGGGCCCGGTGCGGTCAATGCCATGATTGCCATCGGCATTTTCAACATCCCGGTTTTTGCGCGCGTGACACGCGGCGCATCGCTCGGCCTGTGGAAGCGCGAATATGTGCAGGCGGCGCGTTGTGCGGGGCGCGGCGATATTTCGATCACGCTTTTGCATGTGCTGCCCAATATCAACCATGTGCTGATCGTGCAGGCGACGATCCAGTTCGCGCTCGCCATCGTCGCGGAAGCGGGCCTGTCCTATGTCGGGCTTGGCACCCAGCCGCCGATGCCGAGCTGGGGCAAGATGCTCAACGATGCACAGACTTTCATCTACGACGCGCCATGGCTCGCCATCTTCCCCGGCCTCGCCATCACGCTCGCCGTGCTTGGCCTCAACATGCTGGGCGACGGATTGCGCGATGTGCTTGACCCGCGCGTCAGGAGGCAGAGATGACAACGCCTTTGCTTGAAATGGACACGATGTCCGTCGAACTGCCGATCGGTCTCAAGGTCGCCGATATCGTGTCGGACATTACCCTGACGCTCAATCGTGGCGAGCGCCTCGGCGTAGTGGGCGAATCCGGCAGCGGCAAGTCGATCACCGCTCTTGCCGCCATGGGCCTGCTGCCCGACCGGATGCGCGTGCGCGGTCGCTTGCGCTTCGATGGCGAGGATTTGGCGAACAAGCCGGAAGCCGAACTGTGCAAGATGCGCGGGCGGCGCATGGCGATGATCTTTCAGGAGCCGATGACGGCGCTCAATCCGGTCAAGTCCATCGGCGCGCAAATCGCCGAAGGCCGCCGCCTGCATCTTGGCGAAACCCGCGCCGATGCGGAGCGTGAAGCGCGCCGCCTTTTGGATCGCGTTGGTTTGCCTGCGCCGCGCTTCAATCTCGATCTTTACCCGCATCAGCTTTCCGGCGGGCAGCGCCAGCGCGTGATGATCGCCATGGCGATTGCCTGCGAGCCGGACCTGCTGATCGCCGATGAGCCGACAACGGCGCTCGATGTGACGGTGCAGGCGCAGATTCTCGACCTGATGGACGAGTTGATCGATGAAACCGGCACGGCCCTGATGCTCATCACCCACGACCTTGGCGTGGTTTCGGAAATGACCGACCGCATCGCCGTCATGTATGCGGGCCGCATCGTCGAGACCGGACGCACGGAAGCGGTGTTCAATCGCATGGCGCATCCTTATGCGCGGGGGTTGTTCCAGGCTTCCCCACATGGTGCCGCGCTGGTGCGTAGCCACGGCAGCGGACGCCAGCGGCTCGCCGCCATTCCAGGCGTCGTGCCGGACCCGCTGGCGCGTCCGCCTTATTGCACCTTTGCCGACCGTTGCGCATTCGTGCAGGACGATTGCCGCAGGGCGATACCGGGGCTGGATCTGATCGGTGAGAACGAGGGGATTGCGCATCGCGCCGCCTGTATCCACCCGCGAGACGGCGAGGTGCTGGCATGAACAACATGATCTTGCAGGTGCGCGATGTGGTGCGTGAATATCAGCTGCCGCGTCCGTCGTTTTTCTCCAAGCCCAGCGCATTGCGGGTGTTGCACGGCGTGAATGTCGAGATCGAAGCCGGGAAAAGCCTAGGTATCGTGGGTGAAAGCGGTTCGGGCAAATCCACGCTGGCGCGCGCCGTGATGGGGCTGGAGCGTCCGCAATCGGGACAGGTCCTCATCAACGGGCAGGATATTTATGCGCTTGATCGCGCCGGTTTGCGTGAGGCGCGCAAGGGCTTTCAGGCGATCTTTCAGGACCCCTACGGTTCGCTCGATCCACGCCATACGGTGAAGCGCATCATTTCCGAACCGATCGTATCGCTGGAAAGCGGCACGAGCGCCAAAGACCGCGACGACCGCGTGGCGGAAGTGTTGGAAGCGGTTGGCTTGCCGAAGGCATCGGCGGAAAAATATCCGCACGAGTTTTCCGGCGGGCAGCGTCAGCGTATCGCCATCGCGCGGGCGCTCATCACCAAGCCGGCCCTGATCGTGGCCGACGAGCCGGTTTCGGCGCTCGACGTTTCCATTCAGGCGCAGGTGTTGAACCTGATGATGGATTTGCAGGAGAAATTTGGCCTGTCCTATCTCTTCATCAGCCATGATCTTGGTGTCGTGCGTGCCATCACCGACCGCGTGGCCGTGATCTATCGCGGCAATATTGTCGAGCAGGGGCCGACGAATGAGGTCTTCGACAACCCGCAGCATGATTATACGCGGGCGCTGGTCGATGCCGTGCCGAAGCCGTTTTCCGGCCGCCGCAAGCGAGTGCGGCGCTCAAGCTCCACACTGAAATTGCCTGAGTGATTTGAGGAAATCCCAATGTCGAATCTTGCCGATTTGTCAGCCGTCGAACTCGTGTCTGCCTATAAGGCGAAGTCGCTTTCGCCGGTCGAGGTCACGGACGCGGTCATCGCCCGTATCGAAGCCTATGAGCCGAAGCTGAATGCGCTTTGGGCGTATGATCCGGATGCTGCGCGGGCGGCGGCCAAGGCCTCCGAGGCACGCTGGGCAAAGGGTGAGCCTGCCGGTCCCATCGACGGCGTGCCGCTGACGATCAAGGAAAATATTGCGACCGAAGGAACGCCTGTACCGCTTGGCTGCGCGGCGCTGCCGTTGAAGCCTGCTGCCGTCGACGCACCGCCTGCGGCGCGCAGCCGTGAGGCTGGCGGCGTGCTGCTGGCCAAGACGACTATGCCGGATCTCGGCATGTTGTCTTCGGGCCTGTCGAGCTTTCACAAGCTGGCGCGCAATCCGTGGGACTTGAACACCAATCCGGGCGGATCCAGCGCCGGTGCGGGAAGTGCGGCTGCCGCCGGTTACGGCCCGTTGCATATCGGCACCGATATTGGCGGCTCCATCCGCCTGCCTGCGGGCTGGTGCGGTCTCGTCGGCCTTAAGCCGTCTTTCGGGCGCATTCCCATCGATCCACCGTTTCTCGGTCGCGTGGCCGGGCCGATGACGCGAACGGTGGCCGATAATGCGCTTTACATGTCGGTGCTGTCGCGACCCGATCGTCGCGACGCCATGAGCCTGCCTTATCAGGACATCGACTGGATGGACCTCAATATCGACGTCAAGGGCCTCAAGCTCGGCCTGTGGCTCGATGCCGGTTTCGGTGAGCCGGTGGGCGCGGAAACCAAGGCGGCAGTGGAAGCGGCAGCGAAGCTGCTTTCCGATGCTGGCGCGATTGTCGAACCGGTTGCGCCGTTCCTCAACCGCACCATGATCGACGGTCTGGATCGGTTCTGGCGCGCGCGTTCCTGGTCCGACATCAAGAAGATGACGCCGGAAAACCGGGCGAAAATCCTGCCTTACATCTATCAATGGACCGAAACTGCCGAAGGGCTTTCCGGCGAGGACGTCTATCTCGGTTTTGCCCAGATGGACGCCATGCGCAACGCCGCCCTTGCCGCATCGAAGGGTTTTGATTTCATCATTTCGCCAACCGCGCCGATGCCGACCTATCCGGCGGAATGGGCCTCTCCGATCAACGATCCGCAGCGCCCCTTCGAACATATTGCCTTCACCGTTGCGATGAATATGTCGGAGCAGCCTGCGATTTCAATCAATTGCGGTTATACAGCAAAGGGCTTGCCAATCGGCTTGCAGATTTTCGGCCAGCGTTTCGACGATCTGGGCGTTTTGCGATTGGCGCGGGCTTATGAGGAAATGCGGCCTGAACAGAGGCCGTGGCCTGTTATTGCGTGATCGCCAAATCCCGCCCCTCATCCTGAGGGCCGCCGCAGGCGGCGTCTCGAAGGGCGAGAGGGCGGGGTTATGGAAACGCAGCTTTTTTACTTCTTTGCCCGTAGCGGCGCCCGTTCCTTGTAACGATCCATGGCGGTGAGCTTCTGGATCAGCGGATCGGCGTCGCGCCAGCCGTAAATCTCGGTGCGCAGATATTCGAGTTCGGCTTCGAGTTCTTCTTCGCCGATTTCCGTCCACCATGATTTCGGACGTCCATCGCTGCCATCCGACCAGCGATAGCCGCGGGCCTTGAGGTGATCCTTCATTTCGAAAGGGCTGTTCTCGGCATAGATGCGCATCCGAGCGCGCTGGCTTGCCTTCAGCAGTTCGGCAAAGGGCGTGGTCCCGCCTGATTGTTCCTTCAGCACTGCGAGCAGGGCCTGGCAATCGTCTTCGGCCCTGTGGCCGTTGTGAAAATAGCCGCTCTGGCCGATCAGGTAACCAAGCTTGGTGCCCTCAAAGCCGCGTGCGGTCCAGTCGATCTCCTTGACCGAACAGGCCCATGGCTTGTTGGCGAAGGCGATGGAAAAACGTTCAAGAAACGGGCGGTCGAAACCGGCATTATGCGCAATGATGATATCGGCCTCGGCGACAAGCGCGTCGAGTTCCTCGCGCGGGATTGTCTGGCCTTTCACCATGTCGTCGGTGATGCCGGTGATGCGGGTAATGTCAGCCGGGATCGGCTTCGATGGCTGTTGCAGCGCGCCGAAGGTGGCGCAGATATCGCCTATCGACCCGTCATCGGCGTAGCGAAAGGCCACTGCACCGATTTCGATGATTTCTTCCTGCGCCGGATTGAGGCCGGTCGTCTCCGTATCCACAACCACGCCGAGGCGCGGGAAGGCAACCCTGTCGGCATCGGGAACAGTCGGTGGCGGATCGAGCCGCTGCAAGATGCGGTAACGCCCACTGTCGTTCAGGCGTTTCACCATTTCCGCTTCATCGATGCTGCTCGTCTTGCCGGGCCTGCTGCGGGCAGGGCGCAGTTCTGCCTGTTCTTCTCCCGCCGGGGAAGGAGCAAAAAGGTCGAACTGATGGCGCATGTAACTTCTCCGCATGGGGGAACCGGATTTGGCAAAGAATGCCATTTTGCGGTGCTGCAACCAAGGCTGCAATCGTATAAGTAACAGGTAATCGTCCTGTCGGGCAGTAGCAAGGCAGGGCGCTTGCGTCGGAAAAGGCATGAGGAGGGGACTTCGTGGCAGACTATGATTACTGCGTCATCGGCGGCGGCATTGTCGGGCTCGCGACAGCAAAAGCCATGCAGGAAGCCGAGCCGGGCGCAAGGATCATCCTGCTGGAGAAGGAAAGCGATTTCGCGCGTCACCAGACGGGACACAATAGCGGGGTCATTCATGCCGGAATCTATTACCAGCCGGGTTCGTTGAAGGCGCAATTGTGCCGGGCAGGTGCGGAAGCCACGAAAGCCTTTTGCAGGCAATATTCCATCCCGTTTGAAACATGCGGCAAGCTTCTGGTCGCGACCTCTGCGCAGGAGGTTGAACGCATGGAGGCGCTCGCCAGGCGCGCAGTCCAGAACGATATCGCGTTCCAGCATGTCGACCAGCAGACGCTGCGCAAGATCGAGCCTGCGGTTTCGGGCCTCGGAGCGCTTCTCGTTCCCGCGACGGGCATTGTCGATTATGCTCGGGTTTCGCGGGCGATGGCGGCGGAGATTGTCGAGCGTGGCGGCATTGTGCGGCTCAACGCCCCGGTAACCGCAATCCGGGAGGACGACAGGGGCGTCATGGTAACGACAGATGGGGAGACCGTGCGCGCATCAAAACTCGTTGCCTGTGCCGGGCTGCAATCTGATCGCGTGGCCCGGCTTGCCGGGCTGGACATCAGCCATCGCATCGTGCCGTTTCGCGGTGAATATTTCACCCTGCCGCAATCGAAGGCGCATATCGTCAACCATCTGATCTATCCGATCCCTGATCCCGATCTGCCGTTTCTCGGCATTCATCTCACGCGAACGATCGATGGCGGCGTGACGGTCGGGCCGAATGCTGTTCTGGGCTTCTCGCGGGAGGGTTATGCCAAGGGCAGTTTCCGTGCTGGCGATGTCGCGGACATGTCGGTGTTCCCGGGCTTCTGGAAGATGGCGATGAAGAACTGGCGCTCGGCCCTGTCCGAGTTCAGCAACTCGGCCTTCCGCGCCCGATATCTGAAGGAATGCCGCAAATATTGCCCGTCGCTGGAACTCTCCGATCTTGGCGCGCCGGGCGCGGGCATCCGGGCGCAGGCTGTCCTTGATGACGGTACGCTGGTGCATGATTTTCTGTTCAAGGAGACCGAGAAAATGCTGCATGTATGCAATGCGCCGTCACCAGCGGCGACGTCTTCCATACCTATCGGCCGCATGATCGCGGAAAAGCTTCTGGGGATAAGTTCACAGATCAAAATTGCGTGAAAATAGATTTTCGTCCGAGGATGTTGTTTCCGATTGTTTTTTAGCAATCGCTTATTCTTAGAATCTCTCTTTTATATTTTAGTTTTTATGAATATTGCGAACTAAAAACTTGACTTTGCGCCCGGTTTGTAATTGCACATTGTGTTCAATTTGAAATAGCGCTTTTGCATTCTCGCTTTCAACCGATTCAGGACCTATTCGTGAAGTTCGTACCGCCGCTGGTAGTATTGCTGTTTGCTGCGACGATGTTGGGCGTCTGGATGCTCGACACGAAGCGCAGGCATCTTTTGCTCTTCGGTCTGAGCTTCGCCTGCTTCGCGCTCGGCCTTCTGGTGCCGATATCGTTGATCTCGAACAGCCTGCCCGTGGCTTCGCCGCCGGCGGCAACCCTCCATTTTATGGGCGGCTGGCTGCTTTGCGAAGGTGTGATGCTACGCATGGGAAGGCATTATTCGCGCCTCGCATCAGCCCTGATCGGGTTCACCTTTCTTGTTGCCATGATCTATTTCATTGCGAATGATATGGGTTATTCGCCGATCGCACTTGCCATCCAGCTGACCCTGGGCAGTCTGGTGGCGGTTCTTTGCATCGAGGCGCGCGATCTTGCACGCCGAAGCTGGATCGATCGCGTGTTGTTCGGTGCATTGATTTTATTGGCGGTGCATTTCTACGTGCAGGCTGGATTGGCACTCGGGCTTTCTGGAGAAATTGCACGGCCGTCCGAATTGATACATTCCCGCTATTGGCAGGGCGTGATGATATTTAGCGCCTTTGCAGGCGTCTCTGCCGGCCTTGTTCTCCTGGTGGTGACGACTTCCGACGTGGTAAAGGAATTGCAGGCGGAGCGTGACGCCGATCCACTGACTGGCGTTTTCAATCGTCGCGGTCTTGAGCGCCGTGCGCATCTGCGTCTGGCGGAAGCCCAGCGTGGTGATCATGGGGTCATCATTGCCGATATCGATCACTTCAAGTCGATCAATGACGAGCTGGGACATGCCACCGGCGACCGGGTTCTGATCGAGTTCGCCCGTATCCTGCAAATGGCTGCACCAAATACCACTATCGTTGGCCGTGTTGGCGGCGAGGAATTCGTTCTTCTGGTCAGCGGCGACGCCGAAACCTGCGAGCGTCTGGGTGAGAGGCTTTGCGGAATTGTCGCGCGGCATCGGTTTGCCATGTTGCCTGCAGGTCGCGGAATGACCTGCAGCTTCGGTATCGCCATGGTGCGCGGCGGCGAAACCTTGTGGGAAACAGCGGCACGAGCCGATCTTGCCCTGATGCGTGTGAAACATCGCGGGCGCAATCGCGTTGCCGTCGAGGGGCTGGAATTTCCAAGTGCCAAACAGGGCGCTTATCTGCTGACGGCCTGAACCGGTTTTCGAGACCGCGAAAACGGATTTCTCCCCCCTGTAAAGGATTTGGTTACCATAATTGGCGATGCTGGAGGCGACCTTCCAGTCACCGCCTTGCCATGTCTTACTCGTCTTTCTGCCGAATGACATGCAAGGCGGTGCCGTGAGAGGTGATCTCCACTCGGATTTGTATCATGGCGTGTGTAACAGAAGTGTATGGCGGCGCAGCACGGCGCGGCAATGGCACCAGACTTCGATTCGCTTTCAAAGGCTTTACGCGCATTGCGGTCTTCGCTGCGACGGGCCTTGTGGCCGGAAGCTGGATGATGACGGCGCTCGGCACGCTGGAAACGGTGGTGCCAGCCTTTGCACCTGTTGCCCCGGTCATGCGTCGCGTCTCTCTGACCGCGCCGCAGGCACTTGCGGTCGTCGACCACAGGCTCGCACCGTCGCAGCGCATCAGGCGAGGCTTCATCGAGGCCTATACTGCTGACGCCGCTTATTCGAATCTCGATTGGCGCCGCGCCAAAAATGCCGGTGATGAACCGATCATTGCCGACATTGGACCCGATTCCGTAATTGAGGACAAGCCTGTCGATACGGCATCTCTTGTCGAATTACGTGCCGACCGCGTGCGACGTGAAGAACCGGTTGTGGCAAATATCGAGCAGGAACCTGCCGCAACAGTCGGTACGACGGTGCTGGCCTATGCGCCAGTGCCCGCCGCACCGGCCGCGGTCGCGGCGTTCAGCAGGATCGAGCCGCTTTCGCGAGCAGAAGAGGCGGATGCTGCCAATGGACAGGCAGGTCTTCCGGTTGGCAATGCCGTTCCTGTGCCGCAGCTTGCGCCGGATCAGAAGGCGGACATGGCCGCTGATGCCGACGCCGCCCGCGACGCATTTCTGCCCGACGATGTGCCGGTGCCGGGCGCGAAGCCTTCTCTCCGCCGCTCGCGCATGCGTGAAAAGACCGAGCTTGCCTATGCGCCGGAAAGCGGTGCCACGGAAGAACCGCGTGCTGGCCTCTTCAGCCCGCTTCTCAATCAGGCTTCACGCAGCAAAGTTGCAATTTATGACATTTCCGCAGCGACCGTTTACCTGCCTGGTGGCGAGCGTCTGGAGGCGCATTCCGGCCTCGGTCCGATGCGGGATAATCCGCGTTACGTGAACCAGAAGAATCGTGGCCCCACGCCGCCGCATACCTACGATCTGCGCATGCGCGAGGCATTGTTCCATGGTGTCGAGGCAATCCGCCTTACGCCGGTCGATGGCAACAACCGCTATAATCGCGATGGTCTTCTCGCGCATACTTTTATGCTGGGGCGGCGTGGCGATTCCAATGGCTGTGTGGTGTTCAGGGACTATCCACGCTTCCTGCGCGCGTTCAAGCGCGGTGAGTTCAACAAGATGGTTGTCGTGACGAGCATGCAATCCTCCAAACCTGCACGGATCGCATCGCTTTTCTGATAAATAACCTGTTGCCGGAAAATATTTCGAATATCGGAGCGGCACAAAGAAATGTGATCCCTGGTTTCTTGCGGGAGCGAGTGAAATTGATACATATCTTCCATCGAAACCGATGGGAGATATCCATGAAACTTTACTACAAGGCAGGTGCCTGCTCGCTCGCGCCCCACATCATCCTGAAGGAAGCGGGCCTGCCTTATGAGCTGGAAGCCGTGGACCTCAAGGCCAAGAAGACGGCTGATGGCGGGGACTATTTCGCGATCAATCCGCGCGGCGCGGTGCCGGCGCTGGAAGTAAAGCCCGGCGCCGTCATCACGCAGAACGCGGCAATCCTGCAATATATCGGGGACCATTCCGACGTTGCGGCATTCAAGCCAGCCTATGGCACGATGGAACGTGCCCGCCTGCAGGAAGCCCTGGGCTTCTGCTCGGATCTCCATTCGGCATTCAGCGGGCTGTTTGCGACCGATCCGAGCGACGAAGTGAAGGCTGGCGTCATTGCCAATATCAATCGCCGCATGGGGCAGTTCGAAGCCATGCTGTCGGACAGCAAGGCTTATTGGCTTGGCGATGATTTCACGCAGGCCGACGCTTATGCATCTGTCGTCATCGGCTGGGGTGTGGGACTTAAAGTTGATTTGAGCGCCTATCCAAAGGCGTTGAAACTACGCGAGCGCGTGCTCGCCCGCCCGAATGTGCAGAAGGCTCTCAAGGAAGAAGGCCTGAACTAAGAATCATAGCCGGAGGTGCAAACTCCCGGCTTCGTTCCGGTGCTCACATACCTTTCTCGGACGTATGGTCCCGAAAAGCCTGCAACTTTTCGGGACCATACTTGCAAGTACGCTCTGCTCCGGTACTCGAAAATCGCTCCCGAGAAGCGCAATTATCCAAATGCCCAGACATCTTCGCAATAGATGCCAACATCATAACCGGCCGCTTTCATCTTTACGATGACGTTGCCGACATCAGTCGGGGATAGCGCGCCAACTTCGACTTTGATCAGGCCGGGGCGATAGCGCTGCAAATCAAGCTGGTCGAAGACAATCCAGTCCGCGCCCTCGCAGTCGACCAGGAATGCATCGATATATTCAACATTATTGCGATCCAACACGGCTTGCAGCGTATCTGAAGCAACCACGATTTCCTTCAGATGTGGAGCGAACTTATGGAAATTGGGATCATCCGGGCCCCATACATTCTTGCCAGACATCAGATTTGTATCTGTGACCGAAGAACAACCTATGAATTCCAGGGGCAAACTGCCTTCTTCCAGGGCTTTTGCATCGAAAGTCTTGACGGTGATCGAACCTTGTTCCCGGGTGACGGCAATCGGTTCGATCCTGGACCGCTCGGCATCCGGATAGTTTTTGCGTAGTCTGATCAAGTTATACGGTACGGGTTCGACCAGAACTGCTTTGGATCGGGGTATCCGGTGAAGCCAAGGGGTCACGTCATCAAAAAGGACACCGTCGCAGGCGCCAACATTTACCATCTGAAAAGGACGTCGTTTACCGGATTTGGCGGCACGGGCGGCATCGGCCAAAAAGCGCGTTCCGCGCAACGCGGCGCTGCGGTTCAAAATGCCATTGGGAACACTGCGTGCTGCCAGCGTGCGCGCATATTCTCTGAATTTCGAGGCTTCCGGAGCATTCATGCCCTTGCCCTTTCATATGGGGTTAAATGAGGAAAGCAGGAAAACCTGAACTCATCTGCGACGGCTGATTTGACGAGTTTCCCGCCGGAATAAAACGGAAATGGGGGCAGGCGGAACGAGTGCTTTTCGGGCGCCGAGAGCCCTGTCCGTTCGACAGCGTGGTAGACGCTCCATCCTTGCGGTACATCGGCAATTTCCAGTTGCGAGCCGAACACATTGCCCAATTTCTTGCGGGTTGTGTCATTTGATACGAGACTTTCGGTCACCAATGTATGCTGAATCAATAACCCTCCCATTTTTAGGGTATGGCTACGATATGGCGAATAAAAATGTCAACCTATACGTGTTTGTCAGTGAAGCTTTAAATATTACGCATATAATATATTAAGTAAGCCTAATATATTTTGAATTGTGCTGTTTGGAATTCTACTGCCGCAATGAATTTTATTCAGATTGAGATGGATCGATTTGACGCGATCGGCGGTCATCTGGGGGCGGGCTTGTGGCCTGTTGCTCGGCCTCAATGTATCTCCATAAATTTCTTTTGATGGAATATCTGGAATGCACGGTGCGGCCACGATGGTGAGGCGGGTTAGTGCGACTGAAGCGTAATACGCGGAACAGGCGGGAACATACTCAACCGACTGATTCTGCATGACTATTCTAGGGAAGAATCAAATGGCGGAGAGAGAGGGATTCGAACCCTCGATACGGTTTCCCGTATACACGCGTTCCAGGCGTGCGCCTTCAACCACTCGGCCACCTCTCCGTCTGCCTTGCTGTCGGGAAACCGTGTCTCACGGTGAAAACTGACTGCAAACGTGACACCGCTTTTCGAAACAGGCGCTGGTTAATCGCCAACTAGCGGGTGCGGCGCGAATATAGCCAGAAAATGCATATGTTCAACAGCTATTTGCAAGTTTTTGCGTCTAAATCACCGAGCCTGTGCAAAGAACGTCTTCCATGATCTAACCCCATGAAATTTAGCGGTTTATTTTGATCATATAATTGTCATCCAGCTTGCCTTTGAGCCTGATGGGTTCTGTGTGCTATGCTTTAGCAACATCAAAAAGACAAATCTTCGGCAGATCGGGCTCAAAACCGGTGCCGGGAACAGGGCAGGAAATCCAAGGCGGAGAATCGTGATCCGATTTGTATTGCGTAGTTTTGCGGTTGTTTTTCTGGCTTTCGCCGTGATTTTCGCCATCCTTGACGGAGCGCGGTCCGTCGGCGCGTCGCAGTTTATCGCCAAGCCGCTTTTGTCCATGTGGTCGCGCAACGCGCCCGAAACATTGGCCGATGCAGAAAGCTTCGTGGCGCACTATATAGGGGCAGGAGCCTGGGATGCGGTCTGCATTCCGCTGCTAGAGCAGCCCGGCTGGCTGCTTTTCGGCGTACTCGCCTTTTTATTCTATGCAATCGGTCATCGCCGGAAGCGTCCGCTGGGCCGTTTTACCGCCCGATAATCAGGAGGTGGAAACCATGAGTTTCTTCGACAGCTATCGCAAGAAAATCCAGATGCCCTCGGCGGATGAGGCATTGCCGGGACGTGCTGCGCCGATCCCGACCTCCGCCACCCATTTCGTGAACGGTCGCCCGCTTAAAGGACCGTGGCCTGATGGCTATAAGCAGGTTCTGTTCGGGATGGGCTGCTTCTGGGGTGCCGAACGCCTGTTCTGGCAAGTGCCGGGCGTATATGTGACGGCCGTCGGTTATGCGGGCGGCGTTACGCCCAACCCGACCTATGAGGAAACCTGCACAGGTCTTACGGGCCATGCGGAAGTCGTGCTTGTGGCCTATGATCCGAAGGTCGTGAGCCTTGACGAGCTGCTGACCCTTTTCTGGGAGGAGCATGATCCGACCCAGGGCATGCGGCAGGGCAACGATATAGGCACGACCTATCGTTCGGTCATTTATACTTTCGACAAGGCTGATCGTGACGTGGCGGAAAAGAGCCGCGAAGCCTATGCGCAGGCGCTGGCCGCTCGCGGTATCGGACCGATCACGACCGAAATCGGGGATGCGCCGGATTTCTATTATGCCGAGGACTATCACCAGCAATATCTGGCGAAGAATCCCAACGGTTATTGCGGCTTGCGCGGTACCGGCGTGAGCTGCCCGATTCCGCTTGCGCGATAAGAGCCGTCATTGCCAGAAAATCCCGCGGTTTTACCGCGCGATTTTCTTTTGCATGATCAGCATTCCGGCATAGTCGCCTTCCAGCGTCTCGAAATCGCTCCAGCCGATCTGGCGGTACAGGTCGGGCTTGTTGGTATAAAGATAGGCTTCTCCATAGCCCTGTTGCCGGGCAGCATCCTCGATGGCGCCGACAAGGCCCTTGGCAACGCCTTTGCCGCGATGGTCGGGCGCGACGAACACGCTCGCCACCCAAGGCTTCAGATGAGGATGCGTTTCCAGGTCGCTGTGGATCAGGAGCACAAGCCCGGCTGGCTCCCCGTTCCAGAGCGCAACACGCGCCGCCTGTCCATCGTCCTCGCGAGAGAGGTCGCTAAAAGCCGTGGCGGTCTGTTCCAGGGTGAAGCCGGTAAATTCACCCCATTCCCCATGGTTCCATGCGGCACAGACGGGTACGAGATCGGGACGGTCGGCAAGAGGGATGATCTGGAGCATATTGTTTTACCAGTGTGGAGGTTTGGTGACCGGCACGTCCGGCGCGGTCTGCTCTTCCAGTTCCTGAAAGCGGTCGGTCAATGCGCCGAGCTTCTTGGAAAGCTGGTCGATGGTTTTCCATTGTTCGGCCAGAACGGATGACAATTCATCGATGGTCTTTTCCTGTTCGGCTACGCGAATTTCGAGCTCGGTCAGGCGTTGGTCCGGTGTCATGGCTGGCTTCCATCGGTATTGGGGCTTTATGGTCAGTGGATGTAACCCCTTTTGCCCTGCATCGGAAGTACGCTATCACATCATTGCGTCAACATAAGCGTGCCATTCGATACTTCATAGTGACGCAGACGCTTCAGAAAGCTCATGCCGAGCAGCGTATCGGAGAGCGCATCGTCCCGCAGGATCATGGCTTCCACGTCCTCCACCCTTATCCGTCCGATTTCGATACCCGGCAGGATGGCATGTGCCGCAAGGGTTTCGCCATTTGCAGTCGAGACGCGATATCTGAAGTCATCGGGTTTGAGCGACAGGCCGATGCGCCTTGCCGCGCTGGCGTTGATCGCAACGACACTCGCTCCTGTATCGACCATGGCGCGAAGGGACTGGCCGGCGATTTTTACATCCGTGATGAAATGGCCGCGCCCGTCAGGCGCAATCTGCGTGCGGCGCCCGCTATAGGCGGCAGGGTTTTGCGAAGGAGCGGTTGAAGCTGTCGCGGATGCTCCGGCGTTCGGCCGTGGACTGAATTTCTCAAACAGAAGCGGGAAGGCGATCGCCAATCCCGCGAATACCAGAAGGATCGTAAAAACCCGCGCCATGCTGCCCCCGTTTCCAGGCATGATAGCAGGCGCGGGCCGCGCTGCATTGTTTATTTTAGCGCGCATCTGTCCCGAAAACCGCTTCACACTTTTCGGGATCCGCGCTGGTGCTTACTTCGTGCCGTACATGCGGTCGCCGGCATCGCCGAGGCCGGGAACGATATAGCCCTTTTCATCGAGGCGTTCATCGATGGAAGCCGTGAACACGTCGACATCGGGATGAGCTTCGGTAAAGCGCTTGATGCCTTCCGGTGCCGCCAGCAGGCAGAGGAAGCGGATATTGGTCGCGCCGCGTTCCTTCAGCTTGTCGATGGCCGCGATTGCCGAATGTCCCGTGGCCAGCATCGGGTCCACCACGATGATGAGGCGATTGACGATATCTTCCGGCGCCTTGAAATAGTATTCGACGGGCTGCAACGTGTCATGATCGCGATAAAGGCCGATATGGGCAACGCGTGCGGCGGGCACCAGATCGAGCATGCCTTCCAGAAGGCCGTTGCCGGCGCGCAGGATCGAGGCGAAGACCAGCTTCTTGCCTTCAAGGATCGGGGCGTCCATCGGCATCAGCGGCGTTTCGATCGGCATGGTGGTCAATTCGAGTTCGCGCGTCACTTCATAGCAGAGCAACAGCGATATTTCCTTCAGCAGCCGCCGGAAGCTGGCTGTGGACGTTTCCTTCTTGCGCATGATGGTGAGCTTGTGCTGGACAAGCGGATGGCTGACGACTGTAACGCCCATGATCTTTCCACTTTTCTCGTTATATTTTTAACTTTAGCGGCAGTTCGCGCCGGAGAAAACGCCGGGCCAAGCGCTCACGCACAGTTTTATGTCTCTTTGGCCATTTTTAAACGCTAACGCAAGACGGTTCGCAAGGTCCCTTCACAAAAGGGGTAGTGGAGGGCGGTCTCTGCTTGTATCGTCCAGCACAAGCTTTATATGCATTACGGAAATCGTTTTCGTCTTAATAATCAGAAGCAGGATGAGCTATGAGCCAGCAGAACGGCAATGCGGACCGCGTGGGCGCACAAGGTGGCATGGAGCATTCATTCGGCTTCAAGGCGGTGGACGAAAACGAAAAGCAGGACCTCGTCAACGACGTTTTCCATAAGGTCGCCAGCAAATACGACGTGATGAACGATCTCATGTCGGCGGGCATGCACCGTGTCTGGAAAGATGCGATGATCGCATGGCTGGCGCCGTCGAAGCGCCCCGGCTGGACCTCGCTCGATGTTGCGGGCGGCACCGGCGATATTGCGTTTCGCATTGTCGAGGCTTCGGGCCGTCAGGCCCATGTCACCATTCTGGATATCAACGGCTCAATGCTGGGCGTCGGTCGTGAACGGGCGATCAAGAAGGGCCTTATCGACAATCTCGAATTCGTGGAGGCCAATGCCGAAGAACTGCCTTTTGAGAGCAACCGTTTCGATGCCTATACGATTGCATTCGGCATTCGCAATGTGCCCCACATCGACAAGGCGCTGTCGGAGGCTTACCGCGTCCTGAAGCCGGGCGGACGTTTCCTCTGCCTTGAATTTTCCGAGGTCGAATTGCCGATCCTCGACACGGTTTATGACCAGTGGTCGTTCCACGCCATCCCGCGCATCGGCAAGATGATTACCGGCGACGCGGATTCCTACAGCTATCTGGTCGAATCGATCCGCAAATTCCCGAAGCAACAGGATTTTGCCACGATGATCGAGAAGGCCGGTTTCGAGCGCGTCAGCTATCGCAATTTCACCGGCGGTATTGCCGCGCTTCATTCCGGCTGGAAGCTCTAGCATATGGGTAATGTTTCCGCTGCTTTCCGGCTGATGCGGGCCGGCTGGATATTGACGCGTGAAGGCGTCATCAGTGCCTTGCCTGTTGAGGGACTTTCCGGTCTTCCGGCGTTCGGGCACAAGATTGCGGGCATGCTGGCGCGTCCGCGCGCACGCCACATGCAGCGTTCCGAGCGCATGTCGCGAGCCATGAACAAGCTCGGGCCATCCTACGTGAAGCTGGGCCAGTTTCTGGCAACGCGGCCTGATATTGTCGGGCGCGATGTCGCCGCCGACCTCGAGCTTTTGCAGGATCGTCTCGATTTCTTCCCGCAGGCAGACGCGGTGGCGGGTATTGAAGGTTCGCTTGGCCGCAAGATCGATGATCTTTACCTGCAATTCGATGCGCCGATAGCGGCGGCGTCAATGGCACAGGTGCATCCGGCGGAAGTCATGAAGGACGGCGTGCGCCAGAAGGTTGCCGTCAAGGTCATCCGTCCCGGCGTTCGCCAGCGTTTTGCCCGCGACCTTGAAGGTTTCTACATGGTTGCGCGCATGCAGGAACGCCATGTGCCCTTCACGCGCCGCCTGCGACCGGTTCAGGTGGTCGAGACGTTGCAGCAGACGACGCGCATCGAGATGGACCTGCGGCTTGAGGCGGCAGCGCTTTCCGAGATTGCCGAGAACATCAAGGACGATGCGGGTTTCCGTGTTCCCAAGGTGGATTGGGAGCGCACGGGCCGCGATGTGCTGACGCTGGAATGGATCGACGGCATCAAGATGTCGGATATTTCCGCGCTTGAGGCGGCGGGTTTCGATCTTAAGAAACTGGCCGAAACGCTGATCCAGTCCTTCCTGCGCCATACGCTGCGCGACGGCTTTTTCCATGCCGACATGCATCCGGGCAATCTGTTTGTGGACCATCAGGGGCTGATCGTTGCGGTCGATTTCGGCATTACGGGGCGGCTCAACAAGCAGCAGCGGCGTTTTCTTGCCGAAATCCTCTATGGTTTCATCACGCGTGACTATATGCGCGTGGCGGAAGTGCATTTCGAAGCCGGCTACGTGCCGCATACGCATGACGTGGCAAGCTTCGCACAGGCCATCCGCGCCATTGGCGAGCCGATCCACGGCCAGCCCGCCGAAACCATTTCCATGGCCAAGCTTCTGACGCTTCTCTTCGAAGTGACCGAGCTTTTCGATATGGAAACCCGGCCAGAATTGCTGATGCTTCAGAAAACCATGGTGGTTGTGGAAGGCGTGTCGCGCACGCTCGATCCGCATTTCAATATGTGGAAGGCGGCGGAACCGGTGGTTGGCGACTGGATACGCAAAAATCTCGGGCCGCAGGGCATGCTTCTCGACGCCAAGGACAGCGCTTATTCGCTGCTGCATTTCACGCGCAAGACGCCGGAACTGGTCGCGCGCGTGGAGCGTGTTTCCGTGGCGCTGGACGATATGGCCGCAAATGGATTGCGCTTTGACGAGGCGACGGCGGAAGCCATTGGCCGGGCCGAAGCGCGCCATTCGCGCTGGGGCCGCATCGCGCAGGGCGTGATTGCGATTGCACTCGCAGCGATTGCGATCAAGCTCTATATCTGGCTGTGAAACTATTCTCTTTTGAGAGGTCGGCGACACATGGCATTGCTGGGCGGTAAGCGCATTCTTCTCATCATCGGCGGCGGCATCGCCGCCTACAAGACGCCGGATCTGATCCGCCGTCTGCGTGAGCGCGGCGCGCATGTGCGTCCGTTGATGACGGAGGCAGCGCAGCAATTCGTGACGCCGCTGACCATTGGCGCGGTTTCCGCCGATCATGTCTTTACCGATCTGTTTTCCCGGGAGGATGAGCAGGATGTAGGGCATATCCGGCTGGCCCGCGATGCGGATTTGATTGTTGTTGCGCCTGCGACCGCCGATCTGATGGCCAAGATGGCCAATGGGCTTGCCGACGATCTGGCGAGCGCCGTGCTGCTGGCCCGCAAGGTGCCGGTTCTGATCGCACCCGCCATGAACCCGGCCATGTGGGACAATCCCGCCACGAAACGCAATCGCGTGACGCTTGAAAAGGACGGCGTGCGTTTCATAGGTCCCGAGAAGGGCGAGATGGCGGAAAGTGGCGAGGCCGGAACGGGTCGCATGAGCGAACCGCTGGTAATTGTCGCGGCCATTGAAAACCTCCTTGCACCGCAGGCAAGACCGCTTGCGGGCAAAACCATCGTCATGACTTCCGGGCCGACGCATGAGCCGATCGATCCGGTCCGCTATATCGCCAACCGCTCTTCCGGCAAGCAGGGCCATGCCATTGCGGCAGCACTCGCGCGGCTTGGCGCGACGGTGCATCTGGTGTCGGGGCCGGTTAACATTCCCGATCCGGAAGGCGTCGATGTCACCCATGTCGAGACGGCACGCGAAATGCAGGCGGCTGTGGAGCGGTATCTGCCCGCTGATGCGGCGGTGATGGTTGCAGCGGTTGCCGACTGGCGCACGGAGAACGCTTCCGATCAGAAGATCAAGAAGAAGCCCGGTGAAAGCGCGCCCACACTCGCCATGGTCGAGAATCCCGACATTCTGGCTGGCGTCGGGCATAGCGACAAGCGTCCGGGCCTTGTCGTCGGCTTCGCAGCCGAAACGCAGGACGTGGCTGAAAATGCGAGAGCCAAGCTCGAAAAGAAGGGCGCGGACTGGATCGTCGCCAACGATGTTTCCGGCGATGTGATGGGCGGCGACCGCAACCGCGTGCGGATTCTAAGCCATTCCGGCATCGAGGAATGGCCTGAAATGGACAAGGGTGAGGTGGCCGAAAGGCTGGCCGGGAAGATCGCGGAGCGGCTTCTGGAAGCGGAAAATTAATTTTTTCCGCGAGGCATGTCACATTTCACGGGCCTGTTTCGTCTTGATGGTGAACGACAACAAATCGTAGAACCAAGGAGACGTATAATGGAAGCGCGACTCGTTCCGTATAAGCTGGCGCCCAAGATCATGCAGGCCATGATCGAACTGGAGAAGGCGGTGTCCGAGGGCGGACTGGAATATAGTCTTTATGAACTCGTTCGCATTCGCGCTTCGCAGATCAACGGATGCGCTTATTGCATTCACATGCACACGCGCGATGCCCGCAAGGCCGGTGAGACCGAGGAACGCCTTTATCTCGTGGCAGCCTGGCGGGAATCGCCGTTGTTCACGCCGCGCGAACGGGCGGCGCTCGCCTGGACCGAGGCATTGACGCTTGTCGCCGAGACCCGCGCTCCGGACGAGGATTTCGAGGCCTTGAAAGAGCATTTCACCGATGAGGAGATTGTGAAGCTCAGCATGGCTATCAATGTGATCAATACGTGGAACCGTGTGGCAGTCGGGTTCCGCACGGTGCATCCGGTGACAGCCGATGCGGCAGCAGCCTGAAACGGGCAAAACTTTCGATGCGGACGTGTTCGAGGCTCTGCGGCCTCGGCTCGTTCGCATCGCTTATCGCATGATCGGCTCCCATGCGGAGGCCGAGGATATTGTGCAGGAAGCCTGGTTGCGCTGGAACAGGGCAGCGCGGGACGCTGTCCGCGAACCGGAGGGCTGGCTGGTGCGCGTGGTGAGTCGGCTTGCATTGGATCATCTGAAATCCGCGCGCATGCGCCGAGAGACCTATCCCGGTTTATGGCTTCCCGAACCTCTGGTCGAGGAAGAGGAAGACCGGAGCGATGATATCACGCTGACGCTCATGCTGGCGCTTGACCGGCTGTCGCCGCTGGAACGGGCGGCTTTTCTGTTGCATGATGTTTTCGGCATGGACTTTGGGGAAGTCGCGCAAGTGCTCGACCGCGATGCGGCGGCCTGCCGGCAGCTTGCAAGCCGTGCGCGAGTGCATGTGCGTCAGGAGAAGCCGCGCTTCATTTTGCCGGAAGATCGCGGACGCACCATCGCGGAAGCCTTCTTTCAAGCTTCGCGCAGTGGCGACATTGCCGCATTGCAGGCGCTTCTGGCGGAAGATGCCATAATGTATTCAGATGGCGGCGGTGTTCGCAATGCGGCGCTCAACCCCATCTATGGGCGCGCGAAGATCATGCGCTTTTACGAGGGCATTTCCCGCAAAGCGGATGGCGTGCCTCCGGCAATCCGGCAGTTTGCAGTATTCGACGGCCTGCCGGGCCATATCAGCATGGAAGCGGACGGACTGCCGCAGGTCGCTGCACTGGAGATCGTCGACGGACAGGTCCATGCGATTTATCTCGTGCGCAACCCCGAAAAACTCCGCCGTGTGTGGATCGGTAAAGGGGCGCCGATCTGATCCAATCAGATCGGGCCGCTCTATCTCCTTGGTTTTTTAAAAGAACTCGTCCAGCAGACGATAATAGGTGATCTTTGCTTCATCTATGGCGGGCCCGCCATAGATGTCGAGGAAAGGCTGTACCCATTCCTCGCCCAGATTGTAGCGGATGCTCCAGCAGGCAAGCGCCAGATCCTGATGACGGTCGGCGAGGCCGAGCCTGCCGCAATCGATGAAACCGGAAAAAGCGTCCTTGTCCGCCATGAAATTCGGCAGGCAGGCATCGCCATGGGTGACGACAATGTCTTCGCTTGCGGGTTTGAGGCGAAGCAGTTCTTCGAATACTCCCTGAGCGGTCCGTCCTTCTCGTTCCTCGTCGAAATCCTCTTCGTCCACCGCACCGGCTTCGACGCGCTTGCGCGCATCTTCGATGCGAAACTCCAGCCGATGATCGAACGGACAGGATGCCGGGTCGATGGCATGCATCGATTTCAGGGCACTCGCCAGAATATCGACAATCCGCTCCGGCGTAAGCGTGCCGACTGCCGAAGCCAGATCCTGACCCGGCAGGCGCGTCATCAGCAGAAAACTGTGCGCCGGGGCGATTTCGAAAGCGAGAACTTCCGGGCAGGCGAGATTTTGCTGCCTGAGCCAGCGAAGCCGCGCCGCTTCGTCGGCAAGTTCGCCGACCGGGCTTTGCGGCTCCACTTTCAGAACCAGAGGTTCAAGTTCGGGATGGTCGAGCAGATGCACATTGGCCGTTGAGCGGCCAAGCTCATCCTTTCGACTGCGATATTCCCGCAATTGCTGCCGCAGCGCCTCGGGCAGATCGAGCGCAGCCAGAACCGGATCGTTCATTTTTTCTCCAAAGGATCAGGCTTTGCCGCGGACCTGATAATCCTTGACGGTGGCAAAGCGAATGTCTTTCCAGCGCTCAGCCTCGTAGTTGAGCGAGAAGCCGTTCTGGGCGAGAAATACCGGGTCACGGTCAAGATCATGTGCGATATCGGCGCGATGGGAGGCGATGAAGCGGTCGACTTCCGCCGGATCGTCGGCGGAAATCCACCGGCAGACCGAGAAGCGCGACATTTCAAAGCCGACCGGCAGCGAATATTCGACCTTGAGCCGTTCGGTCAGAACATCGATTTGCAGCGCGCCGACGACGCCGACAATGGCCGGAGAACCGTCATCGGGCAGGAAAAGCTGCACGACGCCTTCCTCGGCCATCTGTTGCAGCGCTTCGCGCAGCTTCTTGGCTTTCATCGCATCGTCAAGACGCACGCGACGCAGGATTTCCGGCGCGAAGTTCGGCACGCCGCGGAACAGGATGTCCTCGCCCTCGGTCAGCGTGTCGCCGATGCGCAAGGTGCCGTGGTTCGGGATGCCGACCACATCGCCCGCAAAGGCTTCGTCGGCAATCTGGCGCGAGCGCGCGAAGAAGAATTGCGGTGCCGACAGGCTCATCGGCTTGCCGGTGCGCACCAGCTTCGCCTTCATGCCGCGCGACAGCTTGCCCGAGCAGACGCGCAGGAAAGCGATGCGGTCGCGATGGTTGGGGTCCATATTGGCCTGAATCTTGAACACGAAGCCGGTCATCTTGTCTTCGGTCGCCGCCACCATGCGGGCATCCGCCTGCTGGTCGCGCGGGGAGGGGCCGAAATCGCAGAAAGCTTCGATGAGGTCGCGCACGCCGTAGTTTTTGAGCGCAGAGCCGAAATAAACCGGGGTCATGTGGCCTTCGCGGAAGGCAGCGAGGTCGAACGGGCGGCAGACGCCGCGCGCCAGTTCCACGCCTTCAAGCCATGCTTCGCGTTCGTTTTCCGGCAACAGGGCGGCGGCATCTTTCGGTCCGCTCACCTTGGTCGGCTGTTCTTCGTTGTCCTGACGGCGCAGCGTGTCGTTGTGCAGGTCGAAGGTACCAGCAAAGCTCTTGCCCGAGCCGATAGGCCAGGTGATCGGGGCGGTGTCGAGCGCCAGCTTTTCCTCGATCTCGTCGAGGATTTCCAGCGGGTCGCGCGCCTCGCGGTCCATCTTGTTGACGAAGGTGACGATGGGAATATCGCGCATGCGGCAGACTTCGAACAGTTTCAGCGTGCGCGGCTCGATACCCTTGGCGGCATCGATGACCATGACGGCGCTATCAACGGCGGTCAGCGTGCGGTAGGTGTCGTCGGCAAAATCTTCGTGTCCCGGCGTGTCGAGCAGGTTGAAGATGCAATCCTTGTACTCGAAGGTCATCACCGACGTGACAACGGAAATGCCGCGGTCGCGCTCGATGTTCATCCAGTCCGAACGGGTCTGGATGCGGTCTTTCTTGGCCTTCACCTCACCGGCAAGCTGGATGGCGCCGCCGAACAGCAGCAGCTTTTCGGTCAGCGTGGTCTTACCGGCGTCCGGGTGCGCGATGATCGCGAATGTGCGGCGCTTGGAAACGGGATGGTCAGCGGGCATGAACAAACTCGTAATGGCAAAGGGACGGGCAGCATGAACCGCCGCAAAGATTGGCGGTTCATCTAGCAGTCCTTTGCCAAAAGGTCGAGTTTAAATGCTTTGCATATATTATCGGCTCTTGATGCCAAGGCCGAAGGCGATGAAGGACCAGCCCTGGAAAATCAGGTCTATCGCCAGAAACAGGCCAAGGATGAACAGGCTGTTGACCGGCCATTGCATGGCGATGATGAGGCCGAGCAGCATGGTGATGACGCCCGCCGCAACGATCCAGCCCCATCCTGCGGACGGTTTCGACTTGAAGCCGAGCCAGATGCGGAAAGCACCGGAACCCAGAAGCGCTGCCGCCAGCAGGAAGGTCAGCACACCGGCTGCAAGCACAGGATTGATGAAGGCGACAATGCCGGCTGCCGTATAGAGCAGGCCGCTCAGGAGCCAGAAAAAGAAGCTGCCCCAGGTTTTGACGCCAAAGGAGTGGATGATCTCGATGACGCCGCCGATCAGCATCATCAGGCCGACGTAATAGACCGAAACGACGGTGGCCAGCACCAGATTGCCGAAGGCGATGCCGCCGAGGATCAGAAGCGCGACCCCAAGGGCGACGAACCAGCCCCACTTGCTGGAAAGTTCCTTTGGAAAGGTCGGGCGGTCGAAATCATTATGAGCTGTTGCCATGAGACGTCCCTCAAATTGTCATGCCTCGTGAACAATATAAGGCATGTCCCGGATTTGGCCAGCTTTGCGATGAACCGGTGAGAACGCCAATGCGCACACTGTTCGTCGCGACGATCTCCCATTATATCTCTTTGCTATTGCAGTCGTGTTCCGCTTAAAGTTCATGTGATGTTCGATCTCGTTTCCCACTACTGGCCGCATATCCTGTTTGTCCTGTCGGTTGTTCTCGGAGCGATCGCCGCCATTCACGCGACCATGACGAAGGAGGAAGTCCGGACAGCCATCGGCTGGGTCGGCGTGATCGTGCTTTCGCCCATCGTGGGAGCGGTTGTCTACGCGATTGCTGGCGTAAATCGCATCCGGCGTTCGACGCTCAGCCACCAGCGCGCCAATATGGGCAAGATCGCGCTTTATCACCTGTCGCATTTCGATACGACGAACGATCTGGTGCGTGCCGCCTTCGGACGCCAGTTCGGGGCCATGAAGATTCTTGGCGATGCCGTCAGCCTTTACGATTTCACCAGCGGCAACAGCATCGAGATGCTGGAAACGGGCGACGAAGCTTATGCCGCGATGCTCGACGCAATAGGCCGTGCCGAACGCAGCATCATGCTGGAAACCTATATTTTCGACCGGGACGCGATTGGCGAAGTATTTGCCGATGCTTTGGGCGATGCGGTCAGGCGCGGCGTGGAAGTGCGGGTGCTGGTGGATGCCGTCGGTGCGCGCTATTCCTTTCCAAGCATCGTCAAGCTCTTGAAGGACAAGGGCGTCGCGGTTGATGTGTTCAACGGCAATATCATCATCGGGCTGCGCCTGCCTTACGCGAACCTGCGCACCCACCGCAAAATCCTCATCGTCGATGGCAAGATCGCCTTTACCGGCGGCATGAATATCCGCGCGGGCTTTGTGCGAAGGATAGCTGGCGACGCGGTTGCCTTCGATACGCATTTCAAGCTGGAAGGACCGGCTATCGCCGATCTCTTTCATATCGCATCGGAAGACTGGCGCTTTGCCACCGGCGAGCTTCTGACCGGGGAAGCATGGAAAATCGCGCCGCCGGAAAACCCGCCGGGAACGGGAACGCTGGTGCGTGTCGTCGGGTCGGGGCCGGACAAGAACGTGGAAACCAACCAGCGCATGATGATGGGCGCCTTCTCGATTGCCGAGCAGCATATTCTCATCATGACGCCTTATCTTCTGCCGGACCGCGAACTGATCAGCGCGCTGGTGACGGCGGCGCGGCGCGGCGTGTCGGTGGATATCGTCGTGCCGGGCGTCAACAACCTGAAGCTGGTGGACCGCGCCATGCGCGCGCAGTTCGATCAGCTCTTGAAGGATGGTTGCCGTATCTGGCGGGCTGGTGGTGCCTTCAATCACTCCAAGCTGATGACCATCGACGGCGCATGGTCCTATGTCGGGTCGTCCAATATCGATCCGCGCTCATTGCGGCTGAATTTCGAGGTCGATCTGGAAATCCTCGACCGCGACGTGGCGCGCGAGGTGGAAGAGCGCATCGGCAAGGTGATAGAGGGGAGCCGCGAGGTCAATCTTGCGCGGCTGAAGAACCGGCCATTTCTGGAGCGTCTTCTCGACCGGATTATCTGGCTGGGCTCGCCTTACCTCTGAATATCATCCCGTTCGGCTGTTAAATATTTCCGGGCTGAGTTCTTCGAGCAGGCTCGTTGCCGATTTGAGGTCGAGATGCGCCTTGATCGGCAGGTGATCGGACGCCAGGCGCGCCAGCGGCGTGTTGTGCACTTCAACCGATGTGACCAGATTATGCGGCGCGCCCAGCACGCGATCCAGCGCGAAAACCGGGAACCGCGAAGGGAAGCTCGGCACTGCCGTTGCGACATGGTTGAATGTCGGCATGAGGGCGGCCAGCGACGAGCGCTTGCCGACGCGCCATTCGTTGAGGTCGCCGATCAGCAGGGTCGGCAGTGTGTCAGCCTCCTGCAAGACAGTAAGGATGCTTTCGGCCTGTTGCTCGCGGGAGCGTTTCAGAAGGCCGAGATGCGCGGCGATGACGCGGAGAGGGCCTGCCGGAAATTGCAGGTCCGCAACCAGCGCGCCGCGCGGCTCGACACCGGGCAGCTTGAGCTGCTGCACATTGCGCACTACACCTTCGCGGAACAGGAGCACATTGCCGTGCCAGCCGTGGCCTTTGGGCATTGTCGCGGTAATGGGAACGGGGATGAGGCCATGACGGCGCTCGAGCAGGCCCAGATCGAGCAGGCCGGAACGCTCGCCGAAACGCCTGTCGGCTTCCTGCAACGCGATCACGTCCGCGTCGATCTCGCTGATGACTTCGGCCGTGCGCTGCGGATTGAACTGCTTGTCGATGCCAATGCATTTATGGACATTGTAGGATGCAATGACGACGTCACCGCCAGCAATATTGGCGTTGAGCGGCCTGTAACCCGGCCTGTTCCGGATCGCAGTCAGGATGGTCTTCGATATCCGGTTTGGTTCTTTCTTTTTCAGCACCCGTTTTTCACCAGTCAGCTATTCGGTTCCGAAAGACGATGACTTCTACAGTGAGATAAACTCGCATCCGTCTCTATATAGTCAGATTGTACAGCTGTTTGAATAGCAATTGCCTACACAATTCGGCGAGAGCCGGACGCGAGTGCACTGTTAAAGCGTTTTGTGCCTGATAAAACGGTTCCCGCTTTTTGGAGACATGCTTCAAGGTTCCAGGCTTCATCTTGCGATGAAACGGATCAGCCGGTCGGTGAGGCCGGTATAGGGTGGCCTGATGAGGTCGCTCGGCGCCGGGGCATATTTGGTCAGGACCGGCATTGCCTTGGAGAAGGTCAGGAAACCGTCATGGCCGTGATACTGGCCCATGCCGCTTGCGCCCACGCCGCCGAATGGCAGGTCGCTACAGGCAAATTGATAGAGCGTATCGTTGACGCAGACCCCGCCCGCGACAATGCGGCTGAGCATCATTTCGATCTCTGCGGTATTGTCGCTGAAACAGTAAAGCGCCAGCGGACGGTCGAGCTTCAGAACGAAACTGATGGCATCGTCGAGGAGGCGATAGCTGACGATTGGCAGAAGCGGGCCGAAAATCTCCTCCTGCATGATTTCGCTGTCGGCGGCGGGCTCCAGCACGAGGGCAGGTGTCATCAATCGCGGCTGATCGGAACCGGCGAGAAGTTCAATGACAGCTTCGCTCTTGTTCGCGGCATCGGTCAGGAGGTTCGTGAGCCGTGCTTCCTGTGCTTCACTGATGATGGTGGTTTGGTCTTTTGCTGCTGACGAGCTGCCATAGCGTGCCTGCATTTCAGCGCGTAGCAGGTTTACGAATTCGTCGCGCTGGCTCTGATGGACCAGAACATAATCCGGCGCGATGCAGGTCTGCCCGGCATTGAAGAATTTTCCCGTCGCGATTGCCCGGGCGGCGCGTTTGAGATTGGCATTCTCGCTGACGATGGCGGGCGATTTACCGCCGAGTTCCAGCGTTACCGGCGTCAGGTTCGGTGCCGCCGCCGCCATGATCTTGCGCCCGACAGATGTTGAGCCGGTGAAAAAGAGATGGTCGAATGGCAGCGATGCGAACTGCGCGGAAAGCGATGCATCGCCAAGCGCCACGGTAACGCGGTCTTCCGGGAAAACTTCGGCAAGCAGGCTTTGCAGGAATTCCGCCGTGCGCGGCGTATGTTCGGACGGCTTCAGGAAAACATGGTTTCCGGCTGCGATTGCCGCGACAAGCGGTGCCAGCGCCAGATTGACGGGATAGTTCCACGGCGCGATGATCCCAACCACACCGAGCGGGACATAGCGAATTTCAGCCTTGGCGGGCCACATTTTCCATCCGGCCTTGCGGCGTTTCGGTTTAATCCAGCGCTTGAGGTTATGCAGGGCATCATCGATTTCGGCAAAGACGACGCTGGCCTCGCCAAGCAGGGTTTCGTGCAGCGAGCGGTTGCCAAAATCCGCGCTGATGGCCATCGCCATTTCATCAATCCGCTTTTCGAGCGCCTGGCGCAGCCGTTTCAGATCATCCAGACGCTGCTCATAGGCCGGACGGTTCTCAAGCCAGGCGTGACGCAGGCGCTCAAACGACAGTTGCAGCGTCTGTTCTTCAACTGCCATAGGCAAAGTCCTCCGTGGAGCGGGCAAAGAGGAATTGGGCGGCATAATAAGTTGCCAGCACCCAAAGGCCATTCAGCGGAATGTCGAGGCTGAACCGTCCGAAGGCCAGCAGGGTGTCGCTTGTCATGAAGAACAGACCGCCTGCGGCCGCAAGCCAGGCGGCGTAGCGTCGCGGCGTTTCCGGTTCAGTGCCGAGCGCGCGGCTCATCGCCTGTGCTGCCATGATGCCGAGGGCAGCGGCATAGATGATGACCGGGATTTTCATGGGCGTTGGCAGTGACGACCAGAGGCCAGCTATGATGGCAAGGGCGGCGATGGCGAAAAGGACGAAAACGCCCTTATGCGCGGCAAAGCGCGTATCGCGGCAAAGCGCATAGATATAGGCGCAATGGGTGATGAGAAAGCAGATCAGTCCCGCCATGAAATAGTCGCCGGGCAGCATCAGGAAAAAATCCCCGAGTGCGGCGAAAGCCAGCCCAAAGGCAATGGCGAAACCGTAAGATTTCGATTTGGGGCGCCCGGCGCAAAGGACGGCGGCGAGCAGCAACAGGGTTGCGGTTGGCTTGGTCAGATAATGCAGCCAGCGCCAGCCTGAATCCTCGCCATTGTAGCTCATCACACTGCCCGCAATGGCGCAGATCGCGCAGAGCAGGAACAGGCCATAGAGCGTTCTGTTCCTGCCGAATTCCAGCAAGCCCTTTCGGCGCATGTTCGCTCCCCGTTATTATATTTGAGCACAGCGGGCGGATTGTGCCGCCAATTGCGAGAATAGCGCAATAGGCACAATTCATCGGGCTGTTGACAACACACTGTTGAAGAAGCTCAGGCGCGCCGCCAGACCGTCGGCTTGTTTTCCTGCCAGCCATTTTTGTGCAGCAGCGGGGTGTCATCATCCGCCAGCGGCCAGCCGATGCACAGATAGAGGCTGAAGTGCCAGCTCGACTGGGCCTCGAAAAGCTTTTCCATCGCGCGTGGATCGAGAATGGAGACCATGCCGACGCCGAGCCCGAACGATCTTGCCGCCAGATTGAGGTTCTGGACCGCCATGGCCGTACTGTGTTCAAGGGTAACGGCCATGGACTGCCTGCCGAGGCCATGCCCTTCGACGGGCGCGGTTTCGGTGAAGATGGCAAGCTGCACCGGAGCAACGCTGATGCCTTCCAGTTTCAGGTTCCGGTAATGCTGGGCGCGCTCGCCGTCATAGAGCTCAGCGGCTGACCGGTTGGCTTTCAGAAAAATGTCGCGGACGGCTGCACGTGTTGCGGCACTTTCGACAGAAATAACGCGCCAGGGGCGCGCATTGCCGACGGAAGGCGCATAATCCATCGCTTTCTGCAAAGCCTCGATGATCCCATCATCTACGGCTTTGTCGCTGAAGTGACGGACGTCGCGCCGCCATTTCAGCAATTCAAAGAAAGCGGCGCGTTCGGAAGGAGAAAACTGCATCGTCTGTCAGAATACTGGGTGAATCGGGGGCGTAAAGCCTGCGGCCAGTGAACATCAACCCCAAACAAAAAAGCCCGCTTGCGCGGGCTTTTTGGGGTGCTTCTGAACCTTGGTAGTGGTCCGAAGACTTGGAAATGGTGCCCAGAAGAGGACTCGAACCTCCACGCCCTTGCGAGCGCCAGCACCTGAAGCTGGTGCGTCTACCAATTCCGCCATCTGGGCGACGAGGACCCATCTAAGGGGTCGGCCTGCCTCTGTCAATCGCGTTTTCGACATTCAGCCAGCTTTTTTTCAGCCGATGCTTTTTTGACGTTGAAAAAGGCGTCGGGCGCGCGGGCGCGCCCGATAAATTCACAGCCAAATAGCGATTACGCTTCAAGAATTTCCTTCGAGGCAACGGTCGAATCAGCATTGAGCCGGTAGATGACCGGAACGCCGGTGTTGAGTTCCTGCTTAAGAATCTGCTCCGGCGTCAGGCCGTCGAGCGCCATGATGAGCGCGCGCAGCGAATTGCCGTGTGCGGCAACCAGAACCGTCTCGCCGCGCAGCACATGCGGCTGCACCGTGTGCAGATAATAGGGCCATACGCGCGCGCCCGTATCTTTCAGGCTTTCGCCGCCCGGAGGCGGGACGTCGTAGGAACGGCGCCAGATATGCACCTGTTCCTCGCCCCACTTGGCGCGGGCATCATCCTTGTTGAGGCCGGACAGATCGCCATAGTCGCGTTCGTTCAAGGCCTGATCGCGAATCGTTTCGAGGTTCGACTGGCCCAGCTCATCGAGAATGTGCTGGCAGGTCACCTGCGCGCGCGACAGCGCGGATGTGTATGCGATGTCGAACTTGAGACCGGCGGCCTTCAGGCGCTGGCCAGCGGCCTTGGCTTCGGCATGGCCCTGTTCGGTCAGGCCCGGATCACGCCATCCGGTGAAAAGGTTCTTGAGGTTCCATTCGCTTTGACCGTGGCGGACCAGGACGAGAGTACGAGACATATGCAACGCTCCATTGGTAAAGAAAATCAGTCATTCAGCCCGAGAACGTCGAGCATGGAATAGAGACCGGGCTTTTTGCCATAGGCCCAAAGCGCGGCCTTGATCGCGCCGCGCGCGAAGACCGACCGGTCCTCGGCATGATGCGAGAGAACGACGCGTTCGCCGGGACCGGCCAGAATCACCGAATGGTCGCCGATGACCGAACCGCCGCGCAGCGTGGCGAAGCCGATGGAGCCGGTTTCGCGGGGGCCCGTATAGCCGTCGCGCACACGCACGCTGTTTTCCGCCAAAGCAATGTCGCGTCCCTTCGCTGCCGCTTCGCCGAGAAGCAGGGCGGTGCCGGATGGAGCATCGACCTTGTGCTTGTGGTGCATCTCAAGGATTTCGATGTCGAAATCGGCCGGATCGAGCGCTTGCGCGGCCTTCTGTACCAGAACGGACAGAAGATTGACGCCGAGGCTCATATTGCCGGATTTGACGACGGTTGCGTGACGGGCGGCGGCGCGGATTTTCTCTTCGTCTTCCGCTGAGCAGCCGGTTGTGCCGATGACGTGCACGATGCGGGCCTGCGCTGCGAGGCCTGCAAATTCGACGCTTGCCGCAGGGCTTGTGAAATCAAGGACGCCGTGCGCCTTGGCGAACACCGGCAGCGGATCGTCGGTGATCGTCACGCCGAGCGGGCCGATGCCGGTGACTTCGCCGGCATCCCGGCCCAGAAGCGGTGAGCTGGATCGTTCGATGGCACCGACCAGTTTCGCACCTTCGATGGCTTGGATGGTGCGGATCAGGGTCTGGCCCATGCGTCCGCCAGCGCCGACGACGACAAGGCCCATTTCGCTGCTCTCGGTTTCTCCGCTCATCGTGGTTCTCCTGTCCGCAATTCTTCTGCCGTCTTTTCGGTGATGATATCGCCATTGCCGCTCTGCAACTGATAAAAGCGGGCATAGACGCCATTCTGGATGGCGATCAGATCGTCGTGACGGCCTTCCTCCACCACGCGACCGGCTTCCATCACCACGATGCGATCTGCATTGACCACGGTGGAAAGGCGATGCGCAATCACGATCGTAGTGCGGTTCTGCATGATGCCTTCCAGCGCCTGCTGAACCCGCTTTTCCGATTCATTATCGAGGGCGGAAGTCGCCTCATCGAGCAGGAGAACCGGCGCGTTGCGCACGATGGCGCGGGCAATCGAAACGCGCTGGCGCTGGCCGCCGGAAAGCGTCACACCGTTTTCGCCGACCGGCGTATCGTAGCCCTGCGGTTGTTGCAGGATGAAGTCATGCGCATGGGCAAGCTTCGCCGCCTCGATGATTTCGTCGTCCGTCGCGTCCGGGCGGCCATAGCGGATATTGTCGGCGATGGTGCCTTCGAACAGATAGGGCTGCTGCGAGACATAAGCGACGGCGTGGCGGAGCGACTGCTTCTTGACGTGTTCAATGTCCTGCCCGTCGAACAGGATCTTGCCGCGGTCGAGATCGTAGAAGCGCTGGACAAGGTTGATGAGGGTGGATTTGCCCGCGCCCGAAGCGCCGACCACAGCAGTGGTTTCGCCCGCTTTGGCGACGAAGCTCACGCCATGCAGCACCGGCGCGGTCTCGTTATAGGAGAAGTAAATGTTCTCGAAGCGGATTTCGCCGGGGCCTGCTTTCAGTTCCACCGCGTCCGGAACATCGCGCTGGCGCGGTTCTATATCCAGCACCTCATAGATCATGCGGGCATTGACGAGCGCCTTTTCCAGCCCGACCTGAAGGCGGGCGAGGCGGCGCGCCGGATCGTAGGCGAGAAGCATTGCCGTGATGAAGGCAAAGGTTGCGCCGGGGGGCTGCTGTTCGAGAATGGCGCGATAGCCGCTATAGGCCAGCACGCCCGCCACGGCAAAACCGGCCAGCATTTCGGAAATGGGCGTCGTGCGCTCGGACACCTTGGCGATCTTGTTGCTGCGGCCTTCCGACTGATCGATGAGCTTGCCGATCTTGGCGCGCAGCTGGTCTTCCATCGTGAAGGCCTTGACGATGGCAATGCCCTGGATCGATTCCTGCATCGCGCCCAGCAGATGGGAATTGAGATGCACGAGATCACGGGTGACGGAGCGGATGCGGCGCGAAATATAGGCGACAGCCAGAATGAGCGGCGGTCCGATCAGGAAAATCGCGATGGACAGGACAGGGTCCATGTAGAACATGGTGCCGACGAGACCGATCAGCGAAATGAGATCGCGCGCGATCGACGAAATCGTCATGTTGAGAAGATCGCGAATGCCGGAAACATTCTGGTTGATCTGCGCCGCCAGATGGCCCGAACGGGTATCGTTGTAGAAATCGAGGCCGAGCCGCATCAGATGGTCGAAAATGCGCTTCTGATAGCGCGCGACCAGATTGTTGCCGATCTTGGCGAGTTCCACGGCCTGTATGTAGCCGGAAATGCCGCGCAATATGAAAATGACCAGCAATGTGCCGCAAATGACCCAGACCAGACCGAGATTTTGCTCGTAGAAAATCTTGTCGATCATCGGCTTCATCAGATAGGCCAGTGCGCCATTCGATGCGCCGACGATGAGCGATGCGAGAATGGCGATGAAATAGTTCTTCTTATATTCGCGGATGTTTTCCGACATCATGCGCCGGATTACGCGGGTGGCTTCGCCCGTATCGATCTTCTTGTTCTTCTTCTTGAATAGGCTCACGTGCAAAAGCGCTTTTTGTCTCTTTGCCCTCCGGCTGGACCGGCGGCTATCGTTGAAAATACGACTTCCCATACGGAAACGCTGCACTGATAAAGCCAGCGGCAATTTCAGCGCAGCGTTTCTATAACGTTATCCGTGCAGCTTGACCATCCTCAAGCTTTACTGCTCAGAGCGGGAGGATGGTTCAGCTTAAAAACATCCCGCTCTAAATTTTTGCTTGAGCATGATTTTACCCGGTCGAAGCAGGATCAGAAATCAGTCCAGTGAACTGATTTCCCTGCGTAGGCGGTTCCCACTTTTCGGAATCATGCTCCGATGCGCCAGCGGCGTCCTTCGGTCGCGACTTCAAAACGAGCAGGGGCCTGCGCAAAGGCGGAAAGCCCGGCAAGGGCAGCGAGCTGGTGCGTGATCACGCGGACAGGAATGTCGCGCATGATGGCCTTGTGCGGGGCCTTGTCCTCAAAAGCCTCGCGAAAGGCACCGGCTTGCAGCGCGGAAAGAATGCGCTGCGGAATGCCGCCGGAAAGATAGACGCCGCCATGCGCCATGAAGATCAGCGCCAGATCGCCCGCCACCCGTCCAAGATAGGTGACGAACAGGTGCAGGGTTTCCTCGGCTTGCGCATTGCTGCCGTCAAGCCCGGCCGATGTGATGTCGGCGGGGGTTTCCAGCGTCGGCGTCACTTTGTCGGCGGCGCATATGGCCAGATAGAGGTTGCGCAGTCCGCGCCCGCAAAGAATCTGCTCGCCTGCAACGCGGCCCTCTATGCGCTCGATATGCGGGAAGACCTCATAGTCACGTGTCGTGCGCGGGCCGATGTCGATATGGCCGCCTTCGCCCGGCACAGGCACCCAGGCATGGCGGGTGCGGACAAGCCCGGCAACGCCAAGCCCCGTTCCGGGGCCAAGCACGACGCGGGTGGCGATCACTTCTTCTGGCTTGCCGCCGATCTGTTCCAGATGATCGCTGCCGAGGGACACGACGGCAAGCGCCTGCGCCTCGAAATCGTTCAACACGGTCACGTCCTCGAAACCGAGATCGGCGATCATCTTTTTCGGGCGCACCACCCAGTCGCAATTGGTGAGGTCGATCTCATCCCCGTCCACGGGACCGGCCACAGCCAGAATGGCGGAACGCGGGCGGATCGAGGTGTGGTAGAGAATGGCGCTCTGTATCGCCTCATCGATTGTGGCGTAATTCGCCGTCTGGAGAACGGGAAACTCCTTCGGCTCTGCATTGGAATCCACGAGGATGGCAAAGCGGGCATTGGTGCCGCCGATATCGCCGACGAGCACCGGAAACGGGAAACCCTGTTCGGCGTGGCTAGTCACTTGCATGTCCTCTCCCTGGTCATGTCTTCGCCTGCTGGTTGGTCGTGTCCGATCAGTCAAGCGCCTTGATCAGCCTTTCGGCAGTCGCACGATTGAGCGCCATCGGAATGTCATAGACGCTGCCGAGGCGCGTCAGCGCCTTCACGTCGACATCGTGCGGAAGCGGCGACAGCGGGTCGATAAAGAAAATGAGCACTTCCACCGTGCCTTCCGCGATCATCGCGCCAATCTGCTGGTCGCCGCCGAGCGGCCCGCTTTTCACGCGCTGAATGCTGAGCGAAGGGCAGGCATCCAGAATGAGGCCGCCGGTCGTTCCCGTCGCCACGATGTCATAGCGGGCCAGTGCCTGTTCATGCGCTTTTGCGAAGGCGACCATGTCGTCCTTCTTCTGGTCGTGGGCAATCAGTGCGATGCGCAGGCGTTCCGTCATGAATAAGCAACCTTACGAGTTGATAACCTTGTCATTAGAGCATTTCCAGCAAAAGTGTGAAACGGTTTTGCGTGGACAATGCGATTGAATAAAGAGCCGGAGCGGTGCCAGCGGTTCTGTTCGAACGGCACCGCTCCGGCTTTCTAAATCGTTTTAAGCCTATAGCGAAGCGCCAAAGACCTGAAAAGTGCCAAAAGCCTCACTGCACGCCGTAGGTGACATCGGCGACCGAATTCGGCGCAGGACCATTGAGAACGGCGGCGCAAGACTTCGGCAGATCGGAGACCATCACCGGACGCGGCTTTTTCGGCGGCTCCTTCGATGGCTTTGCAGGCTTCCATGGTTCATCCGTAAACCACCAGGCGAGCGACTTGTCACAACCGTCACCGGCGGCGACCTTCGGCTGTCCCTTGCACTGGGGCGAACCGGGCTGGCAGGTCAGGCGCACATGGAAATGGTAGAAATGACCCCAATAGGGGCGAACTTTTCCAAGCCAGCTTCTGTCGCCGGTCACCGTGTCGCAAAGCTGCTTCTTGATGCCGGGATGCACGAAGATGCGCTCCACTTCCGGATAGCTTGCGGCGTGTTTCAGCAGGGCCGTGCGGGCAGGGGTCCATTTCTTCGGATCGACATAGAGCGAATCTTTTTGCAGCATCGATACGGCTGACACGCTCTCGCGCTCGGCGTCGGTAAAGCGTTTTTTCGGCATCGGCGTCAGCCAGATATCAGCGTCGAGGCCAACCTGATGCGAGGCATGGCCCGTCAGCATCGGGCCGCCGCGCGGCTGCGAAATGTCGCCGACCAAGAGGCCGGGCCAGCCGTCCTGTGCGGCATCGCGGGACAATTTTTCCAGAAGGCCGATCATGCGCGGATGGCCCCAGCGGCGATTGCGCGAAAGGCGCATCACCTGCCAGTTTGGCCCGTCCGTCGGCAATGCCACAGCTCCGGCGAGGCATCCCTTGGCATAAAAGCCGATGGATTGCGGGTCTTGCGTAAGCACCGGCAGCACTTGTGAGCCAAAGGCCTGTTTGGCAGGCATGTCTTCCGCCATGGCCATGGGCACGAAGTCGGGAGCGATCATTGCGGCCAGCGAAGCTGCGAGAACGAACTTCTTCAATTTGTTTGCGATCATGGGGCAATTCCAGTTTTGCCAAAGGGCGCTGCGGCTGCGAATCAAGACAGCCGGATTGCGGGCATTATGCTGTGTCAACGGCGGGGCTTCAATGGCGGTCGACGGTTTGTGCTGCCGACCGCCATTTCGTCAGTGCTGCCGCAGCCTTGCCAGCAAGGTCAGAACCAGCAATGGCATCGCTGTGCAGAAGGCGGTCAGGGGCCATGCGGTATCACCGGCCAGGAAGATGACAAGTGCTGTTCCTGCAAGGCTGACGATCAGGCTCTGGATGCAGAAATAGACCGCAACCGCCATGCCCGCACTGTCGTCAAAGGCGGCAAGCGCATCGTTTGCCGTCATCGACGCGGTGAGAACGATGCCGACAGCGGCAAGCCACATCGGGACGATGAGGCTCAGGAACGAGGGCTTGAGCAATGTTTCGCCGAGGCCCAGAAGCAGGGCGCTGGCGAGAAGTGTCGCCATGCCCAGCGCCACGCCGGTGCGCGCGCCCCATTTCTGCGTATGGCGGGGCAGGATATGCGTGGCGGCGATCATGACCACGGCAACGCTGGCGAAGGCGAAGCTGAAGCCGGTCTCGCCGAAGCCGCCGCGTTCGATCAGAATGCGCGGTGCGGTGGAAAAGAACACGAAGAAGGTACCCATGGCTGTCGCGAAACCAAGCGTATAGGTCCAAAAGCGGAAGTCCTTCACGATCCGGCTGAGACTTCCGGCTGCTGGCGCATTGTTGATGGGACGTGTCTCGTGCCAATGGCGCAAGGCGCGGCACGTTGCGGCGAGGCCGAACAGTCCGAGCGTGGCGAAGATCGCCCGCCATCCGAAACCCTTTGCAATCAGTGCGCCGGCAATCGGCCCAAGCGCCGGGACGAAGGAAAGCATGGCACTGAACAGGCCATAGATCGTCGCCCCTTCGGGACGCTTTGCATAGACGTCGCGGACCGTTGCGAAAGTGGCCACAAGTGCCGCCGACGCGCCCGTCGCCTGTACGAAGCGAAGCGCCACAAATAGCGTGGCATTGTCGGTGATCGCCAGGGCGAAAGACGCAAGGGCGAAAACCAGCCCGCCGCCAATGAGGACCGGCCTGCGTCCGAAACGGTCCGACAAAGGGCCGAACAGCAACTGCCCGACGCCCAGCATCACCATGTAGAGACTGAGGGTCAGCTGCACCATGGCGGGGGTCGTTTGCAGGATGGCGGGCATGGATGGCACCACCGGCAGGTAGATGTCCATGGCCAGCGAGGCGAGAATGTCGAAAGGAGCCATCAGCGCCAGCGCGAACGGCAGGGAATAGCTCCACTGTGGAGTTTGTTTGTTATCAAAAGGCATGACTAAGCATCCGCTCGAGGAAAATCGGGCGGCGATCTGCCTTTTATAAACGCGCATCTTCGGGATGCGTTTTAAGGGAAGTTGGTCCGGGGCAGACGCCGCAACAGGTCGGAAAGGCTGTTGCGGCTTATCTGGTTGCGAGTTCGGTACTGCTCATTCTGTGTCGTCCCGGTTCGGTTGCAGGCTTGCTTTTAGCAGCAGCACGGCTTCAGCGCCAGCTATCCTCGCGCCACATGGCTGAAAAGGCTGTCCGGTAGTCGGGATAGGCAAATTCGTAACCGAGATCCTTGATGCGGCGGTTGGAGACGCGTTTGTTCTCGCCATAGAACGAACGCGCCATCGGCGTTAGCTCGGCCTCCTCGAAGGGGACTTCCGGCGGCGGCGTCGCGCCCATCAATTCCGCCGCATAGGCGACGACATCCTGCGGCGGGCTTGGTTCATTGTCGGTGATGTTGAAGATGCCGCCTGTGTGGGTGCCTGCCAGAAAGCGCAAGGAACCCGCAATGTCATCGACATGGATGCGGTTGAAGACCTGATCCTTTTTCACGATGCGCCGTGCGTTGCCGCGCTCCAGATTGATGAAGGCGTTGCGGCCCGGCCCGTAAATGCCGGAGAGACGCAACACGGCCAGCGGCGTTCCATGCCGTTCGCTCAATTGCCCCCATGCCTTTTCGGCTTCGACGCGCTCAAGGCTGCGGCGGGAGGCAGGCTTGCAGGCCGTGGTTTCGTCCACCCATTCGCCCTGATGGTCGCCATAGACGCCGACCGTCGACAGATAGCCGATCCAGCGGATGGTGTTGTCGGGACGGCGAAGCGCTTCCTCAACCACGGCGACGGCGGGATCGCCGCTTTCGCCGGGTGAGATCGAAACGACCATATGGGTCGATTGGGCAAGCCGGTCCAGAAGTTCGGGCGAGGGCGTTTCACCATCGAAAAGCAGGGGCTTTATGCCTGCCTGTTCAAGAAAAGGGAATTTCTGCTCGTGCCGTGTGGTTCCGTCGATGCGTTCCGCTTCGCCGCTCATCCTGCGCGCAAAGCCTTGAGCGGAATAACCGGCGCCGAACAGAAAAATACGCATCAAACTTCCTCCATATTCCACTCGGCCTGTACCGTAGCATCCTCTTCCGACGAGGCCAGACGTTTCTGCATGCTGGCCACGTGATCGGGCCTTGCCAGTTGCTTCAAGGCCCATATAGCCGCGCCGCGCACGACCGGCGCTGCATCTTCCAGCAGGTGTTCGACATCCGGCAGAAGCGCGGCATCACCGGAATTGCCAGCGGCGATCAGCACATTGCGGATGAAGCGGTCGCGCCCGATGCGCTTTACCGGCGAGCCGGAAAAAAGCGTGCGGAAAGCCGGATCGTCCAGCGCCAGCAGGTCACCGAGACGCGGCTCCTTCAAGTCGTCGCGGGCTTGCAGCTTCATTTCGCTGGTCGCCTGCGCGAACTTGTTCCACGGGCAGACGGAAAGGCAGTCATCGCAGCCATAGATGCGGTTGCCCATGGCTTTGCGGAATTCTTGCGGGATCGGGCCCTTGTTCTCGATTGTGAGATAGGAAATGCAGCGCCGCGCATCGATGCGATAGGGCGAGGGAAAAGCCTTGGTCGGGCAGGCGTCGAGACAGGCGCGGCACGAGCCGCAATGGTCGCGATCGGGTTGGTCGGGCGGGATTTCCGCCGTGGTGAAAATCGAGCCGAGGAACAGCCATGAGCCAAGCTCGCGGCTTACCAGATTGGTGTGCTTGCCCTGCCAGCCAAGCCCGGCGGCTTGCGCCAGCGGCTTTTCCATGACGGGAGCGGTGTCGACGAAAACCTTGACATCCTTCCCGGCGCGCGCGGCGAAGCGGCTCGCGATGTGCTTCAGCTTGCCCTTGATAATGTCATGATAGTCGCGGTTCTGCGCATAGACCGAGATGGCTGCGCGATCTCGTTTGTCCAGAATGGCGAGCGGATTGGCGTCCGGCCCGTAATTCATGGCCAGCATCATGATGGAGCGGACTTCCGGCCACAGCACGCTCGGATCGGCGCGGCGGGCTTCCGTTTCCTCCATCCATTCCATGTCGGCGTGATGGCCGTCGGCAATATATTGCCGCAGCCGTTCGGGCGCTTGCGGAATTGCATCGGGCGTGGTGAAGGCAACGGCGTCGAAACCCACCGCCTTTGCCTCTTCGATGAGGAAGCGCTTGAGTTTCTGTTCGCGGCTATCAGAAATCGAGGTCGCCATAATGGGCCACCGGGGCAAGCCCGCGCACGCGGTCGGAGAGCAACGGGCGGAAAGCCGGGCGCGACTTCATGCGGGCATACCAGTCACGCGCCGCTTTGGTTTCGCCCCATTCGATTTCGCCCAGATAGTCGAGCACGGAAATGGAGGCCGCCGCCGCCATATCGGCGTAGCTTGGATGCGCGCCGCCAAGCCAGTCGCGGGTCGCGGCCAGCCAGTCGATATATTTCATGTGCTGGCGGATATTGGTGCGGGCGGCGCGGATGGCGGTCGAATCCGGCGCGCTGCCGCCCATTTCTGCCGCCATTTGCAGCTTGAACACACGCTCGCGGGCGATGTGGCGCGTCACTTCGTTTTCGAATTTCAGCAGGAACCAGTCGACGAGACGGCGCACTTCGGCGCGTTCCATCGGGCTTTCCGGCAGAAGGCGGCGGCTGCGCTTCAATGCGCCGCGCGTCTCGTCCAGATATTCGGCAATGACCGTCGCGCCGACGACCGGCAGGTCGTTTTCCGCCAGAAGGACGGGCAGGGTCGCAGCCGGGTTCAGCGCCAGAAACTCCTTGCGGCGCGACCACGGGCGTTCCTCGATAAGTTCCGCTTCAACGCCATATTCGCCGAGGATGAGCCGCACATAGCGCGAACCCGAAGACATGGGATGATGAAAAAGCGTAAGCATGATCGACGCGAGACTCTCGACTGAAGCTTGAATTGAACGTCCGGAGTTTGCACGGCGGCTGGCGTTTGCGCATGCAGCAGGCTATTTCCTGCTATCAAGCGATTCGACGCCGCCTCAACGGAATATAAAGTCTATAAGGGCTATGTTTGCGTGAGACAAGCAATCGCTGGAAATGCGTGTTTTCAGCCGATGGCCCGCTATCCCGCTCCGTCTTTTTAACCCGTCGCCGTGCCCACTATCCCAAGGTACTGACTTCATGGATATTTTCAATCTTCTGGAAGCTGCATTTCTCGGCCTTATCGAAGGCCTGACCGAATTTATTCCGGTTTCCTCCACCGGGCATTTGCTGCTGGTCGGGCATTTTCTTGGCTTTGAATCCACAGGAAAGACCTTCGAGGTGCTGATCCAGCTGGGCGCCATTCTGGCCATTCTGACGGTCTATTCGGCGAAACTTCTGAAAATCCTGACCGATTTCCCCCGCGATGCCCGCACGCGGCGCTTTGTCCTTGGCGTTCTGGTTGCCTTCCTTCCCGCTGCCTTCATTGGCGCGCTGGCGCATGGCTTCATCAAGAGCGTGCTGTTTGAAACGCCGATGCTGGTCTGCATCATGCTGATCATCGGCGGGTTCATCCTGCTCTGGGTGGACCAGCTCAATCTGCGCCCGCGCTATCACGATGTGATGGATTATCCGCTGCCCATGTGCCTCGCCATCGGCTTCATCCAGTGCCTGGCGATGATACCGGGCGTGTCGCGCTCCGGCTCCACCATCGTCGGCTCTCTGCTGCTGGGTGCGGACAAGCGTTCGGCGGCCGAGTTCTCGTTCTTCCTCGCCATGCCCACCATGGCGGGCGCCTTTGCCTATGATCTCTACAAGAGCCGCAATATCCTGTCGTTCAACGATGGCGCGCTGATCGGGGTCGGCTTCGTGATGGCCTTCATCTCCGGCGTTTTCGTCGTGCGCTATCTGCTCGATTACGTGTCTCGCCACGGCTTCAAGCTGTTTGCATGGTGGCGTCTGATTGTCGGATCTGCCGGTCTCGCGGCTTTGTTGATCTGGAACTAAAGCGTGTCGCCTTTTGTCGACACTTTTGCTGGAAATGCACGAACCAAAGAAAAGGGGCCGCGAGGCCCCTTGTTCATTTCCGCTTTGGCTATGGATCATGCAAAGCCGGTCTTGGTGTACTGTCCGGCGACGCGGTAGCGCCACAGATAGGACGGCAGCACGGCGTCGACGCTTTCCGGCGTGATGCCAATGCCTTGCAAAGTGCGGCCTGCCTTGATGGCCTTTTCGGAAACCACATTGTCGAATTTCAGCAGCGTCACCTGATCGTTGGTGAGCATCGGGTTCGGCAGCAGGCCGAGGATCGATGCCTGCAAACGGGCAACCCACCATGGCGTGGAAAGGATCACGCGCTTGCGCCCGATCACGCCGAGCATGTCCTTCATCCAGTTCCTGAACGGCTGCACATCCGGGCCGCCCAGCTCGTAAATGCCGCCTGCCGTCAGCTTGCCGTCGACGGCAAGCGCCACGGCTTCCGCCACGTCGCCGACATAGACCGGCTGGAGTTTTGTCTCGCCGCCGCCGATGGCCGGCAGGAAAGGCGAGAAGCGCGCCATGTTGGCGAAGCGGTTGAAGAAGCGGTCTTCTGGACCGAAAATGATCGACGGGCGCAGGATGACGCTATCGGGCAAGACGGACAGAATGGCCTTTTCGCCTTCCGCCTTGGTGCGCGCATAAGCCGACGGCGAATTGGCGTCGGCAGCAAGCGAGGACACATGCGTCATGCGGATGCCTGCGGCCTTTGCGGCTTCGGCAATGTTTTTCGCGCCCAGCACCTGAACCGTGTTGAAACGCTGGCGGCCGCTTTCGGCCAGAATGCCGACAAGGTTCACCACATGGTCGGAGCCCTTGATCACGTGCTCCACCGAGCCGCGATGACGGACATTGGCCTGCACCATCTGAATCTGGCCGACATTGCCGAGCGGGGCCATGTAATAGGCAACTTCCGGCTTGCGCACGGCGACACGCACGCGATAGCCGCGCTTGGTCAGCGCCGCCACGACCGCACGCCCCACAAAGCCGGAGCCGCCGAAAACGGTGACCAGTTTCGGCCTGTTGTGGACTTCGTTCGGTTCGGTCTTCATCCTAAACTCCTGCATGAAAGCACGCTATTCGAGCGGTGATTTATCGCCTTTTTGCCACAAGGCAAAGGGGACTTGTTGTCACGATTGCGAAAGCTGCCGGTTTTCCCGCCTTTTGGCGCGAATACTCCTTTGAAATTTGGCGTCTTGCTGTTAAATCGCGCGCATGAGCACACCACTTGACCATATTCGCAATTTTTCGATCGTCGCCCATATCGACCACGGCAAATCGACGCTGGCCGACCGCCTCATTCAGTTGACCGGCGGGCTGGATACGCGTGAGATGAAGGATCAGGTTCTCGACTCGATGGATATCGAGCGCGAGCGCGGCATCACCATCAAAGCGCAGACCGTCCGTCTTTCCTACAAGGCGAAGAACGGCGAAGATTATGTGCTGAACCTGATCGACACGCCCGGACACGTCGACTTTGCCTATGAAGTCTCGCGCTCGCTGGCCGCGTGCGAAGGTTCGCTGCTGGTGGTGGATGCTTCCCAGGGCGTGGAAGCGCAGACGCTGGCGAACGTCTATCAGGCGATCGACAACAACCACGAAATCGTGGTCGTGCTGAACAAGATCGACCTGCCCGCCGCCGAGCCTGAGCGCGTGAAGCAACAGATCGAGGAAGTCATCGGCATCGATGCGGCGCAGGCTGTGCATATTTCCGCCAAGACCGGCCTCGGCATCGAAGATGTGCTGGAAGCCATTGTCACGCAGTTGCCCGCGCCAAAGGAAGGCGACCGCAACGCGCCGCTGAAAGCGATGCTGGTCGATAGCTGGTATGATAGCTATCTTGGTGTCATCGTTCTGGTGCGCATTATCGATGGCGTGCTCAAGAAGGGCCAGACCATCCGCATGATGGGCACCGGCGCGAAATATCCGGTGGAACGCACCGGCGTGTTCACGCCCAAAATGGTTCAGGTGGACGAACTTGGCCCCGGCGAGCTTGGCTTCATCACCGCGTCCATCAAGGAAGTGGCCGATACGCGCGTTGGCGATACGATCACCGAAGATCGCCGCCCGACCGAAAAGATGCTGTCCGGCTTCAAGCCCGCGCAGCCGGTTGTGTTCTGCGGCCTGTTCCCGGTCGATGCGGCGGATTTCGAGGACTTGCGCGCTGCCATGGGCAAGCTGCGCCTCAACGATGCGTCGTTCTCGTTCGAAATGGAAACCTCTGCGGCCCTTGGCTTCGGCTTCCGTTGCGGTTTCCTTGGTCTCCTGCATCTGGAAATCATTCAGGAGCGTCTGGAGCGCGAGTTCAATCTCGACCTCATCACGACCGCGCCTTCGGTCGTCTATCGCCTGAAAATGACGGACGGTACCGAGAAGGAACTGCACAATCCGGCCGATATGCCGGATATTGTGAAGATCAGCGCGATTGAGGAGCCTTGGATCAAGGCAACCATCATGACGCCGGACGATTATCTCGGCGCGATCATGAAGCTTTGCCAGGAGCGCCGCGGCATCCAGATCGACCTGACCTATGTCGGCCCGCGCGCCATGATCACCTATGATCTGCCGCTCAATGAAGTGGTGTTCGATTTCTACGACCGTCTGAAATCGATCTCGAAGGGCTATGCCTCGTTCGACTACAATCTTTCGGATTACCGCGAGGGTGATCTGGTCAAGATGTCGATCCTCGTCAACGAAGAGCCGGTGGACGCGCTGTCGATGCTGGTGCACCGTTCGGCGGCTGAAAAGCGTGGCCGTGCGCTGTGCGAAAAGCTGAAGGAGCTGATCCCGCAGCATATGTTCAAGATTCCGATCCAGGCGGCGATTGGCGGTCGCATCGTGGCGCGCGAAACGATCTCGGCGCTGCGCAAGGACGTGACGGCCAAGTGCTACGGCGGCGACGTGACGCGCAAGCGCAAGCTTCTGGAAAAGCAGAAGGAAGGCAAGAAGCGCATGCGCCAGTTCGGCAAGGTCGAAATCCCGCAGGAGGCCTTTATTCAAGCGCTCAAGATGGGCGATGATTGATCTATTGGCGGTTTGTTGAATATGGTTTCAGATTGGGCGCTTCTGGCGCCCTTTCTTTTTGAACTTTGACAACGCTGATCTCGTCCTCATCCTGAGGAGCCTCCTGAGCGCAGCTCAAGGAGGCGTCTCGAAGGACGAGGGCGACAGCGTTCCCCCTCAGCCCTTCGAGACGGTTCCCTTCGCTTCGCTCACGGCACCTCCTCAGGATGAGGGGGGAGGGAGCGATGTCACGTGAAGCACGGCTATCCTCGCTTCGACAGTTCGGGCAAGCCTTCGTAATCCAGCGCAATCAATGCCTCTTTCTTTGCACGCGACCAGCCCTTGATCTGCTGTTCCCGCGCAATGGCATCGACTATCTGGTCATACGTCTCAGTGAAGACAAGCTCGACGGGGCGTCGCTTCTTCGTATAGCTATCGTAGATACCTTCATTGTGTTCCCACAACCGCGCTTCGATGTTCTGCTTGGTGAGACCAGTATAATATGAACCGTCGGCACAGTGCAGAATGTAGACAGTTATTTCCATGACTTGCCCCCGCTTGTCGTTGGAGGCTAGATGTTGATGCAAGTCTGTCTGCCTAACAAGCCGCGGCAATCGACTATAAGATTGTTCGTGTTCAGAAGGTTGAAATCAATGTCCGCGAATCCCCGCATCTCCATCACCTACTGCACCCAATGCAACTGGCTGCTGCGGGCAGCGTGAATGGCGCAGGAACTGCTGCAGACTTTCGGGCAGGACTTAGGTGAAGTGGCGTTGCGTCCGGGCACGGGCGGGGTGTTTGAAATCCGCGTCCATATGCCGGATGGCAACGAAGAGCTTATCTGGGAACGCAAGCGCGATGGCGGTTTTCCGGAAGCCAAGGTTCTGAAACAGCGCGTCCGTGATCTGGTCTGGCCGGAGCGCGATCTCGGTCATTCGGACCGGCCAGTCAGTTCTTGAGCGGCTTCCTATCACTGATCCTTCGAGGCTACGCTTCGCTCCGCACCTCAGGATGAGGGGCGGCAAGCCCCATGATATGAGGCCAACGGTGTTAAACATCGACGCAGACGATTTAACAAAAGCACTGATTTTGTGAAGGTGAGTGGATACGCAATTCCCTCATCCTGAGGAGGTGCGTAGCACCGTCTCGAAGGACGAGGGAAAACAGGATCAATCCTCATCCACTACGCGCAGGCGTAGCTGACCCGGTTCGGTCGGTCTGGCCTGTGGGCGTGAAGGTTCCTCCGTGGGGGCAGGGCCGAACTCCAGCGCCTCGATCTTCGCGCCGCGTTTCGTCACTTTGCTGGAAGAGACCAGAATATCGTCAATATCCTTGTTGGCCTGCGCGAAATGAGTCTGCAGCTTGCGCACGCGCTCGTCGAGGCGGCCCACATCTTCCATCAGGCGGATCACTTCGCCCTGAATGACATGCGCCTGCTCGCGCATGCGGGCATCCTTCAGGATCGCCTGAATGACCTGAATGGACAGCATCAGCAGCGACGGCGAGACGATAACGACCCGCGCCCGGTGCGCGCGCTGGATCAGCGCCTCGAAATGCTCGTGAATATCCGCAAAGATCGATTCCGACGGCACGAACAGGAAGGCGGTGTCCTGCGTTTCGCCGGGGATCAGATATTTGTCGGACACGTCCTTGATATGGATTTCCATGTCGCGGCGGAATTGCGCGACTGCTGTCTTGCGCGCCTCCGGCTGTTCGGTCTCGCGCATTGAATTCCACGCTTCGAGCGGGAATTTCGCGTCGATCACCAGTGAGGGCGCGTTGTTGGGCATCCGCACAAGGCAATCGGGCCGGGTGCTGTTGGAAAGCGTTGCCTGAAACTCATAGGCGCCTTGCGGCAGGCCGTCGGCGATGATCGCCTCCATCCGCGACTGGCCGAAAGCGCCGCGCGTCTGCTTGTTGGCGAGGATCGCCTGCAATTGCACCACCTGACCGGCGAGCGACTGGATATTGTTCTGCGCCGTGTCGATGACCGCGAGGCGCTCCTGCAATTTGGCAAGGTTCTCATGCGTCGAGCGGGTCTGCTCGGTCATGGTCTGGCCGATGCGATGCGTCATGCCGTCGAGCCGCTCGCGGATCGACTGGTTCAATTCCGCCTGCCGTGAGCCGAATACTTCCGCCATGGTCTGCATGCGACCCTGCATTTCTGCCTGGGCTTTCAGGATTTCCGCCATGCGATATTCCGCGTCGCGGGCGCGGTCCTCGGCCTGCGCTTCCGCCACTGCGCGAAGCCGGGCGGAACGCGCCGCCGCGATCAGAAAAAGGCAGAGGCACAGCACCAGCACGACAATGCCCGCCAGCAGGATATTGCCGAGCGTGACGGATGTGGCGCCGAGCTGCAGAAGCGGCTCATTCAAGAGATTTTGGTTTTCCATGGGAAGAGCTTAACTGATTCGTATCGCCTTGATGAGATCAAAACGGGAACATTTTGCAAAGTGTAATTGACGATTCCCATGCGAGCGATTACGTGAAGCGCATGTCTGTAAAACCGCTTGTCATCCTTCCCGATCCCGTCCTGCGTCAGGTTTCCGCGCCTGTGGAACGCTTTGACGACCAGCTGCGCAAATTTGCCGGCGACATGTTCGACACCATGTATGATGCGCCGGGCATTGGCCTTGCCGCCATTCAGGTGGGTGAACCGATCCGCATGCTTGTCATCGATCTCGCCAAGGAAGGCGAGCCGAAGGAGCCGCATGTCTTCGTCAATCCGACGATCGTGCAGTCTTCCGACGAGCGCGGCACCTATGAAGAGGGCTGTCTTTCAATCCCCGATTATTATGCCGAGGTCGAGCGCCCCGCGACGGTCAAGGTCGAGTATTTCGATGCCGACGGCAAGCCGCAATCCATGGAAGCCGACGGGCTGATGGCCACTTGCCTGCAGCATGAGATCGACCATCTGAACGGCGTGCTCTTCATCGACCATATTTCCAAGCTGAAGCGCGATATGGTCATCAAGAAGTTCAAGAAGCTCGCCAGCCAGCGCGTATCCGGGAAAGTGCTTTAATGCGTGTCGTTTTCATGGGGACGCCGGAATTTTCCGTGCCGATCCTTACCGCCATTATCGGTCACGGTTACGAAGTTGCCGCGGTCTATACGCAGCCGCCGCGTCCGGCGGGCCGCAGAGGCCTGGAGCTGACCAAGTCGCCGGTGCATGAGAAGGCCGAGCAGTTCGGCATTCCGGTGTTCACGCCCAAGAGCCTCAGAAACGCGGAAGAGCAGGACATTTTCGCAAGCCTCGAGGCCGATGTCGCGATTGTCGTGGCTTATGGCCTGCTGCTGCCGCAGGCCATTCTCGATGCGCCGCGTCTTGGTTGCTATAATGGCCATGCCTCGCTTTTGCCGCGCTGGCGTGGTGCCGCTCCCATCCAGCGCGCCATCATGGCGGGCGATGCGGAAACCGGCATGATGATCATGAAGATGGATGCAGGGCTCGATACCGGGCCGGTTGCCATGGCGGAAAAGGTTGCCATCACCCCGGACATGACGGCTGGCGAACTGCATGATCGCCTGAGCATGATCGGGGCGGACCTGATGATCCGCGCGCTGGGCGCGCTGGAACGTGAAAGCCTTGCCTTGCAGCCGCAGGCGGAGGAAGGCGTCACCTATGCCGCCAAGATCGACAAGGCCGAGGCGCGCATCGACTGGTCGAAGCCTGCGAAGGACGTGCACAACACCATTCGCGGCCTGTCGCCTTTTCCGGGCGCATGGTGCGAGATGGAAATCAACGGCGCTGTCGAGCGCGTGAAATTACAGCGCTCCACCTTGGGCGAGGACAGGGGCGAACCGGGCGCGGTGCTGGATGATCGGCTGACGGTTGCCTGCGGCGAGGGTGCCGTGCGGCTTGTGACGCTACAGCGTTCCGGCGGCAAGCCATTGCCTGCGCAGGAATTTCTGCGTGGCGCGCAGGTCACGAAGGTTCTCTAAGCGGTGCCGCGCTACAAGCTCACTGTCGAATATGACGGCACGCCCTATGTCGGCTGGCAGCGGCAGGAAAACGGCCATGCGGTGCAGAATGCCATCGAGCTGGCGTTCAAGAAGTTCTGCGGCGAGGACCTGACATTGAGCGCTGCGGGCCGCACCGATGCGGGCGTTCATGCCACCGCGCAGGTTGCCCATGTCGATCTCACCAAGGATTGGGACGCGGGCAAGGTGCGCGATGCGGTGAATGCGCATCTGGTCATGGCGGACGAGCGCGTCAGCATATTGAATGTCGAGAAGACGACCGACACATTCGACGCGCGTTTTTCGGCACGTAGCAGGCATTATCTCTACCGCATCCACAATCGCCGTGCGCCTCTGGCCATCGATTACCAGCGCGCATGGTGGGTGCAGAAGCGCCTTGACGCCGATGCAATGCATGAAGCGGCGAAGCGGCTATTGGGCGAACACGATTTCACGACGTTTCGCGCTACGCAATGCCAGGCGAAAAGCCCGGTCAAGACGCTCGACCGGCTGGATGTGACGCGTCATGGCGACATGATTGAAATGCGCGTTTCAGCGCGGTCCTTCCTGCACAATCAGGTCAGGTCATTTGCAGGCAGCCTGATGGAAGTGGGCGTTGGTCGCTGGACGGCGGATGATCTGCAAGCTGCTTTGGAAGCGCGCGACCGCAAGGCCTGCGGGCAGGTTGCCCCGCCCTATGGGCTTTATTTGGTCGGTGTGGACTACGCCTTTCCGTACTGAGATCCGAAGCGCGCTCTAGGGGATCAAAAGCAAACTTCCGGATGATTTTCCCGTCTCCAGCGCGCGATGGGCCTGTGCTGCCTCGCTCAGCGGATAGGTTGCCCCAATCGTTCCAGTCAGTCCCTTTTCCATGATGTCGAAAAGCTTGGAAGCGGAGTTTCGGTAGTTATCCAGATCGTTGATGTAAGCGATCACGCTTGGCCGGACGAAAGAAAGATCTGCTTGATTGCCAAGTGCATCAATGACTGCCTCGGAGATTCTTCCACCGGCTTGACCGATGCTCGCCAGAGTTCCGAGATGGCGCACGCATTGCGCGGTTTTGGGCAGAGTTTCTCCACCGATGCCATCATAGGCGACGTGAACCCCCTGTCCGTTCGTAAGGCGCCTGGTAGCGGTGATAAAATCACAATCGCGCCCAACGAGCACATGATCCACGCCGTTCTCGCGCGCCGTTTCGGCCTTTTCTTCCGAACTGACTGTGCCGATTACCGTTGCTCCGAGAGCCTTGCCCCAGCGGATCAACAGAGTACCCAGTCCGCCTGCGGCTGCATGCACCAGCATGACCGTGTCCGGGCCCACGGGAAATGTATCGGTCAGAAGCATATGGGTGGTAAGACCGCGCAGCATTGTGGCTGCCGCCGTCTGCGCGGAAATTGTATTGGGCAGCATTAGGGCCCGTTGGGCGGGTAGAAGCCGGGTCGAGGCATAGGCACCCACCGGGAGGCCTGCATAGGCCACCCGGTCACCCGGCTTGAGATCAGTTACGCTCGATCCGACGGCCTCCACCACGCCTGCGCCTTCGACGCCGAGCACAGCCGGAAAGGACGGCAGCGGATAAAGGCCGGTACGGTGGTAGATGTCGACGAAATTCACGCCGATTGCCTCGTGGCGGATGCGTATCTCGCCCGCACCGGGGCTTCGGGGTGTCTGCGGGACTGTCTGAAGCAGCCCTGCTTCACCGGTCTCGTTCAGAATGATCTCGTGGTCCATCAGTTTAGCCTCCGTTGCAATCCGGAGCAGTATCGTGGATAGAGAAACGGGAAAAAATTGCTGTTTTGATCGCAACGTATGGGAAAAATTTCACAATGGTGAATTGGGAGAGCGTACGTTATTTTGTAGCTTTGGCCGATACCGGCACTCTGTCGGGCGCGGCGCGGATGCTGAATGTAGAGCATGCGACGATAGCGCGACGTGTGGCTGCCCTGGAAAGCGAAACCAGTTTGAAGTTGGTTGACCGTCGGGGACGGCGTTTTCTGCTGACGGAAGACGGTGAACGGATCGCTGCAATTGCCCGCAAGATGCAAGACGAGGCGCAGGCTATCAGTCGGCTGGGCGCAGTCCGCGATACTGGTATAAGCGCTACCGTTACACTCACGGCGCCGCCTTCCTACGCGGTTGCGAGACTGGCCAGGCCGCTTGCTGCAATATCGGCGCAGTATCCGCGTATCCATATGCGTGTGATGGGGGAGGCGCGCTTCAGTTCCCTGAACCGTCGGGAAGCAGACATAGCTATACGCCTGACACGTCCGACGACCGGCGACCTCACCATCCGCAGGCTTGGCGAGGAAGCCTTTCGCCCTTACGCAAGTCGACACTATCTGACGCGAACCCGCCCAGAAGAATGGCAGTTCATTGCCTATGATGAAAGTTTGGAGGACGCGCCGCAGCAGGCATATTTGCTTGCCTTGGCTGGCACCCGGCCAATTGCCTTGCGCGCCAACACGCTGGAGATGCAGCTCGCGCTCGTGAGCGAGAACGCTGGCATCGCCATGCTGCCGGATTTCATGGCTGAAACACAGGAGCATCTCGTGCCCGCGCTGCCGGATCATGCTCCGCTTCTGCGTGAGGTTTGGATGGTTGTTCACTCTGACATGAAGGCCGTTCCGGCTCTGCGCGCCGTCATGGCCGAGATTGCTGGTGCCCTCAATCATCCCATGCCGATATAACGGCTATCGTATTAGTAAGCGTGGGGTTCAAAGCCGATCCCGAGTAAATTTTGCAGTAGGACGGTCAAGAACAGCGAGCCGAAGAAGATGCTTGCGAAGAACGGCGCGGCATAGGCATGCGGGCGCTGCAGTGCGACGAATGTCAGCCTGTAGCTCAAAACGATGGATATGCCGAATATGATGAAGGCGAACAATGTCGACACATCGAGCCGTCCGGGAAAGAACAGTTGCAGCAACGTGATGGGCGCGAATATCCACGAAATCAGGGCGCTGCCCCAATTGGTGGCGATCACGAAAGCCGCATAGCGCTTGGCGATGCCGATGCGGCTTGCGAGCGCGCCGATGATGACGAGCGGAATAACCCAGGCCGCGATGTCCACGAAGGCGGCGCGGGTGACGATGGCAAAGCGCAGGCCCGCTTCCTCGCGGCCCGCCGTCAGGTTCGCCGCATAGGCCACCCAGCTTGCGAACATCGGCGGCAGCGCAATGGCGATCGCATAGAAAGACGACCAGAAGCCCTCGGCGGATATGTCGAGATAATTCAGGCCTTCCTTGCGCCCGAGCATCATTTTCCAGACGCCCCAGAAATATCTGAAAATATCGTCCAGGCTTGGCATGAGAGTCCCAAACTTTCGCATAATCCGGCGGACAGGTCGTGCGACTGTCCGGGGCTATGCACTACCCAAAGAAATCGGCCCAAAGAAATCGGCAATGAAGCGCTCATAAATCTGTGTCAGCCCTTCGAGGTCGGCAAGGGCCACGCGCTCGTCAACCATATGCATGGTCTGCCCGACAAGGCCGAACTCGACCACCGGGCAGTAATCCTTGATGAAGCGGGCGTCCGAGGTGCCGCCAGAAGTCGACAGTTCCGGGCGCTTGCCGGTGACAGCCTCCACCGATGCGCTCAGTGTGCCGATCAGCTTTTCGTCGCGGGTCAGGAACACATGGCTCGGATGCTCGCGCCAGGTCAGTTCATAATTGATCGGCGTTTCGCGCCCCGGACGCAGGCGGTTGTCGCGAGCGGCCTTTTCGAGGCGCGCCACGATTTCGGCCTGCAAGGTTTCTGCCGTCCATGTGTCGTTGAAGCGGATGTTGAACGAGGCGGTTGCCCTGTTCGCGATGACATTGGTGGCCTTGTTGCCCACATCGATGGTGGTGACTTCCAGATTGCTGGCCTGAAAATCTGCCGTGCCTTCATCGAAAGCCGGGTAAAGCAGGCTGTCGACCAGCGTTGTGATGCCGCGCACCGGATTTTCGGCCAGATGAGGATAGGCGGCATGGCCCTGCACGCCATGGACGGTGATCGTGCCGGAAAGCGAGCCGCGCCGTCCGATCTTGATCATGTCGCCGAGCACGTTCGGGTTGGTCGGCTCGCCGACGATGGATGCGTCCCAGCTTTCGCCGCGCTGCTTTGCCCAGTCGAGAAGCTTGACGGTGCCATTGATGGCCGGGCCTTCCTCGTCACCGGTGATCAGGAAGGAAACGCTGCCCTTGATGCTGCCATGCTTTTCGATGTGGCGGGCAACGGCTGCGACGAAACAGGCGACGCCGCCTTTCATGTCCACCGCGCCGCGACCGTACATCACGCCGTCTTCGATGGCGGCGGAGAAGGGCGGATGCTTCCAGTCGCCTTCATTGCCGGGCGGCACGACATCGGTATGGCCCGCGAACATAAGATGCGGGCCATTGCCTGACTTGCGGGCATAGAGATTTTCGATATCGGGCGTGCCTTCCTCGCGGAAGACGGGCCGCTCCACTGAAAATCCCATCGGCTTCAGCATGGCTTCCAGCGCCGTCAGCGCGCCGCCCTCGGCGGGCGTGACAGATGGGCAGCGGATCAGGGCGGCAAGATTATCGGCGGGATTGACGGCTAAACTCATAATGTCGGCTTCTGTTGACCAAGAATCGTCTGGACTGTGAGACTAGATCGGGATGCGTTCGGATGGAACCACAATCAATCAGACAAAGTCATGTCGCAATTTCGTTCACCGCGCGCTTTTCCATATAGGTCGCAATTTGAGAACGAAATTTTCTTGACCGATGGGGGCCTGTCATCGTTAGTTAAAAAAGAGTTGATAACGAGACCCGCAAAGGGCCGGTCAACGGGGACTCTTTTAAAATGGGAAATTGCGCATGCGTTTTGTCACTTCTGCGATAGCAGGCATGATGGTGCTCTTCGGGGCGACGACAATACCGGCCAAGGCCGCGCAATGGAGTGAAGCAGGCGCGCTTACAAGCATTCCTTACGGACACAAGGAATACTGCGATCGCAACAAGCGCGATTGCGGCGGGCATCGCGTGCTGCCGCCGATGAAGCTGACCCCGCAGCGCATGAAACTGCTGCAATCGGTCAGCAGCTCCGTCAACCATCGTATCAAGCCGGTTTCCGATCAGGATAATTACGGCAAGCGCGACTACTGGACGCTTCCGGTCAACGGCAAGGGCGATTGCGAAGACTATGTGCTGATGAAGCGGGCGCAATTGATGGCGCGGGGCATCAGCCCGTCATTGCTGCTTGTCACCATGGTACAGGGCAGCGAGCCGCATGTGGTCCTGACCGCCCGCACCGATCACGGCGATTATATTCTCGACAATCTGCGCGACGAGGTGCTGCCGGTCGAGAAAACATCCTATCGCTATATCAAGATGCAATCGCCAGCCAATTCCGGCCAGTGGGTTTCCATCGTCGGGCGCTCGGTCGCTGTCGCGAATAACTGAACATACCAGCCGGTTTCCCGTATTCCATCGGCGAGCCGTGAGCAAAAGAAGAGCCGCATTCGATGCGGCTTTTCTTTTGGCTGGTCGTTAGGCCGTCCTGCCGGGGGAGGGCCGGTCAGCCTCCTGTTTTCGGAAAATGGGCCATTGTTCACTCTCATTGGACAATATATTCGGACAGACTGTTCGCGCTTCTTGAACAAAAATCACTGTGTAACAGTCGCGTGAAGATTAGTATATCAGCTATCTTTATGTTTTCATTTGAAAAATTAGACCATTCTTGATTGGGTCCAAGATTTTGGATGCACAAATGTGTGATCTATTTAACATTTTCGTGACTGGAAATCCTAGGCACTGTCGCCCATCTGAGGTGCATCGGAACGACGAACAAAACGCCGCTCCACTTTCCAAGGAGATAGGAAAATGAAGAAGATTGTTCTTGCTGCCGCTGCTCTTGCTCTTACCGCCGGTGCCGCCTTTGCAGAAAACCCGCATGTGGGCGAGCCTGCCAATCTTTATGCAAACGACCGCACCCCGGTCGCTTCCCAGAAGCTTGACTACACGGCTCCTGCCTCGATCAAGGCTCCGGTTTATCAGAATGGTTCCGCTCACCGCTTCGGCGATGCGTCGCCTTCCTCTTATGAGAACTAAGAGTCCGTCAGGGCTTCCCGGTCCAGAAGGCCGGGGATGAATGAAATACCCCTGTATGTAATCCCGAAAGTGTCGGGGCATGTCCTCCCAGATGCGCCTGACACTCAGGGCGGGCCACGAAGGCCCAGTTGATAGCCAGTAGAATGTCCCTTGCAGGCTTGAGACACGGTCTCAAAAAGCTGATCGGCGAATGCCGAAATCGGGGACACAATGAAAAAGGATTAAAGAAATGAAGAAGTTCGCTTTTGCCGCTCTTGCTGTCGCCCTTAGCGCCGGTGCCGCCTATGCAGAAAACCCGTTCGTCGGCCAGCCGGAAGACATGGCAGCCCAGGACAAGGCTTTCACCCAGCTTGGCCAGGCTCCGGTTGCTGCGCCCCGCGGCAACATTGATTACACGGCTCCGGCTTCCATTCGCCAGTCTTCGCCGGTTGAGCAGAACGGTTCGGCTCATCGCTTTGGCGACGCTTCCCCGTCCAGCTATCAGAACTAATTCTTTCTGAGAGCTGGAAATCCCCAGGCCATCCCTTGCGTTTCTCCCCCTCACGCACGGGATGGCCGATGGAATGCCGGAAGGCGGTCAAGGCCGCAATCGAGAATCTCCCCGGAGGATGGCGTCTGTGTCTCCCCGGATTGCCCGGATCAGAGGCATTGCGCCATCCAAAGGGGCGCGCATGAAATGCAAAAGGCGAAGCTTGCGGGCTTCGCCTTTTTCTTTTCGGATGGCGTATTGTTAGAGCGGTTCCTGTTTTGACGGAATCGTTGGAACCGCTCTATCCATTTGTTTTTCCGCATTTCCGAACGCAAAACCGTTTCACACTTTTGCTGGAAATGCTCTAGTCAATCACGCAGCAATTCGTTGATCGACGTCTTGGAGCGGGTTTTTTCATCGACGCGCTTGACGATGACGGCGCAATAGAGGCTTGGACCCCAGTTTTCGCCCGGAACGTTCTTGCCCGGCATGGTGCCCGCAACGACGACCGAATAGGGCGGCACTTCGCCGTAGAAGACCTCGCCCGTGGCGCGGTCCACGATCTTGGTGGACTTGCCGATGAAGACGCCCATGCCGAGGACCGAGCCTTCGCGCACGATGCAGCCTTCGACGACTTCCGAACGCGCGCCGATGAAGCAATTGTCCTCGATGATGGTCGGGCCAGCCTGCATCGGCTCCAGCACGCCGCCAATGCCGACGCCGCCGGAAAGATGAACGTTCTTGCCGATCTGCGCGCAGGAGCCGACCGTCGCCCAGGTGTCGACCATCGTACCTTCACCGACATAGGCGCCGAGATTGACGAAGGAAGGCATGAGGATCGCGTTCGGCGCGATATAGGCCGAGTGACGCACGACGCAGTTCGGCACGGCGCGGAAGCCAGCCTTTTCAAACTCGTTGGCCGTCCATCCGTCGAACTTTGAAGGAACCTTGTCCCACCAGGACGACTGGCCGGGGCCGCCCTTGATGACTTCCATCGGGTTGAGGCGGAAGGAGAGCAGAACCGCTTTCTTCAGCCATTGGTTGACATGCCAGTTGCCGTCCGCCTGTTTTTCTGCGACACGGGCTTCACCGCGGTCGAGCAGAATGAGCGATTGTTCGACGGCATCGCGCACTTCACCGCGCGTTGCCGTATTGATGCCGTCGCGCTCGTCGAAAGCCTTGTCGATTGTCTTCTCAAGGGAGGCGAGGTCTGGCTTGGTCATAAGGTGCGGTCTCCATGATGGGGCGGCGGAAGGCAGGCGGGAGAGGTCCAGCCCGTTTGCTGGGAAATTGATTAAGCGATGGCGCCATATGGGTCAATCGCGTTCGTGATCCGATTGCGGCGCCACGTTTGAGACAGATTAAGCAATTAGCGCCAGAATGAATGTTCAATTCTTTGCATGGCGGAATGAAAGAGCAGGTGAGAAGCATGAACCCGATGGAGAAGTCCGGCTGGACGCCGTTCCCCAATTCCGAGGAAGCTGTCAAGCAGGCGCGCACCGTACCGCAGACGCCGCAGACCGAGGCTCCGGCCTATCGCCTTGCTTTCACTGACGATGACTTCATGACCCGGCGCGATTTGCGCCCGGTGCGGTTGCAGCTTGAGCTTCTGAAGCCGGAAATGATCCTCGCCGATCGCGGCATCAAGTCCACCGTCGTCATGTTCGGCGGAGCGCGCATTCCGGAGCCGGGCGGCGAGGCATGGGCGGCCAAGAACGAGGTGCAGAAAAAGAACCTCGAAGCCAATGCGCATTATTACGAGGAAGCGCGCAAATTCGCGCGGCTTTGCTCGGAATATTCCGCCACCACCTATTATCGCGAATTCATCGTGGTGACGGGCGGCGGTCCCGGTGTCATGGAAGCGGGCAATCGCGGCGCCGCCGATGTCGGCGCGCCGACCATCGGCCTCAATATCGTGCTGCCGCACGAGCAGGCGCCCAACGCCTATGTCACGCCCGATCTCTGCTTCAACTTCCATTATTTCGCGATCCGCAAGATGCATTTCCTGATGCGGGCCAAGGCGATCTGCGTATTCCCCGGCGGTTTTGGAACGATGGACGAGCTTTTCGAGGCGATGACGCTGATCCAGACCAACCGCATGGAGCGCGTGCCGCTGATCCTGTTCGGCAAGGAGTTCTGGACCAAGGCGATCAACATCGAGTTTCTGGCCGAGCAGGGCACGATTTCGCCTGCCGACATCGAGCTTCTGAATTTTGTCGAAACCGCTGACGAGGCCTGGGAGCAGATCAAGGATTTCTACAAGCTCTGATCACCCTTGACAGGCTGTTGGAAGCGCCCGGCCAAAAGGCCGGGCGTTTTATTTTGCTCCTCTTCTTCGGCCCGGTAGGGCCGGGGGCGGTGAACGAGCGTCACCAGCACGACCGAGATAATCATCAGCAGATACCACGAGCCGAGCTTGCTCATCGATACCAGTTCAAAGCCGTTGCGCTGGTTTGGATAAAGCCAGGCCTTTGACCATGTGCCGATGTTTTCGGCAATCCAGATGAAAAGCGAGGTCAGCAGGAAGGCGATCAGCAGCGGCATTTTGTGCCGGAAGCGGAAGACGCGGTAATGCATGCTGGTGCGCCAGAAAAGCGCGAAGGTCGCGGCGAACAGCAGCCAGCGCATGTCCCAGATGAAGTGGTGCGCGAAGAAATTGATATAGATCGCGGCCGCCAGAACCACGGTCATCCAAAGCGGCGGATAGTGGTTCAGCCTTATATCGAAGATGCGATTGATGCGCGCCATATAAGAGCCGACAGCCGCATACATGAAGCCGGAGAAAAGCGGCACGCCGCCAATGCGGAAGAAGTTTTCTTCCGGATAGACCCAGGAACCGGCATGGGTCTTGAACACTTCCATCGCCGTGCCGACGACATGGAAGATGAGGATGACCTTGGCCTCCTCCCACGCTTCCAGCTTGAAAACCAGCATGGCAAGCTGGATCGCGAGCGCGGAAAGGAACAGGAAATCATAGCGGGTGATGAACGCGGCACCGCCATCCGGCCAGAACCAGCGGGTGACGATGATGAGCGCCAGCATCGCACCGCCGAAAAGGCAGGCCCAGGCCTGTTTCAGCCCGAAAACCAGAAATTCGATCAGCGCATCGCTGATCCGGTGACGGGGCAGATTATCGAGAAGGCGGTGGGCTGCCTCGTCGATATGTTTTTCCAGTCCGGTGAAATGCCTATCTTCGCGCAATAATTTCTTCCAGAAACAGGGTCAGGTTGTCGGTCACATAGTCCACCTGATCGGTGAACTCGGGGTCGCTTTCCCATATTTCGGAAAATGTAGGCTCAAAATTGTTCGGCACGACCAGAACCGTTTTCATGCCGAGAGCCTTGGGGACAACCAGATTGCGCGCCAGATCCTCGAACATCACGGCCTTGCCCGCATCGACACCGAAAGCGCCGAGGAACCGGTCATAGGTGATCCGTTCCGGCTTCGGGGTCAGGCCAGCCGCGACAATATCGAAAATATCGTCGAAATCATCGAGGATTCCGAGCTGGCTTGCGGCGCGTTCGGCATGGCCGCGATCACCATTGGTGAAGATGAAGCGACGGCCCGGCAGCGCCTTGATGGCTTGCCCGAGCGCCGGATCGGGTTTCAGCCAGGAATAGTCGATGTCATGGACCTTTTGCAGAAAATCGTCCGGGTCGATCTGATGGCACTCCATCAAGCCTTTCAGCGTGGTGCCATATTCCAGATAGAACTGCTTTTGAATCTTGCGCGCTTCGTCGCGCGGCAGGTTCAACAGGGCCTCGACATAGCTCGTCATCTTGACGTCAATCTGCGCAAACAGATTGGCGGCGTGCGGGTAGAGCGTGTTGTCGAGGTCGAACACCCAGTCGGTGACGTGGGCGAAAGCAGCTCTGTCCGGAATATCGGTCATGATCTTTCCTTACGGCACGATCAACGTGCCGGCGCCATGCTCGGTGAAAAGCTCCAGCAGCACCGAATGCGGGGTCTTGCCGTTGAGAATGACCACGCCTTCCACGCCGCGGCGGATCGCGTCGATGCAGGTTTCCACCTTGGGGATCATGCCGCCGGAAATCGTGCCGTCCTTGATGAGCGCCTGCGCATCGGCAACCGACAATTCCTTGATGAGGTTCTTGTCCTTGTCGAGAACGCCCGGAACATCGGTCAGGAACAGGAGGCGCGTTGCGGCGAGCGCACCGGCAATCGCGCCTGCAAAAGTGTCGGCATTGATGTTGTAGGTGTGGCCGTCGCGGCCCGGCGCGACCGGCGCAATGACCGGGATCATTTCGGAGCGGGCCAGCAAATCGAGCAGGGTGCGGTCCACTTCCGCCGGTTCGCCGACGAAGCCGAGGTCCAGCACCTTCTCGATATTGGAATCCGGGTCGAGGACGGTCTTGTGCGCCTTCTGCGCGAAGACCATGTTGCCATCCTTGCCGCAAAGCCCGATGGCCCATTCGCCTTCGGCATTGATAAGGGCGACGATTTCCTTGTTGATGGAACCGGCCAGAACCATTTCCACCACTTCGACGGTCTTTTCGTCGGTGACGCGCAAGCCGCCTTCAAAGCGGGATTCGATGCCGAGCTTGGTCAGCATGGCCTGAATCTGCGGGCCGCCACCATGCACGACGATCGGGTTTACGCCAGACTGCTTCAGAAGCGCGATGTCGCGTGCGAAAGCCTTGCCCAGCTCCGGATTGCCCATGGCGTGACCGCCATATTTCACGACGACATGCTTGTTTTCGTAGCGCTGCATATAGGGCAGGGCTGCGGACAGAAGTTGCGCTTGCATTTCGGGGTTTTCAAGTGTCGTCATCGCGGGCTCCATGGCAGGCGACAGGGCAAAAGAGGCAGTCATGTCTAGACCGGTTTGGCTGCAAATGGAATCCGTGAAAACAGAAATGCAGCCAGGCCGATTATCAGTATTGCTTCAGAAGCAGGGCGATTGCCGCACGCAAATCATCAAGGCCTTCGCCTTTTTCAGACGATGTGGCGATGATGCCGGGAAAGCAGGCCGCGCGCTTGTAGGTAAGCTTGTGCGTTTCTTCCAGAAGGCGCGGCACACCCGCAGGCTTGATCTTGTCGATCTTGGTCAGCACGATCTGGTAGGAGACAGCCGCCTTGTCGAGAAGGTCGAGCACTTCCGCATCGTTTTTCTTGATGCCGTGGCGCGCATCGATCAGCACATAGACGCGCTTCAGCGTGGTGCGTCCGCGCAGGTAATCGAACACAAGGCGCGTCCAGGCATCAACCTGCGCTTTCGGTGCTTCGGCAAAACCATAGCCCGGCATGTCGACCAGTGCCAGCGGCGGCAGGTCGCCATTCTCGCCCGAATAGCCGTCCGGCACGAAATAGTTCAGTTCCTGCGTGCGGCCCGGCGTATTGGACGTGCGCGCAAGGCCCTTCTTGTTGACCAGAGCATTGATCAGCGACGACTTGCCGACATTGGAGCGGCCCGCAAAGGCGATTTCCACCGGGCCTTCCGGCGGCAGGAATTTCATTGACGGCACGCCGCGGATGAAAATCCAAGATTTCTTGAAAAGCAGGCGTCCTTCCTCGACAAGTGCCGCCTGGGCTTCCCGGACCGCATCCGCCGCTGCCTGAGCGGCCCTGATCGCCGCCTGCTTCTTATCCTGCTCGCTCAATGGTTCTGTCCCGATGGTGTATTCTATTGAATACACGCATCAATGTTATGAGCCGCATTGTCAACACGACGGCACAAAAAACCCCCAGGCCAGCGCCCAATTCTGAAATTCGCTATGGGCTCTTATAGAGTTGGTGCGAATTTCAGAATTGAAAGGCGCTGGCCGTAGTTTGTTTTCCAGTGTCGTTTTGATCCCAAAGTTCGCTGTTGAGCCCGATATAGAGCTTTGGCGAACTTTGGGACCACGACACTGAAGCGGGGTTCTTTCAAGTCTATTTCTTTGCTTCTTTCGGCTTCCGCTTGAAGAGGCTCTTGAGATTGTCGAAGAGCTCGATCTTCACGCCCTGGCGCTTCATGATGATGCCCTGCTGGGTGATGGAGAGCAGGTTGTTCCATGCCCAGTAGATCACCAGACCAGCCGGGAACGAAGCCAGCATGAAGGTGAAGATCACCGGCATCCAGGTGAAGATGGCGGCCTGCGTCGGATCCGGAGGCGTCGGGTTCATGCGCATTTGCAGGAACATGGTGATGCCCATCAGGAGCGGCCAGACGCCGATCATCAGGAAGGCCGGTACGCCGAATGGCAGGAGGCCGAACAGGTTGAAGAGCGAGGTCGGATCGGGCGCTGCAAGGTCCTGAATCCAGCCGAAGAACGGCGCGTGGCGCATTTCGATGGTGACGTAGAGCACCTTGTAAAGCGCGAAGAACACCGGAATCTGCACCAGCACCGGCCAGCAACCGGCGAGAGGATTGATCTTCTCTTCCTTGTAAAGCCGCATCATTTCCTGCTGCTGCTTCATCTTGTCATCCGCATATTTCTCGCGGATTTCAGTCAGCTTCGGCTGAACCAGCTTCATGCGCGCCATCGACTTGTACGACTTGTTGGCGAGCGGGAAGAACAGGCCCTTGAGCAGAACGGTGACGACGAGAATGGCGACGCCGAAATTGCCTGAGAACTTGTAGATCCAGTCGATGAGATAGAACATCGGCTTGGTGATGAAGTAGAACCAGCCCCAGTCGATCAGCAGTTCGAATTGCTTGATGCCGAGCTTTTCTTCGTAGTTCTTGATGTCGGAAACCACTTTCGCACCGGCGAAGACGTGGTTCTTCAGTGTCTGTGCCTGACCGGGCGCAATGGTCATCGGCGCGCCGAGGAAGTCGGTCTGGTAGCGCGGGCGATCATTGGTGAAGTGCGAGAAACGGCCGGTGAATTTTTCGTCCTGCGGCGGGACGAGCGTTGCCGCCCAGTACTTGTCGGTGATGCCGAGCCAGCCGCCGTTGACGTCCTTGAACGAGATGTCCTTGTCGTCTTCGACCTTGGAATACTTGATTTCCTGCAAGCCGTCCTGGCCCATGACGCCGATCAGGCCTTCATGCAGCACATAGGTCGCGCTGGCATGTTCCGGCTGGTTGAAGCGGGTCACGCGACCGTAGGAGGCCAGCGAAATCGGCGCACCGGTATTGTTGGTGATCGTATCGTCAACGGAGAACATATAGGCATCGTCAACCGAGATGACGCGCTTGAAGGTGATGTTCTTCTCGTTGGTATAGGCCAGCGTGACCGGGGTGGACGGCGTCAGCTTGTTGTTGCCTTCGACGGTCCAGACCGTGTTCGGACCCGGAACCGGGCCGGTCGTGTCGTTGCCGGTAAAGCCGAGCTCAACGAAATAGCCCTGCTTCAGCGCCGACGGCGCAAGCAGTTCGATATTCGGAGAATTGTCGTCGACGGTCTCGTGATACTTCTTCAGGAAGAGATCGTCGAGACGCGCGCCCGTCAGGTTGATCGAACCGCGCAGCGAAGGCGTATCGATTTCGACGCGCCCCGTCTGGGCAATGGCTGCCTCGCGGGTCAGCGTGCCGCCGGCGGCTGCGACATCGCCCTGGCCGGGAATGTTCCCGGATGCGGCTGGCATCTGCGGCGTGTCACCACCCTGGGCCTGCTGTTGCGTCGCCTGTTGTTTCTGCTGCTGCTCCTCAATGCGTGCCTGCTCGCGCTGGGCTTCCGTTTTCGGACCCAGATAAAACACTTGCCACAGCGTCAGCACGAGGATGGACAGGGCAATGGTGATGAAGAAATTGCGGTTATTTTCCATTGACGGGTCCTGATTCCGGTCTTTCCGTTCGGCGTTTCCCATCGCCCCGCCGTTCACCCTTCGCCTTGATGCGGCGGGAGAGTTCTTCGGTCAGTCGCGAAAAGGGCGCAGTGAGGGCTTGCTCGCGCGCTACGATCACATAGTCGGTCGAAGGCGCCATGTCACGCCCTGCGTGACAACGAACCGCTTCCCTGAGCCTGCGGCGGATGCGGTTTCGTATCACGGCGTTGCCGTTTTTCTTGGTTACGGTGAAACCTGCACGGGGTTTGTCGCCGATTTTGGCGGCTTGCGATTCCTCTTCGGTCCGTTCCCGGACTTCAAGAAGAAACAGTGGACCACGTCGCTTTTCACCATTCCTCAAAGCCAAAAACTCCGCTCTCTTGCGAAGGCGGAGTATTTGCTTTGGGGTCTTCATTCTTTTCGTCACCGCGCGACAGCGCGGGAAAAGATTAAGCGGAAAGCCGCTTGCGGCCGCGCGAACGGCGAGCGGCGAGAACCTTGCGGCCGCCGGTGGTTGCCATGCGTGCACGGAAACCGTGACGACGCTTGCGGACGATCTTGGATGGCTGGTAAGTGCGCTTCATTTATTTAATACCGCGGTGTGCGGCCCTTCTTGATTCTGTTTTTCCGTTGAACACGATCGGGTCCGAAAACTGTTTTCCACTTTCCGGTATCATGCTCTATTGAACAGGAGCTGGTTCTATCCCTTGCGGCGGACAGCACAAAACCATCCGTAAACCGCGCGGGCGAACGTGACGCGGCTTATAGGGGCAGGGGAACAAGGAGTCAATGCGCGAAGTGGGCAGCAAAGGCGGCGGCAGAATGATTGCCGGTTTCTTTTTGCTGAAATTGCGCCATTCGCACCGGCATTGGCATTGCCAAAGCAGGTCAGCTCTTTAATAAGGATGCGCAACATTTTCACATGCGGGACCATTCCCGCACAAGAGCAGTATCGAGAGGAGTCCACCATGAGCATCCGTCGCATCGGAGTAGGCCCGCGCATGAGCCAGGCCGTCATTCACGGCAACACTGTTTATCTCGCCGGCCAGGTGGGCAATCCGGGCGCCAGCGTCACCGAACAGACCAAGGCCGTTCTGGCCGAGGTGGACCGTCTTCTCAAGGAAGCGGGTTCCGACAAGACCAAGATCTTGCAGGCCATCATCTGGCTCGCCGACATGAAGGACTTTGCCGAAATGAACGCCGTCTGGGATGCATGGGTCGATCCGGCTCACACGCCTGCGCGCGCCACCGGCGAGGCTGCGCTGGCGACGCCAGACTACAAGGTCGAGATCATCATCACCGCTGCGGTGTAATTTCTTCGCATCGATTCCAACCCCGCCGAAGCTTCGGTTTCGGCGGGGTTTTTCCAGAGCGGTTCCATAGAGCCGCTCTATCCTTATGTTTTTACGCATTATCCTGCGCATCGAAGCGGGATCGGAAATCAGTCGCGTAGGCGCTTCGCACTTTTGGCTCGAAAATGCTCTATTCGCGGATGCGTTCCGAAAAGCCGTCGCGTCCGCCCGCGAGCGCCTTTGCATCGATTGATGCGCGTTGCCGCGCCTCCTCCAGCGTGCCGCCATTCTCAAGCCAGCCATGGTCGTAGAGATAGCCGGGCAGGTAGCCCGACAGGAGAATGCGGTAGTCGAACGGAAAGGTGGGGTCCAGCACCCGCGCCATCTGGTAGATGATGGTGGTGCAGTTGGCGGTCAGCGTATTGTAGAATTTCGGCTGTTCGGCCAGCTCGTTGCCAAGCTTCACATAGGACAGGAAGAGTTCGCGCGCGCCTGCGGGCGGCAGGTTCACGCGGTAACGAAAGACGTTTTCGTTGCGGATATTGGTGCGCAGGTAAACGATGTCGCGTTCTTCGGCGGCAATCATCGCCAGCTCATATTTGCGGAAAAAACCGGCAATGGGTGAATAGACCTCGTGATGCTCGCGGCGGATTTCGCCGGAAAACACCACATGACGGCCATCCTCGAAGCCGAACGAGAGAAGCGTATGGGCGATGGCCGGGCTCGACCAATAGGACAGATAGACGTCCACCGTCGCGATCTTGCCTAGATCGTAGGTTTCCTCTTTCCAGTTGGGCGTAAAATCCTCCGTCGTGCGCCAGATGAAATCGCGGACATTGGAAAGGGTGACGATGTCGCCATTGACCTTTCCCGTCACTGTGCGGGCGACATCGGGCGCCCAGATACGGTTGAGGGAGGGGCGCACGGTGGTCCATGCGAGCAGCGTCAGGACAGCCAGAACGCTGAAGAAAAGCCGCTTGCGCCAGCAGCTATATTGTCTTTCTCCGAAGAGGACGCCAAGCGTGATCAGAAGCCAGGCGGCGATGATCGATCCGCGCACGGCATCGCCAAAGGGTAGCTGGAACCACATGGCGAGGCTGGCCCATGCCGCAAAGACGAGAGCGAATAAAATGAAGACGAATTTGCCTGCGATGCGGACGGGAGCCGATTTCAGGAGAGAAGACATATGCATTCCATATTCGTCAGTTGCCGCCGCCTGGAACTATTCCATGTGCGGTAATCGCGGCGATACTGACATGATTTGCATCGTCATGTCATGGGGGTAAGCGTTGGGACGGGAAATTTAGGTTCTATATTAGAAGTTTTTAAAAATGGCTCCCGATGGAAGCTTATTTCTTTGCCGCGATTGCTTGGCCGCGCGGAGAGGCAACAGGCTTGCGATTGCGGGCGTGCGGGCGCACCAGACGCCACAGCAGAAGCGCGCCGACGATCCCGGCATAGATGACCGGCTCCGCGGGCCAGCTTTTCACCGACATGATGAAATGGATCGCGCCGCCGGCGATGGCCACATAGACCAGCTTGTGTAGGCTGTTCCAGCGCCGCCCGAGCTTGCGGATCGACCAGTTGTTGGAGGTGAGCGCCAGCGGCACCAGCAGCAGGAGGCTCACCATGCCGATGGTGATGAAGGGCCGCCGCACAATATCGGTGACGATGGCGGAAATGTTCAGGCCCTGATCCAGCAGCATATAGGTGGCGAAATGCATCAGCGCATAATAGAAGGCGAGCAGGCCGAGCGCCCGCCGGTAGCGCAAAAGGGCGATGCCGGTCAGATCGCGGATCGGCGTCACCATGAGGGTGAGGATCAGAAAGCGCAGCGCCCACAGGCCGAGCGTATGTTCGAAGGTCTTGACCGGATCGGCGCCAAGATTGCCGCTTGCGCCCAGATAGAACGTCCAGACCGCTGGAACGAAACCGGCCGCATAAAGCAGCCAGATTTTCCATTCGCCGGGCCGGGTTGTTTTCTTCCGCTCTGTCCGGGTCGCTGGCGCCATGTCAGTAATTCACCTTGAGGTCCATGCCCGCATAAAGCGATGCGACTTCCTCGCCATAACCGTTGAAGGGCAGTGTCGGGCGACGGCCCGAACCCAGAAAACCGCCTTCGCCGATGCGCCGCTCTGTCGCCTGGCTCCAGCGCGGGTGATCGACCTCCGGGTTCACATTGGCGTAAAAGCCGTATTCATTGGCGGCCTGCTGCTGCCACGAGGTGGGCGGCTGCTTTTCGACAAAGCTGATCCTGGTGATCGCCTTGATCCCCTTGAAGCCGTATTTCCACGGCACGACGAGCCGGATCGGCGCGCCGTTGGCATTGGGCAATGTCTCGCCGTAAAGGCCGACGGAAAGGATGGTCAGCGGATGATTGGCCTCGTCGAGGCGCAGGCCCTCGATATATGGCCAGTCGAGAACCTGAAAGAGACCGGTCTGGCCCGGCATTTCTTCCGGCCGCACGACGCCGGTAAAGGTGATATATTTGGCCGAGCCAAGCGGCTCCACCTGCGCCAGAAGGCTTGAAAGCGGAAACCCGATCCACGGAATGACCATCGACCACGCCTCGACGCAACGCATGCGATAAATGCGCTCTTCAAGCGGCATTTTCGCAATCAGCTCCTGAATGTCGAATTCCTTCGGCTGTTTGACGAGACCGTCGACTGTCAGCTTCCACGGCAGCGGCTTGTAATTGCCGGAATTGGCGGAAGGATCGCTCTTGTCGGTGCCGAATTCATAGAAATTGTTGTAGGTGGTGACAGCTTCCTGCGGCGTCAGCTTCTCGTCCACCTTATAGGCGGAAGTCTTGGCTTTCAGCGGTTCGGCAAAGGCGGAAGATGCGACACCGGCAGCGGCAAGGGCACCGGCTCCGACCATGAAAGAACGGCGGTTCAGATAGAGGCTTTTGGGCGTCACCGCGTCATAAGTGAGATGGGCGGATGAAAATCGCCCCGGTTTGAAGCTGCTCATGGTCACTCCCATTAAAACAATTGGCCCGCTTCCAACGGTTGCCTCTCAAGTTGCAGATATGATTCCACGTAAAGGCGTCAAAAGCATGGATAATTTGCGGACAGAGAGTTGTTCACGCATTGTTGAGGTCGCGTGATGGCGTAACAGAATTGTAACACGATGTAACTTTTCGTGCATTCTGCCATATTCTCGCTAAAACTCTGCTGTTAACCGCATTACATTAGCGCAACCGAATGAGTGACTTCGGACTGAAATTCGCTATCGCCGGTAGGGGTGGGGACGCACCCGGGAAGAGCTGCCTTCAAACCTTCGTTAACGTCTCATTGGCTATGTTGAGATCATGGTAAAGAAGATGTTTATGGCCGCTCTTGCGGCAGCTGCATTCACGGTGACGGCGGGCTCGGCTCTGGCCGAAGGACAGCCTGTTTCGACGAACGGTCAGGGCAAGGCCCTCAACGCAATTGCTGCGTCGATGAAGGAAGAGCAGGGCGCTCCCAAGCTGGGTGAAGGCGTGACAATGCGTGAGAAGAAGATGGATACGGACACGACGCCTGAACAGAATTTTTCGCGCAGCAAGCAGTTCATCCACCGCTTCTACAAGCCGGAAAACGCCTCGAACGAGCTGGTGATCCTGCTGCATGGTTCGGGCGGGAATGAAACCAGCCTTGTGCCGCTGGCGACCAAGATCTGGCCGCGCGCCACGCTGCTCGGCATTCGCGGCCGCGTGATGCAGGATGGCGGCACGCGCTGGTACAAGCGCATCACGCCGGTCAAGTTCGACCAGAAGGACATCAAGCTTGAAGCCAATGCCTTCGTGACTTTCCTGACGCGCCTTGCCGACGACAAGGAGCTTGATCTCACCCATGCGACCTTCGTGGGCTACTCGAACGGCGCCAATCTTCTGGCGGCGACAATGATGCTGCATCCCGATCTGGTGAAGCGCGCTGTCCTGATGCGCTCGATGCCGGTTCTGGACAATGCGCCTGCTGCCAATCTGAGCAAGGCGCGGGTTCTGACCATCACGGGCGAGGAGGACAAGCTTTATTCGCCGTTCGCGCCAGCGCTTTCCGCACTTCTGCGCTCCGGCGGCGCGAAGGTCGATGCCCGCACCATCGATGCGGACCATATGCTCGGTGAAAAGGACATTGCCGCCATCAGCCAGTGGGTCGCGTCGCTCGGGCCGGATGGCGCGCCGGCGGTTGCGAGAAGGGGGCAGTAGGGTAAAAAGGCAATAAGGCAGTAGGGCAGTAAGGCAGTATGTTAAGGGAATAGGGGAGTAAGGGAGTATGTTTGGGTTGCGGATGACCGCGCCANNCTACTGCCCTACTGCCCTAATCTCTTATCGAAACCACTCCACAATCCCCGGCCTCCGAGCCAAACACGAGGCGGTGGCCTTCATTGTCCCAGCCCATGCTGGTGATTGCGCCCTTGCCGGGGCGGCGCAGCAGCACTTCCTTGCCGTCGGCAAAACGCGCGATCAGGATCATGCCGTCATTATAGCCGATGGCCACGATGTCCTCGGCCGGGTGGCAGGCAACCGATGTCACCATGCTGTCGCCGCGAAGCCCAAGCTCCAGCGGGGCCTTGCCCATCGGGCCGTCCTTGCCAGCAAAAGGCCAGACGATGGCCGCAGGCGCGCCGGAGGTGGCGAGCCACTTGGCCTTGGCGCTCCACGACCAGTCCTTGACCTTCGCCGGATAGCCGGTCATGCGCATGTGCTTGGTATCTTCGAGACGCCAGCCATGCAGTGCGTTTTCCTGCATCGAGGTGATGAGGAAGCGGCCATCGGGCGAGAAGATCACGCCGATATGCGCGCCCTTCCATTCCAGTTCGACAGGCTTTGCCGCCGTGCCGGTCCAGATCAGCGTCGCGCCATTATAGCGCGCAATGGCAAGGCGCTGGCCCTTCGGCGCAAAGGCGATGCCTTCAACGCTGCGTTCCTGGGCAAATTCCTGCACCTTGCCATCCGAGGTGCGCACCCAGGCAGTGCGGCCCGATGCGAAGCCGACCGTGCCGCCCGGACCCGCCGCCACAGCCGTCATCCATTTGCGCGGAATCCTTGCCAGTTCCGTCACCGTTCCATCGGCATCCGTGCGGCAGACGCGACCGTCTTCGCCGCCGGTGACGAGCGACTTGCCGTCAACCGAAACAGCCGCGCTCAACAGCCCGTCATGGGCTGTCGCGGTGCTGTTTGCGTTGTTGAGCTGATGGATCGAGCCATCGGCCATGGCGAAGGTGGGAATGCCGCCGACAAAGCGCGCATAAAGACAATGACCGTCAAGGTCGAGCGGAGCTACTGTAGGCATCGGCTTCCGGTATTTCTTGTTTTATTTTGCTTTTATTGCTGGGCTTTTATTACTGGGCTTGGCAGTTTTCGAAACCGGCCTTCAGGGCGGCTGGATCGAGTTCGCGCCCGATGAAGACAAGGCGGCTTTCCCGCTTTTCATCTTCCTTCCAGGCGCGCTGGTGGTCGCCCTCGATGATCATGTGCACGCCCTGCACCACATACCGGTCCGGGTCGTCCTTCAAGGCGATGATGCCCTTGAGGCGCAGAATGTTCGGTCCCTGCGTCTGGGTGATGTTCTGAACCCACGGGAAGAATTTCGCCGGGTCGATTTCACCAGCCCGGAGCGATACCGACTTCACCGTCACATCGTGGATCGGCGAGGCGTGATCGTGGTGATGGTGGTCATGGTCGCAATCAGGACCGCATACATGGTCATGGTCGTGATGGTGGTCATGATGATGGTGATCATGCGCATGGTGATGATCACGATCATGTCCATGATGGTCATGATCGTGATCGCAGTCGGGGCCGCAGACGTGATCAGGATGATCATGATCGAGGAAGTGCGGATCGTTGTCCAGAACGCGCTTCAGGTCGAAGGCGCCGCGGTCCAGCACGCGGTCGAGCGGGATGGAGGCGCGCTCGGTGCGATGGATGATGGCATGCGGGTTGATGGCGCGCACCGTCGCCTCGATAGCGGTCAGTTCCTGCGGCGTCACGAGGTCGGTCTTGTTGATCAGCACCACGTCGGCGAAGGCGATCTGGTCTTCCGCCTCGCGGCTGTCCTTCAGGCGCAGCGGCAGGTGCTTGGCATCGACAAGCGCGACAACGGCGTCGAGGCCGGTCTTGGCGCGCACGTCGTCATCCATGAAGAAGGTCTGCGCCACCGGAACAGGATCGGCAAGGCCGGTGGTTTCCACGATAATGGCGTCGAAACGGCCCGGACGGCGCATCAGGCCTTCCACCACGCGGATCAGGTCGCCGCGCACGGTGCAGCAGATGCAGCCATTGTTCATTTCGTAGATTTCTTCGTCCGACTCGACGATCAGGTCGTTGTCGATGCCGATCTCGCCGAATTCATTGACGATGACGGCATAACGCTTGCCGTGGTTTTCGGTCAGGATACGGTTGAGAAGGGTGGTCTTTCCCGACCCCAGATAACCCGTCAGAACGGTCACGGGAATGCGGCCAGCTTCAGTGGTCGTCTTCGTTTCAGACGGAGCTTCGGTTTGGGCTTCAGCCTGGCTCATGGTCATGCCTCTTGAAGTTGTGGCCTTTTGGAAATCGAGGTGCGGGGCAGCCAGCACAAAGCGGCACGGCACCGAAACCTCGGACAGGACAATTCATATAAGGGAAGGGCGGCGTGAATGCCATATGCAATGCTATAATATTACATCACGTTCGCGCCATGACGGCGGGGCCGAGCCGGGCAAGGTCAAATCTGTCGACATCGCGCAGCAATTCGATGAAACCGGCAACCGCGTTGGCGATCAGCTTTTCGCCTGCTTCCGCCGTTGCGGCGGCCGCGTTGCCTGCGACGCCTTCCGGGTTGAGGTCATGCATCTTCCAGCCGAAAGCGTGCGGGCCATAGGCGCGCAGGAACTTGAATTCCTCGGCATAGCGTGACTGGGCGTTGGAGAAGTTGCGCGCCTTCGACATATCCACCAGATCGGGGCGCAGCGCCAGCATCACCGATGTCTCGATGAAGCCGCCATGAATGTCGAGCGCCTTCTCCTCCGGCGCGATCAGCCCTTCCGGCAGGCCGAAGCGGGTCCAGCTGGTGGCGACGGCCAGCATGTCGAGCCTTGTGCGCAGTTCCGTCGCGACAATCGTCATCAGGGGCGAATTTCCGCCATGCGCGTTCAGCATGACAAGCTTGCGGATGCCGCCCGCGTGAAGGTTTTCACCGATGCCGATCCACTGGTTCACGGCCTCGGCAAAGGCGAGGCTCTGGGTGCCTTCCGTGTCCATGTGCTCGATGGAATAGCCGACCGGCTGTGCGGGCAGAAAGTTGACATTCAGCTCGGGCGGCAGCGCATCGCTGACGCGTGCGACAATGCCTTCGGCGATGATCGTATCGGTTTCGAACGGCAGATGAGGCCCATGCTGTTCGTGAGCGCCAAGAGGCAGAACGACAATCATGTTGCTGTTCTGGTCGCGCAGATCGGTCATGTTTTCCTCACTTCATTCATTTCATCGGAGCCCGGAAGCGTAACGTCCATTAGCCATGACAGCAACAGGCGCTTGTTGTTTCATAAGTCGGACAATATTTTACGATATGAGAACAGGCGGGACTATCGATCGGGCGACAGCGAGACGTCGTAAAAAGGGCGAGGTGGCGATGAGCAAGGACAATAAGGCGGTTGTACTTTACCGGCTGCAATCCGTGGCGAGACTGTCGCGGACGGTGCTGGCCACCAGGCTTCTGGAGCAGGGGCTTTATGCGGGGCAGGATGCCGTCATGCTGCAACTGGCTGCGGAAGACGGGCTGACGCCGGGCGTTCTTGCGCAGCGGCTGGGCGTGCGTCCGCCGACCATCACCAAAACCATTGCCCGCCTGCAAAGCCAGGGTTTTGTCGCCAAGCGCGCCTCGGAAACCGATCAGCGCCAGTCGCATATCTATCTCACGCAGGCTGGCCTCGAAACCATCAAGGCGATCGAGAAATCCATTCGCAAAACCGAAAAGGACATGCTGAAAGGCCTCGACAAGAAGGACCGCAAGACCTTCCTCAAGATGTTGAGCCGGATGGAGAGCAATCTGGCGCTGCGTGGCGTCGTGCGCCTGCCCGAAGAGCCGGAAGCGGAAGTGCTGGAAGAGGACGAGGTGGAATAAGCCCGCCGATCCTCAAGCTCTAACTATTTGTTTTGACGCGCATCTTGGCGGGAAAGCGTGAAACACTTTTCAGGTTGCGTGCTATCGAAAATGCTTCCAATTCAAGGATGGCAATGGCATAACCGTTCGCAGGACGAACGGTCGCGTCCCGCCTTGTCAGGTTGCGGCCGCGTCTCCAACTGCGGCACGGACCAATTTGGGGAGGCGACTTGGCCCAGAAAATAAAGCTATCGACCATCGCTGATGCGCTTGGTGTTTCGACAGCCACCGTTTCGCTCGCTTTGCGCGACAGCCCCCTCGTTGCCGACCAGACCCGCGAGAAGATCAAGGAACATGCCCGCGCCATCGGTTATATCTATAACCGGCGCGCCGCGAGCCTGCGCACCTCGCGCTCCGGCATTGTCGGCGTCGTGGTGCATGACATCATGAATCCGTTCTTCGCGGAAATTCTCAAATCCATCGAAACGGAACTGGACCGCTCGCGCCAGACCTTCATCCTGTCCAACCATTACGACCAGCTCGAAAAGCAGCGCACCTTCATGGATACGCTGCTGCAACTGGGCGCGGACGGGGTCATCATGTCGCCCGCCATCGGCACGCCGCCGGAAGATATCCAGCTTGCCGAGGACAACGGCCTGCCGGTCGTGCTGATCGCGCGTAGTGTCGAGGGCGTTCACGCGCCGGTTTTCCGGGGCGATGATGCCTATGGCATCGGCCTTGCCACCAATCACCTGATCTCGCTCGGCCATACGCGCATCGCGATGATCGGCGGTACGGACCAGACGTCGACGGGCCGCGACCGCTATCGCGGCTATGTGCAGGCCATGGAAAAGGCTGGCCTTGAGGTTCGCCCGGACTGGCGCATCGCCGGGCCGCGCACGAAGCAGGGCGGCTTTGAGGTCGCGCCGCAGTTTCTGGCATTGAAGGACAAGCCGACGGCTGCGGTCTGCTGGAACGATCTGGCGGCCATCGGCCTGATGAACGGCATCGCCCGCGCCGGGCTGGTGCCGGGCGAGGACATTTCCGTGACCGGCTATGACGATCTTGAGGAAGCGGCCATTGCGACGCCTGCGCTCACGACCGTCTGGAACGGGCAGCGCGAAGTGGGACGCCGCGCGGCGCGCGCGTTGCTCGATCAGCTCAACGGCGTCGAGGTTTCCTCAATGCAGGAACTCATCAAGCCGGAACTGCATATCCGGCAATCGACCTCCAAGCCGAAACACGGCTGATTTCCCCCGCTTCGGGTCCGGTTGCGGCCTTTGGCTGGCCGGTCGCCGATCTTCAACGAACTGCCCCATGCTGCCCAGAGGAATATTGTCATGACCAAGCGCGATGCCACCATTCTTGTGCTCGGAAACTTCAACGACTATGCCGTCGAGCGCCTGTCGGGTGAGTTTTCGGTGCGCCGCATTCCGCGCGGCGACGCAACGCTGGTCGATGCTGCCTGGGCCAAGGACGTGAAGGGCATTGCCAGCATGTCGACCGTCGATGCGGGGCTGATCGATGCATTGCCCAATCTGCAAATCATCGGCAATTTCGGCGTCGGCTATGACGCGGTGGATGCAAAACATGCCGCCACCCGCAATGTGATGGTGACGAACACGCCGGACGTGCTGACCGATGAAGTGGCGGATACGACCATCGGCCTCCTGATCGACACGGTGCGCGAACTGTCGAAGTCGCAGGCATTCCTGCGCGCCGGCAATTGGGTGAAGGAAGGCCGCTACCCGCTGTCGAAGCTTTCGCTGCGCGGTCGCAAGATCGGCATTTTCGGCCTTGGCCGTATCGGCAAGGCGGTGGCCCGCCGGATCGAGGCATTCGGCCTGCCGATTGCCTATCACAATCGCCGTCAGGCAAGCGACGTGCGCTACGATTATTATCCAAGCCTCAAGGAACTTGCCAAGGCCGTCGACACGCTCATTCTGGTGGCGCCGGGCGGGGCGGAAACCGCCAGGGCGGTCAATGCGGAAGTGCTGGAGGCGCTTGGGGCCGATGGCGTGCTGATCAATGTCGGACGCGGTTCGCTGGTCGACGAGGATGCGCTGGTCGCGGCGCTGAACAATGGCACGATTGCCGCCGCCGGTCTCGACGTCTTCGCGAACGAACCGCATGTTTCGCAGGGGCTGCTCGATGCGCCCAACACGGTTCTGCTGCCCCATATCGCATCCGCATCGCAAAAAACCCGTCAGGCAATGGCGGATCTGGTGATCGACAATCTCATTGCGTGGTTCGACACTGGTTCGGCCCTGACGCCGGTGCCGGAGACGGCGCGGGTTAAGGCGGTATGTTAAGGCAATAAGGCAGTAGGGCAGTAAGGCAGTATGTTAAGGGAATAGGGGAATAAGGGAGTAGGGGAGTATGTTTTGGTTGCGCATGACCGCAACCACCATATTCTTCTCTGCCCTACTGCCCT
>UCNG01000008.1:0-247370 GCA_900473915.1 Hyphomicrobiales bacterium | reverse complement strand
CCTACTGCCCTACTGCCCTATGTTGGCGCACTGCATCGCCAAACGCCTCGAAAATCCTGCGGGAAGGGGCGTCGGAATGCACCCAATATTCCGGGTGCCACTGGACGCCGACGACAAATCCCTTCGCATTCTTCACCGAGACGGCCTCGATGGTGCCGTCTTCGGCAACGGCTTCGACTTCAAGCTGCGGAGCCAGCTTGTCGATGGCCTGGCGGTGCACGGAATTCACGCGAATGCTTTCTTCCTTCAGGATTTCCGCAAGGCATGAGTTCGGGTTGAGCTTGATCGGATGCTGGATGGCGAAGCGTTCCGCCTGGCTTTCCGATTCCGGCGCACGGTGGTCCATCCGGCCTTCCAGTTCCTGGATTTCGGTGGCCAGCGTCCCGCCAAGCGCGACGTTCAGTTCCTGTATGCCGCGGCAGATCGCCAGCACCGGAACGCCCCTTTCAATGGCCGCGCGGATCAGCGGCAGCGACGTTGCATCGCGCGCATTGTCATAGGGCTCGAAGGCAGGACCGGCCTCTGCACCGTAGAGGGCGGGGTGAACGTTCGATTTGGAACCCGTGACGAGAATACCGTCCACGGCATCCAGAATGGCGTCGAGGTCTAATTTGTCACCGAAGCTCGGCACCAGAAGCGGCGTTACGCCCGCAACATCGATTGCCGCTGACAGATATTGCTGGGGCGCGGCATGCCATGTGTAGTTTTCAAACGGCTTCACATCGGTCGGCACGGCGACGAGAGGGCGGGAAGTCTTGGGCATAATGTTCGTTTCCACCAGTCGGATAATGCGCTTATCTGCGTTGACACTTACTTCTCCGCAATGGGCCGCGCAATCACGAACAGGTGTCGTCTTTCGGCCCTGCGGTTGCTCATTTGTCGCGCCTTCTGTGTATTGCGTTGATTTGAACCGATTTTTACGGTCGAAGATGGTTCAAATACTGCTCCCGATAATCTAGGAATGAATAAAGACGGATTGGCAGTTGAGGGGATGAATGACTGACGATCAGCTTTTCTCCGTCAGGGGCAAGGTCATTGCCGTGACGGGTGGTTCTTCAGGGTTGGGCCTGCGCATGGTTCATGTGCTGGCCGGGCATGGTGCACGCGTGATTTCGATCTCGCGCACCCATGCAGGCGAAAGCATTTGCCCATCGGGCGGCGAAGTTCTGGAAATCATGGCGGATGTAACCCATCCCGATGAAATCGTGCGCGCTTTCGATGAGGCGGAAGCGCGTTTCGGACCGATAACGGCGCTCTTCAACAATGCTGGCGTTGCGCATATGGCGCGTGCGCTCGACACGACGCGCGACATGCTGGAACATATATTCGAGGTCAATGTCGCCGGAGCCTTTTTCGTGGCGCAGGAGGCCGCGCGCCGCATGATCGAGCGCGGCGAGGGCGGGTCCATCGTCAACACGACCAGCATTCTGGGCGAGCGCCCGCAGAAGGGCGCTGCCGCCTATTCCATGTCCAAGGCCTGCGTGACGCAGATGACGCGGGCGCTGGCGCTGGAATGGGCCGCGCATGATATTCGCGTCAACGCGATTTCGCCGGGCTGGTTTCCAACGCGAATCAATGAAGAACAGCTGCAAGGCCCGGCAGGGGGCTACTTCAAAGGGCGAAACCCGATGCGGCGTCTTGGCGAGCCGCAGGATCTCGACGGGGTTGTGCTGATGCTGGCTTCCGATGCCAGCCGCTATATGACCGGCTCGATCATCACCGTCGACGGGGGGCATCAACTCTGACAAAGTTGGAAGCTTTTTGCGGTTATTTCCCTTTTCTGGACCTTGGATGGCAGGATTTTTCTCTAAAAGTCGGGACTCTGGCGGCAGAATATCCATCCCGACTAATATGGATTAATTCTCAGCAAGGCGACAGTTAACCTGTCCTGTTCTCCAATCATGGCTGTTTCAGTAATATTAGAACAACTAAAACAATACATGCCTCTGGTTGTAATTACGGGCCGGGGGTTGTGCGTCTATGGTTTTCCTTAAAAAACATCTGAATACATCTTATGGTGGTTGGCATGACAGCTTGTGGTTTAATATCCCGAAAGATATTTTTAAGTCATTGGTGCGATATTGCTGCCCCATATAAGGGATTAAATGCATCGAATGTGGCAAAGCCGTAAACCTGAGATACCTGCAGATGTGCGGCTATCTTTTCTCAGAGCGCTGTATGGTAATCGTACGACGCTCTGGTTCGGCTTGCTCGCGCACGTTGTAGCCTGTGTCGTCATCTATGTGAAAACCGAGGACTGGCGTTATCTGGTCTTTGCCGGCGTGTTCGCGATCATTGCCGTCGGGCGCATCTTCGACATGCACAAGTTCGATCAGGCAAAACAGCAGCCGCTGTCCCATGCCGATCTCGACCGTTGGGAAACGCGCTATCTGGTCGGCGCATCCGCGGTGTGCCTGACGCTCGGCATGTTGTGCTTCTTCTCAAGCTTCGTGCTGCGGGATTCCTTTGCCGAACTTGCCAGCCTGACCGTGCTGCTTGCCTCTGTCGTCTCCATCGTGGGCCGCAATTATGCGTCGGCGAAGGCCGTCATCCTGATGTCGGCCTGCACGCTCATCCCGGTTCTGGCCGGGCTCATTCTGGCGGGGACGCCGTTTCACGTCATCATCGGCCTGCTGCTGATCCCGTATTTCCTGTCCAACATCCAGATGGCCAACGGGTTGCGCGAGTTTCTCTTCGCTGCCGTCATGGGCAAGCGGCGGCTCTCCATCGTGGCCGGTCGTTTCGATGCCGCGCTCAACAACATGCCGCAAGGGCTTTTGATGTTCGACAGCCAGCAGCGCATCGCGGTCATCAACAACAAGGCCAAGGCGATGCTGCAGATCGCCGAGCATACCAAGCTGCATGGCCGCAAGCTCGATGTTCTTCTGCGCTACTGTGCCAAGAAGGGGCTGTTTCCGCAGAACGACCTGAAAAGCGTGCATGTGCGCATGCAGGACCTTCTGCTCGGCAGGCGCGCCCGCGATATTTTCCAGCTTTCAAACCAGCGTTACATCGAATGTATCGGCAACCAGACCCTCAATGAAGGGGCGGTGCTGATGTTCGAGGATGTGACGCAGCGCGTGGAAGCGGAAGCGCGCATCCAGCACATGGCGCGCTATGACGGCCTGACCGGCCTGCCGAACCGCAATTATTTCGAGACCATGGTGCGGGCGTTGCGTACCAACCAGAAAAAGGACACGCAGGCGGCGCTCGTCGTCATCGACATCAATCATTTCAAGCATGTCAACGATACGCTGGGGCATCATACCGGCGACGTGCTGCTGCGCCTGTTCGCCGAGCGCTTGAATTCGCTCGATCCGCAGCGTTTCGTCACGTCGCGTTTCGGCGGCGATGAGTTCGTGGTGTTCGTCTTCAACCTGCGCGGCGAGGCCGATGTCGCGGGCGTCATGGATCACATCACCGATGTCGTGTCCGGCGCTTACGATCTGGACGGCGATCAGGTTCACATCGACATCAGCGCGGGCGTGGCGATCGAGAATGTCGAAAAGGCCGATGTCGGCAGCATGCATATCAATGCCGATCTGGCGCTCTACGAGGCCAAGAGCAGGGAAGACAAGTCCTGGTCGATCTTCATTGACGCCATGGACACCAAATATCGCGGGCGCCAGAAACTCAAGGCTGATTTGCGGCTTGCCATCAGTCACGGCGAGATCAAGGTCGTCTACCAGCCCATCGTCAGCGCGCAGTCCCTGCGCGTTGTCGCATGTGAGGCGCTGGCGCGGTGGGAGCATCCGGAGCTTGGCTTCGTGCCGCCGACCGAATTCATTCCGCTTGCCGAAGAAATGGGCATCATCACCGACATTACCCGCTTCATGCTCGAGCAGGCCTGTGTGGACTGCCAGTCATGGGGCGACCGGATCGGGGTTTCCGTCAATCTGTCGGCCATCGACCTGAAGAGCAACGATATTGCCCGCGATATCGCCAATGCCTTGCAGAAATCGGGACTTCCGGCGCATCGTCTTGAAGTGGAAGTGACCGAAAGCGCCATCATCTCCGACCGCAACAAGACGTCGATGGTGTTGCAGCGGCTCAAGAATGCCGGGATCAATATCGCGCTCGACGATTTCGGGACCGGCTATTCCAGCCTCAGCTATCTCAATACATTGCCATTGACCAAGGTGAAGGTCGACCGTTCCTTCGTGCGCGACATCACCACCGACCGGCGCTCGCTGATGCTGCTGCGCGGCGTCACGCAGCTTTCGCACGAGCTTGGGCTGGGCGTGACGGTCGAAGGTGTTGAAACCGAGGAGCAACTCGCGCTGATCCGCGTGGCGGCGGGCGCCGATCTGGTTCAGGGCTATCTTCTCGGCATGCCGGTGCCGGTTGAGGCGATCACCGCCATGACCGCGAAGGCAGCGGCGCGGCGCGATAGCGGACGAAGCTTCGCCTGATCAGGCCCGTATCCGGGCGAGCGCCAATCTGCTTTGAAATGGCGCGTTTTCAAATTAAGGCAAAACCGTGAATTGGTCGGTAATTGGCGCATTTTGCGCTTATCGCCTGCATTCCGCGCAATAAAGTCCCGTCGAATTATGGCGAAGAAGTGTTTATCTCGGGGCTATAAGAAGGCGCCTCACAAAGTTATATCTTTACATGCTGATAAAGGCGCATATTCTGCACACTGATTTGCGGGGGTGCGGAAAATCGATTGCATGACGAATACAGCTGTTACAGGCGATAAACCGCCATTGTCCAACTTCGCGCGACAGCTGTTGCAGTTTCTCGACCGGGTGGAATATCGCCGCATCGTCCATGCGGAGGACCTCGAGGAAATCGGCCGCTTGCGCTACCGTTCCTACCGCACGCGCAATGTGATGCACGAGGCGGAAGTGCCGTCCATTGTCGATGATATCGACCGCGACAGCCATGCCTTCGTCTATGGCGTTCATGTGGACGGGCAATTGGTCAGCACGCTGCGCATCCATCACATCACGCCCGATCATCGGCGCGGCACCAGCTATGCGCTTTTTCCGGATATTCTTGATCCGCTGCTCAACAGCGGCATGCATTTTGTCGATCCGACCCGCTTTGCCGCCGATCCGGAGCTGTTGAGCGAATATCCGGCCATTCCCTATATCACCTTGCGCATCGCAGCGATGGCTTCGGAATTTTTCGCGGCGGATCAATGCCTTGCTTCGGTAAAGCCAGAGCATATGGCGTTTTACAAGCGCATTTTCGGCACCTCGGTCATGGCCGATGCGCGCGAGCATGAAGGCTATGGGATCAGGGTCGGTCTCGGCGCCGCACCCATCCGCAATATCCGCGATGCGGTGGCGGTGCGCTTTCCGTTCTTCAAGTCGCAGCCGCATGAGCGCCGCGCCATGTTTGCCGACATGCGGGACAGTTCCGTGCCGCTGACAATTCTGCCGACCGCGAAATATACCGGTCTCGGCGTATGAGTTTAAACAATTAAATATAGCCAGAAGGGTGGTTTCGCATTACGAAGATTGCGGAACCGCTTCTGCGGAGAGAGGGAAGCTGCGACGAAAAGCCATGCCGTCAATGCATGGGTTTCTTTCGTCGCGCATTGAAGATTGCAGTTATTTTCGCTTAGACTGACGGTATATAAGCGGAAATTCTGAATGGGTGGAACTAAAATGGCAGAACATCATACGACGGCTCCGGCTGAACTTGGCGCACCGATGGACTATTCCGAGCATGAGAAAACTTATGCCGGTTTCACGGGCCTGGTTAAATGGAGCACGGTGACGCTCGTCGCCCTTATGATTGCCATGGCTTTCGGCTTTTTTGCTGGTGGTTTCTTCTCCGCGACCGTTCTTTTCATTCTAGTCTGTGTCGCTGCCTGGTTCATTCTTTAGTCATGGCCGATGCCGGATGGAAGTATCCGGCGCGGTGCCGCTGAACTGAAGCGCAAGCCGGGATCAACCCGCACTATTTGATCGATTGCCTTGGCATGGGACACCGTGCCGGGGTTTTATGCATGTTTATAGTTCAGTTTATTTGAACGGGCTTCATCCCGGGAGCTCGTAACTGTGCCTGACCGGAATCAACCCCGGAAGAACGCCACGAAAGGGAAACCAGCTTGGCCCAGACGTTATTTATCCCGAAAGAAAGCGACCCCAATGAAAGCCGTGTCGCGGCGTCGGCGGAGACGGTGAAGAAATTCATCGCGCTCGGCTTCGATGTCGTGGTGGAAAAAGGCGCCGGTGAGAAATCGCGCATTCCCGATGCTGAATTCACCGCAGCCGGTGCCCGCATCGGCACGGCGGCGGATGCGAAAACGGCGGATGTCGTGCTGAAAGTGCGCCGCCCCTCGGATGCGGAACTGAAAGGGTATAAATCGGGCGCGGCACTCTTCGCCATGCTGGACCCCTATGGTCATGAGGACGCCGTTGCAGCGCTTGCCAAGGCCGGAATTTCGGCCTTCACGATGGAGTTCATGCCGCGGATCACCCGCGCGCAGGTGATGGACGTGCTGTCATCACAGGCGAACCTTGCCGGTTATCAGGCGGTTATCGATGCGGCGGAAGTCTATGACCGCGCCATGCCGATGATGATGACGGCGGCGGGCACCGTGCCTGCCGCAAAGGTGTTCGTCATGGGGGCGGGCGTTGCCGGTCTTCAGGCCATTGCGACCGCGCGCCGCCTCGGTGCCGTCGTGACGGCCACCGATGTTCGCCCGGCTGCAAAGGAACAGGTCGCCTCGCTTGGCGCGAAATTCATCGCCGTCGAGGACGACGAGTTCAAGGCGGCGGAAACCGCTGGCGGCTACGCCAAGGAAATGTCGAAGGAATATCAGGCAAAGCAGGCGGCACTTGTTGCCGACCACATCGCCAAGCAGGATATCGTCATCACTACGGCGCTCATTCCGGGCCGTCCGGCCCCGCGTCTGGTTTCCAAGGAAATGGTCGCTTCCATGCGTCCCGGCTCGGTGCTGGTCGATCTGGCGGTCGAGCGCGGCGGCAATGTCGAAGGCGCGATTGCCGGTCAGATCGCCGAGGTCAATGGCGTCAAGATTGTCGGTCATCTCAACGTTCCGGGCCGTATCGCTGCAAGCGCTTCGCAGCTTTATGCGCGCAACCTGATCGCCTTTGTCGAAACGCTGGTCGACAAGGAAACGAAGCTTCTGAAAATCGATCCGGAAGACGAGCTGGTGAAGGCAACGCTTCTCACCCATCAGGGCAAAATCCTGCATCCGGCTTTCGCCAAGGCTGAAACGGCATCGGCTGCGGCCGCTGAAAAAGCTGTAAAACCGAAAGCCGCGCCGAAACCGAAAGCGGAGAAACCGGCCGCAAAGGCGGCAGCGAAGCCTGCCAAGAAAACACCAGCTAAAGCCCCGAAGACCCCGTCTTCCCCCAAAACTCCAGCTGATGGAGGAGAGGCATAATGGCCGATACAAATCTCGATAAAGCTCTTGAGAGCCTGAACCAGGCAGCGGATGCCGTGCGTCAGGCGGCGGAAAATGCTGGCGGTCTGGGCGATGCGGCGGCGGCTGCCGCGCATGCCGCATCGGGCGGCGCAATCGATCCGTTCGTGTTCCGCTTTGCGATTTTCATCCTGTCGATCTTCGTCGGCTATTACGTCGTCTGGTCGGTCACGCCTGCGCTCCATACGCCGCTGATGGCCGTCACCAACGCCATTTCATCGGTGATCGTGGTGGGCGCGCTTCTGGCGGTTGGCCTTTCGCTTTCGGGCTGGGCAACCGGTTTCGGTTTCATCGCGCTCATTCTGGCGAGCGTCAACATCTTCGGCGGCTTTCTGGTCACCCAGCGCATGCTCGCCATGTACAAGAAAAAAGAAAAGTGAGGCTGAACGAACATGAGCGTTAATCTCGCAGCCTTCCTTTATCTCGTCTCCGGCGTGCTGTTCATTCTGGCGCTGCGCGGCCTGTCGCATCCGACGACCAGCCGTCAGGGCAATATGTACGGCATGATCGGCATGGGGATTTCCATCCTCACCACATTGTTGCTGGCGCGCCCGAGCTTTGGCGGTCTTGTGCTGATCGTCATTGGCATCGCCATCGGCGGCGGCATCGGTGCCGTCATCGCGCGCCGCATCGCCATGACGGCCATGCCGCAGCTTGTCGCCGCCTTCCACTCGCTGATCGGCTTTGCCGCCGTTCTGGTGGCCGCAGCCGCGCTCTATTCGCCGCATTCCTTCGGGATTGGCGAAGTGGGCCAGATTCACGGTCAGGCGCTGATCGAAATGTCGCTGGGCGTGGCCATTGGCGCGATCACCTTCACCGGCTCGATCATTGCTTTCCTGAAACTCGACGGGCGCATGTCGGGCAAGCCGATCATGCTGCCGGGCCGCCATGTCATCAATGCGGCTCTGGCCGCCGCTATCGTGCTGCTGATCGTCGTGCTCACCAACACCGAAAGCCATTTCGTGTTCTGGCTGATCGTGCTTCTGGCGCTTGCCTTCGGCGTTCTCATCATCATCCCGATTGGCGGTGCGGATATGCCGGTGGTCGTTTCGATGCTCAACTCCTATTCGGGCTGGGCAGCGGCGGGCATCGGTTTTACGCTTGGCAATCTGGCGCTGATCATCACCGGCGCGCTGGTTGGTTCGTCGGGTGCAATCCTGTCTTACATCATGTGCAAGGGCATGAACCGCTCGTTCATCTCGGTCATTCTCGGCGGCTTTGGCGGCGATACGTCCGGCGGTCCGGCTGGCGAGGTCGAACAGCGTCCGGTCAAGCAGGGCTCTGCCGACGATGCGGCTTTCATCATGAAGAACGCTTCCAAGGTCATCATCGTGCCGGGCTATGGCATGGCGGTGGCGCAGGCCCAGCACGCGCTGCGTGAAATGGCCGACAAGCTGAAGGCGGAAGGCGTGGAAGTGAAATACGCCATCCACCCGGTCGCGGGCCGTATGCCGGGGCATATGAATGTGCTTCTGGCCGAGGCCAACGTGCCTTACGATGAAGTGTTCGAACTGGAAGACATCAATTCGGAATTCGCGCAGGCCGACGTGGCTTTCGTGATCGGCGCGAACGACGTCACCAATCCGGCGGCGAAGACCGATCCGAAGTCACCGATCTTCGGCATGCCGATCCTTGATGTCGACAAGGCGGGCACGGTCCTGTTCATCAAGCGCGGCATGGGCTCCGGCTATGCAGGCGTGGAGAACGAGCTGTTCTTCCGCGACAACACCATGATGCTCTTCGCCGATGCGAAGAAGATGGTGGAGAGCATTGTGAAGGCGTTGGATCATTAGGACGCGTTTCGGCGCTCTAAATCCTCTTGTTTGAAGCATAATCCTGATCATTCTCGTTTGCTTCGATCGGATTATACTTAAACTGCTGCTGATGTGATTTTTTAAAAAGGGGCATTAAAAAGTGCCCCTTTTTTATTGCGCTTGCTGGGGCGGGCGGTTGCGATAAACAATAAGACGTTCTTCCCTTATTACTTTTAAAGAGGGACTGCGCATGAGTATACCGTCGATTTCGATCGGAATTTTTACATATGCGTTATTAATTTCGCCTGTCTTGGCTGATATGAACAGCTTCGTTCCAAAGGATATCGGTAAATTAGATGACGCCGACGCAAATATCTATTTTTTTGGCGATATCAATGACAAGAAGGTTCTTGAGCTCCAGTCATCTATTGACGATATAAGTGGGAACTATCCGAAGATACGTTACATCAACCTTTATATTAATAGCCCCGGTGGAAGCATGGACGCTGGCTGGGCCGGCTACTGGGCTGTGAAAAACTCGCCTATACCCGTCAGAACGATCAATCTGGCGTATGTCGCGTCAGCGGCGACGTTGCTCTACTGCGCGGGGGCAGAGCGAAGCGCCATGCCCGGTACGACTTTTTTGCTCCACTCTGCTTACAAATCACTTCAATCGAATGACTATAAGCCCGATGTCTTTGAGCGGATGCAGGCGGATCTTGCCTTGACAAACCAGATGTTCTCGACGACGTATAAATCCTGCACCACTCTGTCCGCTGACGAAATCTCGCAATCATTGAAAGCTGAATATTTTGCCAAGCTTCTGACCGTGGATCAGGCGGTGAAAATCGGTTTGGCCGGAAAGATTCTCGATAAGAAATATCCGGGCGCCACTTCGGCGTATATAGTGGACGGCAAATAAATTATTCGCTGTGCTCGATTCTTTTGCGCGCTTATCTTGCCTGGAAACCGTTTGAGGTTTCCGGGCGTGCTCCAACTGACTATTTTATCCGTAGATCATCTTGTCCTGCAATGCACGCAGTTCGGCTATCTTCGAGCCGGGCTTCGGGGCCGCATTGGCATAGGTGATGAGTTCGCCCTTTTTGATCGGCGCGATCACCGTGCCGTTCTGCAGCAGGCCACAGGGGATGGCTTTGGCCGCGCGGGCTTCCGGCGTCGTCATGATCCATGAGCGGTAGCAATATTGGCCGATGGCATCGAGCTGGTCGCCGGGCCGCAAGTCCTTCTTGGCGACGGCGCAGACTTCCGCCACCGGCTTCGGCAGCGGCACCATATCGGTCTTGCCGTGCAGCACCACGCGCGCCACCGTCAGCGGCACTTCCAGCGAGGTGAGGTGGAACGGCCGGTGGAAGGTGAAATAGGGACCTTTGCCCATTTTCAGGTCTTCCAGACGCTCGACCAGACGCGGATGTTCCATCTTGGCAATGACGAAGACGCCCGGCGATACGCCGCGCCCGATGGAATAATCCACCACGCCTGTCTTGTTGAGGACGCCGCCGTCTTCCTTCGGGATCAGCGTGCGGTTCAATTCGTCGATTGCTGCCTTGGGGCCGTGCATGCCTGCAACATCCGGCACAAGCCCGGTGGCGTTGGCGATGGCCGCCATTTCAACCATCGTCTTGGAACCGTCGACAAATTCCACCAGCAGGCGGACATTCATGTTCCGGCGGTCGGCTTCTTCCTGATAATCGTCGGGGATCGCATCGAAATTGAGCGGATTATTCTTGCCCTTGCCGGCGGCCACAACCTTGTGCCCCATGGCGGAAACGAACTCGATCAGTTCCATGCAGGATGAAGGCTCGTCGCCTGCGCCCAGCGAATAGATCACGCCCTGCTTGTCGGCTTCGGCCTTGAGATAGGGACCGATGGTGACATCGGCTTCCACATTCATCATGACGAGGTGCTTGCCGTTCCGGATGGCTTTGATGCCGGTCTCGGCACCCACTTCCGGAATGCCTGTCGCATCGATGATGACGTCGAGCAGCGGATTGGAAAGAATGAGGTCGTTGTCGTCGGTGACGGCGATCTTGCCCGCTTCGATGGCGCGGGTCATTGCGGATTCGGTGGCGGCTTCTTGCGCGTTGTCCTCGTCGCCATAAGCGGTGCGGACAGCCTTGAAGGTGTTCGGCAGCCTGCGGGCGGAGAGCGCGCCGACTTCGATGCCCTGCATCCGCGCAACCTGGGTTACAATGTCGGTGCCCATTTCGCCAGCGCCGATAAGACCGATGCGGATCGGCTTGCCGGTTTCGGCCCGCGCCGCGAGATCACGCGCCAGTCCAACCAGTGCCACATTTGTTGTCATGAAAATCTCCGCAAAATCTCAGAACCCAGCAAGCGAGGTAATTTTGTCACGCTTGTGTTGATATAGGTGCGTAATAGATGAACAGTCTCTATATCAACACCGAGGGACGCGCACCTCCAAACTGCGCGACAAAATAGGCATGTCACTGGAGCCAAAATGAGCAGCGTATCCCCCTTCGATCTCGTGATCTTCGATTGCGACGGTGTGCTTGTCGATAGCGAGCCGCTTTCCTGTCTTGCGTTCGAGCAGGTCTATGCCGACCACGGCATGAAGCTGCCGCAGGGCACGGTTGCCAAGGGCATCGGCATGAAGCAGGCCGATATCATGAAGATGATCGAGGATATGACCGGGCATCGCCTGCCGGAGGAGGCGACGAGCCAGTTCTGGCCCGCGACGAAAATCCTTTTTGCCGAAGGCTTGCAGCCGACCGTCGGCATTGCCGACTTCCTGCGCGAGTTGCCGCAGAAGCGCTGCGTGGCGTCCTCGTCACAACCCGAGCGCATAGCGTTCAGCCTGGAAAAGACCGGTATCAGTCACTATTTCGGCGATGCGGTCTATTCGTCCAGCATGGTCAAGCGCGGCAAGCCTGCGCCAGACCTGTTCCTGTTTGCAGCCGACAAAATGGGCGTCGATCCGGCGCGTTGCGTGGTGATCGAGGATTCGCCTTTTGGTGTTGAAGGAGCCATCGCTGCGGGCATGACGGCATTCGGTTATACAGGCGGCGGACACACCTATGAGGGCCATGCGGAAAAACTGGCGGGCAAGGGCGCGCATCAGGTTTTCTCGCATTGGAACGACATTGCCCGGGAAATTCTGGTTGCCGCCTGAGCTTTATTGGTTAAACACAAGGCAAATCACATCAGCAGGAATAGCCAGCGAATGAAAGACGCAATCACGCTCGACCAGTTGCGCGAGGCAATCGGCACGGAAATCGGATGTTCCGAGTGGCGCGAAGTCACGCAGGAAATGATCAACCAGTTCGCGGATGCGACCGACGATCATCAGTTCATCCATGTCGATCCGGAACGCGCCGCCAAGGAAACGCCGTTTGGCGGCACCATCGCGCATGGTTTCCTGACGCTGTCGCTGCTCTCGACGCTGGCCTATGAAGCGCTGCCGATGCTGGAAGGCGCCACGATGGGCATCAATTACGGTTTCGACAAGCTGCGCTTCATGTCGCCGGTCAAGACGGGTTCGCGCGTGCGCGCCCGCTTCAAGCTGGCGGATGCGGATATCCGTCCGTCCGGTCGCGTGGTCAATCACTATGATGTGACGCTGGAAATCGAAAACTCGCTGAAGCCCGCTCTGACCGCAACCTGGCTGACGATTGCTGTGGTAGCGCCGCCGGAAGGTTAAGCCGCTTCGCGATACGAAGCCGGAAGCCGTCCTTCTTCATCGAGAGGGGCGGCTTTTCCTTTGTGTTCGGTCATCAGCTCGCGGAACAAGAACGGGCCGTGCAGGAACATGCCGAAATCATAGAAATTCTTCTTTTCCGCCCCGCGCATGTAAAGCAGATGCATCAGGAAGAAATTGCCCTTGGAGCGCTTGTAGCGGTTTTCGCTGTGCACATGCTTGAAGCGAATGCGGTGGATGAGCGGCGGATTGTTGGTCTTCAGCTTCAGCACCTTTGCCGGGTCGGAGCCGTAGAAGTGGATGATGTCGGTCAGCACTTGGAACTCCGACCAGAGGACCGGGCTTTCCTCGATCACCACGCGCACATCTTCGCGCAGGGACTTTGCCCTGGGGTGCAACGCGATCATCATGAGGCATGACCCGATGGCAAGCAGCGAAACGGGCTGTCTCGTCAGAAGGTCGGGGCGCTCGCGCTGGAGATCGGCAAGCGCCTCCACGGCCGGCACCGTGCCGAGACTATGCGCGACAATGATGACCTCATCGGCCTGGCTTTCTTCGATTTTCCGTTTCAGGGCTTCGGTAAAGGCCTTGCGCCGCTGGCTGAGCTTTTCGTTGCGGCCATGGATACGGTCATAGGCCGCGGACCAGTCGTCGAGCAGATAGGACATGAAAAACCGGTCGCCGGGCGTGCGCACCAGCAAGGTGGCAATAAAGGCGGCAAGCGGAACCGACCAGAAAAGATGCAAGGCCGAAAAGCCTGCCGCCATTGGTGCGAAGACGATAAGCGCTGCGACAGCCAGAATCGCCAGCGACAGCAGGAAGGGCCACAGGAAAAACAGGACAAAGCGCCAACTCGTCCTCAGATAGCGCCACAGCGTGCCTGTGAAGAGGATGTTCAAGAATGCGTGAAAACCAGTCAGCATGCGCTTCGGTGTCGAGCGCGCGGCATAATCGTCGAAAATATCCGCCGTGCCGAACTGGCAGAACTCGGTTTCCGTCTGCCAGCCATTGCCGGTGGTGATGGCGGCCAACGTGCCGCAATCGTCAGGCTCCTCCACCATGGGGGGCAGTTTGGTCCTGGCGTTCCACAAGCGGTCGAAATCCTTCAATGCCTGCGCATGGCGCACGCGGACGGCCTTGGGGTGCAGGCCTTCATAGCCTGTGAACTGGATAACGAGTCGTTTGCGGAGAGGCATATGGAGAATCGGATAAAATGAGAGGGGGCATTATCGGTTTTCTGGCAAAGTGCTATAGGTCGCCATTGAGGCCGATTTATGCGAGAAACCTGTGCCGCTTAGCCTATTCTCGCAGTCGCGGCCATAGTAAATCGTGCGCAAGCCGGTATTTCGCGCAAGCCGGTGGGCAAAGTTGCATCTTGAGGTGGACAGGCCGGGCTCTTTCTGGTAATAGCCACGACCAATTTGCAGCGTATCCGTTGCGAAGCTTGGGAGCCTTTGGGCGTTGATCGGCCGGTCAGACCGGCTGAAATCGTTAAAAGACCCCCTAACGGCCTCAGGCTTAACCGAAATTCTAACCGATACGGGAATACACGTGCAGGTACTCGTCCGCGATAATAATGTTGATCAGGCTCTCCGCGCTCTCAAGAAAAAGATGCAGCGCGAAGGTATCTTCCGCGAAATGAAGATGCGCGGCCACTATGAAAAGCCGTCCGAAAAGCGCGCTCGCGAAAAGGCAGAAGCCGTTCGTCGCGCCCGCAAGCTGGCCCGCAAGCGCGCTCAGCGTGAAGGCCTCGTCGGCGGCCGTCCAGGCGCTCGCTGATCGACTTTGAAATCAGGCGCTGTTGAGCAGCGCCTTTTCTGCTTTCCGGTGTCGGCTTTTGCCTGCGCCGGATTTTGCATGTTTTGACATCAGGTTTGTGGGTTCGTTTCCGGCGCGAAACGAGGGTTGGCATCACCATTCCAGATGTATTTTATTTATTCTGTTTCCAATTTTAATACGGCGTTACGAAAAGTTTCTGGACTTATCATGCGTCATTATGTGTAAAAACAAATAATTAGGATATTCGCCCGTCCGGCGCGCTGTCCGAAGCTGGGCCACGCTCAAGACAATGCCGCCTTTTTGCTGTTTTTATCTGCTGGTTGAGGCCAGTATAGTACCGTAACAGGCAGAATAGCCCGGCAGGAGCAAGCCCCGAATGGGGCCGGCACGGGATGGAGAAGAAGCACAAGGGGTTTGCGCCCTATGCGAGCTGAAAGGAATGCAATCGTTGCCCACACGCTTGAAGATGATGCAATCATCCGGAACGACGGTTTCGGGAATTGAGGCATTGGGTGGAACAGGCCGAAACGGCCTTCTCATTGCCGCCGCACTTCTGGCTTTGACCGTTGCGGGCTGCCAAAGCTCCACGACGACGGCGCTGAGCACGGTGGACAAGGCGCAAGGGTCGAGCGAGAATATCAGTTCGCTGACGAGCGTGATCCAGAGCAATCCGCGTGACCCGGAAGGCTATAATGTCCGCGGTTCCGCCTATGGCAAGGCCGGGCGCTACAAGGAAGCGGTACGCGATTTCGATCAGGCGATCGCACTCAATCCGAATTTCTATCAGGCCTATTCTAACCGCGCGCTGGTCTATCGCTATATGGGCGACAGCGCCAAAGCCGCGCAGGACTACAGCAAGGCGATCCAGCTCAACCCGCAATATGACGCCGCCTATATCGGGCGCGGCAATGTCTATCGCCAGGCCGGACGGCTCGATCAGGCGCTCAGCGACTTCAATCAGGCTATTGCCTTGCAGACGACGGATGGCCGCGCCTATCACAATCGCGGCCTGATCTATCAGGCGAAAGGCCAGCACAAGCAGGCCATCGAGGATTTCTCCAAGGCGATCTCTCTCAACTCCACGGCTCCCGAGCCTTATAATGGCCGCGGCATTTCCTATGTGGCGCTGGACGACTACGACAACGCCTTCGATGATTTCAATACGGCCATCACGCTAGATCAGAACGTGGCGGAAAGCTGGGCCAATCAGGCACTCGTCTACGAACACAATGGCGACAAGGCCAAGGCCGCGAGTTCCTATTCGCGTGCCGTGCAGCTAGATCCGAAATATCAGCCTGCGAAGGATGGGTTGGCTCGGACGCGCGGATAGCCTTCTAGAGCTTGTTCCAAAAGTCGCCTGTGTGGCTGCAAATGGCAATTTATCTGCGTTCCGGTGCTCAAATAGGTTTCAAAGACGCATAGTCTTATCCGAAAAGTCTGCAACTTTTCGGGACTATGGTTAGACGTATGCTCCGCTCCGGTACTCGAAAATCACCATTTTCGCACACACATCCCGCCTTTTTGATTCACGCTCTCGCATTACCACTATTGAATATTGATAACGGCGCTTTCCAAATTGGGAAGCGCCGCTTTTCTTTACAATTGGCCGCGATATATTGCATCTTATGTCGCTCTTCGATCACATCGGTTTCAAAGCCCGTAACGTCAATCGCAGCCTTTCTTTCTACGAAAGCTGCATGCCCGAACTTGGCCTTGAGGTCATCGCCCGTTCAGGCACTGGTTTTTTCATCAGCGGGGGAGAGCGGGCCCCGGTTCCGTTTCTCTGGATCCATGGCGGCACCGATGGGGCAGGCGATGGGGAGGAAAAACCCGGCGACCGCCTGCATCTGATGTTTACCGCCGGAAGCCGCGAGGCGGTCGAGGCTTTTCATCAGGCAGCACTCAAGGCAGGCGGCAGGGATAGCGGCGGCCCCGGCTATCAGGGGCCGGAAGAAATGGGCTATTACGCGGCGCTTGTCTTCGACCCCGACGGAAACACGCTGGAAGCGGGTTTCCGTGAGAGGAAGCGATAAGCGGGATTGGTCAAGCGCGCAGGTTGCGCTTGTCGAGACGGCTCACCAGCCGGTCGCCGATCCACTGGATGCCGCAAACCATGATGATGAGGATGATCACGACCGCGATCATGATCTGCGTCTCAAAGCGCTGATAGCCGTAGCGAATGGCAAGGTCGCCAAGACCGCCTGCGCCGATGGCGCCCGCCATGGCCGATGCGCCGACAAGCGTGATGATGGTCACGGTGAAACCGGCGATGATGCCGGGCAGGGCTTCCGGGACCAGCACTTCGCGCACGATGGTCCAGCGGTTCGCGCCCATGGAGCGCGCGGCTTCGATGAGGCCGTGATCCACTTCACGCAGGGACACTTCCGCAATGCGCGCATAATAGGGGATCGCAGCAATCGACAGCGGCACAATGGAGGCCCATGTGCCGATGGACGTGCCGACGATGAAGCGCGTGACGGGAATGAGCGCCACCAGCAGGATGATGAACGGAACCGAGCGGAAGCCGTTGATGATCGCGCCGAGGATTGTGTTGACCGTCAGGTTCTGGGCAAGGCCGCCGCGCTCGGTCAGGATCATGATGAGCGCGAGCGGCAGGCCGACGACGAGCGAAATCAGGCTCGAAAAGCCGGTCATGATGATGGTCTCCCAGAAGGAGCGCCAGAGAAGATCAAGCATCGCCTGAGACATAGCCGAGTACCTCCGTGGCGTCTGCATGGGTGTCGAGATAGGTGATGGCGGCGTCAAGCTTCGCCTGGTCGCCCGCGGGCAGGCCGATGAAGAGCGTGCCGACCGGCTCGCCCTGGATCGTGTCCATGCCGCCATGGATCAGCTGCGGTGCTATTTGGGTGGCGGCCGCGACGTTATTGAAGAACGCGCCTTTTGCCGCCGCGCCCGACAGCTTGACTTTCAGCACGGCGAGATTGCCTGAATTTTGCAACCGGTCGCGCCAGACGACGGGCAGTTCCGGCGTCAGCACCTGCAACATGCTTTGCGTCACAGGCGACTGCGGATTGGCGAAGACTTTCCAGACCGGGCCTTCCTCGGCAATCGTGCCGTGATCGAGCACGATCACGCGGTCGGCGATGCGGCGGATAACCTCCATCTCGTGCGTGATGAGCAGGATGGTAAGGCCAAGCTTGGTGTTGATGTCTTTCAGCAGCGCCAGAATGGACTGCGTGGTTTCCGGGTCGAGGGCGGATGTCGCCTCGTCGGAAAGCAGCACAGCCGGTTCGGCGGCGAGCGCACGGGCAATGCCGACGCGCTGTTTCTGGCCGCCCGAAAGCTGGGCCGGATAATGCGTCGCCTTGTCGGAAAGGCCGACAAGTTCCAGAAGTTCCGCCACGCGCCTGGCGCGTTCGGCCTTCGGCTTGCCCGCGATCTTCAGCGGCAGGGCGATGTTTTCGGCGACGGTTTTGGCGGAAAGCAGGTTGAAATGCTGGAACACCATGCCGATGCGGCGGCGCACCGGGCGCAGCGCGTCTTCGCCAAGGCCGGTGATTTCGCGGCCCTCGATCAGGATCGAACCGGCATCCGGCTTTTCAAGGCCGTTGACGCAGCGGATCAGCGTGGACTTGCCAGCGCCGCTGCGGCCGATGATGCCGAGGATTTCTCCGCGTGCGACGGAAAGCGAAACGCCGTTGATGGCTGCCGTTTCGCCGAACATTCGGCGCACGTCTTTCATCTCAACGATGGGCGCTGACGTGGCGGGTGGCGAATTAAGGGTCACGGTCGTTTCTTCTATGTCTGGACAGGCCGCTGCGAGCAGCGACAAGAGATATTCGATAAGGCTTCAAGGAAGGACGATGCCTGGCTCAAGCCATCAGCTTTTGCTGTGGCGATGCTTTAGGGCAATTGTTGTCCGCGCGTCAACAAAAGCCGCGCCGGAAACGGTTCCGGCGCGGTCTTTGTGCCGCTGTGTTGATTAGTTCCAGGCCGGGATGCCGGTGCCTTTGTAGGCGCGGTCGAGTTCGGCCTTCACGGCGTCGTTCTGGAACGAAGCCACGAGGTTCTTCACCCATTCGGCGTTTTCATCTTCGGTGCGGACCGCGATGAAGTTGTTGTATGGGTTGTTTTCCTTCGATTCCCAGCCGATGGCCTCTTCCTTCTTGAGACCAGCCTTCGCCGCCCAGTCGTTGTTCACGATGGCTGCGTCGAGATCATCGATGGAACGGCCGACGACACCGGCGTCCAGTTCCTTGATCTCAAGCTTCTTCGGGTTTTCGACGATATCGATCGGGGTTGCCAGAATGCCCGCATCCGGCTTAAGCTTGATGAGGCCTTTTTCTTCCAGAACGCGCAGCGCGCGGCCTTCGTTCGACGGATCGTTCGGCACGCCGACGACCGCGCCTTCCTTCAGCTCATCAAGGCTCTTGTGCTTGCGGGAATAAATGCCGATCGGCCAGACGGCGGTATAACCGGCAACGGAAATCTTGTAGCCGTGCTGCTTGATCTGTTCATCGAGATAAGGCTTGTGCTGGAAGGCGTTGGCGTCGATTTCCTTGCGTTCCAGGGCTTCGTTCGGCTGGTTGTAATCGTTGAAGGTCACGCGCTCGATGTTGAGGCCGTGCTTCTTGCCTTCTTCGGCAACGACTTTCCAGACGTCTTCGTCTTCACCGCCCATGATGCCGACCTTGATGGTCTTGTCTTCCGCGTGGCTCGGCGCCGACGCGAAGCCGACGGTCAGGGCGGCAGCGGTGAACAGAAGGGCTTTCAGACCAGCGCGGCGGGTCAGCGTATAGCGGGAAAGGACTGACGACATTTTGTTTTCCTTGTTCAAAAACTTTTGGAGAGCCGGTCCCGGAAAGCGATCTTTTGAGATGATCTTTCTCCCCCTGCCCACCTTGTTGCCGATAATTCCCTTTTACCGGGCAAGAAACAAGGAAAATTATTTCAGAATTTGCCAGGGGTGCAATGTTGAAATTGCGTTCACAGACAAGTGAGCGGATTGCCATTTCCGCCCATCCGGCCTGCTTATCGGTTGTCAGCAATAATCATCTGTGCGGCCTTCTCGGCGATCATCAGAGTGGGCGAGTTGGTGTTGCCGGACGTGATGGTCGGCATGACCGAGGCGTCGGCAACGCGCAGACCCGCAATACCGTTGAAGCGCAGGCGCGGATCGACGATTGCCTCGGCATCCTGCCCCATGCGGCAGGTGCCGACCGGGTGGAAGATCGTCGTGCCGATATCGCCCGCCGCCTTTTCAAGCTGTTCCTGCGTTTCGTAACTTGGACCGGGCTTGAACTCCTCCGGGTGATATTTCTGCAAGGGCGCCTGCGCCACGATATGGCGGGTGAGGCGGATCGCGTCGGCAGCGACGCGGCGGTCGCTCTCGGTGGCCAGATAATTCGGCCTGATCGCCGGTTGGGTCCGGTGATCCGGCGATTTGATGTGGATCGAGCCGCGGCTGTCAGGACGCAGATTGCACACGCTGGCCGTAAAGGCGGGGAAGGGATGCACGGCCTCGCCAAACTTTTCGAGGCTGAGCGGCTGCACGTGATATTGCAGATTGGCGGTTTCATAGGACGGGTCGGACCGGGTGAAGACGCCGAGCTGGCTTGGCGCCATCGACATGGGGCCAGAACGGCGCAGCAGATATTCCAGCCCGATCATCGCCTTGCCGACAAGCTTGCTTGCCTTCTCGTTGAGTGTCGGGATGCCGCTGACCTTATAGGCACAGCGCAATTGCAGATGATCCTGAAGATTTTCGCCCAGCTGCCTGCGCTCCAGCTTGACCGGAATGCCCGCCTGTTGCAGCACGTCGCCGCGCCCGATGCCGGACAGTTCGAGGATTTGCGGCGAGCCGACCGCCCCGGCAGCAAGGATCACTTCGCGCCTTGCCTTGATGGTGCGGGTCGCGCCGTTCTGGTCGAAGGTGACGCCGGTGGCGCGCAGGTCCTCGATCTCGATGCAGCGGACATGCGCGCCGGTTTCGACGGTCAGGTTCTTGCGATCCAGCGTCGGGCGCAGAAAGGCCTTGGCGCTGTTCCAGCGTATGCCGCGCTTCTGGTTGACCTTGAAATAGGAGACACCTTCATTGTCGCCGCGATTGAAATCGTCGGTCGCGGGAATGCCCGCGGCGACGGCGGCATCGCGGAAGGCATCGAGGATATCCCAATGCAGGCGGGCGCTTTCGACACGCCATTCGCCGCCCGCGCCATGCAGCTCGCTTGCACCGGCAAAATAGTCTTCCGATTTCTTGAACAGCGGCAGCACGTCGTCCCAGCCCCAGCCGTCGCAACCGGACTGACGCCAAAGGTCGTAATCGCGGGCCTGGCCGCGCATATAAATCATGCCGTTGATGGAGGAGCAGCCGCCCAGCACCTTGCCGCGCGGATAGCCGAGCGAGCGGCCATTCAGTCCCGGTTCGGCTTCCGTGGTGAAGCACCAGTCGGTGCGCGGATTGCCGATGCAATAGAGATAGCCGACGGGGATGTGAATCCAGGCATAATTGTCCTTTCCGCCTGCCTCCAGCAGCAGCACGGAGCGGTTGTGGTCTGCGGAAAGCCGGTTCGCAAGCGCGCAACCTGCCGTGCCCGCGCCAACCACGATGTAATCGTAGGTGTCGGTCATGATCTCATATCCAGTCAATTGGCGGGGTTTTCAGCCACCCCGCAGGCCATGTTTTAACCGAAGAGTTTCTTTCCAATCCGCGATGCATAGAACTCCCCGACGATCCCTTTGCGGAACAGGAGAACGCAGGCCATGAAGATGACGCCGGTTACGATCGTGACGGGGAAGTCGGATGTTGCGAGATAGTTCTGCAAGGCGACGACGAAGGCGGCGCCGACGATGGGGCCGATCAGCGTGCCAATGCCGCCGAGCAGCGTCATCAGGATCACTTCGCCCGACATCTGCCAGCCAACATCGGTAAGCGTCGCGAACTGGAAGACGAGCGCTTTCAAGCCGCCGGCAAGACCGGCCAGCGCTGCCGACATGACGAAGGCTGCGAGCTTGTAGCGATTGACGGAATAGCCGAGCGAGATGGCGCGGTTTTCATTCTCGCGCACGGATTTCAGGATCATGCCGAAGGGCGAGTTGATGATGCGCCAGATGATGAAGACGCCGAGCACGAACACCGCCAGCACGAAATAATACATGTTCATCGGCTGGTTGAGGTCGATGAAGCCGAACAGATATCCGCGCGGCACGCCCTGCAATCCGTCCTCGCCATGGGTGAAGGAGGCTTGCAGGCAGAAGAAGAAGAACATCTGCGCCAGCGCCAGCGTGATCATGGTCGAATAGATGCCCTGACGGCGGATGGCGAGATAGCCGATGACGAGGCCAAGGGCTGCGGCGGCAAGGACGCCAAGCACGAGCCCAAGCTCCGGCGTGACGCCCCAGACCTTGACCGTATGGGCGGTGATATAGGCCGCGCCACCGAAGAAGGCGGCATGGCCGAAGGACAGAATGCCGGTGTAGCCCAGAAGAAGATTGAAGGCGGAGGCGAACAGCGCGAAGCACAGCATCTTCATCAGGAAGATGGGATAGACCATGAAGGGCGCGGCCAGCAGCCCGACAAGGGCAATGCCGAGGATGACGGCGGAGAGGCTGTTGACGGCAGGGGCCTTGCCGTGGGCGGCGGTGGCCTTGAGAGCGGTATCAGCCATGTCAAGCCTCCTTCCCGAACAGTCCGGCGGGGCGCACCAGAAGAACGATAGCCATGATGACGAAAATGACGATGCTGGAGGCTTCCGGATAGAAGACCTTGGTGAGACCTTCCGCCAGCCCCAGCACATAGCCGGTGATGATGGCGCCGAGGATCGATCCCATGCCGCCGACCACCACCACGGCAAAGACCACGATGATGATGTTGGAGCCCATCAGCGGGCTGACCTGATAGATCGGCGCGGCCATGATGCCCGCAAGACCGGCAAGGGCGGCACCGAGCGCATAGGTGAAGGTGAGAAGCAGCGGCACATTGATGCCGAAGGCTTTCACCAGCGTCGGGTTTTCCGTCGCGGCGCGCAGATAGGCGCCAAGCTTGGTCTTTTCGATCAAGAGCCAGGTGCCAAGGCAGACGATGAGCGAGGCGACGACCACCCAGGCGCGATAGTTCGGCAGGAACATGAAGCCCAGATTATGCCCGCCCGCAAGCGACGGCGGCACCGCATAGGGCTGGCCAGCCGCGCCGTAATAATAGCGGAACGTGCCTTCGATCACGAGCGCAAGGCCGAAGGTGAAGAGCAGGCCATAGAGCGGATCGAGATTATAAAGCCGCGACAGCGCCACGCGCTCCACGATTGCACCGCCCAGCCCGACGATGAGCGGAGCGAGGATCAGCGCTGGCCAATAGCCGATGCCGAGCCAGCTCAACAGCAGATAGCCGACAAAGGCGCCGAGCATATATTGCGCGCCATGGGCAAAGTTGATGATGCGCAGCAGGCCGAAGATGATGGCAAGGCCAAGGCTCAGCATGGCATAGAACGAGCCGTTGATGAGGCCGACCAGCAATTGCCCGAGAAGCGCCTGCAAAGGTATTCCAAAAATCATTGTCATTCAGACCCCCAATGCATGCGTAAGTTCTGCCATGCGGGCGGGCAGTTCGGCGGTCGGGAAATTTTCCGTCACCACGCCATGATCCATGAGGTAGAAGCGGTCGGCGACCTTGGCGGCAAAGCGGAAATTCTGCTCGACCAGAAGCACGGTCATGCCGCGCTTTTTCAGCTCCACCAGCACATCTCCGATGCGCTGCACGATGACGGGCGCAAGCCCTTCCGTCGGCTCATCAAGGAGCAGCACCTTGACCCCGGTACGCAGGATGCGGGCAATGGCCAGCATCTGCTGCTCGCCGCCCGAAAGCTTGGTGCCGGGGCTGTTGCGGCGCTCATGCAGGTTGGGAAAGAGTTCGTAGATCTCATCGAGCGACATCGCGCCCTGACTGCCCTTGGCGACGACCGGCGGCAAAAGCAGGTTTTCATGCACGCTGAGCGTGGCGAAGATGCCGCGTTCCTCCGGCACGAAGCCGAGGCCTGCATAGGCGATGCGGTGGAGCGGCACACGCATGATGTCCTTGCCGTCGAGCATGATGGTGCCGGTGCGCTTGCGGATGATGCCCATGATGGCGCGCAGCGTCGTCGTCTTGCCGACGCCGTTGCGGCCCAGAAGCGTGATCGTCTCGCCCGGCCAGATGTCGAGGTCGACGCCGTGCAGTGCATGGCTTTCGCCATACCAGGCATTGAGCCCGCGCACGGACAGGAGCGGTTGGCCTCTATTCATGTTCGGTTCCCATATAGGCGGTGCGCACGCGCTCGTCCTTCGAGACAGTGGCATAATTGCCGGAGGCAAGAATCTCGCCGCGTTGCAGCACCGTGACGTGGTGGGCAATGTCGGCCACCACCTTGAGATTGTGTTCGACCATCAGGACCGCGCGGTCCTTCGCCACATCGGCGATGAGGGCGGCAATGGTGTGGACGTCTTCATGGCCCATGCCGGCCATCGGCTCATCAAGCAGCAGCACCTTGGGATCGAGCGCCAGCGTGGTGGCGATCTCAAGCGCGCGCTTGCGGCCATAGGACAGATCGGCGGCCAGCGCATGGCGGGCATCGGCAAGACCGACACGCTCCAGAAGCGCGATGGCCTGCGCATCAAGCCGGTGGAGTGCCGACAGCGACCGCCAGAACTGCGTGGCAAGCCCGTTGGGGCGCTGCAAGGCGACCTTGACGTTTTCCAGCACCGTCAGATGCGGAAAGGTGGCTGAAATCTGGAACGAGCGCACCAGCCCCATCCGTGCCACTTTGGCCGGATCGGTCTTCGTGATGGTTTCGCCCAGAAGCGTGATTTCACCGCTCGATGGCTGCAAGAACTTGGTCAGGAGGTTGAACACGGTCGTCTTGCCCGCGCCATTCGGCCCGATCAGCGCATGCACGCGGGCATGTTCCACATCGAGATCGACATTCTTGACCGCGTGAAAGCCGCCAAAAGACTTGCCCAGTCCGCGAGCCGAAAGAACCGTCCGGCCACCGGATGAGCCGCCATCGTGCGGCCCTGCTTCATGCAGGGCCGTCATATTGCCAGTTGCTGCGTTCATTCAACCAGCCTCTTACTGCGTTACCAGCGGGCAGCCGCTTTCTTCCGGCTTCATGTAGGCCTGATCGCCGGGAATGGTGGCGAGCACCTTATAATAATCCCAAGGCGCCTTGCTTTCATCAGGCTTTTTCACTTCCATCAGATACATGTCGTAGATCATGCGTCCGTTGGGGCCGACCTTGCCGTGGCGGGCGAAGACGTCTTCGACCGGCATTTCATGCAGCTTCTTGGCGACGGCTTCGGTTTCGTCGGTGCCTGCCTCCTTGATCGCCTTCAGATATTGAAGGACGGCAGAGTAGGTGCCTGCCTGAACCATGTTCGGCATGCGGCCCGTGCGCTCGAAGAACCGCTTGCCGAATGCACGCGATTCGTCGTCGCGGTCCCAGTAGAAGCCTTCCGTCAGCGTCAGCCCCTGGGCGGCTTCGAGGCCGAGCCCATGCACTTCGGCGAGCGTGAAGAGCAGGGCGGCGAGGCGCTGGCCCCCGGCGACAATGCCGAATTCAGCCGCCTGCTTGATGGCATTCGATGTGTCCAGACCGGCATTGGCGAGGCCCACGACCTTCGCGCCTGACGATTGCGCCTGCAACAGGAAGGATGAATAGTCGGTCGTGCTGAGCGGATGGCGCACGGAACCCAGAACCTTGCCGCCCTTGGATTCGACGAATTTGGTCGTCTGTTCTTCCAGCGAATAGCCGAAGGCGTAGTCGGCGGTCAGGAAATACCAGGTGTCGCCGCCCTGTTCCACCAGCGAGCCGCCAGTGCCGACCGCCAGCGCATGGGTGTCGTAGGCCCAGTGGAAGCCATAGGGCGTGCACTGCTTGCCGGTGAGTTCGGATGTGGCGGCGCCGGTGTTGATCGTGATCTTCTTCTTGTCTTTCGACAGGGCCTGCACGGCGAGGCCAACCGACGAGCTCGTCAGTTCCATGATGGCATCGACCTGTTCGGTGTCATACCACTGGCGCGCGATGTTCGACGCCACGTCGGGCTTGTTCTGATGGTCCGCCGTGATGATCTCGATCGGCGCATCGAGCACCTTGCCGCCGAAATCTTCGGCAGCCATCTTGGCAGCCTCGAACGACCATTTGCCGCCGAAATCGGCGTAGACGCCGGACTGGTCGTTCAGAATGCCGATCTTGACCTTGCCGTCGGAAACTTCCGCCGCCGACGAGATAGCCGTGGCGGCGAAAAGCGCTGCCGTTGCAAGTGCGAGACATTTCATGAAGTGCTCCTCCCAATAACACTTTGAGCCATTGCGGAAAAACCGCACGGCATCCTCTTCCTCCAAGCAGTCCTTTCAGACGGGAAAACGGCCTGTCCTCTTTACCGTTCGTCCCTTTGCTTGCGCCCGGCTTGTTCCTCCATCCGGCCCTGAGTTGAAACGGTAGCATTGACAAATGCGTACACGAACAACAATTTTTGAACATTGTCTGTTCAAAAATGTACAGATGCAGCGGCGGAAGCCACTGCAATTGTTTGGGAGGGGTACATGCGGCAGTTCACATGGGACGATCTGCAATATTTTCTGGCGGTTGCGCGCACCGGCCAGCTCTCCACGGCGGCGCGTCAGCTGCGCACCAGCCATGTCACCGTGCTGCGGCGGATTGATCGGCTGGAACAGGCTCTTGCGACCAAGCTTTTCGAGCGCAATCCGCGCGGCTATCTGTTGACGCCTATCGGCGAGCGGCTGGTGACGTCTGCCGAGGTGATGGAACGCGAGGCGATGAAGTTCCAGACCGAGGCCACGGGTAATCTGGCCGCACTGTCGGGCGTGGTGCGCCTTTCGACGCTGGAAGGTTTCGGCAATTTCTTTCTCGCCGACCGTCTGCCGGTGCTGGCGCAATCCTATCCGAGCCTGTTTGTGGAAGTGGTGACGATCCAGCAGATCATGTCGCTGTCACGCCGCGAGGCGGAACTGTCGATCACGCTGCATATGCCGCGCACCGGCCCCTATCACAGCGAGAAGCTGACGCCCTATCGTCTCTTCATCTATGGTCATCGCGATTATCTGGAACGGCATCCGCCGATCAGGACACGCGAGGATATGGCCCGGCATCCGTTCATCGGCTATATTGACGACATGGTTTTCACGCCCGGCCTCGACTACATGCGCGAGATCCTGCCGGGGCAACGCTGTACCTATCAGAGCTCGAGCATCCATGCGCAGCTGATCGCCACACAGATCGGTTATGGCCTGTGCGTGCTGCCTTATTTCATCGCCAGCCGGCACCCGGAACTGGTTCCGGTTCTGCCGCGCGAGATGCATCTGGTGCGTGAATACTGGATGAGCTGTCACGTCGACGTGGTCGCCGCACCGCGAATCCGGGTGTTGAGCGATTTCATGATCCGCGCCGTGCGCGAGTCGTCAGCAATCTTCCTTGGGGAGCCCTTGCTGCGGGCATGATATATGACCGATTGCCGTTCAGATCGTGCCGCCGCCAATGGCGACAATGCAGGTGACGACGAGTGCGGTAAAACCGAACCCGATAATGAACAGGTTAAGTGTTTTCATGACCCCTCCCTTTCAACCCAGGGGCGTTATGTTCGACTTGCGGTGGAATGTCTACCGCAAATTGCAACTATCCAGACTAAAGTGGTAGAGCTGCTCTTCAGCCGTTTTCACGCTCGATATCCCGGCGAAGAACGATTGCCGTAGTGAGATCCTCTACCGTCTCGTGGGTGGCCATCAGATCGCGCAGGCGATTGAGGCGGTCGATGGAAGGAACTTCAACCTCCACGATCAAATCGAGCTGGCCGCTTACCGAGGAAACCCGGCGCACTTCGGCGTGCCGTGCCAGTTCATCAAGCAGGCCGAGGGCCGGGGTGCGCTTGAGGCTGACCAGGATCATGGCGCGGATGATGTTGCTGTCGATCTGGCCAATATCTGCGCGATAGCCGCGAATGACGCCGCTTTTCTCAAGATTGGCGACGCGCTCGCCGGTAGCGCTGCGCGAAAGCCCGATGCGGCCCGCCAGCGTCTTCAGCGGTATGCGCGCTTCCTTAGAGAGAATGGCCAGTATCTCGCGATCCTTCGCATCCAGTTCCCGCATGGTCGGTTCTTTCGTGCTGCCGTAAATGTGCCGGTCCATTCCGGCAAAGTGCCGGTCTGACCGACCACTTGTCTGATGCCTGAAATTTGTCGACGTGCCAAGCTTTCATCTTGAGACGTCCCATCTGCATTCAACCCGTGAAGCGCTTCCCATGACCGATCTTTCGCATCCCGCCCCCGATTTTTCTGCGCACGAGGCTGAAGTTCTGGCCCGGCTTCATTTCGGGGTGACGGCCAGTGCCTCGCCGCTGGACAGTGAGCGTGACCGCAATTTCCGCCTGAAGACGGGCAACGGGTCGGCGGACTGGATCTTGAAGATTGTCAATGCCAGCGAGCCGCGGGTCGAAAGCGAGTTCCAGACCGCGCTGCTGCAACATCTGGCCAAGGCCGATCCGGCGCTGGCCGTGCCGCGCCTGAAATCAAGCCTGTCGGGCGAGGTGCTGGCTTCTGTCGATAAGGATGGGGGCAAGCCGCATGCGCTGCGAGTGGCAAGCTGGCTTCCCGGCACGCCGCTGGCCGAGGTAAAGCGCACCAAAGCGCTTTTGAGAAACCTTGGCGCTGCGCTGGGCGAGCTTGACCGTGCCCTGCAAGGCTTCATCCATCCCGGTGCGCTGCGCGATTTCGACTGGGACCTGCGTCATGCCGGTCGCGCCCGCAACCGGCTGCATTTTATCGATAAGGCGGAAGACCGCGCCGTCGTAGAGCGTTTCCTTGCCCGTTTCGAACGCGATGTGGCGCCGAAACTGCCGCTTCTGCGCGCGCAGGTAATCCACAATGACGCCAATGACTGGAACGTGTTGGTCGACCCTCAGGATAATGAACGCATTGCCGGGCTGATCGACTTTGGCGATTCCGTCCATACGGTGCTGATTGCTGAAGTTGCGATTGGCTGCGCCTATTCCATCCTGGATATCGACGACCCGATTGGCGCAGCCGCAGCCCTTGCCGCCGGGTTCCATGCGAAATATCCGCTCTTGCCACAGGAAATCGACCTTCTGTTCGACCTGATCGCGATGCGTCTTGTGACAAGCGTCACGCTGTCGGCTTCGCGCCGCGAAAAGACCGATGACAACCCTTATCTGGCGATCAGCGAAGCACCGGCCTGGCGGCTTCTGCACAAGCTGGACGCCATGAACCCGCGCTTTGCCACCGCGATCCTGCGGAAAGCCTGCGGTTTCGATGCGGTTGAGGGAGCCGGTGCGGTGCGCCGCTGGATCGCAGCGAACAGCAAGGCTTTCGCGCCTGTGGTGCGCCCGCATCCCGCCACGATGACCAAGGCGCTGGTGCCTTATGGCGATCCGGCTCATGTGATGACGGTCGATTCCGCCGGGCAGCGCCCGAAGGAGGCAACCGCCTGGTGGGACGATTTCTGCGCCCGCAACCATATCGAACTCGGCATCGGCCCATGGGGCGAAAGGCGCACCGTTTATACCGACGAAGCGTTCCGTTCGCGCTTTGTCGAAGGCGAGCGGCGTGTCCATCATCTGGGGCTTGATCTGTTCATGCCCGCAGGCACGCCTGTCTACACGCCGCTTGCAGCCATTGTGAAAAGCGTCGAGATCGAGACCGCGCCGCTCGGCTATGGCGGGTTGATCGCGCTGGAACATCAGCCGGAAGGTTGCCCGCCCTTCATCACGCTCTGGGGCCATATGGCGCATGAAGCGATGTCACGGCTGAAACCCGGCCAGACGCTCGCCGCTGGCGAACTGGTCGGCTATATGGGCGACATGCATGAGAATGGCGGCTGGACGCCGCATCTCCATTTCCAGATTTCGACCGATACGGGACTGACGGCGGCGGAAATTCTGGGCGTCGGCGAAAATGCCTATCTCGACGTATGGGCCGATATTTTCCCGGATGCGGCAGCCCTTGCCGATATTCCGGCGGAAGCCTTTCATCAGAGCGGGCGCACGCGGGCGGAAATCGTCAGCGCCCGCAAGGATATATTGCTGCCGAACCTCTCCATTTCCTATTCCGAGCCGATCAAGTTTGTGCGCGGCGAGGGCGCATGGCTGATCGACAATCGGGGACGCGCCTATCTCGACTGCTTCAACAATGTCTGCCATCTCGGTCACGCCCATCCGCAAGTGGTGGAGGCAATTGCCAAGCAGGCGGCGATCCTCAACACCAATACGCGCTATCTGCATGACAATATCGTTTCCTATGCCGAGCGCCTGACGGCGACCTTGCCGGAAGGCTTGACGGTGGCCTCGTTTGCCTGCTCGGGCAGCGAGGCGAACAGCCTGGCGCTGCGCATGGCGCGCGCGCATTCGGGCCAGCGCGATGCGCTGGTGCTCGATTGGGCCTATCACGGCACGACGCAGGAGCTGATCGATCTCAGCCCCTACAAGTACAAGCGCAAAGGCGGCAAGGGACGCCCGGACCATGTGTTCGAGGCGACCATCCCCGACAGCTATCGTGCGCCGGAAGACTGGCCGCTTGCAGAGCATGGCAAGCGCTTTGCCGAAAGCATTGCCGAACAGATCGAGGCCATCAAAAGCCTTGGACGCGGCCCTGCCTATTTCATCGCCGAGTCGATCCCGAGCGTTGCCGGTCAGGTCTTCCTGCCGGAAGGCTATCTGCAGGAAGTCTACAGGATGGTGCGGGCGGCTGGCGGCGTTTGCATCGCGGATGAGGTGCAGGTCGGTTTCGGCCGGGTCGGCAGCCATTGGTGGGCGTTTGAAATGCAGGATGTGGTGCCGGATATCGTCACCATGGGCAAGCCGATCGGCAACGGCCATCCGATGTCGGCAGTTGTCACCACCCGCGAAGTGGCCGACAGCTTCAACAATGGCATGGAATATTTCAACACATTCGGCGGCAATCCGGTTTCCTGCGCGGCGGGTCTGGCGGTGCTGGATGTGATCGAGCGCAACGATCTGCGCCGCAACGCGCTGGAGATTGGCAATTATCTCCTCGACGGGTTCCGTTCGATGCAGAAGCGCTTCGATATTATCGGCGATGTGCGCGGGCAGGGGCTGTTCCTCGGTATCGAACTGGTGACGGATCGCAAGACCAAGGAACCGGCGACGGCGCTGGCCAAGAAGATCAATGATGGCGCGCGCGAACGCGGCATCCTGATGGGGACCGAAGGTCCGTTCGACAATGTGCTGAAAATGCGCCCGCCGATGATCTTCAGCCGCGCCAATGCGGATCATCTCTTAAGCGTTCTGGAGGATAGCTTCGCGGCTGCGCTGAAGTAGTTCGTCGTCGGATAATGGAACAAACAACAAGCCCGGCGGCATGGCGCCGGGCAACGGATCGGCTTTGTCGAAATTCTGGGCCGAAACTCTGGGAGGAGGAACAATGAAAAAGATAGTTTTGGGTTCGTTGCTGGCGGCTGGTTTTGCCTTGTCCGCTCAAACCGGAGCGCAGGCGGATACGCTTTCGACCGTGAAGGAACGCGGCAAGATCAATTGCGGCGTCAGCCAGGGCGTCGCGGGCTTTTCGTCGCCGGACGATCAGGGCAAATGGACCGGCTTCGACATCGACTTCTGTCGGGCGGTTTCGGCTGCGGTCTTCGGCGATCCCGACAAGGTGAGCTTCATTCCGCTTTCGACCAAGGAGCGTTTTACCGCACTGCAATCCGGCACGGTCGACCTGCTTTCGCGCCAGACCACCTGGACGCTCTCACGCGATGCGGGCATGGGCATTCTTTTTGTCGGCACGGCCTATTATGACGGTCAGGGTTTCATGATCCGCAAGGATCTGGGCGTCGACAGCGCCTTGAAGCTTGACGGCGCATCGGTCTGTACCGAACAGGGCACCACCACCGAACAGAACGCCGCCGATTATTTCAGCGCCAACAACATCAAATATGAGCCGGTGGTGATCGATTCCGCCGACGGTATTCTCAAGGCGTTCGAAACGGGTCGCTGCGATGTTTACACGACCGATGCATCCGCGCTCTACGCACAGCGCCTCAAGCTTGCCGAGCCGGACGCCTTTACCGTCTTGCCGGAAGTGATTTCCAAGGAGCCGCTTGGACCTGCCGTCCGTCAGGGCGACGACAAATGGTTCAATATCGTCCGCTGGACCCTGTTTGCAATGCTTGAGGCAGAGGAACTGGGCGTTACGCAAGCCTCGGCTGAGGCGGATCTCAATTCCAAGAAGCCCGACGTGCGCCGTTTCCTTGGCTCGGAAGGCGATAGCGGCCAGCAGCTCGGCCTTGAGCCGAAATGGGCCTATAATGTCGTTTCCAAGATCGGCAATTACGGTGAAATGTTCGAGCGTACCGTCGGCAAGGACAGCCTGCTAAAGATCGACCGAGGCCTCAATGCGCTGTGGAACAAGGGCGGGCTGATGTACGCGCCGCCTGTAAAATAAAGCCGGACCAATGATGAAAGAGCCCCGGAAAACCGGGGCTCTTTTGTTTTTACTTCTGTTTGGCGAGACCCTGTTCGCGCATCTGGCTGAGGCTCATCTTCGGTGAAAGCGCCTCGGGATCGATGCGGATTTCGATGAGGCCCGGCTTGCCGGATTTTTCGCAAGCCTCGAAGGCTGGCGCGAAGTCAGCGGTCTTTTCGACCACTTCGCCATGCAGGCCATAGGCGCGCGCCAATGCCGCGAAGTCAGGATTGGCAAGGCCGGTGCCCGAAACGCGGCCCGGATAGGTACGTTCCTGATGCATGCGGATCGTGCCGTACATGCCATTGTTGACGACGATGAAAATGGCATTGGCGCCATATTGCGCCGCCGTTGCCAGTTCCTGCCCGTTCATGAGGAAACAGCCGTCGCCCGCAAAGGCAACGACGGTGCGTTCCGGTGCGGTGAGCTTGGCCGCGACCGCTGCCGGCACGCCATAGCCCATCGAGCCGTTGGTGGGCGCAAGCTGGCTGCGATAGGTGCGGTACTGGTAGAAGCGATGCGGCCAGGCGGAATAATTGCCCGCGCCATTGGTGATGATGGCATCGGCTGGCAGATGCGCGCGCAGCCATTCCATCACTTCGCCCATCTGCACATCGCCGGGGATGACCGGCGATTTGATATTGTCGCGGTAATCGGCATTGGCGCTGTCGGTCCATGCCTTCCAGCGCGGGCTGGCAACCGGCGCAAGCTTGGCCGCCGCCGCACAGAAGGCAGGCATGGAGGCATTGACCGGAACATCGGCATGGTAGACGCGGCCCAGTTCCTCCGCGCCCGGATGGATATGGACGAGCTTTTGCTGCGGCACTGGAATGGAGACGAGTTCATAGCCCTGCGTCGTCATTTCACCGAGGCGCGCGCCAATCACGATCAGAAGATCGGCGTCGCGCACGCGCTGCGCCAGTTTGGGGCTGATCGAGGTTCCCATTTCGCCCGCATAAAGCGGGTGGGTGTTGTCGAACATGTCCTGGCAGCGGAAGGAAGCCGCGACCGGCAGATGCATGTTCTCGGCAAATTTCCGCAGATCGCTGACAGCTTGTGCATTCCAGCCGCCACCGCCGACGATGACCAGTGGGCGCTCGGCCTTTGCAAGCAGCGCCTGCATGTCCTGCAACTGGTCCGCGCCCGGATGCATCTGCACCTGCTTGTAAGCCGGTGCGTCGCTGACGGCGGCATGGGAGGTCAGCATGTCTTCCGGGAGCGCGATCACCACCGGGCCGGGACGCCCGTTGACGGCGCGATGGAAAGCCTGGCTGACGAGTTCCGGTATGCGGGCGGCATCGTCGATCTGCACGACCCATTTGGCCATTTGGCCGAACATGCGGCGATAATCGATTTCCTGAAACGCCTCGCGCTCGACCTGATCGCTGGCAACCTGACCGATGAAGAGCAGCATCGGCGTGGAATCCTGAAAGGCCGTGTGCACGCCAACCGAGGCATTGGTCGCGCCGGGGCCACGTGTGACGAAGCAGATGCCGGGCTTGCCGGTCAGCTTGCCATAGGCTTCCGCCATATAGGCCGCGCCGCCCTCCTGCCGGCACACGACCAGATCTATCGCGTCGCTGGCATCATGAAAGGCGTCAAGTGCCGCGAGATAGCTCTCGCCGGGCACGCAAAAGACCCGGTCAGTGCCATGGATGCGCAGCGCATCCACCAAAATCTGGCCTCCGGTACGGGCATTGGGTTTGCTCGTCATTCTATGCATTTCCTCAATCTTGGAGCCTGTTCCAAAAGTCGCCATGCCGGCGTGCTGCCTTTTGATTCAAGCTCTCACCAAACTGGCTTGGTTGGGACGGTTCTTTCGCCGCCCCTTTTTCCTCCCAGCCAACCGTGGCTGATATGAACATAGCCAGCGGTGCGAATACAGATTAAACATCATGACCAAACAGTATGAACTCATGATGCACCGGTATGGAGGAAAGGCGATGGCCAAGGAAAAGACGGGCAAGATCCGCATCGGCATTGGCGGCTGGGCCTATGAACCGTGGGACGAGAGCTTCTACCCCGAAAAACTGCCGAAGAAGCGCCAGCTTGAATATGCGTCGAGCAAGCTCACATCCATCGAGATCAACAGCACCTATTACGGTCCGCAGAAGCCGACGACCTTCGCCAAATGGCATGACGAGACGCCGGACGGCTTCGTGTTTTCGCTGAAGGCGCCGCGTTTTTCCACCAATCGTCGCGTGCTGGCTGAAGCAGGCGAGAGCATCGAGCGGTTCATGACCGGCGGCATGATGGAGCTGAAAGACAAGCTCGGCGTGGTCAACTGGCAGTTCATGGGGACAAAGAAGTTCGACCCCGTGGATTTCGAGGCGTTCTTGAAGCTTCTGCCCAAGCGCGTCGACGGGCGCGATGTGCGCCACGCGGTGGAAGTGCGCCACGACAGTTTCAACTCGCCGGAGTTCATCGCGCTCTTGCGCGAATATGGGGTGGCGGTGGTGATCGCGGGCGACAGCGACTTTCCGCAATTTGCCGATATGACCGCGCCCTTCGCCTATTTCCGCATCATGGGAACGAAGGAAAGCCAACCGGGCGGCTACAGCAAGGACGAACTGGATCAATGGGCGGCGCGGGCTGAGGCGATTGCCGCCGGAGAGCTTGCCGAAGGGTTGAAGACCGTTACGCCGCCCGTTGCCGATTACATTGCCCGCGATGTCTATCTCTATGTCATCAGCGGCTATAAGGCGCATAATCCGCATGCGGCCATGGCCTTGATCGAACGGACAAAATGATGCCTCGTGGCGGCTCCTGATTTCATCTGAGTCGCCTGAGCCATCATGTCAAAATTCGATCTTTCCGCGCTTGAAGCCTTCGTTCGCACCATTCCGCAGCATTATAAGGGACCGGGCGGTGCGGTCGCGGTGGTGAAGGATGGCAAGGTCGTGCTGCGCCATGCCTGGGGCTTTGCCGATCTTGGCGCGCGCAAGGCGATGACGCCAGAGACGCGCATGCCGATCTGTTCGGTCAGCAAGCAGTTCACCTGCGCCGTGCTTCTCGACAGTGTTGGCGAGCCGGAAGTTCTTGACGATGCGCTTGCCGCCTATCTCGACAAGTTTGCGGAAAAGCGGCCAAGCGTGCGCGACCTGTGCAACAATCAGTCGGGCCTGCGCGATTACTGGGCGCTGAGCGTTCTGTGCGGGGCCGATCCGGAAGGCGTCTTTCTGCCGGAGCAGGCGCAAAGCCTGCTGCGCCGCCTGAAGACCACGCATTTCGCGCCGGGCACGCATTATTCCTATTGCAACGGCAATTTCCGCATTCTGGCTGATTTGATCGAAAGCCATACAGGCCAATCGCTGATCGAGCTGCTGTCGGAGCGCATTTTCAAGCCTGCGGGCATGAAGACCGCAGAGCTTATCCCCGATACCGCGCTGTTTGACGAATGCACCGGCTATGAAGGCGACACGGTGCGCGGGTTCCTGCCTGCCGTCAATCGCATCCACTGGATGGGCGATGCTGGTATTTGCGCATCTCTCGACGACATGATCGCCTGGGAGCAGTTCATCGACGCGACCCGCGATGACGAAAACGGGATTTATCGCCGCCTGAGCGGTCCGCAGACATTCAGCGACGGTAACGCGGCACCTTATGGCCTTGGCCTCAAATTCGAGGAAGCGGGCGGCAGACGGCTCACCGGCCATGGCGGTGCGCTGCGCGGCTGGCGCTGCCAGCGCTGGCATTGCGCCGACGAACGCCTTTCGACCATCGCCATGTTCAATTTTGAGGGCGGTGCATCGGATGTTGCCTTCAAGCTGATGAATATTGCGCTTGGCGTTTCCACGACCGAACCGGCTCGGGTTGAAGCCGATGCCGCATGGTTCGGCTCATGGTTTGGTTCATGGCTCGACCATGAAACCGGCCTCGTGCTGAGCCTCGAAGATGCCGGGCGCGGACGCATGAAGGCGCGTTTCGGCACCGGGCCGGAAATCATGGATGTGGTGAGCGAGAACGAAGCGCGGTCTTCGATGACCACGATCCGTCGCGACGGCGACACGATCCAGCTTGCGCGCGAGGATGAAAATCTGAGCCTGACGATGCAGCGCCTGAACGGTGCAGCACAGCAGGACATTGCAGGGCGCTACCGCAGCGACGAACTGGAGGCCGATCTTCTGATCGTCAATCAGGGCGGTGCGTTCTATGGCGCTTTTGAAGGATTTCTCGGCAAGAGCGATATGTATCCGCTCTATGAGGCTGGGCCGGATGTGTGGCTTTTGCCGGTGCAGCGCTCGATGGATGCACCGTCACCCGGCGAATGGAAACTTGTCTTCCATCGCGACGCAAAAGGCGGGATAACAGGCATGACCGTCGGCTGCTGGCTGGCGCGGCATGTGGACTACAGGAGAATTCAGGAATGAGCGAACTGAAAGTCAGAACCCGCGAGACGGGCGCCGTCGCAGAAATGCCGCATGGGAAGCTGCCCGTCATCACCACGCCGACAGGCGGCGTGGTCGAAATCGTCACCAGCGTCAGCCAGGCTGGGTTCAATCCGCTCGACCTTATCTATTCGTCGGTTGCGGCCTGCATGGCGTTGAGCGCTCGTATCGCCGCCGGCAAGCTCGATCTGAAGGAAAAGCTGACGGATGTTCGGGTGGAGGTGAGGGGCGACAAGGCGCATGAAGGACCGTCGCGTATCGAGCGGTTCAACGTCACCTTTCATTTCGATGGTGATCTGACCGACGATGAAAAGCATCGTCTCGCCGAAATGGCTGAGGAAATCTGCACCGTCAGCAACACGCTTCGCGGCGATCCTCAATTTACGCTGGCTGTGTCGTAACAGTCAGATCACGTCCCGAATACGCTCGACGCCAAGCTGGATGACACTTTCCATGGTCAGCCGCGCTTTCTGTGGATCGCGCGATGCAATGGCGTGGGCGATGCGCAGGTGATTGGCGGCGCATTCGGCAATGCCTTCCCGCGATGCTGCCGGGGAGGAAAGCTGGAACGAGATTGCCAGCGCCGCCTCGATCAAGCCGCTGACCGAGCGCATGAACGGGTTGCCGGACATGCGGGCAATGGCAAGATGAAATTCCAGATCGACCTTGGCGATGGATTCCGGCGTGTGGTCGGGATTGTCGAATTTGGCCGCGAGCGCATAAAGCTCCACGATCTCGTCGCTGGAGGCACGCTCTGCCGCCGCCGCCGCTGCTGCCGGTTCCAGCGCCATGCGCATTTCCGCCAGATGGTCGACGAAGACTTCGTCGAAGCCCGCCTCGAAGCGCCAGGTCAGCACATCGGGATCGAAGAAATTCCAGCTGGCATGGCCCAGAACACGGGTGCCGACCTTGGCCTTGGGTTCGATCAGGCGCTTGGCGGCAAGCGTCTTCATCGCCTCGCGCAGAACGGTGCGTGATACGCCAAATCGCAGCGACAATTCATGATCGCCCGGCAGGATAGAACCTTCGGGAATGGTGCCCGCGACGATACCGCGGCCCAGTTCCCCCACGACAACGGCGTGGCTGTTATGGCGCTTGCGTCCGGTTATGGCCGTTTCCAGCAATCCCAATTCAGGCCTCCTTCAAGCGTTGCCGCGCGTGTTTTATATTGGAAAACCACAAGAGTCCTCGTTGCAGGGCAATGAACAGGAACAGCAATATACCGATTGCGATTTTCGTCCACCATGAAGACAGCGTTCCGTCGAAAACAATGTAGGTCTGGATCAGCCCCTGTATGAGAATGCCGACGAATGTGCCTGCCACAAGGCCCGCGCCGCCCGTCAAAAGCGTTCCGCCGATCACCACCGAAGCGATGGCGTCCAGCTCCACCCCCACCGTCGCCAGCGAATAGCCGGACGAGGTGTAAAGCGTATAGACGATCCCGGCGAGACCGGAAAGCACGCCTGACATCGTATAGATGCCGATTGTGGTGCGAGCAATCGGAACGCCCATCAGTTCCGCCGATTGCTGGTTGCCGCCAAGCGCATAGATATTGGCGCCGAACCGCGTGCGATGGGCGATGATGCCGCCGATGATGAAGACCGCGAGCATCAGCATGGCGATGAATGTCAGCCTGCCGCCGCCCGGAAGCCGGAAATAAAGCCCCTGCAACGTATCGAGAAACGGATGGGCTATAGGCACGGATTGGGTCGAGATGAGAAAGGCCGCGCCGCGTGCCAGAAACATGCCGGCAAGCGTGGCCACGAAGGGCGGAATCTGCAAGAAATGGATCATCACGCCCATCCAAGCCCCGAACAATGCCGCTATAACCAAAATGAGCGCGAAAGCCACAAGCGGATGCACGCCGAGCTGTCCGACCAGCACGGCGACGAAGACGCTGGTGAAGGCGATGACCGAGCCGACCGACAGGTCAATGCCGCCGGAAAGGATCACGAATGTCATGCCGACGGCGGCGATGCCCAGAAAGGCATTGTCGGTCAGAAGATTGCCGATCACCCGCGTCGACAGCATGTTGGGAAACTGGATGATGCAGATCGCATAGGCGAACAGGAAGATCGCCACGGTTGTCAGAAAAGGCAGATTGCGAAGCGCTCTCATTGCTGGGCTCCCTGCTGGCTTTGGCGAACCGGCTTGGCTCCGTCGCCCTTGCGCTCGGAGCGCAGGAAGGCGATCAGCTGGACAATGGCTGGCGACTGGAAGGTGAGTACGATCACGATGATGATCGCCTTGATGATGAGGTTGAACTCCGGGGGAAAGCCCGCCATCAGAATGCCGGTATTGATCGCCTGGATGATAAGCGCGCCGAGCAGCGAGGCCATGATCGAGAACCGGCCGCCATTGAGCGAGGTGCCGCCGACGACGACCGCCAGAATGGCGTCGAGTTCGAGCCATAGCCCGGCATTGTTGGCGTCTGCGCCGCGAATATCCGCCGCCGCGATCAGCCCGGCCAGTGCCGCGCCGACACCGGAAACGGCATAGACGCTGAACAGCAGGAAGCGGGCCTTGACGCCTGCCAGCATCGCTGCGCGACGGTTGATGCCGGTTGCTTCAATCAGGAAACCGAGCGCGCTTGTGCGCACTGCAAGGCCGACGGCAAGACCCGCCAGAATCCAGATCAGAACCGGAACGGGCACGCCAAGAAAGGAGCCGGAACCAAGGGCTGCAAAGGAATCGTTGTTGAAGGTGAGGATTGCGCCTTCGGTGATAAGCTGTGCGATGCCGCGCCCTGCCACCATGAGGATCAGCGTCGCGATGATTGGCTGGATATCGAAGACGGCGACCAGAAAGCCGTTCCACAAGCCGCACAGCAGTCCGACGCCGAGCGCTGCCGGAATGACGATTGCAAGCGGATAGCCCGCCACGATGAGCGAGGCGGCAAAAGCGCCGCTGATCGCCATTACCGCGCCGACCGAAAGATCGATGCCGCGCGTTGCGATCACAAGCGTCATGCCGACGGCCAGAATGGCAACGGGTGCGGCGCGCACCAGAATATCGATGAGGCTGCCATAGAGCCGCCCGTTCTGGAAGGAAATGTCGAGAAAGCCGGGCGCGATGATGGTGTTCGCCGCCAGAATGAGCACGAGGGCAGCGAACTGGGGGCCAAGTCTTTTTAGTTTTCTGGTGATGCGGGCAATCATGCTGCCGCTTCCTTTTCGCTTCCGGTCTCTGCGATTGCGCGCACGATATTGTCGGCAGTGATTTCCTCGCCTTTCAGTTCCGCGACATGGCGGCGGTCCGAGAGAACGACGACACGGTTGGCGACGGCGGCAAGCTCCTCGAATTCCGACGAGATGATGACGAGTGACATGCCTTCGGCGCAAAGCTCGCCGATGAGCTTGAGGATTTCGGCATGGGCGCCGATATCGATACCGCGCGTCGGCTCATCGAGGATCAGGAGGCGCGGATCGGTGGCAAGCCAGCGGGCCAAGATAGCCTTCTGCTGGTTGCCGCCGGACAGAAACTTGATCGGCTTGTCGGGATCGGGCGGGCGGATATCGAGCGCCTTGATATAGCGCTGGGCAAGCGCCGTCCTCTCGCGTGATGAGATCGGTCTCGACCAGCCGCGCTTTGCCTGGACGGCAAGCGCGATGTTTTCGGCAACCGAAAAATCGCCGATGATGCCATCGGTCTTGCGCTCTTCGGGGCAAAAGGCGAAGCGCTTGGCAATCGCCGCAACGGGCGAGGGCAGGCGGGTTTCCTTTCCGTCGACGGCAAGAGTTCCGCTGTCAGCCTGATCGACCCCGAACAGCAGGAGCGCGGTTTCCGTGCGGCCCGAACCGAGAAGACCGGCAATGCCCACGGCTTCTCCGGGTTTGATCGAGAGATCGAAAGGCGCAACGCTGCCCTTTTTGCCGAAGCCCGAAAAACGGATTGGCGCGACCGTGTCGTCGCTGACTTCTTCAGTCAACTGGCGGCGCACGGTTTCCTGCAACTGATGGCCGAGCATCATGGAAATCAGGTCGGTTCGCGGCAGGTCCGACAGGTTGCGGCTGCCGACCAGCCGCCCGTTGCGCAGCACGGTGGCGCAATCGGCGATGGCGTAGACCTGATCGAGAAAATGGGTGATGACGACAATGCCGAGGCCGTCAGCCTTCAATTGCCGCAGCACGCCGAACAACATGTCGACCTCACGCGCGTCGAGACTGGCGGTAGGCTCATCAAGCACCAGCACCTTGCCGGAAAGATCGACGGCGCGGGCAATGGCGATGATCTGGCGGATGGCCACCGAATAGGCGGACAGGGGCGCGCCGACATCAATGGCGAGGCCGTAGCGCGAAAGGAGTTTCGCCGCATCCCTTTCCATCCGGCCGCGATCGACCAGCCCGAAGCGCTTCGGCTGGCGGCCGAGAAACAGGTTTTCCGCAACCGTCAGGTTTTCGAGAAGATTGACTTCCTGATAGACCGTGCCGATGCCGAGCGCCTGCGCTTCCGCAACGGATGCGGGCGCAATCGGCTGGCCCTCAAGCGTGATCGAACCGTCGAAACCGTGATAGGCGCCGGTCAATATCTTGATGAGCGTGGATTTGCCCGCGCCGTTTTCGCCGAGCAGCGCATGAATTTCCCCACGGTTGAGCGTGAAATCGACATGATCGAGCGCGGTCACGCCCAGAAAGGATTTCGTGATCGAGCGGGCTTCAAGAAGCGGTGTTGCAGCCATGGCATTCTTCCGTTTGCACGTTGCAAATGGGATATTTGGGCAAATGGGATATTCGGCAAATGGGATATCCGGGCCGAGAACGGCCCGGATGACGCGGATCAGTAGCCGAGACCCTTCTTGGCTTCGTAGACGGCTTTCGGATCGTCAGCCTGCGTGTAGAGCTTCGATTCCGTCTGGATCCATTTCGGGGGAACGGTGCCCTTTTCCTTGAAGGCTTCAATGGCGTCGAAGGCCGGGCCTGCCATGTTCGGCGTCAGTTCGACCGACGCATTGGCTTCGCCATTGGCCATGGCCTGGAAGATATCCGGCACGGAGTCGATCGACACGATCTTGATCTCGGTGCCAGGCTTCAGCCCGGCTTCCTTGATGGCCTGAATGGCGCCGACGGCCATGTCGTCATTATGTGCATAGACGGCGCAGATATTCTTGCCGCCGCCTTCGGCCTTGATGAAGCTTTCCATGACTTCCTTGCCCTTGGTGCGGGTGAAGTCACCGGTCTGCGAACGGGTGATCTTGATGTTGTCGTGGCCCTTGATTGCGTCCTCAAAGCCCTTCTTGCGGTTGATGGCGGGCGAGGAGCCGGTGGTGCCCTGAAGCTCGACCACGTTGCACGGCTTGTCGCCCACATCCTTCACCAGCCAGTCGCCGGCGACCTTGCCTTCATGCACCTGATCGGAGGTGACGGCGGTGAGGTACAGGTCTTCCGGGGAATCGATCTGGCGGTCGAGCAGGACGACCGGAATTTCCGCTTCCTTGGCTTCCTTCAAGACGGCGTCCCAGCCGGTGGAAACGACCGGCGCGATCAGGATCGCATCAACCCCTTGGGCGATGAAGCCGCGAACGGCCTTGATCTGGTTTTCCTGCTTCTGCTGGGCGTCGGCGAATTTCAGCGTATAGCCGCGCTTTTCAGCTTCCTGCTTGGTCAGGGCCGTTTCTGCGGCGCGCCAGCCCGATTCCGAGCCGATCTGCGAAAAGCCGACCGTCAGCGATGCGGCGGATGCGCTCGAAATCAGGGCAAGCGATAGTGCGGCCGTCAGGGCCGCCAGACTGCGTTTCATGATCGTTCCTCCCAATAAAAGGCCCTCCCGGCCTTCGTATTTATGAAGCATATAATATTACTTTATGGCAAGCGCCTTTCGATATTTCGCAATAAAATGCCGGTGCGACAAACGGGCAATATCTAAATTTATGAATATGAAACAAAGGCTTGCCGCAAGGCTGGTCGAGCAGTTTTTCTGAACGTTGCATGTGGGGGCGTCTGCTTGCTTGACAAAGCAGGTCGCAGCAAAATAGTCATATTAATAACGCGAGCCGTGAATAGGCGCCTTCGGGTGTTTTCAAGCGGTCGGGGTGAGTTCCGCAAAGGGTAATGCGGAAAATGGGAGGTTTAATGTTACGTCTGGTCCAGTTCCGCGATGAAAGCGGAGAAATGCGTGTGGCTGCCTGCAATGACGAGGGAGCGGCGCATGTCGTCAAGGGCGTGGCAACGACCTATGAACTGGCCTCGGCGGCAATTGCCGCGGGCATCAGCCTTGAAGAACAGGTGGCGCAGAGTGGCAAGGGCGAAGCCGTCGACATAGAAGCCGCGCTTGCTGCGGGTCGCGTTGGCCTGCCGATCACGCATGCCGATCCGGCGCATCTGATCGTGGCCGGTACGGGCCTGACGCATCTGGGTTCCGCCGATGGCCGCGACAAGATGCACAAGGCCGCGCGGGCGGCTGAAAAGCCGACCGATTCCATGCGCATGTTTCTGATGGGCGTCGAGGGCGGCAAGCCGAAGCCGGGCGAGACCGGCGTGCAGCCCGAATGGTTCTACAAGGGCGACGGGTCGGCGCTGGTGGCAACCGGCGGCGAACTGGTTTCGCCTTCCTTTGCCGAAGACGGCGGCGAGGAACCAGAACTGGCGGGCATCTACCTGATCGGCCCGGATGGTACGCCGTTCCGGCTCGGCTTCTGCCTTGCCAACGAATTTTCCGACCATGTGACCGAAAAGCAGAACTATCTCTGGCTTGCCCATTCCAAGCTGCGGCAGGCGGCGCTCGGGCCGGAACTTTATGTGGGCGCGCTGCCGGATCATGTGGAAGGCGTGTCGCGCATTCGTCGCGGCAATGAGATCATTTTTGAAAAGCCGTTCCTGTCGGGCGAAGCGAACATGTCGCATACGATTGCCAATCTGGAACATCATCATTTCAAATATGAACTGTTCCGCCGTCCGGGCGATATTCACGTCCACTTCTTCGGCACGGCAACCCTGTCGTTCTCGGAAGGCGTGAAGACGCAAACTGGCGACCAGTTCGAGATTTCCGCCAAGCCGTTCCGTTATCCGCTGGTCAACAGGCTGGCGCAGGCAGCCGCCGAAGACGTTGTCGTGAAGGCGCTGTGAACATGGCCACACAATCCAACATCGCGCTTGCAATCGTCGGTCTCGGCAAGATCGCGCGCGACCAGCATTTGCCGTCCATCGAAGCCGTCGATGGCATCGAGCTGAAAGCCATCGCCAGCCGCAATGCCGGGCTGGACGGAATGCCGTCTTTTCACGATATCGATGCGCTTTTGGACAGCGACATCGCCATTGACGCGGTGTCGCTCTGCACGCCGCCGCAAGGCCGCTTCGCCCAAGCCTATGCAGCCTTGAAGGCGCGCAAGCATGTGATGCTGGAGAAGCCTCCCGGCGCGACCATTTCCGAAGTGCAGGCGCTGGAGCGGCTCGCTGAAGCGGAAGGCGTTACGCTCTATGCCACGTGGCATTCGCGGGAAGCGGCGGCGGTCGAACCGGCGCGGGAATTCCTGAAAGATGCGGAAATCCGCTCGGTATCGGTCATATGGAAGGAAGATGTGCGCCACTGGCACCCCGGCCAGCAATGGATATGGGAGCCGGGCGGGCTTGGTGTGTTCGATCCGGGCATCAATGCGCTTTCCATCGTGACGCATATTCTGCCGGAACGCTTTTTTCTGACCCAATCCGATCTGTACTTTCCAGAAAATCGCGCGGCGCCCATTGCCGCTGACCTCAAGTTCCAGACGGAAAGCGGCATACCGGTTTCGTTTGAGCTGGACTGGCGGCAAACCGGCCCGCAGACCTGGGATATTCGTATTGAGACCGACAAGGGCACGGTTCTGCTCAGCCATGGCGGCAGCCGCCTGACCGTCGCCGGGGCCGAGAAGATGGCCGAGCCTGACCGTGAGTATCAACGACTTTACAAGCGTTTCGTGCAATTGATCGACGTGGGGCGTTCGGATGTCGATCTCGCTCCGCTGACCCATGTGGCCGATGCGTTTCTGCTCGGAAAGCGCCACGCGGTCGAAGCATTTGTAGATTAGGAAACGGGGTCGTTCGCGGCCTCTTACCCAGCAGGACAAAGACATGAACAAGCCCGTCACTCCGAAAACGCCAAAGTTCCGCTCGCGTGCATGGTTCGACAATCCGGACAATGTCGATATGACGGCGCTCTATCTTGAGCGCTACATGAATTATGGCTTAAGCCAGGAAGAATTGCAGTCGGGCCGCCCGATCATCGGCATCGCGCAGACGGGTTCGGACCTGTCGCCCTGCAACCGTCACCATCTGGAACTGGCCAAGCGCGTGCGCGAAGGTGTTCGCGAGGCAGGCGGCATCGTCATCGAATTTCCGGTGCATCCAATTCAGGAAACCGGCAAGCGCCCGACGGCGGGGCTCGACCGCAACCTTGCCTATCTCGGCCTCGTGGAAGTGCTCTACGGCTATCCGCTGGATGGCGTCGTGCTGACAATCGGCTGCGACAAGACTACGCCTGCCTGCCTGATGGCAGCGGCAACCGTCAATATTCCGGCCATCGCCCTTTCGGTCGGTCCGATGCTCAATGGCTGGTTCCGTGGCGAACGCACGGGTTCGGGCACCATCGTCTGGAAGGCGCGCGAACTGCTCGCCAAGGGCGAGATCGACTATCAGGGCTTCGTCAAGCTCGTTGCGTCCTCGGCTCCATCGACCGGCTATTGCAACACGATGGGTACGGCCACGACGATGAACTCGCTCGCCGAAGCGCTCGGCATGCAGCTTCCCGGTTCCGCCGCTATTCCGGCGCCGTACCGCGACCGTCAGGAAGTGGCTTATCTGACGGGACGCCGCATTGTGGAAATGGTTCATGAAGACCTGAAGCCGTCGGACATTCTGACCAAGGATGCCTTCGTCAACGCGATCCGCGTCAATTCCGCCATTGGCGGCTCAACCAATGCGCCGATCCATCTGAATGCCTTGGCCCGCCATGTCGGCGTGGAGCTGACGGTTGATGACTGGCAGAAATATGGCGAGGAAATCCCGCTTCTGGTCAATCTCCAGCCTGCCGGGGAATATCTCGGCGAGGACTATTACCATGCCGGCGGTGTACCGGCGGTGGTCAATCAGCTGATGGGGCAGGGCCTTATCAATGAGGACGCACTGACCGTCAACGGCAAGACCATCGGCGAGAACTGCAAGAACGCGACCATCGAAGACGGCAATGTCATCAAGACCTACGACCAGCCATTGAAGAAGCATGCCGGTTTCCGCGTGCTGCGCGGCAATCTGTTCTCGTCGGCGATCATGAAGCTCAGCGTCATTTCGGACGAGTTCCGCAATCGCTACCTGTCCGACGACAAGGACCCGAATGCCTTTGAGGGCAAGGCGGTCGTGTTCGACGGACCGGAGGATTACCATCACCGCATCGACGATCCGTCGCTGGAAATCGACGAGCATACGGTGCTGTTCATGCGCGGGGCGGGTCCCATCGGCTATCCGGGTGCGGCAGAAGTCGTCAACATGCGCGCGCCGGATTATCTCTTGAAGAAGGGCGTTACGTCGCTGCCTTGCATTGGCGATGGTCGCCAGTCGGGCACTTCGGGTTCGCCGTCGATCCTCAACGCCTCGCCGGAAGCGGCGGCGGGCGGCGGTCTGGCCATTCTCAAGACCGGCGACCGCGTGCGCATCGATCTCGGTCGCGGCACGGCGGATATCCTGATTTCCGATGAGGAACTGGCCGAGCGCCGCAAGGCTTTGGAAGCGGCTGGCGGCTATAAATATCCGGAAAGCCAGACGCCGTGGCAGGAAATCCAGCGTGCGGTTGTCGGCCAGATGGAAACCGGCGCGGTTCTGGAAAATGCGGTCAAGTATCAGGACATCGCCCATACGCGCGGCCTGCCGCGAGACAACCACTAAGGCCGACCCGGATGGCTATCGATAAAAAGCCATTTGCAGCAGTAGCGGACTGGGGCACCACCCGGTTCCGCCTCTGGACGCTGGATGCCGATGGCAATGTGCTGGGCGAAAGCCGCGGCGACGATGGGCTGTTGCAGGCAAAGGAAGCCGGTTTTGAGCCGACACTCGAACGGCACCTTGCTTCGCTCAGTGCGCCGGATGATCTGCCGGTGGTGATCTGCGGCATGGCCGGTTCGCGGACTGGCTGGATCGAGGCGCCCTATATGAGCCTTCCTGCCGGGCTGGACGGTATTGTGAAGGCTGCGGTGCGCGTGCCTGCGCGCCGCCACGTCATCATGCTGCCGGGCGTCGCCCGGCAGGACGAGGCATCGCCCGATGTGATGCGCGGCGAGGAGACAAAACTGCTCGGCCTCGTGCATCGCGGAACGCATAATGCCGTTGTCGTCATGCCCGGCACTCATGCCAAATGGGTGCGGATTGCCGATGGCGGTCTTGCCGATTACCGGACCTTCATGACCGGCGAAATGTTCGCTCTTTTGAAGGACAAGTCTGTGCTGGCAGGTGCGCTGGAAGGTGCGGGCGGGGTCGATCCGCATGGCGCGGCTTTCGCAGCGGGCGTCAGGGCGTCGCTCGAAAGTCCAGCGCTGATTTCCAACGCGCTTTTCTCCATTCGCGCAGGCTGGCTCGTGCATGATCGCAAGCCGACCGACCAGCTTGCCCGTTTGTCCGGCCTGCTGATCGGGCTGGAAGTCGCGGGCGGGCGCACGCTTTACGGCGGACCCGCAGAAGTGCTGCTCCTTTCGGATGACACGATGGGCGCGCTCTACGGGAGTGCGCTTGAAATCGGCGGCTTGACGGTCCGGCGCGTGGCGGCAGATGAACTGGTGCGTGATGGACTGTTCATGGCGGCACGGCACGCTTTCGGAGGAACTGCGCAATGAGCGACCGCATCGCATGGCCGAAATTGCGCTATCCGCTGGTCGCGATCCTGCGCGGCATCCGCTGGCAGGAAACCGAGGCTATTGTCGGCGCCCTGATCGAGACGGGTTTCGAGGCCATTGAAATCCCGCTCAATTCGCCGGAACCGTTCGTGTCGATCGAGAAAGCCGCGAAGCTCGCGCCTGCCAATGTGCTGATTGGTGCGGGAACGGTGCTGAGCGTCGAAGATGTGGACCGTCTCAATGATGTTGGCGGCAGGCTTTTGGTCAGCCCAAATGTCGAGCCGGATGTCATTCGCCGCGCAAGCCAGCACGGCATGGTGACTATGCCGGGCGTGTTCACGCCGACGGAAGCCTTTTCAGCGATCCGGGCGGGCGCATCGGCGCTGAAGTTCTTCCCGGCAAGTGTGCTGGGTGCTGATGGCATCAAGGCGGTATGCGCCGTCTTGCCAAAGGATATTCCGGTCGGGGCCGTTGGTGGCGTTTCCGAAGCGGATTTTGCGACCTATCGGGCAGCGGGCGTGAGCTGTTTCGGACTTGGTTCCAGTCTGTACAAAGCTGGTTTGACGGTCGCTGACGTGCGTGAACGCGCGCAGCGTGCGGTTGAGGCATGGGACAAGATCGCGGGCTAGAGCATGTCTCCCAAAAGTGGGAACCGGTTTTGGGACAAAGACATGCGTAAAAACGAAAGCTTAAAGCATCTTGTTTTTTGGAGGAATTCCGCGTGGCCGGAAGGTTGGGGGCGGAAATTTTGGGAGAACGACAGGCGCAAACCTGTCCCAATTTGGGAGTGAGACAATGGCAGGCATGAAATCTCTAACACTGGCAGTCGCGATGGCCGCGCTTGCCTTTAGCGGTCTGGCGCATGCGGAAGACAAGGGTCTTGTCGCCGTCGCCATGCCGACGAAGTCTTCGGCGCGCTGGATTGCCGATGGCGACAACATGGTCAAGGTGTTGAAGGAACGCGGCTACCAGACCGATCTTCAATATGCCGAAGACGATGTGCCGAACCAGCTTGCGCAGATTGAGAACATGGTGACCAAGGGCGCCAAGGTTCTCGTCGTTGCATCGATCGACGGCACGACGCTTTCCGATGTTCTGGCCAAGGCACATGACGCAGGCATCAAGGTCATCGCCTATGACCGCCTGATCCGCGATACGCCGAATGTCGATTACTATGCGACCTTCGACAATTTCCAGGTGGGCGTGCTGCAGGCACAGTCCATCGAGAAGGCTCTGGACCTGAAGAACAAGCCGGGCCCGTTCAATATCGAGCTTTTCGGCGGCTCGCCGGACGATAACAACGCATATTTCTTCTACAACGGCGCGATGTCGGTGCTGCAGCCCTATATCGATAGCGGCAAGGTGGTGATCGCCAGCGGCCAGACCGGCATGGACAAGGTGGCGACCCTGCGCTGGGACGGTGCAACCGCCCAGGCTCGCATGGATTCGATCCTTTCCGCCTATTATGCCGACAAGAAGCTCGATGCGGTCCTCTCGCCCTATGACGGCATTTCCATCGGTATCCTGTCGTCGCTCAAGGGTGTAGGCTATGGCAGCGGCGACATGCCGATGCCGGTTGTCTCCGGTCAGGACGCGGAAGTGCCTTCGGTGAAGTCGATCCTTGCCGGTGAGCAGAATTCGACCATCTTCAAGGATACCCGTGAACTCGCCAAGGTCACGGTCGACATGGTCGATGCGCTGATGAGCGGCAAGGAGCCGGAAGTCAACGACACCAAGACCTATGACAATGGCGTCAAGGTCGTGCCGTCCTATCTACTCAAGCCGGTGATCGTCGACAAGTCGAACTGGAAACAGGTTCTGGTCGATAGCGGTTACTATAAGGAAGACCAGATCCAGTAATTTCTGTTCCGGGCACATCGGAGGATATGCCCGGAGCTTTCTGCAAGCCATTGCCCCAAATTCCCCAGCCTTTCGGCTGGGGTAGGCTTGGCGGTTGACAGCGTTGTCTTTCTTGCGCGGGCAATGGTTGCAGAATTTGTATTAGGAGCGAGCGATGAACCTAGCCAATCCTGTCCTGCGCGAGCAGCCTGACGGCCAGTCGGAAATCACCGGCAAGCCGCTTCTGGAAATGCGCGGCATCAGCAAGTCTTTCGGGGTTGTCAAAGCGCTGAGCGATGTCAACTTCACCGTGATGCCGGGCGAGATTCACGCCTTTGTGGGTGAGAACGGAGCGGGCAAGTCGACCTTGATGAAGGTTCTGTCGGGTGTCTATCCGCATGGCAGCTACGAAGGATCGATCTTCTTTGACGGCGAGGAACGGCAGTTTCGCGACATCAACGATTCCGAAGCGCTCGGTATCGTCATCATCCATCAGGAGCTGGCGCTCATACCGCTGATGACGATTGCCGAGAACATTTTCCTCGTCAATCCGCCCGCGAGCTATGGTGTCATCGACCGCAGCACGGTGCACAAGCGCACCCGTGAGCTTTTGCAGAAGGTTGGCCTGTCGGAGCAGCCAGATACGCTCGTCACCGATATTGGTGTCGGCAAGCAGCAGCTTGTCGAAATCGCCAAGGCATTATCGAAGCGCGTGCGGCTTCTGATCCTCGATGAACCGACCGCCAGCCTCAACGAGACCGACAGCGCTGCATTGCTGGCTCTTCTGCGGGAGTTTCGCGCACAGGGCATCACGTCGATCCTCATTTCGCACAAGCTCAACGAAATCCGCGAAGTCGCCGACAAGATCACGGTGCTGCGCGATGGCAAGGCGGTGGCAACGCTTGATTGTCATGCGGGAGAGGTTGAGGAAGACGACATTATTCGAAAGATGGTGGATCGCGATCTTGAGAGCCGCTACCCCAAGCGCGATCCCAAGATCGGTGACGTGATCTTTGAAGTCGATAACTGGTCGGTCTATCATCCACTGCATCCGGAGCGGCACTCGGTCAAGAACGTCTCGTTCAAGGTGCGGGCGGGCGAGATCGTCGGCATTGCCGGATTGATGGGCGCGGGCCGCACGGAATTCGCCATGAGTCTTTTCGGGCGTTCGTGGGGCACGAATATCAGCGGCGAGGCGCGCATCAACGGCAAGCAGGCGGATATTTCCACCGTGGCGCGGGCGATCAAGGCTGGGCTTGCCTATGTGACTGAGGACCGCAAGAAGCTTGGCCTCGTTCTGGGCGAGAACATTTCGCGCAACATCTCGCTCGCGCACTTGCGCGGCGTCAGCCCGAAAGGCGTCATCGACGATATTCGCGAAATGAAGATCGCGAATTCCTATCGCGAGCAGATGAGCATTCGCTGCCACAACGTCTATCAGGAAACCGGCACGCTTTCAGGCGGCAACCAGCAGAAGGTGGTGCTGTCGAAATGGCTCTTCACCGGCCCGGACGTGCTGATCCTCGACGAGCCGACACGCGGCATCGATGTCGGCGCGAAATACGACATCTACACAATCATCAATTCACTGGCTGACAGCGGCAAGGGCGTGGTCGTCATTTCTTCGGAAATGCCGGAACTGATCGGCATCTGCGACCGCATCGTCGTCATGCATGAAGGCGCTTTCGTCGGCGAAGTCGCCGGAGAGGAAGCAACGCAGGAAAATATCATGCGCGCCATCATGCGGAACAAGGGAAAACGGCAATGAGCGAGAACATCATCGGAAGCAGCGGGTCGAAGGCTCCGGCGAGCAGCGTGGAGCGCTATCTCAAGAACAATCTGCGCGAATCCGGCATGCTGCTCTCGCTGGTCGCGATCATGATCTTTTTCCAGATCGTGACGGGCGGCGTGCTGATGAAGCCGCTGAACCTCACCAATCTGGTGCTGCAGAACAGCTATATCGTCATCATGGCATTGGGGATGCTGCTCATCATCGTCACCGGCCATATCGATCTTTCCGTCGGCTCGGTCTGCGGCTTTATCGGTGCACTTGCGGCGGTGATGATGGTGAGGCTCGGCGTACCTTTTCCCATCGCGGCAATTCTCTGCCTGCTGGTGGGCGGGCTCATCGGCGCGATACAGGGCTTCTGGGTCGCCTATTTCAATATTCCGTCCTTCATCGTCACACTGGCGGGCATGCTGGTCTTCAAGGGCCTGATGCTGGCCGTGCTGGGCGGACAATCGGTCGGGCCGTTTCCGGTGGTGTTCCAGAAACTTTCGTCCGGCTTCATTCCCGAAATCATCGGTACGACCGGCGGTGTCTATCTGACATCGCTCATCATCGGCGTGCTGCTTGCAGGTTTCATGATCTGGCAGAATGTGAAATCCCGCCAGCGCCATATCGCCCATGAGGTGGAAACGGAACCCTTTGGATTGTTCGTCATAAAGAACATCCTGTTTTTTGCCGCGATTGCCTATCTGTCGCTGTTGATTTCCATGCACCGCGGCTTGCCGAACGTGCTCATCATCATGGCGGTTCTGATTGCGGCTTATGCGTTTCTGACCAATCGCACCGTCCTTGGACGGCAGATATATGCAGTGGGCGGAAACCGCCATGCCGCCAAGCTTTCCGGCGTGAAGACCGAGCGGCTGACCTTCCTCGCATTCGTCAATATGGGCGTGCTGGCAGCACTCGCCGGTCTGGTTTTCGCGGCGCGTCTCAACACGGCGACGCCCAAGGCCGGTATCGGCTTTGAGCTGGACGTGATCGCGGCCTGCTTCATCGGCGGTGCCTCGGCCTATGGCGGCGTGGGCCGTGTGACGGGTGCGGTAATCGGCGCGCTCATCATGGGCGTGATGAACAACGGCATGTCGATCCTCGGCATCGGTATCGATTACCAGCAGGTCATCAAGGGAATTGTTCTTCTCGGAGCGGTGTGTATCGACGTCTACAATCAAAAACGCTGAGGCACTTCGGCGCTTGTCCCTCATCCTGAGCTTGTCGAAGGAAGAGGGCAGGCCCGGTGGGTTTTCCCTCTCTCCTTCGATTCTTCGACAGGCTCAGGATGAGGAGCGAGGGAAAAGGCGCATCTTGCTTCAGATTGCCGTACGGCGCGCGTGGTCGAGATAGATTTCGCGCAGGCGTTGGGCGATCGGGCCGGGCTTTCCATCGCCGATGGTCTTTTCATCGATGACAGTGATCGGCGTAACGAATGTGCCTGCGCTGGTGAGGAAAGCTTCCTTTGCAGCATAGGCTTCATCAATGGTGAAGAGGCGCTCTTCCAGCTTCATGCCGGTCTCTGCGATCAGTTGCAGAAGCGAGCGCCGCGTGCAGCCGGGCAGGATGGAATTGCTGTTAGGGCGCGTGACGACGACATCGTCCTTGGTCACGATATAGGCGGTGGACGATGCGCCTTCGGTCACGTAGCCGTCCTCGATCATCCATGCTTCATCGCAACCGGCATTCTTGGCGATTTCCTTGGCGAGCGCCTGCGGCAGCAGGCAGACAGTCTTGATGTCGCGGCGCTTCCAACGCAGATCTTCGAGCGAAAGCACGCGCGCGCCGGTCTTCAATACCGGCTTGTCGAGCAGGCCGGTTTCCTGTGTGAACAGAACAACCGATGGCTTCATGTCCTTTGCAGGCACAAAATCCCGGTCGCGTCCGTCGCCGCGCGTCACTTGCAGATAGACCAGACCTTCAGTCAGATTGTTGCGGCGGATCAATTCGCGCTCAACAGCGACGATCTCATCCACGCTCATCGGCATGGGAATGCCGATCTCGCCGGTCGAGCGGCGCAGGCGCGTCATATGCGGTTCGCTGTCGATGAGCTTGCCTTCCAGAACGGCGGTGACTTCGTAAATGCCGTCGCCGAAGAGAAAGCCACGGTCGAAAATGGAAATGCGGGCATCGCGGGCGGTGACATATTCGCCGTTGACATAAACGATGCGGTTTTCAAGTTCTTCTGCTGAAACGGCCATGTGGGATGAGTCCTGACGTGAAAGGGCCGCGACACAAGTCGCGACCCTTTAATATGCCACCCAATGTTTTAAGGGAATATTTTTCGTGCGACCCATCCGGCCGCTGCGACGGGCTCTGATCAGGCTGCAATGATCGAGATCAGAAATGCCGTTCCCTTGCCCTTGATCGTCAGGGGCATGGCATTGCAGTTTGCGAAAACCGCGCAGTCCAGTTTCTCCAGATGAATTGCCTCGCCATCCGAAGTCAGGTCGAGCTGGCCTTCGGCGCAGAAAAGAAGCGCCGGGTTGCCATCGGCCACAACCAATGTGGTGTCATCGACAGGCAGGCGGCTGACCCTATGGGTAAAACGGCCGCGCCGTGTCATGACATTGAGGTCGGTAATGGCCGATCCGGTCAGGCGCGCGCTGGAACGGGCGTCGGCGGCGAAAGCCAGCGGTGCGCTTTCGCGGGTGAGTTTCGTTTCCTCCCCCTCGACATCAAGCACGATGCCGTCCCCCTCCAGCACCGACAATGTGCGGTCGATGCCGGGAAAGATGGAAAAGGGGCCATCGCTGGCCACTGTTGCCGTGGAGATGCGCCAGTCGAAATCATCGACTGACGCGCCTTGCGGGTGAATGGCGATTTCGACCGTGACGCCGCCGCCGTTTTTCCACGGCATGCGACGGTGGTTGTCTGCCTTCAGGAGAGAGAGCATCAGCCGAGCCATCCCTTGGACGCTGCCCAGAACGCAATCGGCGCCGTGAACAGGATGCTGAGCGCGGTGCGGATATACCAGATCACGATCAGGTCGCGGAACTTCAACGGGATCGATGTTGCCAGCACGCAGGGGATCGAAGCCGACAGGAACAGGACCTGGCTGACCGAAACCACAGCGGCCACGAATTTCAGGACGACATCGGCGTCTTTCAGCAGGATGGCGGGCAGGAACATTTCGGCGAGGCCGGAGGCCATGGATTTCGCGGCGAGCATCGGGTCGGCCAGTTGCGCGATCCAGGTGAACGGGTAGAGGGCTAGGCCCAGAACGTCGAAGATCGGCGTGTATTTGGAGGCAAGCAGGCCGAGAAGGCCAACGGCCATGATGCTTGGCAGGATCATCGCCGCCATGCGCAGGCCATCAAGGAAAGTAGCCCACAGAAGCGGAAGAAGCTTCGGCGCGCTCTGTGCCTGCTGGATGCCGGTTTCGATTGCCGTTTGAATGCGACCCTTGCCAGCGGGCAGCGGGGTATCGCGGTCGCCCGGATGATCCATGCGGCTCAGCGGCCACAGGCGAGCGGTGATGGCCGACACGATGAACGTGACGAAGAAGGTGGACCAGAAATAAAGGTTCCAGGCATCCATCAGGCCGAGCGTCTTGGCGACGATGATCATGAACGTGGCGGAAACCGTGGAAAAGCCGGTGGCGATGATAGCCGCTTCCCGAGCGGTATATTTGCCTTCCTTATAAACGCGGTCGGTAATCAGGAGCGCAAGCGAATAGCTGCCGACGAAAGAAGCGACGGCGTCGATGGCCGACCAGCCCGGCGTGCGCCAGATCGGGCGCATGATCGGCTGGACGATGACGCCGGTAAATTCCAGCAGGCCGTAGCCGATGAGAAAGGCAAGCGCCAGCGCACCGATAGGGACAATGAGCCCGACCGACAGGACGAGTTTGTCGAACAGGAACGGCAGCATGTCGGGCGTGAAGAGGGCGGCAGGACCCACACCGGCCAGATACATGCAGGCCAGCACGAAGCCGACGACACGCAGAACCGAGAAGATCGTCTCGGTGAGGTTGGCTTTCCACTTACCGGTGATGAAGGGCGCAAATGCGCCATAGGCGATCAGCAGGCACACAAAGGCCAGCGCGAATGGGCGAAGCTGGGTCGCTACGGCGGTGGCTGCATGGTCGAGCAGAATGGTGGATTTGCCGCCGATGGTAACGGGCACGAAAAAGAAGAAGATACCTATGAAACTGTATAGCACCAGTTTCAAGGCAGCAGGGCCGCGAGAGCTCTCGTTGCGGCCAAGTGTGGTATCTGTCATGTTATTCCCCTGTATGCATGGTTTTTCAATGAAAAAGGCGCCCCCCGCGAGAGGGTCGCCTTTGGTATTCAGCGTTAGTTGCCGAGGATGCCGGGCAGGCGCAGACCTTGCTGCTTTGCCCAGTCGAGCGCTATGTCGTAGCCCGCATCGGCATGACGCATGACCCCCGTTGCAGGGTCGTTCCACAACACGCGACCGATGCGCTGGTCGGCATCTTCGGTGCCGTCGCAGCAGATGACCATGCCCGAATGCTGGCTGAAGCCCATGCCCACGCCGCCGCCGTGATGCAGCGAAACCCATGTCGCGCCCGAAGCCGTGTTGAGAAGCGCGTTCAGTAGCGGCCAGTCGGAGACGGCATCCGAGCCGTCCTTCATAGCCTCGGTTTCGCGGTTGGGCGAGGCGACGGAGCCGCTGTCGAGATGGTCGCGACCGATCACGACCGGCGCTTTCAGTTCGCCATTCCTGACCATTTCGTTGAAGGCGAGGCCGAGGCGGTGACGGTCGCCGAGGCCGACCCAGCAGATGCGTGCGGGCAGGCCCTGGAACTCGATGCGTTCCTTCGCCATGTCGAGCCAGTTGTGCAGATGCTTGTTGTCTGGCAGCAGTTCCTTCACCTTGGCGTCGGTCTTTGCAATATCTTCCGGATCGCCAGAAAGGGCAGCCCAGCGGAAAGGCCCGATGCCGCGGCAGAAGAGCGGGCGGATATAGGCGGGAACGAAGCCCGGGAAGTCGAAGGCGTTTTCCAGACCTTCTTCCAGCGCCATCTGGCGGATATTGTTGCCGTAATCGACGGTCGGAATGCCTGCATTCCAGAAATCGAGCATGGCCTGAACCTGCACCTTCATCGAGGCGCGGGCGGCCTTGGCGACGGCCTTCGGATCGCTTTCCTGCTTGGCGCGCCATTCGGCGACCGTCCAGCCGATCGGCAGATAGCCATGCACCGGATCGTGAGCGGAAGTCTGGTCGGTGACGATGTCGGGACGCACGCCGCGCTTGACGAGTTCCGGGAATATTTCAGCCGCATTGCCGATGAGCGCAATGGACTTTGCCTCGCCTGCCTTGGTCCACTCATCGATCTTTGCCAGCGCTTCGTCGAGGCTGTGGGTCTTTTCATCGACATAACGGGTGCGGAGGCGGAAATCGGCGCGGGTTTCGTCGCATTCTACCGCAAGGCAGCAGGCACCGGCCATGACGGCTGCGAGAGGCTGCGCGCCGCCCATGCCCCCAAGACCGCCGGTCAAAATCCACTTGCCCTTGAGGTTGCCGTCATAGTGCTGGCGACCGGCTTCCACGAAGGTCTCGTATGTGCCCTGAACGATGCCCTGCGCGCCGATATAGATCCACGAACCGGCGGTCATCTGGCCATACATGGCAAGACCCTTCTTATCCAGTTCGTTGAAGTGGTCCCAGGTCGCCCAATGCGGCACGAGGTTGGAATTGGCGATCAGGACGCGGGGCGCATCCTTGTGGGTGCGGAAAACGCCAACGGGCTTGCCCGACTGCACCAGCAGGGTTTCGTCTTCATTGAGCGTCTTAAGGGTCGCGACGATGCGGTCGAAATCATCCCAGGTGCGGGCAGCGCGACCGATGCCGCCATAAACGACCAGCTCATGCGGGCGCTCGGCCACATCGGGGTCGAGGTTGTTCATCAACATGCGAAGCGGCGCTTCGGTCAGCCAGCTTTTTGCATTGAGTTCGCTGCCGCGTGGAGCGCGCACTTCGCGCTCGTTATGGCGTGGATTGGACATGATGTTCTCCTCAGGAAATTAATTTGGGTGCCAGCTGTTCGAGCTGCTGCAAAAGGGATTTGAGATGTACGCGAAGCTTGTCCGCCTTGGCCTCGTCATAGGCGAAGGGAACCGCTTCGGTGGCCAGATGCGTGGACTGGGCAAGCTCCATCTGGATGGCGTGGACGCCGCTCTCCGGCTTGCCGTAATGGCGCGTGGTCCAGCCGCCCTTGAAGCGGCCATTGAGGATCGACGTGTAGCCTTCAGCCTGTCCCGTTATCTCGACAGCGGCGGCTTCGATGGCGGGCGCGCAAGTCTTGCCCATATCCGTTCCGATGTTGAAATCCGGCAGCTTGCCTTCGAACAGGAACGGGATGTGGGACCGGATCGAATGGCAGTCATAGAGAATGGCGACGCCATGGATCGCCTTGACGCGCTCGATTTCGGCGGCAAGCGCGTCGTGATAGGGCTTGTGGAAACGGGCGATGCGGTCGGCAATATCGGCTTCGGTCGGCGCTTCACCGTCCTTCCAGATGGCAACGCCATCAAAGTCGGTTTCGGGGATCAGCGTCGTGGTGTTCTGGCCGGGATAGAGACTGACGCCTGCCGGATCGCGATTGGCGTCAATGCAATAGCGATGGAAGGTGGCGCGCACCGTCGTTGCATCGTCAAGCAGGCCATCGTAGAGCCGGTGAATGTGCCAGTCAGTATCGGCAAGGATTTTGCCGTTATCGTTGAGGCGCGCAAGAATATCGTCCGGCACATCGGTTCCGGTGTGCGGGAGGCCGAGAATGACAGGCGACGTGCCCTGACGGATTTCAAAGGCGCTCATTTCACGCCTCCAGATCGGGCAGGATGCCAGCGGAAACAACGCTTGAAAGCGTGCCATCGGCTACCAGTTCGGCAGCGGCCTTGAGATCGTCGGCCATGTAGCGATCTTCTTCCAGCGTCGGCACGCGGCCGCGCAGCGCGGCGATGACCTTGCCAAGTTCCGGGCTGGTGGTCAGCGGCTCGCGCAGCTCCACGCCAAGCGCGCCGGTCAGTGCCTCAATGCCGATGATGGCGTTGAGATTGGCGGTCATCTGAAGAAGACGGCGTGCGCCGTGGCAGGCCATGGACACATGGTCTTCCTGATTGGCCGAGGTGGGGGTGGAATCGACGGAAGCCGGATGCGCCATCTGCTTGTTTTCGCTCATCAGCGCGGCGGAAGTGACTTCTGCAATCATGAGGCCGGAATTGAGCCCCGGCTTGCGCGCGAGGAATGCCGGAAGGCCAAACGACAAAGCCGGGTCGACCAGAAGCGCGATGCGGCGCTGTGAGATTGCGCCGATTTCGCAGACGGCAAGCGCGATCTGATCGGCAGCGAAGGCGACAGGTTCGGCATGGAAATTGCCGCCCGAAACGGCGCGGCCGTCCGAAAGCACGAGCGGGTTGTCGGTGACGGCATTGGCTTCGATTTCCAACGTGCGCGCCGCTTGCCGCAGAATATCGAGGCAAGCGCCATCGACCTGCGGCTGGCAGCGGATGCAATAGGGGTCCTGCACGCGCTGATCGCCTTCAAGATGGCTCTGGCGGATGACGGAACCTTCGAGCAGGGCGCGCAGTGCGCGACCCGCATCGATCTGGCCCTTATGGCCGCGGAGAGTGTGGATTTCCTCGTGGAAAGGCGCGTCCGATCCCATGGCGGCATCGGTTGAGAGCGCGCCAGTGATGAGCGCCGTCTGCGCCGCACGATGGGCACGGAAGAGACCGGCCAGCGCCAAGGCGGTGGAGGTCTGGGTGCCGTTGATCAGCGCCAGTCCTTCCTTGGCGGCAAGCACGACCGGTTTCAGACCGGCCTTTTCCAGCGCCTTCGCGCCGGACAGACGCTCGCCCTTATAAAAGGCTTCGCCTTCGCCGATCATGGCGGCGGTCATGTGGGCGAGCGGCGCAAGGTCGCCCGAAGCGCCGACAGAGCCCTTTTCCGGGATCATCGGGATCACGCCTTTTTCCAGCATGTCTTCGATGAGAGTGATGACTTCAAGCCGCACGCCGGATGCACCGCGACCGAGTGAGATCAGTTTCAGCGCCATGATGAGACGCACGATGTCTTCCGACAGCGGTTCGCCGACGCCGCAGCAATGCGACAGGATCAGATTGCGCTGGAGCGTGGCGACATCGCCTGCCGCAATGCGGATCGAGGCGAGTTTTCCGAAGCCGGTATTGATGCCGTAGACCGGCTCGTCGCCTGCCGCGATTTCCGCAATGCGCGCTGCCGCTTTTTCGACACCGGCGTGAAAGGCCGGGTCGATGCGCACCGGAACGGCCTTACGATAGATAGTCTCCAGCGTTTCGAGCGGGACAGAACCGGGCTTGAGAATGATGGTCATGAAAATGCTCCGTTGCAGACGAATTAGATCCGGCCCTTGAAAACCCGCTTCCACAGCGGATTGAAGCCGATGCGGTAGACAAGTTCAGCGGGGCGTTCGACGTCCCATATGGCAAGGTCGGCATCCTTGCCGATTTCTAGCGTGCCAGTTTGATCGAGAAGACCGAGAGCGCGTGCCGCCTCGCGGGTGACGCCTGCGATGCACTCGTCTACCGTCATGCGGAAAAGCGTTGCGCCCATGTTCATGGTCAGCAGCAGCGAAGTCAGCGGCGAAGTGCCGGGATTGTTGTCGGTGGCCAGCGCCATCTTGGTGCCTGCCGCGCGGAAGGCTTCGACCGGCGGCTTTTGCGTTTCGCGAATGAAGTAATAGGCACCGGGCAGCAGCACAGCCACAGTTCCGGCCTTTGCCATGGCGGCAGCGCCATCGGCATCCGTATATTCCAGATGGTCGGCTGACAGCGCGCCATAGGAAGCGGCAAGTGCTGCGCCGTGCAGGTTGGACAACTGATCGGCGTGAAGCTTGACCGGGATATTGTGCGTCTTGGCCGCATCGAACACACGAGCGATTTCATCGGGCAGGAAGGCAATGCCTTCGCAGAAACCATCAACCGCATCGGCCAGTCCCTCAGCGGCAATGGCGGGCAGCATGTCATTGATGATGCGGTCGATATAGGCGGCCTTGTCGCCGTTCATTTCCGGCGGCAGGGCGTGTGCGCCGAGAAAGGTCGTGCGGATTGCCACGTCGCGCTCTTCGCCAAGACGACGGGCAGCTTTGAGCGACTTGATTTCGCTGTCGCGGTCAAGACCGTAACCGGATTTGACCTCGACTGTGGTGACACCCTCCGCAATCAGCGCGTCGAGACGCGGCAGGGTTTGGCGCACCAGATCGTCTTCGCTGGCGGCACGCAGGTTTTTCACCGAGGAAACAATGCCGCCACCGGCCCGGGCCACTTCCTCATAGGTTGCGCCGTTGAGACGCAGTTCAAACTCGTGTGCGCGATTGCCCGCATGGACAAGATGCGTGTGGCAATCGACCAGGCCCGGCGTGATGAGCCGGTTGCCGCAATCTATTCTGTCGAAGGAAGCATATTCACCCGGCAGCGCCTTTTCAGGCCCGACATAGACAATCCTGCCGTCTTTGACAGCGAGCGCCGCCTGTTCGATCAATCCGAGATTTACGGCATTTTCCTCCAGCGTCGCGATGCGCGCGTTGGTGAAAACGGTGCTTGAATTCTTGAGCATGAGCGTTTTCTCGCTTCCCCTGTTTTGAGATAATGTATATACATATTAACGGAACAGCAAAGAAAAAAATGCGCCGCAGCATTTTCGATCCAAAAGCGGAAACTGCTCTGCGTCGAAATGCATGAGAACAAAGTCGAGGAGAGCCTATCCATGTCAGATGCCCCGCTCAAAACACGTTTTGTCCATGCCGGTCAGGCACTCCTTGAGAGCGGCTGGACCGACGACGTGCGGATCGGCATTGCTGCTGGAAAGATCGTGTCGCTTGAAGCCGGTGCTTCGGCGAAGCCTGACGACGAGCGCCATGCGGTCATTGTCGCGGGCATGCCGAACCTGCACAGCCACGCTTTTCAATATGGGATGGCGGGGCTTGCCGAGCGGCGCGGACCGTCTGCTGACTCGTTCTGGAGCTGGCGCGAGATCATGTATAAATTTGCGCTCACCATGTCGCCGGAACAGGCGGAAGCCGTGGCGCTGCGGCTCTATGTCGACATGCTGGAGGCCGGTTTCACCCGTGTCGGCGAGTTCCATTATCTGCATCATGACCGCGATGGCGCGCCCTACGCCAACCTTTCCGAAATGGCGGACCGCATTGTTGCAGCTGCCAGGGCAGCGGGCATGGGCCTGACACTGCTGCCGGTCTTTTATGCGCATTCGACCTTTGGCGGTGCCGCTCCCAATGACGGTCAGCGCCGGTTCATCAATGATCCCGATCGCTTCGCACTGCTGCTCGAAGGCTGCAAAAAAGCGCTGGCCGGTTTTGATGGCGCGGTTCTGGGTGTTGCGCCGCACAGTTTGCGCGCCGTGACACCGGATGAGCTTGCCGTTGTAACGCGGTTGCTGCCCGATGCGCCGGTGCATATTCATGTGGCCGAGCAGGTAAAGGAAGTGGAAGACTGCATTGCCTGGTCAGGCAAGCGCCCGGTTGAATGGCTTCTCGATAATCAGGACCTGTCTTCGCGCTGGTGCCTCATTCATGCAACCCACATGACTGACGACGAAACGAAACGCATGGCCAAGGCGGGCGCAATTGCCGGTCTCTGCCCGGTGACGGAAGCCAATCTTGGCGACGGTACTTTCAATGCGACGGTGTTTGCCGCCGCTGGCGGCAAGTTTGGCGTGGGCTCCGATTCGAATGTGCTGATTGGCATTGGCGATGAGTTGCGCCAGCTCGAATATTCGCAGCGTCTTCACCACCGCGCCCGCAATGTGCTGGCCGAAAACGAAGGATCGACCGGACGTGCATTGTTCGACGGCGCGGTTACGGGCGGCAATATCGCCATGGGACGCGCAGGCGATGGCTTGAAAGTTGGCGCATCAGCCGATTTTGTTGCGCTTGATGCGGCGCGCCTGCCGCATGCAAAAGGCGACGCGGTGCTGGACGGCTGGATTTTCGGCGGTCGCGCCCGCGTGAGTGATGTGTGGGTGCGCGGTGTTAAACAGGTGGAAGGCGGGCGTCACCGCTTGCGCGATGAGGCCGAGCGTGCTTTCCAGAAAACGATCGGCGAATTACTCGCCTGACAGGAGACGGCATGGCTGGCGAAGATTCGATCGCAAAGGACGCACCGGTGCTTTCGCTGCATCAGCGTATTCTGGACGATATAGAATCGCGCATCCTGTCGGGAGAATGGCTGCCCGGTCATCGCATTCCGTTCGAGCACGAACTGACGGAACAGTACGGCTGTTCGCGCATGACCGTGAACAAGGCGCTGACCCAGCTTGCCAAAGCGGGCCTGATCGAGCGCAAGCGCCGGTCGGGCAGCTTTGTTTCCTTTCCGCAATCGCAGGCGGCAATCCTCGAAATCCACGATATTCGCGATGAGGTGGCAGCGCTTGGCGTTGCCTATCGGTTCGAACTGACAAGTCGGCGCGAACGATTGAGCGGGCCTGCCGATGCAAGGCATATCGATATGCCGCGCCACACGCCGCTGGTCGAACTCGTCTGCCGTCACTTTGCGGGCAAGCGCGTCTTCGCCCTGGAAGAGCGCATCATCAGTCTGGATGCTGTTCCGGCGGCGGCTCAGACGGATTTTGCCGAAAACTCTCCGGGGCCGTGGCTGGTTGCCTGCGTGCCTTGGAGCAGCGCAAAACATTCGATACGCGCAATCGCCGCCACGCCGGAGAATGCGGGCATGCTCGGTATCCCGGTGGGCTCGCCCTGTCTGGTGATCGAACGCCAGACATGGAACGCCGACCAGCCGGTAACGCATGTGCGCTTCACCTATCCCGGCGACAGCCATGCGCTGGTGGCGAACTTCACGCCGTCGCAGGGAGGATGAAAAGCCTGCGCACCATCGGCAGGCTTTTCGTTATGGTTTAACCGTCAGTTTTCCGACCATATCCGGATGGAAACGGCAGTAATAGTTGACGGCTTCCGGCGAATTGAGAACCTGCTTCGTCACCTTTTTGGGTGGTAGCAGAATCTCCCATCCCCCCTTTACGGTCGCGGTGTGCTGCATGGGGTCCTTGTTGTTCCATTCGATCACATCGCCCACATTCGCTTCGATATTGGACGGCGAAAAAGCGAGTTTCTCGACCGTCACCTGGATCGTTTTGGCCTGTGCCGGGACACTGATAACCAGAAGCCCGGCAAGTATCGTGACCGCCTGAACATAGCTCATCGGACTGCTCCTATTTCAAAGACGCGGCGATGTGTTCGGCATGTTGCTCATGGCTCTGGAACAGTTTGAGGCCGGTCTCGAGCAGGCTCTTCAACTCGGCATTGCTGGCGGCGGGGATGAGCGTGGTTTTCAGCGCCTTGTTGACTTCCTTATGATAGGCAACCTCGTTATCGACATAGGATTTGTCGAAAGCTGCGCCCTCGAGCTTGCTGAGTTTGGCCAGCTCGTCCGTAGCCGCTTTGGACAAGGCTTTGCTTGTGTCATTATCCTCGGGCGTGACCTTCAGCTTCTTGACCAGGGCGAGCGCCTGCTGATTGACGGCTTCATGATCGCGCATCATGGTCTGGGCAAATTCAAGTACAGTTTTGTTCTTGGATTTTTCAAGCGCCTGCTTGGCAGCTGCGACGTCGATGGCGCCTGCCGTGTAAGCAATATGGGCAATCGCCGGATCGCTTAATTTTCCGTCCTGGGCGATTGCCAGAGACAGACTGCCGCAAATGCAAATTGCGGCAACGGATACAACTGAACGAACAGACATGGAACTCTCCTTCTAACTATTTGTTCCGCCAAATTTTCCAACGCAAAACCGCTTCACGCTTTTGCTGGAAATGCTCTGGCTACGATCATTGGATGCGGGAGAATTCAAAAGGTTCCTGACATTATGCCTGTTTGCCCAATCTCGCCAGAACGCCGGTTATAATCCGTTCGCAGCGCTTGCCTGCGAAGGGAAAGGCATCCAGCAAGACAGGGCCGATCTGTTCGTCCAGTTGTTTGCGCAGCAAATATCGGGCGCGGTGAAGGCGTGTCTTCACCGTCTGCGGGCGCAGGTTCAATAATTCGGCGGTTTCTTCCACGCTCAGGCCTTCGATAACCCGTGCGACAAATACGAGGCGGAAAATTTCCGGCAGATTGTCCGTCGCCTGTTCGACCAGTTGCAATATCTGGCGCTGTGCATAACCGCGTTCGGGATCGTCCGTGCTTATGGCGGAGGGGAACGGGATGATGTTGTCCGCCGATGTGTCGGGTAATGTGTCGAGAAGTTTCTCGGCCTTCCGGGTCTTGCGCAGGCGACCGAGTGCTTCGTGAATTGCGATGCGCGACAGCCACGTGGTCAGGCTGGACTGTCCGCGAAAGCGGTCAAGGTTTCTGAAGGCTAGGAGATAGGTCTCCTGAACCACATCTTCCGCTTCGGCATCATTACGCAGAATGCCGCGGGCCAAACGATAGAGCCGCCGGTTGTTGGTTTGCATGATTTTGCGCAACGCTTCCAGATCGTGCATTTTTGCGCATTGCGCGAGGACGAGATCACCCTGAAATATCGGAGAGATGGTTGGTACGGCGGTTTTTGCACGCATGGTTCAAACTCCTGTGGAGTCCATTGGATGTATGCGAGGGCAAAAGGTTCCCGAACAAAACAATATGCGATTTGAATATTATCGCGGTTTCGTATTTCCCGATAGCCGTGGGTGAATTGCATCAGAAAAAAGCCGCCGCAGGGGAACAGCGGCGGCTGGGGTCAGGACCTGCTAAGGTGCCATTTCCGTCAAATTATAGGTCCTGCCCCTAAAAGCAGCGTGACCCGGGTGCTGGTCAGGCTGCGCGTTTGATGGCGTCGCCGAGGACGGAAACGATCGTGTCGATCTGTTCCTTTTCCACGATCAGCGGCGGCGACAGTGCGATCACGTCGCCGGTCACGCGGATGAGCAGGCCCTTCTTGAAGCAATCCACGAAGACGTCATAGGCGCGGGCGCCCGGTGCATCCTTGCGCGACGACAGTTCGATGGCACCAACCAGACCGAGGTTGCGGATGTCGATGACGTTCGAAACGCCCTTGAGCGAGTGCAACGCCTCCTGCCAATGATCGGCAAGACCCGCGCCGCGGGTCAGGAGACCTTCTTCGGCGTAGATTTCCAGCGTGGCGAGACCGGCGGCGGAGGCAACCGGATGGCCGGAATAGGTATAGCCGTGGAACAGCTCGATGGCATTTTCCGGACCGGTCATCAGGCCGTCATGCACCTTGCGGCTGGCGAAGACCGCGCCCATCGGGATGGCGCCGTTGGTCAGGCCCTTGGCGGTGGTCACGAGGTCAGGAACGACGCCGAAATAATCAACCGCGAACGGCGTACCGAGACGGCCGAAACCGGTGATGACTTCGTCGAAGATCAGGAGGATGCCGTGCTTGTCTGCCGTGGCGCGGAGGCGCTCCAGATAGCCCTTCGGCGGCAGAACGACGCCAGCCGAACCGGACATGGGTTCAACGATGACGGCGGCGATCTTTTCTGCGCCATGCAGCTGGACGAGGCGTTCCAGATCGTCGGCAAGCTCAATGCCATGCGCGGGCAGGCCCTTGGAGAAGGCGTTCTTTTCAATGTCGAGCGTATGACGCATATGATCGGCGGGGATCTGCGGGAAGACGCGGCGATTATTGACAAGGCCACCGACAGAAATGCCGCCGAAACCGACGCCGTGATAGCCCTTCTCGCGGCCCAGAACCATGGTGCGGGTGCCCTGGCCGATGGCGCGCTGATAGGCGATGGCGATCTTCAGTGCGGTGTCGACCGATTCCGAGCCGGAATTGGTGAAAAACACGCGGTCGAGCTTCGCGTCCGGCCCGCCGGGCGCAATGGCTGCGAGTTTTTCGGCAAAGTCGAAAGCCACATTGTGGCCCATCTGGAAGGTGGGCGCGAAATCCATGGTGGAAATCTGGCGCTCGACAGCTTCGGTAATGCGCTTGCGGCCATGACCGGCGTTGCAGCACCAAAGACCTGCCGTGCCGTCCAGAACCTGATTGCCGTCAGTGTCGGTGTAATACATGCCCGAAGCACTTGCGAGCAGACGAGGCGCCGCCTTGAACTGCCGGTTCGCGGTGAACGGCATCCAGAAATTCTCAAGGCTTGGCGCGTTGGTTTTGGTGAGCATTGTGTCCTCCTATTTGGGGGTAGCAGGACACGCTTTGCGAAGGGCAACAAGTCCTTTTCTTCAAAATATTAAGTCATTGTTTTCATGTAGGGGAATCATCAAGTTTGTGCTATATCGAACATCATAAACAGGAAGGGAAGGTTTGATGAGCATCGATATCGGCGGGAGGCTTCGTTATGTGCGCATGCGGCAGAATCTGTCGCAGCGCGAGCTTGCCAAAAGGGCAGGCGTGACCAATTCGACCATTTCCCTTATCGAAGCCAATCAGTCCAATCCGTCCGTCGGCGCATTGAAGCGCATTCTCGACGGCATTCCCATCGGTATGGCCGAGTTTTTCGCGCTCGAACCGGATGCGCCGCACAAGGTATTCTATCAGGCGGAGGAGCTGGTGGAAATCGGCAAGGGGCCGATATCCTATCGGCAGGTGGGCGACCACCTGTTTTCGCGCGCTTTGCAGATGTTGAAGGAGCGGTACGAGCCGGGCTCAGACACGGGAAAAGTGCTGCTGATGCACGAGGGCGAGGAGGGAGGTATCGTCATTTCAGGCCGCATTGAAGTGACGGTTGGAGCCGAGCGCCGCATATTGGGGCCGGGTGATGCCTATTACTTTTCGAGCAAGCTGCCGCACCGGTTCCGTTGTGTCGGGCCGGTGCCATGCGAAATCGTCAGCGCCTGCACGCCGCCAAGTTTTTGACGGCGTACAGGCATTCTCTTATTCGTAGCGGGAAATGCCGAGATCGTCGGCACGGATATCCGGCTTGTTGCCGGAAATAAGGTCTGCGAGCAGTTTGCCGGAACCGCAGGACATGGTCCAGCCAAGCGTTCCATGACCGGCATTGATGAACACGTTGTCGTAGCGCGTTGCACCGATGATCGGCGTGGAATCCGGTGTCATCGGACGCAGGCCCGACCAGAAGGTCGCTGCCTTGAGGTCGCCGCCGGGGAACAGGTCGGTGACCGACAGGTCGAGCGTTGCGCGGCGTGCGGCAGGCAGATCCTTGGTGAAGCCCGACACTTCCGCCATGCCGCCAACGCGGATGCGGTCGCCAAGACGGGTGATGGCGATCTTGTAGCTCTCATCGAGAACGGTTGAAACCGGCGCGCGGCTTTCATCGATGATCGGAGCGGTGATGGAATAGCCTTTCACCGGATAGATCGGCGCGTTGAGGCCGAGCGATTTGACGAGCGCGGGCGTATAGCTGCCAAGCGCAACGACATAGCGGTCGGCGGTCAGAACGCCTTCGGACGTCTCGACGCCGGAAACCTTGCCGCCGGACATCAGCAGCGACTTGATGTTGACGCCGAAACGGAATTTCACGCCAAGTCCTTCGGCGATTTTCGCAAGCGCATTGGTGAACTTAAAGCAATCGCCGGTTTCGTCATGTGGCAGGCGCAGGCCACCGACGAACTTGTCCTTCGCATGGGCAAGGGCCGGCTCCACCTTCACGCAGCCGTCGCGGTCAAGCACTTCGAACGGCACGCCGTCCTGACGCAGCACCTCTATGTCCTTGCCGATGCCGTCAAGCTGATACTGCTCGCGGAACAACTGGAGCGTGCCCTGCATGCGCTGGTCATATTCGATACCGGTTTCCTTGCGCAGGTCGACAAGGCAATCGCGCGCATATTCGGCCACGCGCACCATGCGGGTCTTGTTGACCTTGTAGCGGCTGTCGGTGCAGTTGGCGAGCATCTGCAGGAGCCAGCTATATTGAACCGGGTCGCAGGTGGGGCGCAGAACAAGCGGGGCATGCTTCTGGAACAGCCATTTTGCGGCCTTGAACGGAATGCCGGGTGCTGCCCAGGGCGATGCATAGCCCGGCGAGACCTGACCCGCATTGGCGAAGCTCGTTTCCAGCGCCGGGCCTTCTTCACGGTCGACAACGGTTACCTCATGACCGAGCTTGGCGAGGTAGTAAGCGGTCGTAACGCCGATGACGCCGCTGCCGAGGATGGTGATCTGCATGTTCGCCTCTTGTCTTATGCTTTTATGTCGCCCGCGCCGCTGTCCACGTAGACACGGGCATAACGGTTGCCGAGCGCAGTCAGGATTTCATAGGGAATGGTGTCGCAGTCGCGTGCCACGTCTTCAAGACGCTGGTGCGGACCGATCAGTTCCACAAGGCTGCCGAGTTTCAGCGTGCCCGCCGGCAATGCGCTGACGTCGAGCGTGATCGAATCCATCGATACGCGTCCGATAATCGGCAGGCGCGTCTCGCCGAAGAAGGCCGACCCCTTGTTGCTGAGGGAACGGAACCAGCCATCGGCATAACCGACAGCAATTGTTGCAACCCGCATCGGACCTTTGGCGACATAGGTGCCGCCATAGCCGACCGCCGCACCCTTATCGATGTCACGTACCTGGATGACACGTGCCGAAAGGGTGAGAACCGGAAGTATCGGGTTTTCTCCAGTCTCTGGACCAACGCCATAGAGCGCGATGCCGGGGCGGGCCAGGTCGAAATGATAGGTCTTGTCGAGGAAGCTGCCGCCGGAATTGGCAAAGGCAACCGGAAGTTTCGGTAGTCGCGCCAGCAGGGCCGTCATATTGGCAAGCTGGCGCGCGTTTGCCGCATTTTCCGGCTCGTCGCCGCTGGCCAGATGGCTGATGACGAATTTTACGTCAATGCCGTCAAGTAGCGCAGGATTGGCCGTCAGGCGGTCGAATTCACTGGCCGAAAGGCCAAGACGCGACATGCCGGTATCGAGCTGGAGCAGGGCAGGCAGCTTCCTGCCTTGTCTGGCGACGAGCGCCACCCAGTTTTCAACCTGTTCGAGCGAGTTGAGCACTGGCAAAATGCCTTCGCGAGCGCAGGCAGCTTCCGTTCCAGGCTGAAGACCGTTCAGAACGTAAAGCGTCGCATCGGGCTGCAGGAAAGGCTTGAGCGCAACGGCTTCGCCGAGATGGGCGACAAAGAAATCGCGGCAACCGGCATCGTAAAATGCAGGCGCGACGCGGCAGGCGCCAAGCCCATAGGCATCCGCCTTGACGACGGCAGCGGCACGGGTGGGAGCGATGCGGCGGGCAATGGCCGAATAATTGTGACGCAAGGCTGAAAGATCGATGGTCAGGATGCCACCGGCAGCAAGGTCGCGTTCACCTTGTGAAAATTGCATCGACATATCAACCATTTATACGGTTCTTTCCAGACTGGCCGCTATCCTGCGAGAACGCTTGGAGGGTCGCTGTCCGTGTGGATTGGCTGCCGACCGAAGCATATAAAATTCGGGGAGAGAAACCTTGCTATTCCTCACCCTAAAGCTTGCTCATATATTAATTGAAGACTATTCGAATGTTTTTGCTATTTGTCGTATATTGTGCGAATTTTCGCACATCTTGCGCATATTTTAGCTCGTGGATTGAAGAAAATTCATGTCAACGCTCGACAGCATAGACCGCAATATCATTCGTTGCCTGCGCCGTGATGGGCGCATGACCAACAGCCAACTTGCCGGCGAAGTGGGGCTTTCGCAGTCCGCTTGCCTGCGGCGGGTGCAGATATTGGAGGAAAGCGGCGTTATCCGCGGCTATACGGCCATTGTCGGTTCATCCGATGGCGATGAACGGCTGGTCGCCATTGTGCGCATCACGCTGGACCGGCAGACCGAGGAGTTTCTGAACCGTTTCGAGGAAGCCGTGCGGCGGCACCCGGAAGTGCAGGAATGCTATCTCATGACGGGTGATGCGGATTATATTCTCCGCGTCGAGGCCGAAAATGCGGCGGCCTATGAAATCATCCACAAGGAAATCCTGTCCCGGCTGCCCGGTGTCGCGCGCATCCACTCCAGTTTCGCAATCCGGACGGTACTGCTGTCGAAAGCGCCGACTTCACGCGGCTGAAATGAAAAAAGCCCGGCTCGGTCGGGCTTTTCTGTTAAAATACGAACCGCTCTACCGGAATTCGTAACGAAGACCGGCGCGGATCGTATGCATGTTGAAGCCATTGTCCTTGGCCTGCGTTCCGGTCGCGCCCGGTCCCTCGGCATTGCCGTAAGGGTTCGTGCTGCGGTCGTCAGCATCATATCCGTAGGCCTTGCCGCCATTGATGCGCATATAGCGATAACCGACATCGAGCTTGAGCTGTTCGGTCAGGTCATAGCTGACACCGGCCATGAGAGCCATGGCAAAACGCCAGCTGTCCAGTCCGCCCTTTTCGCTGGAATAGGTGCAGCCAGCGCAGACTTCGTGGCTTTTCCAGTCGTCATATCTGACATAGGCAGCGCCAAGTCCGGCGCCGAGATAAGGCGTCACAGGCCCCGTGCGCGGCAGGTCGACATAGGCGTTGGCCATGGCTGTCCAGATATTGGCGGTGGACGAATCCTCGTAGTTGCAGTTGTTTTCGACCGGATTGAAACCCTTCCCGGACTTCACATAGCTCGGACAAGGGGTGCGTCCGTTGATGCCCGCACGGAAATAGTCGAGCGTGGCGTCGGCGCGGAACATGTCGGTGAAGCGGTAACCCACACCCACGCCGTAGGTCGCGCCTGCCTTGAGGTCGAAATCGTTGTAACGCAGCGTGTCGTCAATGCCGCGATGAGGCGGATCGAACTGGTTCCAGAAATTCCACTCACCATCCGTGCTGGATTTGAAATTGTAACCGAGGTCGCCACGAATATACCAGCCGGAGGCATTGACCGGTTCCGGCATTGGTTCAATGACAGGGTCTGCAATTATATCAGCGGCGAATGCCGCATTTGATCCCGCCATCAGACTGACAGCCACGATGGCAATGGCGGAAATGCGCTTCATCGGTTTCTACTCCAAATCCGAACAGAAAAACGGCTCAAAAGCCGTATTGCCGGATATGGTAAAGAGATATGTTTAACAGTTAGTTATTATTAAGTAACTTTGCGGTGTATTTTCCGTCGAAACTCACGTATAGCGCGATACTTTTTAAGTAATAGCTAAAGTAAGGAGCCGACACGGGGCCGACTCCAAACAGCGTCAAAAGTTTATGGAATGGATGATCGACTTGTCGATATCGTTGATATCGCGCTTGCCGCAGAGCGCCATGGTGACATCCAGCTCCTTGCGGATGATTTCAAGCGCCAGCGTCACGCCGTCCTTGCCCATTGCGCCGAGACCGTAGAGGAACGGGCGCCCGATGAACACGCCCTGCGCGCCGAGCGCGCGGGCTTTCAGTACGTCCTGACCGGAACGAATGCCGCCGTCGACGTGAACTTCGATCTTGTCGCCGACAGCCTCAACGATCGGCTGCAGCATGGAAATGGAAGACGGCGCGCCGTCAAGCTGGCGACCGCCATGGTTCGACACGATGATCGCGTCGGCGCCTGACTTGGCTGCCATCTTCGCGTCCTCGACATCGAGAATGCCCTTGAGGATGAGCTTGCCGCCCCACTGTTCCTTGATCCAGGCCACGTCGTTCCAGTTGAGCTGCGGGTCGAACTGTTCCGCCGTCCAGGAAGAAAGCGACGAAAGGTCGGTGACGTTCTTTGCGTGACCGGCAATGTTGCGGAAGGTGCGGCGCTGGGTGCCCATCATGCCAAGGCACCAGCCGGGACGCGTCGCCATCTGCCAGATATGCTTCGGGGTGAATTTCGGCGGGGCGGAAAGGCCGTTGCGGATATCCTTGTGGCGCTGGCCGAGAATCTGGAGATCAAGCGTCAGCACCAACGCCGAGCAACCCGCCGCCTTGGCGCGGTCGATCAGGTTCTTCACGAAATCGCGGTCCTTCATCACGTAAAGCTGGAACCAGAACGGCTTCTTGGTGACCGAAGCAACGTCTTCGATGGAGCAGATGCTCATGGTCGAAAGGGTGAAAGGAACGCCGAAGGCTTCGGCTGCCTGTGCCGCCAGCATTTCGCCGTCAGCGTGCTGCATGCCGGTCAGGCCGGTCGGGGCGAGAGCCACCGGCATCGCCACTTTTTCGCCGATCATCGTCGTTTCCAGCGAACGGTTCGTCATGTCGACGAGAACGCGCTGGCGCAATTTGATCTTCTTAAAGTCGTCTTCGTTGGCGCGATAGGTCGACTCAGTCCAGGCGCCAGAATCCGCGTAATCAAAGAACATCTTGGGGACGCGGCGCCGGGCAAGCCGCTTCAGATCGGCGATTTCAACGATGTTGGGCATCTATCCCACCCCTTGTGGTAATTTTTCTTGACCAATCGCATGACGGATCGTGCGACTGAAATCAAGTACGAACAAGTATCGGATAACAATTGCCTCGCAGTTAATTGAAGAACCGCGCAGTTCCTCTTATGATATTGGCACCCGCCCAGGCAAGTTCGTGCCAATTGAAGAAGGCGGTCTTGCAACAGGGGCAGAGGGTAACGGATGAGCAAAGCCATCAAAACCGGTTTCATCGGCAAGCGATCTGCCGCAGCAGGCGGATGGGGTGCATTGAAAAGCTGCGGCAAGCAATTGCTGGCAAGCGGCGCTCCTCTCTCCGGCGCGCGCACGCTTCTCAAGGCCAACCAGCCCGACGGGTTTGATTGTCCCGGTTGCGCCTGGGGTGATCCGGAACATGGTTCTTCGTTCGAATTTTGCGAGAATGGTGTGAAGGCGGTCGCCTGGGAGGCGACTGACCGGCGCACGACGCCTGCTTTTTTCCGCGAGCATACGGTTTCGAAGCTGCGCAACTGGACGGATTACGATCTGGAAAACACCGGTCGCCTGACCCATCCCATGCGGTACAATGCTTCGACTGATCAGTATGAAGCCATCGAATGGGACGAGGCTTTCAGAACTATAGGCGGTATTCTGAAGAGTTTCGACAGTCCAAACCGGGTTGAATTCTATACTTCAGGTCGCGCTTCGAACGAGGCCGCATTTCTCTACCAGTTGTTTGTGCGTGCCTACGGGACCAATAACTTCCCTGATTGTTCCAATATGTGCCACGAGGCAAGCGGTGTCGCACTGAAACAGTCGGTCGGTGTCGGCAAGGGGACCGTGCTGCTGGAAGATTTCGAAATGGCCGATGCCATTTTCGTCGTCGGCCAGAATCCGGGCACCAACCACCCGCGCATGCTGGGCGATTTGCGTCGTGCAGCCGAGCGCGGCGCACGGATCGTCGTTTTCAATCCGATCCGCGAGCGCGGGCTGGAAAGATTTGCCGATCCGCAGAACAAGCTTGAAATGCTGCATGGCGGCAGTGAAGCCATAGCAAGCGACTATTTCCAGCCGCGTCTTGGCGGCGATCTTGCCGCTTTCCGCGGCATGGCCAAGGCGGTTTTTGCGGCGGATGACGCGGCAACCGCCGCTGGCAAGCCATCGATCCTCGACCGGGATTTTCTCCAAACACATACGGCAGAGCTGGCGGCTTATCGCGCCGCAGTCGATGCGACCTCATGGGAAGAAATCGAGGATCAGTCCGGTCTGCCCCGACAATCATTGGAGCGCGCGGCGCAGATATATATGCAGTCGGAGCGGGTCATCTGCACCTGGGCGATGGGGATCACCCAGCACCGCCATTCGGTCATTACGATCCGCGAAATCACAAACTTCATGCTGCTGCGCGGCAATATCGGCAGGCCGGGTGCCGGGCTTTGTCCGGTTCGCGGCCATTCCAACGTGCAGGGTGATCGCACTGTCGGCATCAATGAACGGCCTCCCGTTGCATTTCTTGATGCGCTGGAAAAGGAGTTTGGCTTCGAAGTTCCACGAGAGCCGGGGCACAATGTTCTGGGGGCCATCGGCGCCATGCTCGACGGGTCGGCTCAGGCATTCATCGGTCTCGGGGGCAATTTCGCGCGGGCTACCCCGGACAGCCCGCTTATCGCGAAAGCGCTTTCAAGCCAGCGCCTGACGGTTCATATCGCGACCAAGCTCAATCATTCGCATCTGGTTCCGGGAGAGGATTCTTTCATTCTGCCGTGCCTGGGACGCACTGAAATTGATCTCAATTCCAAGGGCGTTGCGCAGATCGTGACGGTTGAGGATTCCATGAGCATGGTGCACGGTTCGGGCGGCATCAATGCGCCAGCCTCCCCGCATCTGCGCTCGGAAGTGGCGATCATTGCAGGCATGGCGCAGGCGACGCTTGGGCCGCAGCCGGTCAATTGGCTGGAACTTGCCGACGATTATGATCTCATTCGCGACCGCATTGCTCGCGTATTGCCGGACTTCTACGATTTCAACAAGCGCGTACGGGTTCCTCGCGGTTTCCATTTGCGCAACTCTGCCCGTGAACTGGAATGGAATACGACAGAGGGCAAGGCGACGTTCTGGACTGGCGCTTTGCCGGAAGCGGTCGAGCATCAGCAGGCACGTGGCAAGCCGGGGCGTTATGTGCTGCAGACCTTCCGTAGTCATGATCAGTACAATACGACCATTTATGGCATGGATGATCGCTATCGCGGGGTCTATGGCGAACGGCAGGTCGTCTTCATGAATGCGGCTGACATGGCCGATCTTGGCGTCGAAGCGGGCGACCGGGCCGATATTGTGGGCGAGTTCGACGATGGTGTAGAGCGGATCGCCCGGGATTTTCGTTTTGTGCCTTATGACATTCCGCGCGGTTGTATCGCGGGCTATTACCCGGAAATGAATGTGTTGGTACCGCTCGCCAGTTCCGGTGATGAAAGCTATACGCCGACCTCCAAATCGGTGGTTGTTTCGTTCCGCCCCGTGAAATCGGCTGCCGCATGATGGATGAAGGTGAGGCGGAATATATGGCGTTGGTCGATGCTCTCCTCACCGCGTCCAGCAGTCTTTCGGGGCTTGGCGCGGGAATTATCGCAGCACTGGCGCTGGATATCGCGTCAGACAGCCGAACCTTCGCGCGGCTGCTTGGCGTCGCTCACGCGCTGGTTCTTCGCGAGATTTCACTGCTCGGTCAGGATCAGGGTTATGTGCGGATCAGGCAGCGCGATTCACGCACGCAACGCACGCGTTATGAATTGAATGCAGCAGGTTTAAGATTTGTCGAGGAGGCCAAGGGTTAGAAGGTCGAATATAATATTTCGTATTCTTGGAGTTTTTCGCAAAATTCAGCATTTATTACACTTCTTCTTCTCAATGCGTCGGTAAACAGGCCAATAGCGCCAATTATTTCAATAAGCGTTTCCGAAAAGATTTTGACCCATGATAGCTATGATTTCACTTCTTTTACGAAGTCGCTTTTCTCTGCGCGGCTTTAATTGCATCTCAATAGAACGTAACCAGTGAGAATCGTGTAGATGCCAGTAAAATCACTCATTTACGGATTGCGAAATGGATGGAAGCGCGCTGCGAGCCAGCCCGCTGCTGCCCATGTCAGAAGGCACGGCATATTATTCATCTGTCTGGGGCTATTGGCCCCTGGCGCCGGATCTCCGGCTCTGGCGGGTTCGCTTGTCCCGGTAGCGGCGGTGAAAGCGGTCGCGAGCGACTATCAGCCGAAACTGACTTTATCCGGTGCGATAGCGGCGCGATCGCTTGTCAATGTATCGTTCCGTTTGAACGGTCAGGTTGTGCAGCGTCTGGTCGAGATAGGCCAGCACGTGAAAAAAGGCCAGCCGCTGGCCAGCATCGATGATGTCGAACAGCAGGCCAATCTGCGCGTCGCGCAGGCCTCCAAGGATGCTGCACACGCGCAGCTCGTGCAGGCGCAAGCGAATTTTGCACGACAGAAGGCATTGCTGGCGCAAGGCTTTACGACACGCAGCACCTATGATCAGGCCAACCAGAACCTGCAAACGGCGCAGAGCGCCCTTGCCAGCGCCGAAAGCCAGTTGAACGATGCTCGCGATCAGCTGTCCTATACTGAATTGCAGGCACCTGTTTCCGGCGTGATTACAGCGCGCAATGTCGAGGCCGGTCAGGTTGTGCAGGCCGCGCAGACGGCATTCTCGATTGCCGAGGACGGCCCACGCGATGCGGTCTTCGACGTTCAGGAGACGCTGGTGAACCACGCCAAGATCGGCATGGGCGTAACGATTGCATTGCTTTCCGACGCCTCGATAAGCGCGGAAGGCAAGATCCGCGAGATTTCGCCGGTGGTCGATGCACAGACAGGAACCGTACGGGTGAAGGTCGCGATAGCGCAAACGCCGCCCCAGATGGCTCTCGGAGCCACTGTGACAGGCACGGTTCATATGGACAGCGTGAAAATTGTCGTTCTGCCATGGAGCGCGATTACCTCGGATGCGGGGCGGACCGCGGTCTGGAGGCTATCGAAGGATTCCAAGGTAGCAACGCTGGTTCCGATCAGCGTCCTCGCTTACGAGAAAGGCCGGGTCCTCGTTGAGGGTGGACTACAGGAAGGCGAGCTGATCGTCACGAAAGGCGCGCAGATGTTGCGTTCAGGCGAAGTGGCCGAGGTTATCGAGGAACAGGAAGGGCTTGTTGCACAATGAAGACGGCAATCCAGTTTCCCGCGATCCGGTCGATAGGATATGTCGCGGCGTTCGGCGCGGCAGTTCTGCTCACTGCCTGCGGCAAGGAAGAAGACAAGCAAGCGAACGCGGACGCGGTGCGCCCGGTTCTTTACATGGTCGTCGAGCCCAAGCCCGTCACGCAGACAGGCTTTGCTGGCACGATCGAGCCGCGCTACTCCACCGATCTGGCGTTCCGGGTGCTCGGACGCATCATCAATCGGCCTGTCCAGGTGGGCGATCTTGTGAAGAAGGACGAGATGGTTGCAATGCTCGATCCTTCCAATCTCGACCTTGCCGTTCAGTCGGCAAGGGCGGATCTGGCAAGCGCCGAAGCACAGTTTGCCAATGCCTCGGCAAGCGAGGAGCGCCAGCGCACCCTGCTGAAAGGCAATAATGTGTCTCAAGCCGATTATGATGCGGCGAGGCAGGCGCGCGACAGCGCTCAGGCGGGGCTTGAAAAGGCCCAGGCGGGGCTGAAGAAGGCGCAGGATCAGCGCAGCTATGCTGTGCTGCGCCCGGATTACGATGGGGTCATTTCCACAACGAATGCCGAAGTGGGGCAGGTGGTGGCGGCCGGGCAGACCGTAATGACGGTGGCACGCCCGGATATTCGCGAAGCAGTTGTCGATATTCCCGACCGCATGACGCAGTATTTTGAGCAGGGCACGCCCTTCAATGTGCAGCTTCAGGCTGATTCAACCGTAACAGGACAGGGCACAGTGCGTGAAGTCGCTCCGCAGGCGGATGCGCAGACGCGGACCCGCCGCGTACGAATCGCGCTGGACAATCCGCCTGACGGCTTTCGTCTCGGCGCGACCATCCGTGCCGCCATGGCGGCTCCTGAGCAAAACCTTGTGACGATGCCGATCCAATCCTTGCGCGAGGAAAACGGCAAGACCGGCATCTGGGTCATCGACCCGCACAAGCAGACGGTTTCCCTTCACGATGTGCAGGTTATCGAACGGCGCGGCGGCAGTTTTGTCGCCGGAGGGGTCGATATCGGCAGTTATGTTGCGATTGCCGGGGTGAATGAGTTGAAGGAGGGACAGAAAGTCCGCCTGGACGCGAAAGGAACGGGCCTGTGAAAAAAGGATTCAATCTGTCTGACTGGGCTCTGAATCATCGGTCCCTGGTCTGGTACTTCATGCTCGTCTTTCTTGTCGCGGGCTTCATTTCCTATATCGATCTCGGACGGGAGGAAGACCCGGAATTCACAATCAAGACAATGGTTGTGCAGGCCAATTGGCCGGGTGCGTCTGTTGAGGAAACGCTGAATCAGGTTACCGACCGGCTGGAAAAGAAGCTCGAGGAACTCGATACGCTCGACTATACGCGCAGCATAACCACGGCAGGCAAGTCGATCGTGTTCGTATTCCTGAAAGATACGACGCGGGCCGAACAGGTCAAAAAGTCGTGGACGGAAGTGCGCCACTTCCTGAACGATATCCAGACTACGCTGCCGCAAGGCGTTCTCGGACCGTATTTCAACGACCAGTTCGGTGACGTTTACGGTAACGTCTATGCCTTCACGTCGGATGGTCTTTCCATGCGGCAGTTGCGGGACTATGCCGAGAGTACGCGAACGAAAATCCTGACACTGCCCAATGCGGGCAAGGTTGAATTGATCGGCGCGCAGGACGAAGCCATTTATCTGGAGTTCTCCACGCGCCAGGTCGCGGCGCTCGGGCTGGATCAGCAGGCAATCCTGCAAGCCTTGCAGGATCAGAACGCAATCACGCCTTCCGGTGTCGTGGAAGCCGGACCGGAGCGCATTAGCGTGCGCGTCAGCGGGCAATTCACCTCGGAAGCCGATCTGCGGGCGGTAAACCTGCGCGTGAATGACCGTTTCTTTCGCCTGTCGGATGTGGCAACGATCACGCGTGGCTATATAGACCCGCCGACATCCATCTTCCGCGTGAAGGGACAGGATGCAATCGGCCTCGGCATAGGCATGAAGCCAAACGGCAACCTGCTTGAGTTCGGCGCGGCACTCGACAAGATGATGAGCCAGGTGACGGCGGAACTTCCGCTCGGTATCAATGTTTTCAAGGTTGCCGACCAGCCTGAAGTCGTCAAGGATGCGGTTTCTGGTTTCACGGAAGCGCTGTTCGAGGCCGTCATCATTGTGCTGGCCGTGAGCTTTGTCAGTCTGGGCGTGCGGGCTGGTTTTGTTGTCTCGCTGTCGATACCGCTGGTGTTGGCCATCACCTTCCTGATCATGTCGTTGATGGATATTTCCTTGCAGCGCGTGTCATTGGGCGCGCTCATCATCGCGCTCGGTCTTCTGGTCGATGATGCGATGATTGCTGTTGAAATGATGGTGGCACGGCTAGAGGCAGGCGATCCCATCCACAAGGCGGCGACTTACGTTTATACGAGCACCGCCTTTCCCATGTTGACGGGTACGCTCGTGACCATTGCTGGCTTCATCCCGATCGGATTGAACAGCAGTCAGGCCGGCGAGTACACCTACACATTGTTCGTGGTGATTGCGGTTTCCCTGATCGTGTCATGGATCGTGGCGGTTCTGTTCGCGCCATTGCTGGGTGTCACCTTCCTGCCCAAGAAGATGAAGGCTCATGAAGAAAAGCGCAGCCGGTTCTTCACGATCTTCTCGCAGGTTCTGCTCGCATCCATGCGGCACAAATGGATCACGATCGCTACGACAATCGCGCTCTTCCTCGTATCCGTTTTTGGCATGGGCTTTATCGAACGACAGTTCTTCCCGGAATCTGATCGTCCGGAACTGGTGCTCGACTGGACGCTGCCGCAAAACAGTTCCATCACCGACACCAAGGCCCAGATGGAGAAATTCGAGGCGACAATGCTCGAAGGCAATCCGGATATCGATCATTGGAGTACCTATATCGGGCAGGGTGCCATCCGCTTCATTCTCTCCTTCGACGTGCAGCCCGCAAATCCGTATTTCGGGCAGATGGTCGTCGTTGCGAAGGATCTGCAAGCGCGAGACAGGCTCAAGCAGAAGTTCAATGAGGTGCTCCGCAAGGATTACGTCGGGACCGATGTCTATGTGAAATATCTGGAGCTTGGCCCGCCTGTCGGTCGTCCGATCCAGTACCGTATCTCGGGGCCGGACATTCAGACGCTGCGCGGTGTTGCGCAGGATTTTGCCGGTATATTGAGTGCGGACAAGCGACTCGGCGTCGTCAGCTATAACTGGAACGAGCCGGGCCGTGTCATTCGCGTCGATGTGATGCAGGACAAGGCGAGAAAACTCGGTATTTCCTCCAAGGATATTGCAACCACCCTCAATGGCATTGTTGGCGGGATCACGATTACGCAGGTGCGGGATTCGATCTATCTGATCAATGTCATTGCGCGGGCGCAGAAACAGGAACGCGACTCGATCGACACGCTGCAAAGCTTGCAGATCGCAACCGGCAACGGGACGTCGGTGCCATTGGCGGCGATAGCCAATTTCCGGTATGAGCTGGAACAGCCGGTCATCTATCGCCGTTCGCGTATTCCGACGATTACCGTGGCTGTTGGCATCATCGACAAGACGATGCCGGACACGATCGTCAAGGATTTGACGCCAGCCATCAAAACCTTCGCCGATAAGCTACCGGCAGGATATTCCATCCAGACGGCAGGTACGGTGGAGGAAAGCGGCAAGAGCCAGGGACCGATTGCTGCGGTGGTTCCGCTGATGCTGTTCGTCATGGCGACCGTCCTTATGGTTCAGCTCCAGAGCTTCCAACGCCTGTTCCTTGTGGTGGCCGTGGCGCCGCTGGGCTTGATCGGCGTTGTGGCGGCCTTGCTGCCAAGCGGCAAGCCACTCGGTTTCGTGGCGATCCTCGGCGTGCTGGCGCTGGTTGGCATTCTCATCCGTAACTCGGTCATCCTGATCGTGCAAGTTGAGGAGCATATCGCGGAGGGCATGCACCCATGGGATGCGGTGATGCAGGCCAGCCAACACCGAATGCGCCCCATCGCGCTGACGGCGGCAGCGGCAAGCCTGGCACTCATCCCCATCGCGCGCGAAGTATTCTGGGGCCCGATGGCCTACGCCATGATGGGGGGTATCATTGCGGGTACGGCAATCACGCTCCTCTTCCTGCCAGCGCTTTATGTCGCCTGGTTCCGGATCAAGGAGCCGGAGCACAACGAGGATGCGCCGCCAGCCGAGGCGCATGCAGCTCCGCAATCGCACTGACGAAAAGCCCGGTTCCGACCGGGCTTTTTTCATGAGATTGTCACTTGCTATTGGTTCTATATAGGTTCTATTATGTCAGTCATGAATAGAACCACATTGATCACGGCCATTGAAGAGCGCGGTTTGCACGATCCGCAGCTGACAGGGCCGCTTTACCGGAACCTTGCGCGGATTCTCGGTGAACTGATCGAGGAGGGGCAGCTTGCGCCCGCTGTGGGGCTCCCGCCGGAGCGCGATCTGGCAGAGCAGCTTGGCGTCGGCCGTATCACCGTTCGCAATGCCTATAAGGAATTGCTGACACAGGGCGTGGTGGAAGCGCGGCGCGGCAGCGGCACCTTCGTCGCGGAGCGCCCGGCACGCATCAGCCAGCATTTGTGGCGCCTGACCTCGTTTTCAGAGGACATGCTGTCACGCGGCAAGGAGCCGGGTGCCCGTGTCGTCACCAATAAAATCGATAGGCCATCGCCAGACGAAGCCTTCCGGCTGGGGATCGGTGTCGATACGACTGTGGTGCGGCTGGATCGTCTGCGCCTTGCCGATGGTGTGCCGATGGCTTTTGAGCGCGCGGTGGTTCCTCGCCATTTTCTGGATCAGGATCGCGTCGATGAAACCTCGCTTTATGGCGCTTTGGCACGGCGCGGCCACAAGCCGGTTCGCGCCTTGCAGCGCCTGACAGCCGTTACACTCGATCCCGGCATAGCCCGCCTCCTTGGCGTGCATCGCGGAGCGCCTGCACTTTTGATCGAGCGCGTCTCGCATCTCGAAGACGACCGGATCGTCGAATATACCCGTTCGCATTATCGCGCCGATGCCTATGACTTCGTCGCGGAACTGAAAATTGGAGAATGACCATGAACAGCCCTTCCTCCCTGATGCTGCAGGAAACCGAACAATCGCCAGCCGTTGTCGCCGGTCTGCTTGAAAAGGAGGCAGGCACATTCGCGGAAATCGCGCGCATTTTCCAGAAAAGCGAACCTGCCGTCATCACTACCGCCGCGCGCGGTTCGTCCGACCACGCGGCAACATTCTTCAAATATCTGATGGAAATCACGATGGGTATTCCGGTGGCTTCCATCGGACCTTCGGTGGCGTCTGTCTATGGTTCCAAGCTGAAGCTCAAGAACGGACTGCACTTCACCGTGTCGCAGTCAGGTGCCAGCCCCGATATTGTCGCGGCGCAGGAAGCTGCCAAAAAGGGCGGTGCAACGACAATTGCCGTCGTGAACGTCGTCGATAGCCCGCTTGGTAACGCCGCCGATGTTGTGCTGGCGCTCCATGCCGGTGAAGAAAAAAGCGTTGCTGCGACCAAATCGTTTATTGCCGCAGTCGCCGCCCTGTCGGGCGTGGTCGGGTCGGCCAGCGGTGACACAAACCTGCAGGCTGGACTGCAACGCCTGCCGGAAGCGCTTGCCGCAACACGGCCCGATGGTCGCGAAGCGGTTGAAAACCTTCTGTTCAATGCGCGTTCACTCTATACCGGCGGCCGGGGCACGGCCTTTGCGATTGCACTCGAAGCTGCTCTGAAAGCAAAGGAAACCGCGAATATCCACGCCGAAGCCTTCTCTCTGGCCGAACTGATGCACGGCCCGATGCGGCTGGTGGAAGAGGGGTTCCCGATCGTTTCCTTCCTGCCGCGCGATGAAGCCTTCGACACGAACATGCAGGCGCTGAAGCGGCTGCATTCATTCGGGGCGAGCATCGTGTCGCTGTCCGATGCGGAAACGCCGGGTTTCCGGCTGCCATCGGCGAGCACAGGCAATGCCCATCTCGATCCTCTGGTTTCCCTCATCAACTATTACCGCGTTATCGAAGCGGTGACGCGCCGCAAGGGATTTGATCCTGACAAGCCGCGCAATCTCAACAAGGTTACGGTGACGGTATGACGAAAAAATCAGCAATAGCCGGGGCGCGCATCTTCGACGGCGAGCGCTTTCACGACCAGAGCGCGCTGGTGTTCAGCGATGGCCGGATCGAAGCCATTGTGCCGGAAGCCTCGCTGGGCGAGGCACATGATGTTGAGCGTCTGAATGGCGGCGTTCTTGCGCCCGGCTTCATCGATGCGCAGGTCAATGGGGGCGGCGGGCGCATGCTCAATGACGAGCCGACGCCTGAAACCATGTTCACGATTGCCAAGGGGCATCGCAAATATGGAACGACGAGCCTTCTGCCGACCCTCATCACCGATACCATGCCGGTGCGCGACCGCGCCATCGAAGCGGCGATTGAAGCGGTCAAGGCCGACAAGGGCGTTGCCGGCCTGCATCTTGAGGGGCCGCATCTGGCCCCGGCGCGGAAGGGAGCGCATCTGGCGGAGCTGATGCGCCCCGTCAATGATGCCGATATTGCGCTCTATAGCCATACAGCCAAACAGGTTGGCACCTTGCTGGTTACGCTTGCAGCCGAGCAGGTCACGCCAGATCAGGTGCGGCGGTTGAGCGATGCGGGGGTGATCGTCAGCATCGGCCACAGCGACACGACCGCCGAGGAAGCGTTCAAGCGCTTCGATGCGGGTGCGCGCAGCGTCACCCATCTTTTCAATGCCATGAGCCAGATCGGCCACCGAGCGCCGGGGCTTGCGGGCGCGGCGCTTGATCATCCCGACATCTGGTGCGGCATCATTGCCGATGGTCACCATGTCGACCCGATGGCGCTGCGGCTTGCGCTCAGGGCAAAGCGCGGCGACGCGCATCTGTTTTTCGTGACGGATGCGATGGCCCTGGTCGGCTCGGACTCTGAAAGCTTCGAGATCAACGGGCGTGCCGTTCGTCGGGTGCCGGGCGGCATCTGCTCCAAGCTCGTGCTGGCGGATGGCACCATAGCCGGTTCCGATCTCGACATGGCGTCGGCTATCCGTTTTGGCGTGGCCGAACTGGAGTTGACGCTGGCCGAGGCACTGCGCATGGCGAGCCACTACCCCGCACGCTATCTGCGTCTCGATGATCGCGGTACGTTCCGCCCCGGCATGCGAATGGATGCGGTCCATCTTGACGACGGGTTGTTTGCGAAAGCCACGTGGCTTTCGGGTGAAAAGCAGATCGCGGGGTAAAGCCGATGACGGAAATCACCGATCGTTATTTCAATGATCTGATCGCCCGGCTCTCCGGTCTGCGGGATCGTCTTGCCGATCCGATGGCCAAGGCCGCGGAACTCATTACCACTGCGGCCAAGTCGGATCACCGGGTTTATGTGTTCGGCACCGGCCATTCGCATATGATGGCGGAAGAGTTGCATTATCGTGCAGGCGGATTGGCGATTACTGTGCCTATTCTTTGCGGGGCTATCATGCTGCAGGATGGTGCAGTGGCAAGCTCGCATTTCGAGCGGATCGAAGGGGCTGTGCTGCCAATTCTCGAGCGCTATGGCATTCGTGAGGGAGACGTGCTGATCGTCGTGTCGAATTCCGGCGTCAATGCCGCTCCCATCGAGGCAGCACGCTTTGCGCGTGAGAGGGGAGCTGCCGTTATTGCGGTCACCTCCGTCACCTATTCCAACGCCATCGCCAAGGGGCGCACGCAATTGCTTTCTCTGGCCGATGTCGTTCTGGACAATAACGCGCCAGCGGGCGATGCGGTGCTGGAAGTGGAAGGCAGCGCGTTGAAAGTCGGCCCGGTTTCAACCGCGCTTGGTGTGACCATTCTCAACGCCATTTTTGCAGATGTGGCGGCAAGGCTGGTAGGGGAGGGCGATGCACCGATTTATCTCAGCGCCAACATGCCGGGTTCCGGCGATGTGAACCGTTCGCTGGTCGCCCGTTATCGTAACCGCAACCCGCATCTTTGAAGCTGGCCCGCATTCCGGAACTCGGGATGCGGCCCGGAACAAAATCGGACAATCTTTCTTCCAAAGTCGCTTGATAGCGCAATCCCGTCAGTGCATTACGCATTCTGGCATGGCCGAGGCCGCTTCGTGGATTAGGTTCGCGGTGTGGTCGCCCTGGCTTGCGCCTTCGAAAATTTGAGGAAGTCCGATGCATAATTTTGTCCTGACCGTCACCTGCAAGTCCACGCGCGGTATCGTTGCCGCGATTTCGGGTTATCTTGCCGGCAAGGGTTGCAACATCATCGATAGCGCCCAGTTCGACGATCTGGACACCGGTCGCTTCTTCATGCGCGTTAGCTTTATTTCCGAAGAAGGCGTAGCGCTTGACGTGCTGCGTGACGGCTTTGCACCGGTGGCAGCTCCGTTTGAAATGAATTTCGAATTCCATGATAACGCCCACCGCACCAAGACATTGCTGATGGTCTCACGTTTCGGCCATTGCCTGAACGATCTTCTGTATCGCTGGAAGATCGGCGCGCTGCCGATCGATATTGTCGGTGTGGTCTCGAACCATTTCGATTATCAGAAGGTTGTCGTCAATCACGACATTCCTTTCCACCACATCGCCGTCACCAAGGCCGACAAGCCGGAGGCCGAGCAGCGCCTCATGGATATAGTGGAAGATACTGGCACGGAATTGGTGGTTCTTGCGCGTTACATGCAGGTTCTGTCCGACCAGCTTTGCCAGAAGATGTCGGGCAGGATCATCAATATCCACCACTCGTTCCTGCCGTCCTTCAAGGGGGCAAACCCGTATAAACAGGCTTATGAGCGTGGCGTTAAGCTGATTGGCGCGACAGCGCATTATGTGACCGCAGACCTCGATGAAGGTCCGATCATCGAGCAGGACGTGGCGCGCATCACGCACGCACAGAGCGCGGCTGATTACGTGTCGATCGGACGCGACGTGGAAGCGCAGGTTCTGGCGCGTGCAGTCCACGCGCATATCCATCACCGCTCATTCCTCAACGGCAATCGCACCGTCGTATTCCCTGCTAGCCCAGGGTCGTTCGCCTCCGAACGCATGGGGTGATTGACCGGTCGATATTTACGCACTGACGGTCTGCAAATGGCGTTTCTCTGCGCTTCCGGTGCTCATGTACCTTAAAATCTCAACCGGTCAATACGTTGCGACTCATAAAAAAAAACCCCGCCGAAGCGGGGTTTTGATCTATAATGAGACCGATCAGTCGATGTCGAAGGAAACGCCCTGTGCGAGCGGCAGAGCCTTCGAGTAGTTGATGGTGTTGGTTGCGCGGCGCATATAGGCCTTCCACGCATCCGAACCCGATTCACGACCACCGCCGGTTTCTTTTTCGCCGCCGAATGCGCCGCCGATTTCAGCACCAGACGTGCCGATATTGACGTTTGCAATGCCGCAATCCGAACCTTCAACCGAAAGGAAGCGTTCTGCTTCCTGCAGGTTGAGCGTGAAGATCGAAGACGACAGGCCTGCGCCAACCGCATTGTGCTGAGCCAGAACATCATCAAAGTCGGAATACTTCATGACGTAGAGGATCGGGGCGAAGGTTTCTTCGAGAACCGGGCCTTCCTGCTTCGGCATTTCGACGATAGCCGGACGCACGTAGTAAGCGTTTTCATGGCCAGCATCGACCCGTTCGCCGCCCTGTACCTTGCCGCCGTGTGCAGCTGCTTCCTTGAGCGCCTTCTGCATGTTGTCGAAGGCAACCTTGTCGATCAGCGGACCGACCAGAGCGCTGGTTTCGAGCGGCGAACCAACGGTGACGCTGGCATATGCCTTCTGGAGACGCGGGACGAGAGCGTCGTAAACGCTTTCATGTACGAAGAGACGACGCAGCGTGGTGCAACGCTGGCCAGCGGTGCCCATTGCGCCGAAAGCGATTGCGCGCAGCGCCATGTCGAGATCGGCCGACGGGCAGACGATGCCAGCATTGTTGCCGCCGAGTTCAAGGATTGCGCGCGCAAAACGCTTGGCAAGGCGCGGACCGACTTCGCGGCCCATGCGGGTCGAACCGGTTGCCGAAACGACAGGAACCTTCGGGCTGTCGACGAGGACTTCACCGATTTCACGATCACCGAGCAGAAGCAGCGAGATGCCTTCCGGTGCTTCGCCGAAGCGCTTCAGCGCGCGCTTGAAGATCGCATCGCAGGCAAGAGCGGTCAGGAGGGTCTTTTCAGACGGCTTCCAGACAACGGAGTTGCCGCAGACGATTGCAAGGGCGGCGTTCCACGACCATACGGCTACGGGGAAGTTGAAGGCCGAGATAACGCCGACAACACCGAGCGGATGCCAGGTTTCCATCATGCGATGGCCGGCGCGTTCGGTGGCGATGGTGAGGCCGTAGAGCTGGCGCGACAGACCGACTGCGAAATCGCAGATGTCGATCATTTCCTGCACTTCGCCGAGGCCTTCAGAAGGAATCTTACCGGCTTCGAGCGAAACAAGGCGGCCAAGGTCTTCCTTGGAAGCGCGCAGTTCTTCGCCGAGAAGACGGATCAGTTCGCCGCGCTTCGGTGCCGGAACAGTGCGCCATGCGCGGAAAGCTTCGTCAGCCTTATCGATGATCTTGACTGCGTCGTCCTTGCTGTGGGTCTTGACCGCAGCAATCTGTTCGCCTGAAACAGGGCTGAAACCGGCAAGGTCGCCGCCCGTATAGGCGGAAGCATCGACACCAAGCTTGGAAAGCAGTTCTGCTGCTTCCTTCTTCACGTCGATTTTTCTAACAGCGGTGTTCATGGCTTTCCTCTCTGTCTGAGTTGTTTGCGCATAATCCAGTCCGAAAAGTCTGCAACTCTTCAGGGGTATGCGTTTATTCTGCCGCTTCGAGGCCCTTCAGGCCTGCCTGTACGGCTTCGATGGATTCGCGTTCGATGCGGGCATAGTGCTCGAATTCATTGAGCACTTTCGCGCCCAGATCATCCTCGAAACGCTTCTGGTTGGGGCTTTCGACAAATTCCTGTGTTTCATCGTCACCCAGATTGGACTGGAATATACCGGCAGCGCTGACCGGCAGGAAGTCCTCATAGATGATCGGGTCGAACTGGACGGCGCCAGCTTCAATCAGAACCTCGATATCGGTACCCGGCTTGAAAGCTTCAAGCTTTGCAGCATCCTTGACCGAATAGGCGAAGTAGCCAAGGCCCTGTTCGCGAATGCCTGCCCACGTGTCGGGGAAAGCGGCGAACGTGTCGCCCAGAGCCTTTACATACTCAGCCGCATTGGAGCCATCGGGAGCAGGGCGGGCAATTGCGCGAGTGTCGTTGAGAAGCTTGTCGTAAAGCGCACGACCCTTCGGCGTCAGCGCCACGCCGCGCTGCTCGATCTCGCCGAAACGGGCGGTATGCGAGCCGGGTGTCCATTCGCCATTGCTGCCGATGAAGGAGACTTCCTCTTCCAGCGCCTTGAACGAGGTCTGGCGCAAAAGGATCGGGCAGTTGCGGGTCGGCGGACCTTCCACGACTGCCTTCGGGTTGATGCCGCGTTCCGGCATCTGGGCCTGCACGGCGTCGATGTCGAGCGTGCGCGGCGTCAGGTGGTTGATATGCGGGCCCTTGAACGACACGACATCGGCGATCAGGCGGTGTGCGTCATGCAGGCGATGATAAAGTTCGGCGCTGACATTGGCGCGGTCGTGCCAGCGGAAGGTTTCCAGCACTTCAGCGACGAAGGTTTTGGCGTCGTCATCGTTGAGGCCGCCTTCGGCTTCGGCCTTCTCCACTAAAGCGACGGCTCCGGCGGTGAAGATATTGCGCTTCGACAGAACTTCTTCCGATTCTGCGCGCAGCTTTTCATCGGCAATGAGGTCGAGACGCAACAGCGAGGTGAAGACACGGAACGGATTGTGTTTCAAGGCGGCGTCATCGACGGGGCGGAAGGCGGTGGAGTGGACAGGCACTCCAGCGGCGCTCAGATCGTAATAGCCGACCGGGAACATGCCCATGACCGCGAAGACGCGGCGCATCATGGAAAGCTCGGCGGCGGTGCCGAGGCGGATCGCCCCATGGCGTTCTTCCGAAATGCGCTCGAGCGAATCCGTTTCGGTCAGGCGTTCATGCAAGTGGCTGTCATCCGCCAGCACCTTGGCATTCACATAGGCGACGAGTTCCATCAATGTGCCATAGGCGGGCACTTCTTCCTTGTACATGGCCGACATTGCTGCCGAGAAAGCGGAGCGAATGGCATCCGGCGAAACGAATTTCTGGTCTTTCATTGCGAAAATTTCCGTCGAATGGGGCATCTTGGGGCGATGCATGTCGTGCTTGGGAGGAACATGCATGGATTATGATGAAAATGTATCATATAGACCGTTTTGCGGTTATGCTTGCGACGAAAGCAACTATGTTAATGCGAGAATGGAATGAAGCTGAGCAGGAGATTGATCCCGGACATCGCCACGTTGCAGGCCTTCGAATGCGCTGCGCGCCACGGAAGTTTCACGCAGGCCGCACATGAGCTCAATCTCACCCAAAGCGCGGTGAGCCGCCAGATCAAGGATCTTGAAAGCCAGCTTGGCGTTCTGCTGTTCGAGCGTATTCGTCAGCGAATCCTTTTGTCCGATGCCGGCCGGAAATTCCTGCCGGAAGTGCGGCGCCTTTTGAACCAGACCGAGGACACGATGCTGAGGGCCATGGCCTCGGCGCAGTCAACCTCGTCATTCAGCATTGCCACCCTGCCAACTTTCGGCACCCGATGGCTGATGCCCCGCATTCCCGACTTCGTTGAAAAACACCCCGGAATTGCGCTCAATGTCGCGTCCCGTTCCGGCGTCTTCGACTTTGAGGAACAGCCTTTTGACCTGGCGATCCATTATGGACAGCCGGTCTGGGCACATGCTACTTGTTCGTTCCTGTGCAGCGAAGTGATCGTTCCGGTCGCCAGTCCGAGCCTGTTGAAGGCCCGTCACCCGTCCGCGCCGGAAGAGCTTGAAAGCGAGCCCCTGCTGCATCTTGCGACGCGGCCCAAAATGTGGGCGCAATGGTTTGAAAGCTGCGGGGTCGAAGGCCAGTCGGCTTATCGCGGGCACAGGTTCGACCAGTTCTCGATGGTAATCGGCGCGGCGTTGGCGGGTATGGGGTTTGCGCTTCTGCCGCTTTACCTGATCGAGCAGGAATTGCGGAGTGGCGAATTGGTGCTGCTTTTTGAAAAGCCAATGCGCACGGAAAATGAATATTATCTCGTGGTGCCGGAAGGGAAACTGGAAAATCCGCTGACGCAGGTGTTCTGTCAATGGATTGCCGGGCAGGTTGGAAATACCGATTATTCACCGCTGGTTCATTCCAAACCGGAATGAATTGTTGCGCAAATAACGCTGTCCAACCGGCTTTCGCAGCGTGAAATAGAAACAGCCAGGCAGTGTGCCTGTATTCCACGTGGGCGGTCGATCGCTAAAAGACCGGGAACCGCTCTAACTGTTTGTTTTTACGCATTTCCGAACGCAAAACCGCTTCACACTTTTGCCGGAAATGCTCGGTTTGAAATGGTTGCTCTCGATGCTGAACGATCCGCGCTCTCATGGTCTTTGGGAAAAGACCGCTCCTGCCGCTCCCAAGACGACTGCGCTGCAAGGGGACCTGACTGCGGATGTGGTGATTGTGGGCGGCGGCTTCACCGGTCTCTCGACGGCATTGCATCTGGCCGAAAAAGGCACCCGAGCCATCGTTCTCGAAGGGGTCGAGATCGGCTATGGCGGTTCGGGCCGCAATGTCGGTCTGGTGAATGCGGGCATGTGGGTCATGCCGGATGATCTGCCCGGCGTGCTTGGCCAGAAATATGGTGATCGCCTGCTCGACGTTCTGGGCAATGCGCCGAAGCTCGTCTTCGAGATCATCGAAAAACACAAGATCGCCTGCGAAGTTGAGAAGCAGGGTACGCTCCATTGTGCCGTTGGCAAAAAGGGGCTGAAAGAACTCGAAGATCGTTATGAACAGTGGGCGCGTCGCGGCGCCAACGTGAAGCTGCTGGATGCGAAGGAAACCGAGGCCAAGGTTGGCACGAAAGCCTATGCGGGTTCGCTTCTCGATCTGCGCGCCGGTACCATCCAGCCGCTTGCCTATGTGCGCGGGCTTGCCCATGCCGCCATTGCCGCTGGCGCAACCGTATTTACGGGTAGCCCGGTGATCGGGGCCGAGGAAAAGAACGGCAAGTGGGTCGTGAAGACCGCAAAGGGGTCCGTAACGGCCAATTGGGTGGTTGTGGCAACGAATGCCTATACCAATGCGCCATGGCCGGAAGTGCGCGCCGAACTGGTGCACTTGCCATATTTCAACATGGCTACACAGCCGCTCTCCGACAATCTGAAGAAGAGCATCCTACCGGAAAGGCAGGGCGTCTGGGACACGAAGGAAGTCCTCTCGTCCTTCCGTTTCGATCAGCAGGGCCGCCTTGTCTTCGGAAGCGTCGGTGCGCTGCGCAATACGGGCGCTGCGGTGCACAAGGCTTGGGCGAAAAAAGCGCTCAGGCGGATATTCCCGCAGATTGGCGAAGTCGAGTTCGAAACCGAATGGTACGGCAAGATCGGCATGACCAATGACAGCCTGCCGAAATTCCATCGCCTTGCCCGTAATGTGGTTGGCTTCTCCGGCTACAATGGCCGCGGCATTGCGCCCGGAACGGTTTTCGGTAAGCATCTTGCGAAACTTGTATCGGGCGAGATAACCGAGGCCGATCTGCCGCTGCCGGTGAGCGATCCGAAGGAACAGAATTTCCGCAGTGTGCGCGAAGCCTATTACGAGGCGGGCGCGCAGATCGCCCATGTGGCCGGGATGGTTATCTGATGTGTTGATCTTTTTACCGGGAATGCGTTTGCGGTTGTCATAAAACCGCAGTGCAATTCCTCTATTGCGATGCGCATCTTCTCCATGCAGGAGGGATGCGGATTGCTGATGGCCATGAATATTCAATGCCTTAAAAGCCTTCCGCTGGACGTGATTCCGCCGGAAGGCTTTCTGCTTTCCGTGTTTCAGAGCGCAGGATGTTTGACAGGTGCACCATGAAGGGAAATGATCGTGCCTCTCGCCATGACACCATCTGTGCGCTATCAGTTCGCACGCGGCAGGACTGTGCCGGCATAGCCGGTCATGCTGGCGAGCATTACACCGAAATCCGAGGAGCAAACCCCATGAACAAGATGCTGAAGCGGGCCATCGCCGTACCTGCGCTTCTTGCTCTTTCCATCGCCGTAGCGCAGGCCGATACGCTGACGCTCTATACCTCGCAGCCGGAAGCGGATGCGACCCGGACGGTCGAAGCTTTCCGTAAGGCCAATCCGGAAACGGAAGTGCAGATTTTCCGTTCCGGCACGAGCGAACTCCTCACCAAGCTTGCCGCCGAATTCTCCGCTGGCGCACCGCAGCCCGACGTTCTCCTCATCGCCGACGCGGTAACGATGGAAGGTCTCAAGAAGGACAAGCGCCTGCTCGCCTATCCGGAAGCCAAGATCGATGGCTTTGCTGCTGATGCCTATGACGCCGACAAGACCTATTTCGGCTCCAAGCTGATTACCACCGGCATCGCCTACAATACCGGTGCCGCGCAGAAGCCAGAACATTGGGCCGATCTCGCCAAGGCCGACTACAAGGGGCAGGTGGTTATGCCGAACCCGCTTTATTCAGGTGCTGCCGCCTATCTCCTGAGCGGCTTTGCGCTCAACAAGGACCTTGGTTGGGACTATTTCAAGAACCTCAAGGCCAATGAACTGGCAAGTGTGAAGGGCAATGGCGCGGTGCTGAAGTCTGTCGCCAGCGGCGAAAAGCCATACGGCATTCTCGTTGACTTCATGGCGCTCAACGCAAAGGCCAAGGGCTCGCCGATCGAGTTTGTCTTCCCCTCGGAAGGCGTGCCTGCGGTGACTGAACCGGTTGCGATCATGGCGACCGCCAAGAATGTCGATGGCGCCAAGAAGTTCGTGGACTTCATCCTGTCGGATGACGGCCAGAAGCTGGCGCTGGAGCAGGGGTATCTGCCTGCCAAGGAAGGTGTCGGTCGCCCGGCATGGCTGCCGGAAGGCACCAAGATCAACATTATGTCTATCGACACCCAGAAGGTTCTTGATCAGACTGATGCCGACAAGAAGCAGTTCTCCGAGCTGTTTGGCGGATAAGGCATTTCGATGCGCATCCTAAAAGACCTTCAGGGCCGCGATGCGGCCCTGATTGCTGGCGTAACACTGATTGTGGCGGTTCTGTCGCTTCTGCCGATGGGCAGGCTGCTGGTTGAACTGGTCGCGCCACAAGGACAGCTTTCGGCTTCGGCGCTGGTGGAAACACTTGGAAGTCAGTCGACCTGGGTGGCGACATGGCATTCGCTGCAGATCGGTATTGGTGGCACGTTGCTGGCGCTGGTGTTCGGCATTGTTGCAGCTTTGCTCGTTGGGCTGACGAATATGCGCGGGCGCAATGTCTTCGTGCTTTTCTATGTTACCCCGCTTTTGATCGCTCCGCAGGTAACAGCTCTGGCTTGGCTCCAGCTTTTCGGTCCGTCGAGCCAGTTCCTCAAGATCATCGGCATGGCTCCGCCGCTTGGCAGCCGCAATCCGCTCTATTCCGTCTGGGGCATTATCTTTCTGCTCGGCGTGCAATATGGACCGCTGGTTTTCCTCATCGTGCGTGCTGGCCTGCGCAAACTGCCGCGCGAGTTGGTGGAAGCGGGCCTTAGCGCCGGCGCCAGCAAATGGACGGTGCTGCGTACCATCATTCTGCCGCTGATGACCCCATCGATCATCGGTGCGGCAGCACTTGCCTTTGTTTCCTGCGTCGGCAACTTCGGCATTCCTGCCTTTCTGGGCATTCCGTCGAACTATCTCGTCCTGCCGACGCTGATCTATCAGCGTCTTGCGGGTGGAGGACCAGCCGTACTGTCCAGCGTTGCCGTGCTGTCGGTGCTGATCGGTCTGATCGCCACGGCAGGGATTGCTGCACAGGAATATGCGTCCCGCAGACGTGATTTCCGTATTGTTTCGACGTCTTTGCCAGCGGCTCCCTTTGCGCTTGGCCGCTGGCGTGTGACGGTGGAAGCGGCCGCCTGGCTGCTGATCGTTGTCGTGCTCTTCTTGCCGCTGATCGGGCTCACGCTTTCCGCTCTGGTTCCAGCCTATGGTGTGCCGCTGACGTTTGCGACGGCGACGGTCGAGAATTTCCGCTTCGTCCTTTTGGAACATGCCGGTGCTGCGCGCGCATTTGGCAATAGTGTGGTCCTGTCTTTGTCGGCAGCGTTGTTTGCTGTCCTGATCGCGGTCCCGCTTGCTTATATGCTGGCATGGTGCAAGCGTCGCTGGACGCCGGTGCTCAATTTCGCAGCCGAAATGCCTTATGCTCTGCCGGGCGTCGTGCTGGCCATTGCCTGCCTGTTGATGTTCCTCAAGCCGCTGCCGGTTGTCGGCGTCAGCCTCTACAATACGCTCTGGATCATCCTGTTCGCTTACCTCGCACGCTTCTTTGTTCTGGCGCTGCGGCCGACGGTCGCCGGGCTGCATCAGATCGACCGTGCGATGGAAGAGGCCGCGCGTGTTGCGGGCGCGGGGCTTTTCTATCGGCTGCGCACGATTATATTTCCTCTGGTCGCACCTGCAACGCTTGCGGGCGGTGTGCTGATTTTCATGACCGCGTTCTGCGAGTTGACGGTTTCGGCGCTCCTCTGGGCGTCTGGATCGGAAACGCTGGGGGTGGTGATGTTTTCTTTCGAACAGGCGGGCGATTCCGCCTATGCTGCGGCCATATCCATTCTGGCCGTCGCGGTGACATTCTTGCTGATGCTTGCAACCAATCTGTTTGCGCGGCGTCTTCCAAATGGAGTCCTGCCATGGCGCGACTGAAAATCGACCAGGTTTCCAAAACCTTCAATGAGTTTCAGGCCTTGTCCCAAGTGTCTCTCGATGTGAAGGATGGCGAGTTTGTTGCCATTCTCGGACCATCGGGTTGCGGCAAGACCACGCTTCTTCGTATGATCGCGGGATTTGAAGACGTCGACGGCGGAGAAATCCATATTGGCGAAACGCGTGTTTCCCATGTTGACGGCAGCGTGCCGCCCGAGAAACGGCAGGTCGGTATCGTCTTCCAGAATTATGCGCTCTGGCCGCATATGACGGTGGCGGAAAATGTCGGCTACAGTTTGCGGGTGGCAAAAGTTGCGAAGGTTGAGCGCGAACGCCGCGTGAAGGAAGCGCTGGCGCTGGTCGATCTTGAAGGTTTCGGTGACCGCCGTCCGGCCAATCTTTCCGGCGGGCAGCGCCAGCGCGTGGCACTTGCACGCTGTCTGGTGGCAGCGCCTTCGCTGGTTCTGTTCGATGAGCCGCTCGCCAATCTCGACGTGCATCTGCGCGCCTCGATGGAAGACGAGTTCGCCGCGTTTCACAAGCGCACCGGCACAACGATCATTTATATCACCCACGATCAGGCGGAAGCCATGGCGCTGGCCGACCGTATCGCGGTGCTGGACCATGGAAAGCTTCAGCAGTTCGACACGCCGCGCAAGCTCTATGAGGAACCGGCCAGCGAAATGGTCGCGTCCTTCATCGCACATGGCATGGTGCTGCCTGCGGAAGTGGTGTCTTTTGCTCACGGGGGACACTGCGAAGCGCTGGTGCTGGGAAGCCGCGCGCAAGTACGGTGTTCGGGTACGGAAATGCCGCGTGCCAATGCGCAGCTCTGTGTGCGATCAGAAGATATGAAACTGGTCGAAGCGGGCGGCATCCCCGTTCGGGTCAAACGCTCCGTCTATCGGGGCGGTAATTCGCGGATAGAGGCAGCACCCCTCGCAAAGCCGGATGTTCACCTGCATTTTGAAGTGCGCGATCCCGTGCGGCTGGAAGAAGGCGACGAAGTTCGCATTGCCATCCACAATGGCTGGATCATTCCGACCGATGATATGCCGGTGCGCAAGGTGTCGACGGGCTTTCCGATCGGCAACAAGATCTAACTTAACTCCAACAGGCTGATCGTGAGCTTGGCTCAGCCCAGTCCCTCATCCTGAGAGGCTCCTTGAGCTTTGCGAAAGGAGCCGTCTCGAAGGAGAGGGGCGGTTTTTGCGTTTTCCCTCGCCCTTCGACCCTTCGACAAGCTCAGGGTGAGGGCGAGGGGAAGCGTCCGGCTTATTTCTTCTTCATCGCTTCCAGCAGAGCAGCGCCGAAACCACCGGTTGATGGCTGTTCCTGTTTGCGTTGCGGCGCGAAGTTTTTAGCGGGCCGTTGGTCGCGGCTTGCAGGGCCACGCGGGGCTGGAGCTTCGCCACCATCCTTGCGCATGGTGAGGCCGATGCGCTTGCGTGGCACATCCACTTCCGTCACGCGCACCTTCACCACATCGCCTGCTTTCACCACTTCATGCGGGTCCTTCACGAAACGGTCGGCAAGCTGTGAAACATGGACAAGCCCGTCCTGATGCACGCCGATATCCACGAAAGCGCCGAAGGCCGCAACATTGGTCACGGTTCCTTCCAGCATCATGCCGGGTTTCAGGTCCTTGATGTCGTCGATGCCATCGGCAAAGGTCGCGGTCTTGAACTCCGGACGCGGATCGCGGCCTGGCTTGTCCAATTCGGCAATGATGTCGCGCACGGTCGGCAGGCCGAAACGTTCGTCCACGAAGATGCGCGGATCAAGGCTTTTGAGCGCCGCGCTATCGCCCATGAGGCTGCGCACATCGCGCCCGCAGGCGGCAACGATCTTCTTCGCCACGCCATAGGCTTCCGGGTGAACGGCGGAGGCGTCCAGCGGCTCGGTGCCGTTTGCAATACGCAGGAAGCCTGCGCATTGTTCGAAAGCGCGGTTGCCGAGGCGCGCGACTTTCAAAAGCTCCTTGCGGTTCTTGAAGGCCCCGGCTTCATCGCGATGCGCAACGATTGCTTCGGCGAGAGATTTTCCAAGTCCCGAAACACGCGCCAGCAGCGAGGCGGAAGCCGTGTTGAGATCGACGCCGACAGCGTTCACCGCGTCTTCGACCACCGCATCGAGCGAACGCGCCAGGCGGGATTGATCGACGTCGTGCTGATACTGGCCGACGCCGATCGATTTCGGTTCGATCTTGACCAGTTCCGCGAGCGGGTCCTGCAAACGGCGCGCGATGGAAACGGCGCCACGCAGCGATACGTCGAGCTGCGGGAATTCGGCGGCTGCGGTTTCGGACGCCGAATAGACCGACGCGCCCGCCTCCGACACGATGACTTTCAGCGGCTTTGGCGCTGGCATGTCGGAAAGCATGTCCACGACAAGCCGTTCGGTTTCGCGGCTTCCGGTGCCATTGCCGATGGCGATCAATTCTATTTTGTGCTTGCGGACGAGGCTTGCGAGTTCGGCCTGCGTGCCGCGCACATCGTTCTTCGGCGGGAAAGAATAAACCGTCGTTGTGTCGAGCAGCTTGCCCGTACCGTCAACCACCGCGACCTTGACGCCGGTGCGGATACCGGGGTCAAGTCCCATGGTGGCGCGCGAACCCGCAGGGGCTGCGAGCAGCAGATCCTTGAGGTTACGGGCGAAGACGTTGATGGCTTCTTCTTCGGCGCGCTCACGCAGGTCGCGCATCAGATCGAGCGACAGGGAAAGCGACAATTTCACGCGCCATGCCCAGCCTGCAACTTCCATCAGCCAACGGTCGCCCGGAAGTGTTGCGCCGATATTATAGGCGGCAGCGATCTTGCGTTCGACCGGCTTTATAGGCGAGGTGTCGTCGGCGTCGATTTCAATGTCGAGCGACAGGAAATCCTCATTGCGCCCGCGCAGCATGGCCAGCGCACGGTGGCCGGCCACGGTCGCCCAGCGCTCGGCATGATCGAAATAATCGGAGAATTTCGCGCCCGCCTCCTGCTTACCATCCACGACACGCGAGCGCAGAACGGCCTTCTCCTTCAGGTAATTTCGCAGATTGCCGATCAGTTCGGCATTTTCCGCAAAACCTTCTGCGATAATGTCGCGCGCGCCATCCAGTGCAGCCTTCACATCGGCAACATCGGCGGTGATGTATTGCGTGGCGATTTCGGCTGGCACGAGGCTGCGGTCGGCAAGGATTGCCTCAGCAAGCGGCCCCAATCCACGCTCGCGGGCGATTTCCGCTTTGGTGCGGCGCTTTGGCTTGTAGGGCAGATAAAGGTCTTCCAGCTCGGCCTTGGTTTCGACGCCTGCGATCTTGAGTTCGAGTTCGGGCGTCAGTTTGCCCTGACCGCGGATCGATTCCAGGATCGATGCGCGGCGGGACTCCAGTTCGCGCAGATAGGCGAGGCGTTCGGAAAGCTGGCGCAACTGCGTATCATCAAGGCCTCCGGTGACTTCCTTGCGGTAGCGCGCGACAAAGGGCACGGTCGCACCTTCATCCAGCAGGCTTATAGCCGCAATTGCCTGATCAGGTTTTGCGTTGATTTCTGCCGCGATGATCCCGGCAATGCGCTTGGTAATATCCGCCATATGCTTCCCAATTCTACACGATTACGGCGAACATAGTCGGATGCTTCTCGGGCGCAATCAAGGCAGGGGCGATGTTCCACAGGAAAGGCGGTTCACGGCGATGTGATTGGGATGCATCTTTATAAATCGGATTCAAGCAATACTTATATCGGGAAATGACGATATGCATCGGAAGATCAGCGAGGTGACTGCGATGTCGGATGTTCAGCCCATACCTCTGGACGAGATACTCAAGGCGCTCGCAAATCCGGTGCGCCTCGACATTTTGAGCTGGCTCAAGGAACCGGAGAACCATTTCTCCGGCCAGCACATGCCTCTGGAGATGGGCGTGTGCGCGGGCCAGTTCGAACGGTGCGGCCTCTCCCAGTCGTCCGTTTCAGCTCACTTGTCCGTGCTGACAAAGGCGGGGCTGATCAGGCCTCATCGTGTCGGCCAATGGACCTTCTACAAGCGCGATGAGGAAGCAATAGCAGCCTTCATCAAAGCTGTGTCCGATCTTTAATCCATCCTGCAACCGATCTTTCCCACTTGAAGGAAAAGTATCCATGGCCTCATTGTTCGATCCCGTTACCATAGGCGATCTGAAGCTTGCGAACCGCATTGTCATGGCGCCGCTGACGCGCAATCGCTCGCCGCGCGCCGTGCCAAATGATCTTAACGTCACCTATTACGAGCAGCGCGCCAGTGCGGGTCTCATTATTACCGAGGCAACGCCGATCAGCCATCAGGGACAGGGCTATGCCGATGTTCCGGGTCTTTATTCCGCTGAACAGCTCGCTGGCTGGAAGCGCGTGACCGATGCCGTGCACAGCGCAGGCGGCAAGATCGTCGTGCAGATGTGGCATGTGGGCCGCATTTCGCACACCACCTTGCAGCCGAATGGTGGCCAGCCGGTCGCGCCTTCCGCGATCACGGCGAAGTCGAAGACCTATCTGGTCCATCCGGACGGGACGGGCGAATTCGCGCCGACCTCGGAACCGCGTGCGCTGGACAAGAGCGAATTGCCGGAAATCGTCGCCACCTACGGCAAGGCTGCTAAGGATGCGGTTGAAGTGGCGGGGTTCGACGGCGTGGAAATCCATGCTGCAAACGGCTATCTGATCGACCAGTTCCTGCGTTCGGGCAGCAATCACCGCACCGATGAATACGGCGGCTCGATTGAAAATCGCGCCCGTTTCCTGTTCGAAGTCGTGGACGCCGTCACGAAGGCCGCCGGTGCCGGAAAGGTCGGCATTCGTCTGTCTCCGGTCACGCCCGCCAATGACGCTTCCGATCCCGATCCGCAACCGCTTTTCGACTATGTGATCGAGAGACTGGCAGGTTACGGGTTGGCCTATATCCACATCATCGAAGGTGCGACCGGCGGCCCGCGTGATTTCCAGCAGGGACCGCAGCCTTTTGATTATGCGCGTCTCAAGCAGGTCTATCGCGATGCGGGCGGCAAGGCTGCATGGATGGTCAATAACGGGTATGACCGTGCACTGGCCGAAGTGGAAGTTGAAAGCGGTCGCGCTGACGTTGTTGCTTTCGGCAAGCCCTTCATCGCCAATCCCGATCTGGTACGCCGCCTGAAGGACAATGCGCCGCTGAACGAACTCGACCAGCAGCATATGTATGGCGGCGGCGCGAAGGGCTATACAGATTATCCGGTGCTTGCCTGATCATGAAATGCAGAACCCGGCACCAAATGCCGGGTTTTGTAATCAGAGCCTTGCCCGCGTCGAGCGCGGCGTTGCCAGCAGCAGATTGGTTTCGCTGGCCTTGATGCCCGGCACCAGCCGGATACGGCGCAGCACCGCATCGAAATCGGTGAGTGTGGCAGCGCCCAGCTCCACCACCAGGTCGAAACGGCCATTGGTGGTGTGGACGGCTGAAACCTCCGAGAAGCCGCCAAGTGCCTTGACGACACGGTCGGCGACATTGCCTTCAATTTCGATCATCATGATGCCGCGCACCGGCAGATCGACAGCGTCAGAGCGCAGGATCACCGTATAGCCGATGATGTCTCCAGACTGTTCGAGCCGCTCCATGCGTGAGCGCACAGTCGCGCGTGAAACGCCAAGATCGATTGCGATATCAGAGATGCTGCGTCGCCCGTTATGGCGCAAAAGCGTAATCAGCTTTTCGTCCAGATCGTCCATGTTTTCTCCATTTTGAAAAGCCAATCCGACATTCTGATAAACCAAACCGTTAAAATTGCCAATCCGGTTGGTTCACATCGCCAAGCATAAATGATGAATCTCGATACAGATGTTAGAAGGAATCCAATTTATGCATTGCAAGATTCTGGGACTGCCCGTTCAGGAAGGCACTGGCCGCGTGGGCTGCAATATGGGCCCCGATTCCTATCGGGCTGCTGGTATTGCGTCGGCTATCGAGGAACTTGGCCACTCGTTTACCGATCTGGGCAATCTGGCGCCTGCCGCGCAGCATCCGCAGGAGCACCCAAATCCTGCGATCAAGGCGCTTCCGCAGGCTGTCGCCTGGATCGAGGCCATCAGCGAGGCAGCCTATCGCGAAAGCGCGGACGGATTTCCGATCTTTCTTGGTGGCGACCACCTGCTGGCGGCGGGCACGGTTCCGGGAATCGCGCGCCGAGCGGCTGAAATGGGCCGCAAGCAATTCGTGCTGTGGCTCGATGCGCACACGGATTTCCACACACTGGATACGACGACGAGCGGCAACCTGCATGGCACGCCTGTCGCTTACTATACCGGCCAGAAGGGCTTTGAAGGCTACTTCCCGAAGCTCGCCGCACCAGTCGATCCGCAAAATGTCTGCATGCTGGGCATTCGCAGCGTCGATCCTGCCGAACGCGAGGCAATCAAGAAAACGGAAGTTGCCGTCTATGACATGCGTCTGATCGACGAGCACGGCGTTGCCGCCCTGCTGCGCCGTTTCCTTGAGCGCGTGAAGGCCGAAAACGGACTTCTGCATGTCAGTCTCGACGTCGATTTCCTCGATCCTTCCATCGCGCCCGCCGTCGGCACCACGGTACCGGGTGGCGCAACCTTCCGCGAAGCGCATCTCATCATGGAGATGCTGCATGATAGCGGGCTGGTGACGAGCCTCGATCTGGTGGAACTCAATCCTTTTCTCGATGAGCGCGGGCGCACTGCCACCGTCATGGTGGACCTGATGGCGAGCCTTCTGGGCCGCAGCGTCATGGATCGTCCGACCATCAGTTACTGATGCAGCGCGTCTGGCTGCCAAATGCTCAAGGAGCAATGATGACCCAACCGAACCTCAATATCGTCCCCTTCGTCAGCGTCGATCACATGATGAAGCTGGTGCTTTCCGTCGGCGTCGAGACCTTCCTCAAGGAGCTCGCCGATTATGTCGAAGAAGATTTCCGCCGCTGGGAAAATTTCGACAAGACGCCGCGTGTGGCGTCGCACTCGAAGGAAGGCGTGATTGAGCTGATGCCGACGAGCGATGGCACGCTTTACGGCTTCAAATATGTCAACGGCCACCCGAAAAATACGCGTGAGGGACTTCAGACCGTTACGGCTTTCGGCGTGCTTGCCGATGTCGGCAGCGGCTATCCGATGCTTTTGACCGAAATGACCATCCTGACCGCGCTGCGCACCGCCGCGACTTCGGCAGTTGCCGCAAAACATCTGGCACCGAAGAATGCCCGCACCATGGCGATTATCGGCAATGGCGCGCAGAGCGAATTTCAGGCGCTGGCGTTCAAGGCGATCCTGGGTGTGGACAAGCTGCGCCTTTACGATCTTGACGGAGAAGCGACTGCCAAGTGCATGCGCAACCTGCAGGGCGCCGGTTTCGACATCGTCGCCTGCAAGAGCGTGGAGGAAGCCGTCGAGGGAGCGGACATCATCACCACCGTCACAGCCGACAAGGCTAATGCGACGATCCTCACCGACAATATGGTCGGCGCCGGCGTGCACATCAACGCGGTTGGCGGCGATTGCCCCGGCAAGACCGAACTGCATGGCGATATCCTGCGCCGTTCCGATATTTTCGTTGAATATCCGCCGCAGACCCGCATCGAAGGCGAAATCCAGCAATTGCCGGAAGATTATCCGGTCAATGAGCTTTGGGAAGTCATCACCGGCAAGACTTTGGGCCGCAAGGATGCCCGCCAGATAACGCTGTTCGATTCCGTCGGTTTCGCCACGGAAGATTTTTCGGCTCTACGCTATGTGCGTGACAAGCTGAAGGATACCGGCCTTTACGAACAGCTGGATCTGCTGGCCGATCCGGACGAACCGCGCGATCTCTATGGCATGCTGCTCCGCCACGAGAAGCTGCTTGAGGGTGAAAAGACCAAGCCAGCGGCCTGATCTTCAGACTGCACTCCTGCCGCGCCCGATGTGCGGCAGGGCTATGCTTTCGCAAACGTTGCGATAAATCCTTGGTGCTGTGCACGATTTCCATTATTGCAGGATGGTACTTCTGTGATTAGGGATGCATCGGGCATGGATGACAGGGTGGAAAACACGACATCCTTCGGGCAATCGGCAAATATCATGCGGCCTGCCGCCAGCCCTGTCGTTTTCTGCGATACGCTCGGGCTTTATGAGCGGCCCGCGGGGCAAGCCCTCGATACGGTTGTCCTGTTTGCAAGCCCCTGGGGGCTTGAGGAACTTTGCACGACGCGAAAGTTCTGGCGCATCATCGCTGATAGGCTTTCGGCGCGGGGCATAGGGTCCTTCCGTTTTGACTGGCCCGGCACCGGCGACGGACGCGACGATATCGATTTTTCAAAAGGTATGGACCTCTGGCGCGTTACGCTGGTCGAGGCCGCCCGGAAAGCACGCGCCCTTTCAGGGGCAAGCCGCGTCGTTATTATCGGGCAAAGCCTTGGTGCGGCGGTTGCCGCCGAAACCGCAGCCCGGATCGACGGCATTGCGGCATTGGCGCTCCTGGCTCCGGTTATTTCCGGACGGTTCTACACGCGCGAACTGGCTGTCTGGTCGAGCATGGTCGATGCCGATCTGGGGCTGACGGACGAGCAAAGAATCAAGAACAGTGTTTCCATCGCGTCGTTGACGATGCAGCCGGAGGTGGCTGCCGATGTGAAGAAGATCAATCTTCTGTCATTGGAAGTGGCGCCTGCACCGCAATGTCTTCTGCTGGCGCGCACAGATCGCCCGAACGATGCCGAACTCGCGGCGCATCTGGAGAAGCTCGGCGCGGAGGTGACGGTTGAGGCTTTTGCCGATTACGACAAGCTGATTTCGAACCCCGTTATCTCGCGCCTGCCGCTGGAGGTCGCGGACCGGCTTGTCGATTGGGTGGCTGGTCTTGCTGGCTCCAGGCCCCCGCAAAACAGGCCGGACGAAAGCGCTCTCGGCGGCACCTTAACCGGCGATGGCTTTGTCGAGACGCCCGTTTCTTTCGGCTCGGGCAATCGTCTTTCCGGCGTTCTCTGTGCGCCTCAGGGCCAGCGTCGGGGCCGGACGGTCATGTTCCTGTCCTCATCCTATGACCGGCGGATCGGGTGGGGCCGCACCACCGTCGATATGGCGCGCAAGCTCGCGCGGGACGGGATAGCATCCCTGCGCTTCGATATTGCCAATGCTGGCGATAGCCCGCCCAATCCGGGCATGCCGGAACAGGTGCTCTACACCCAGGCTCCAGAGGCCGATGTTGCCGAAGCCCTTGATTATCTCGACGCTCTTGGCTGGGGGCGGCCCATTGTGGCAGGGCGGTGCAGCGGTGCGTTTATGGGCTTCCACTGTGCCGTCAAGGATGAGCGCATTTCCGGCGCGGTTCTGGTCAATCCGGTTACGTTTTACTGGGCACCGGGACGTTCGGTCGACGATGCCGTTCGTGAAGGCAATCGCACGCTGGAGGATTATGGCAGCCGCGCACTCCGCGTCGAAACATTCCTGCGTCTGTTCCGTGGTGAACTGGATATCCGCGCCATCCTGCGCAATCTTGCGCGCGGGGTTGTCGGGCGTGTTCGCGGGCTGGCACGCAAGCTTCTGCGCAGCCGCTCGCCGGAAGGGAGGGCGGTTTATTCAGCCTTTGGCGAATTGAAGCAGCGCGAGGTGCCGCTGGCGCTGGTCTATGCTGAAAAGGATACCGGACGCGAACATTTCAATTTCTATTTCGATCAGGCTGGCAGCGGCGTGCAAGGCTTCGACAATGTGTCGGTAGCCATTGTTCCCGATGCTGATCATAATCTGACGCCGGAGCATTCGCGCAAAATATATATCGACGCGATCCGTTCCCTGTCCCTGAAATATCCTTGGCCTTGAAATAGTCAGAACCAGACGATCCGCGACGAACCAGCGATGCGAATTTCCCCCGTTGGCTTCTCCGGTGTTTCGGTACGGGGGAGAAGGGCGACGCGTTTGGTTGCGTTGGGCGCAAGGTGAAACCAGTTCTCCGCTGCGTGCCAATCGCCCGCATCGATGCTGACGGATTGAGCCAGAACCGGCGCTGTGAGATTAAGGAACCAGTTGCCGTTTTCTTCGACAATGACGGCTTCGACAGCGGCGTCATGAAAGGCTTCTTTCCGCCCAAGCGGAAAGTGAAAGGCTTCGGCGATAGTAATATCATTACGTTTCAATCGCGCCACTGTCACGTCATGCGCCGGGGGGCCGAAGCGATAGGCGTAGGTGATATCGAAGAACGCGCCGAACAGATCAGTTGCCGGGATGGTGATCGCTGAACGACCGCCAATCGAAAGTTCACGACGGCCCGAAACCACCGGCTGCACACCAGCACGCAGACACGCTAATTCAAGCGAAAAGTCAGCGGATTCTGCCCGTTCGTTCAGAACATGAATCGCAAGGCCGTTGACGCCTTCGTCGGTCAAGGCGACCTGCTGCGGACGGAAGGCGCGCTTGAGGCCGTGCCACGAGGGCTTGGGCTCGCCGGTCGCATCGATCATGCCCCACCCGGCACCGGGCAGGAGGTCCTGAAACATCCAGACAAGCCCGCCGAAGCAGATGCTTCCCGGACGCCTCCATTCGGCAAAGGTCGCTTCCATCACTTCCGCCGTAACGGCGCGGGAAAGGTGGAGATATTGTTCCACGTCCTCGCGTCGTAGCCGCGCCGGATCGTAACCGTATAACATCTCCAGATAGGCGTCGCGCACATCCTCGAAATCCCAGGACACGCCGCGATCACGTGGCACGCGTGCTTTCCAGCGCGGATCGTGAACCGGCGGCACATCGAGATGGGTTTTCAGCGTGCGTGCTTCCGGCACGTTGGCGAAGGCGAGGCATTCGGTCGCAAACCGCACTTCGGCCCGCCGTGCATCTTCCAGCGGACGGCAATAGGCGCTGACGCCATAATAATGGCTGACACCTTCATTGCTGATGAAGGGCAGCGCGCCATCGCAGGGCGAATTCGGCACATAGGGGATATTTGGGCAAAGCGCGTTTGCGATGCCGGGCAGGATTTCCTCGGAAAGCGGGCCTTTCCAGGTTGCTTCCGGCAAGCCCATCATCGCGCCCTGCTGGTAGATTTCGCTGCCACCGCAAAGAACCGTCAGCGATGGCGCATGTCCGATGACGGTGAGAAGCTGACGCGCTTCGGCCTGTACGTTCCCGACAAATGCCTCGTCCTTCACCGGATAATCGAAATTGGCGAACATGAAGTCCTGCCAGACCATGATGCCCAGCTCATCGCAAAGTGCGTAGAAATCCGGTGTTTCATAGGCGGTGATGCCGCTCAATCGCAGCATGTTCATGCCCGCTTCCTGCGCGAGCTTCAGCCATGGTTCGTAGTCGCGGCGCGTGGCGGGAAGGCGAACGATATCGGCTGAACTCCATACGGCACCGCGACAGAAGATCTTCTCGCCATTGATCCTGAGTGCAAAACCCTTGCCGTCCGGCCCCCGATCGACCTCGATGCGGCGAAAGCCGGTGCGCCCCAGCAGGCGTAGTTCGCCGTCGAGCGAAAGTTCAACGTCATGAAGCGTCGGATTACCGTGGGTGTGTGGCCACCATGGTTCGATATTGGAAAGTGTCAGCCTCGCAATCCACTGATCGCCGTTCTGGTGTTCGCAAGTGGCCTGTTGCCCTGCGCAATGGAGGGTGAGTATTTCGGCCTCGCCGCTGTAGCTGAAACTGGCTTCGAGTTCGCCATCACCTGTTTCGCTCAATCTTGCCCGAATTGCGATACCGGATATGGTTTCAGCATCGGGACGGCTGATTGAAACCGGACGCCATGGACCCACGGCATGAACTTCCGGACACCAGCCCGGCATATAGCCAAGCGCGGTCGTGCGGACGAGACGCAAGCCCTGCGTGTTCATCAGCTGCGTGCGCCAGCGGGCCCGCGGGCCTTTCTGATTAAGACGGGGCGCGAGTGCACGAAAACAGAGCGCAAGTTCGTCCTTGCCGGTCAGCGTCACGGGCAGATCATGCTTGAGAAACATGCTGTCAGTTTGCAACAGCAATTCGCCGTTGAAAAAGACGTCGCAGATGGTGGCAAGCCCATCGAAATGGAGTGTGGCAGGACCGGATGTTTCCTCGATATCGAGGAAATACCAGGCGTCCTGATTGTCGAGGGGCGCGGGGTTCTTTCGGTCGAAACGTCCGGCACTTTCCAAAGCCTCCGCGACCGTTCCGGGTACGGGAGCATCATTGATGCTGTCATCGGACTTGACGTGATGCGGTGCTTGCGCTGCATCCGGGCCGCTGAGAACAAGCCGCCAGCCGGTCGAGAGCAGGCGGCGCGTCGGATTGATTTCAAGCGGCATCGCGACCAAGTTCCGTGGCAAGCGCTGCCATCAGCCGATCCCAGGCATCTGCTGCGGGGTGAAGCGTGCCAGCCAATGCGTCGAACTTCTTGCGCATGACGGCACGGGCAAGCTGGAACTGAACGGCCTTTGCCGTTTCCGCGATTTGCAAGGCATCTGCGGAGGCTGTTGCAAAGCGCTTGCCTTGTCCGAGCCACTCAAGATGACTTGCCGCAAGTTCAAAATTGGCGCCGAGCTGGCGCAGCGTATTGAATGCATATTTATGGAAGAAGCCGAACGGACGTTCTGCGATTGCTTCCACCTGAGCGGGGAACGCGCTCGCAAAGGCGCGGATCGGGTTTTCCTTCGGCCTGCGGGCAAAATGGCGCGGCAGAAGGATTTCAGCAACGCGTCGCTGATGCGCTTCATCCGGCATATGCTTGGGAAACTTGGCAAATTCCGTATAGGGCAGGAAGGGGAGGTCGGCGTCAGTCAGATGACGCTGGAAGACCCCGTCGAAATCCTCACCCTCCAGATGATAGAATCCGCCATTATGGAAATAATCGAGCTGGCGATGTTCGACGTCCATGCGGTTGATGGCGATGGTGGTCTTGCCATGTTCGGTGCGATAGCTGACGCCATGCGTATCCGGCATGAAGTAGCTATCCATCTCAACCATGCACAGCCGTCCGCGTGCGATCTGCTCGGCGACATGGCTTTCCACGTGGTCGAAAATCGCAAGCTCTGTCGCCCGTACGCCATAAAGGGCTTCGAGGTCTTCCAGCGGCACCTTGAAGAAGGTGAACTGGTCGCCCTCAAAATCCTGTGTCAGCGTGAAGCCGAGCATGGCTTCCGGGGCAACGTCCAAGGTCGCCAGCACTTCGATCCACAGATCCACATAGCAGTTGGTTTCCGGCCAGATACGCGTCTGGGCATGCAAAGCGTGCGGCGTGTAACGGTCGGGCGCGATGTTCGGAAAGACAGCCTGCATGAGTGCGATCAGCCCCACAATTCCTTGCGTATATTTTCCGGCCAGATTTCAACATCCAGACCGTGATGATGGAAGAGCGCCAGCGCGATGCGCTCCAGTCCGAACCCGACGCAAGCGGTGTGCGCCACAGAACCGTCATCGAGCGAGAGGCCCCATTTCAAGCCAAACTGATCCTGATGATAGTTGAAGCTCATGCAGGCGGTCGGCTTTTCGACGCTGGTGATCGGGATCAGCAGTTCGAACTTCAGGTTCTGGTCGCGCTGGTTGTTGACCAGCATCTTGCCAGCACGCCCGAAGAACGGATCGTTGGCGACGTCGATTTCAACCGGCAGCCCGACCTTCTTCATCATTTCCGTGCCACGGTCGATCCAGAGCTGGCGGAACGCCATCACATCGGCTTCCGTGCCCATGCGCACATATTCGCGCATGCGGAACAGCTGCTGGCGGGCAGGGTCGACCGATGGTTCGTGGCGGAAGCAATAGGATTGCAGGTCGTAAAGCCCGCCGCCCTGCGGCAGCGGCCCGCGCTTGGCGACGGTCGGATAGAGCGGATAGCAGGCGGCCGGCGTCAGAACGATGTCCGTTGCCTTCTGCTCCAGCGTCCAATCCTTGCCTTCATCCATGCATTTGATCAGATTGATATGGTCAAGCTCGCAGCCGCAGAAGCTGTGCACGGTGCCAGCCAGCTGCGGGAAACTTTTCATGTAGCCGCTTTTTTCAAAAAAAGCGCGGTTCATGCCGGGCGGGAAGCGGATCGCTTCGGCGCCGTCATTGCCTCCGGTGCGGTCGATCAGGCGTTCAAATGCCTGGATGACATCTTCGAACTGGCCGGAGCGTCCGTAAAGACCTTCCACGCCGGTGTCGATCAGGAGACCGGAATCGAAAAGCCGGTCGAGAAAGGATCTCTGAGCATCCATGGCAATTATCCCAAAAGGCTGGTGTTCTGTTTGTGGATGAGCAGCATGGTAGCCGTATTGCCGAGGATGCGCTCGTTTGAAATCATCAGCTGCGCGGAATGCGCGTCGCGCAGATGGCGTCCGAGGCTGAAAGGCGTACCGTTTTTGTAGCCCATGATGCCGCAGACCAGCATGGCGTGATTGATGATCTGAAGGATCGTCTGCGAAGCGGCAACCTTGAGATTGTTCATCGCAATCGCAAAGCCCATCGAGGCCAGCTTGTCGGGATCGTGCTTCGCCTCGCGATAAGTCTTGAGGCAGGCAACGATTTCGGACTTCAGCATCTGCAGCATGTTGGATGCTTCGGCAACGCGCAGAGCGCCCGGCTGTGGCGCACCCGGATTGCGCTTTGCGGCGGCACGCACGAATGCTTGCGCCCGGTTGACCGCATCAACGGCAATGCCATACCAGAGCGAGCTCCACAGCGTATGCGATTGTGCCAGCATGGACTGCGCGGCGATTTCCGCGAAAGGATGCGGCAGGATCTGTACTTTGTCGGCCTCGCCACGGAACACAAACCCTTCAGAGCAGGTTCCGCGCATGCCGAGCGTGTCCCAATCATGGGTCTTTTCGAGCGTGTACTGGTCTTTCGTAAACACCGTCATCACCTGATCCGACGATGCGGCGTCCTTGTGGGAGCGCGATGTGATCAGAATGGCATCCGCGTGGGAGCCATAAGAGATGACCGTGGCGTTCTTTTCCAGACGGCACTTGTCGCCTTCGACTTCGACAGCGCAGATCGAATTGCGCAGATCGCCGCCAATGCCGCCTTCGGTGGTTGCCGAGGCCAGCAGCAGCTGCTCCTTCGCAACCTTGTGCATGAAATCCCGGTGCCATCCAACCGTCTGGCCGTGCTCCACCAGGCTAGAAAGCTTGATATGATGCATGGCGAAAATCATGGCGCTCGACGCGCAGGACTGGCCCAGAATGCAGCACAGTTCGGCAATCTGGTCGATCTCCGCGCTCTCGCCGCCGAGCTCGCTCGGCACCTGAATGCCAAGCAAACCTTCGGCTTTCATCGCATCGATTGCTTCGCGCGGGAAGCGGCCTTCCTTATCGACGCTATCGGAAAATTTACCCGCTATGGCCGCTACGCGGCCTGCGCGCTCCAAAAGACTGTTCCCCGCTCCGGCATTCATTATGCGGCCTCTTTGTCCTTGAGTATCTGAGTGACCGTCTGTTCAATGGCCTTGATGCTCGCGAAAGACTTGCGGTTGAGATACTGGTCCGGAAATTCGATATCGAACTTGTCTTCCAGGCCGAGCATGAGCTGAACCGAGGCAAAAGAGGACAGGCCTGCGCTGTAAAGATCGGCATCATCGGCAACGTCGGTTACGGGGCCAGGCAGACCACCGACCTTGGCCAAAAGTTCGCGAATGGATTCATTCATAATCTAACTCCCTGCTTATTCGCCCGAGCCGAAGGTTCGCGTGTGGGTTGATGCGGCGGTACGATCTCTCAAGCTTCTCAAAAAGCTGCGGCGACTGTTCGAAATTCTGTCTCTTTACGCAAGTGATAAGTTGTGAATGTTAGCAACATCGCAAACACATCAGGGTGCGTCCGGCTTTTTCTGCTCCCGCAAGCCTTTATTTTCTGTTGACGTAGGGACATTGCAGTCCTGCTATTCTGCAGACATGCTTATATAGTTAAATATTCGATGACAAGATATGCGATATTGCCCGCAAGAGTTGCGTGATCTTTTGGTTAAAGAGCACGTCGGGAATGCCGGGGCGCGGAGATCTGTCCCGTATTGGTGGCGATTGCCATTTCAAAACTGTCGGCAATGCGACGTGCCCTGTCGATGAAAATGATGGCAGCTTCCGGGGGAAAGATTTCGCGCGTGGTCTTTTCGAAAAGATCGAGCCAGCGGTCGAAATGTTCGTTCTTCAGCCCAAGTTTCAGATGCGGGGCCATGGGGCGGCCTTCATAATTGCCGGTCTTGAGAATAACCGACGACCAGAACGCGGTGATCTGCGAGATGTGATGATCCCAATCATCGACCGCCTCGGCAAAAATCGGCCCGATGGCGGCATCTTCGCGCGCGCGTCCGTAGAAGGTTGTCACCAGCTTTTCAATAGAGGCTGGATCGATGGACGGGTGAGGCTGATTGATGAGAACGGTCATGATCGCTTGTCGAGTGCCTTTTGTCGGTAGGCGGATTTTGGTTTGGATATAATTGCAGGCTTGACCACAATCCAGTGAAGCGTTGCCGCATGGGTAGGATAACGGCAGAGGAGGGCTCGCGAACCGTGGTACGCTTCGTGCCTTAGAGGACGGCAGGGAGCCATCCGCGCATGTCATATGCTATTTTTATCTTGACGATAGCCAACCCCCTGCTGACATAGTCCGTAGGAGGGTGCTAAACAACCATTGGCTAATGAACAATGCGGCGGGAACTGAAGACATAAATGGAGCACTCTTCCAAGGGCGTTTACCTTTCAAACAAGGCATTGCCAGAAAATGATCGTACGGATTTCTGGCGGGAAGCGGTCTCCCCCCTTTATGACGCGCTGGAAGTTCCTTCTGAGGGTGCCGCTCATATTGACGCCGACATCCGTTCGCATCTCCTTGGTGAGCGGCTGATCGTAGGATCGGAATTTGGGCGGCATCGCAACGTACGGAACCAGGAATGGTTAAGGCGCCGCTCCATTGATTATTACTATATTCAGCTTTTCGTAAGCGGTGGGTCCCGGGGTGTGTTCGGTGGACGAGAAGATGTCGTCTCCGCTGGTGATATTCACATCACTTCGGTGATGACCGAGGTCGATGCCGTGTGCAGCAACTCTACGGCAACAATCTCCCTCATGCTTGCGAAGGAAGAGTTCGAATATATTTGCGGGAAGTCCCAAGTGGAGGACCGTATCATTAGGGCTCACACCGCAATGGGAAAGTTGATTGGGAGTTTGTTCGGCAGCGCCTATCGCGAGGCAGGCGGTTTTTCCTTCAATGACGGGGTTGCCTGCGGTGATGCGTTGCTGAATTTGCTTGCTGCGACTGTCAAACACGATCACGACAATATCCATAGTGCTCCGTCGGAACAGCTCCGCAATCAGGTGCTGGATTTTATAATCCAGAACATCAATAATCCAAAATTGGACGTTAATCATATACTCGAGCGATTTGCCTTATCGCGCTCGCATCTTTATCGACTGCTGGAGCAGGATGGAGGTGCAGCCAGCCTGATCAGAAAGCAGCGGCTGCAACTGGCCCGAAACGATCTTATTCGCTACAAGGATAACCAACAGTTGCGGGTTAAGGAAATCGCCTTCAAATATGGCTTTTCAAATACGGGTCAGTTCGTAAAAAGCTTCCAACAGGAGTTTTCCATCTCTCCGACCGAGCTACTAAAAAGGTCGTCCGAAGACGAAAGCAACGTGGGGCAACTATTCCAGCTTCAGCGTCATTTGCAGGAAACATGGAGCGCAAGCCGTTGACCGGCGTTCATGTGTGGCTGACCGCGATATATGGTCGGGCGCTGAAGCGTAGCTTGTCCTCATGAAACGGCTTTGACGGCGCCTTTGCGGCCAGCATGGAAACGGCAATCGTCACCCAGCCGACCGCCGTGCAGAAATCGCTTTGGCTACTCGCTTCCGAGGTCATCGGTACTCGGAAGGGCAATGATGAAATTCATTACCAGGGCAAACGGTATCGCGATCAGGCGCTCATGGAATGAGAAGAGGGGCTTAAACGCTTCTTGAGCGGTCCCCAAACACCCAATTAGAATTTCTGATTTGCTCACAAACTGTGTGTCACGCTACAGCGAAGATCACAACGCCACCGTCATTAATGAGGATAAGGGGTTGTATGATGGTAGCGGAGGAGGGATTCGAACCCCCGACACAAGGATTATGATTCCTCTGCTCTAACCTACTGAGCTACTCCGCCACGCGTCGCTTTACAGAGACAACTTCATGATCGCCGTTTCCGGTGGGACAAATCATTGTTCCTGCAAGGAATGGCGGCGGTATATGTGCGGAATGAAAAGCTGTCAAGCACTCTTCGCATAGGTTTCGTCTTGTTTTCTATCATTTGCACCGATAAGGAACGTGGCATCAGCAAAGGCATAATTTTATGGCACCTCGTATTGCGGTTTTGGGTTGCGGCTATTGGGGCGGCAATCACATTCGTACCTTGAAGAGCCTCGGTGCCCTTCAGGCAGTTTCGGATTCAAGAGCAGAGCAGGCGGAGCGCTTCGCGGCCGAGTTCGATGTTCCCAGCGTTCCCGTCGATGAATTGTTCGCACGTCCGGATATTGACGGCATCGTTCTGGCGCTGCCAGCGCAGTTTCATTCACAATACGCCATTCAGGCAGTGAAGAACGGCAAGGACGTTCTGGTCGAAAAGCCGATCGCGCTCGACATTCCGGCTGCGGAAGCAGAAGTGGAAGCCGCTCGCGAACATGGCCGCGTGTTCATGGTCGGCCATGTGCTGCGTTTCCATCCGGCTTTTGAGAAACTTCTCGACATGGTGAAAAGCGGCGAGCTCGGCGACATCCGCTACGTTCATTCGCATCGCGTCGGGTTCGGCAAGTTCCACAACACGTTCGACGCCTTGTGGGATCTCGCGCCGCACGATCTGTCGATGATTCTCGCCATCACCGGAGAGGAACCGAGCGCGGTGCGCGGGGAGGGCGTTGCAACGCTCGATCACCTTACCGATATCGCGCATCTCCATCTCGATTTTCCGAACGGTATCCGTGGGCACCTGTTTGCCTCACGCCTCAATGCCTATCGCGAGCGCCGCCTGACCGTCACCGGCACAAAGGGCATGGCTGTATTCGACGACGGCGAGCCATGGGATCGCAAGCTTGCGCTCTACAGCCACGAGGTCTGGCGGGAAAATGACCAGTGGTCTTTCAAATCCGTCGAGCCTGTCTACATCCCGATTGAGGAAGGCATGCCGCTGACACGCGAATTGCAGCATTTCCTGCATTGCATCGAGACGCGCGAAAAGCCGCGGACCGACGGCAAGGAAGCAATCAGCGTGCTGCGCATCCTGACGGAAGGTACTGTCAGGCACCCGCGGTAAAGGCGGGCCTGCGGTCCGGGTAATTTACGTCAAGCGGTGTTACAGGAATCGCAAAACTTTGAACGCTCTGGCCATAGCGGGGCAGGGCGCAAGCGAATAAACAGGTTGCCGAGGATTCGCATATCCACTTGTGCGGGCCAGATATATTGGAGCCAACATGCAGTTTATTGATCTTGGAGCGCAGCGCGCGCGTATCGAAGACCGTCTCAATGCCGCCATTTCCAAGGTTGTTGCGGAAGGCCGTTATATCCTTGGACCGGAAGTGGCCGAGTTTGAAAAGAAGCTGGGCGAATATCTGGGCGTGGAACACGTCATCGCCTGCGCCAACGGCACCGACGCCTTGCAGATGCCTCTGATGGCACGCGGCATCGGTCCGGGTGATGCGGTGTTCGTTCCGTCCTTCACCTTCGCTGCCACGGCGGAAGTTGTTGCGCTGGTCGGCGCCGAGCCTGTGTTCGTTGATGTGGATGCGGAAAGCTACAATCTGAATGTAGAACAGCTCGAAGCTGCCATCGCCGCCATCCGCAAGGAAGGCCGCCTGCAGCCGAAGGCGATCATCCCGGTTGACCTGTTCGGCCTGGCTGCGGATTATAACCGCATCAGCGCTATCGCTGACCGTGAAGGCCTGTTCGTGATCGAAGACGCCGCGCAGTCCATCGGTGGCAAGCGCGACAACGTCATGTGCGGTGCTTTCGGCCATGTCGGTGCAACGAGCTTCTATCCGGCCAAGCCGCTCGGCTGCTATGGTGACGGCGGCGCAATGTTCACCAACGATGCCGAACTGGCCGACACGCTGCGTTCGGTCCTGTTCCACGGCAAGGGCGAAACCCAGTACGACAACGTTCGTATCGGGCTCAATTCGCGTCTCGACACGATCCAGGCAGCTGTTCTTCTGGAAAAGCTTGCAATCCTTGAAGACGAAATGGAAGCACGCGACCGTATCGCCAAGCGCTACAATGAAGCGTTGAAGGATGTCGTCAAGGTTCCGGCACTTCCGGCTGGCAATCGTTCGGCTTGGGCACAGTATTCCATCGAGAGCGATAACCGTGACGGCCTGAAGGCGCATCTTCAAGCGGAAGGCGTTCCTTCGGTCGTCTATTATGTGAAGCCGCTGCATCAGCAGACGGCATATAAGCACTATCCGGTTGCGCCGGGCGGCCTCCCGGTTTCGGAAAGCCTGCCGAACCGCATTCTGAGCCTGCCGATGCACCCTTATTTGTCGGAAGCCGACCAGGACAAGATCATCGGCGCGATCCGTGGTTTCCACGGCAAGAAAGCCTGATCAAAATAGAGTTTACGAAAAGCCCGGCGAAAGCCGGGTTTTTTTGTCAGGCTTGCAGGTTCAATTGCCAGGAAACGCCATATTTGTCCTTGATCCACGCGAAAAGCTTGCTGAAACCGTAGTTGTCGAGCGGCATCAGTGTCTCTCCGCCTTCTGACAGCTTTTCAAAAACGCTGGTCAGGCTTTCTTCGTCGTGAAAATCGACGAACAGCGATACGGATGGATTGAAATCGAACTGGTGCGGAATGGGGCTGTCGATCACGATCAGCCGGTGTTCGGCGAAGGTCACGCGCGCAATCTGCACCTTGCCGGGACTGCCGCTCGCTTCGTCATAGATTTTTATCGACTCGATCAGAAAGTCGGGAAAGATTGAGCGGTACGTTTCCAGCGCCGCGCCTGCACTGCCCTGAAACATGAGATGGGTGCAAACCTGTGTCATGGCGAAAGCCTAACATGGCTCCGCCGGTTCCGGCAATCAGGCTGCTACAGGTTCTTTTTTGCGCCCCCCTTGTTGATCCGCGCGGCGACAAAGCGGGCGATGGCCGGGCCTGCCAGAAGAACGATGAAGAAACGGCTTGTCTGCATTGCGATGATGAAAGGCAGATCGACATTGCTTGATGCTGCGATGATCGCAACCGTGTCGGCGCCGCCAGGACTGGTGGCGAGATAGGCGGTCAACGGGTCGAGACCCAGCACGTGACCAAGTGCCATGCCGAACAGCCCGCAGACGGCAATGAGGAATAGCGTGGATGTCAGCACCGCCGGAAATGCCCTTGCGGCATGGGCAATGATGGCGCGCGAGAAGCCGAGGCCGATGCGCCAGCCGATAAGCAGAAAGCTCTCCGCGAGCAGCCACGGAGGCAGGTTGATGGTGATGAAGCCTGTGTCCTGGAGCAAGGCGCCCAGTATCAGCGGCACGAGCATTGCGCCGGTCGGGATGCGAAGCACTTCCCCGAGGAACGAGCCGACGGCGATCAGAAGCAGTGTCGGGCCGAGAGTGAACCAATCGATGGGTGGAAACCATATGATTTCGGCAGGCGCAACGGTTTCCACGCCCGTGGTAAGGCGCAGGACAAGCGAAGCTGCTGTCGCAACTAGCACCACGCGCAGATATTGCATGAAAGCGACGAGACGGGCATCTGCTCCATGAGATTCGGCCATCAGCGTCATTGCCGTAGCGGCCCCCGGAGAAGAACCCCATACGGCGGTTGTTCCGGGCAGAATGCGAAATCGCGCCAGCAGATAGCCGATGAAGGTGCTGACAAAAAGTACATAGCCAATGGATAGCAGGATGACTGGCAGGTGTTGCCCCATGCTAGTGAAAAACTCTGCCGTGATCGAGCGGGCGATGAGGCAGCCGACGACGCCTTGTGCTGCGAGTGACAGCCAGCGGTGGACCCGCAACGTGCTTTCGCCCGCAGCCATCAGGATTGCGCCAAGCATGGCGCCCAGAAGCATGGCGGCAGGCAATTGCAGTTTTTCACCCGCAAAGATCAGGACAGCAGAAAACAGGAATAGCAAGACCCATTGGAGTGGCTTGGATCTCGTCTGGAAGCTGAACTTGCTTGCGGTCGCTTTGGGCCGGGAAGGGGAGGTTTTCTGCATTGCCTTTTTTCACTACATCTGGTGAAGCAGCGATGCAAATCCGATTTTATTCAGGCAACGTTGATTTCTAAATATCAATATATTGATATTGAGCGAGGCTTGCAGCAAGCGGCAAGACGCCGCTTTTTTGACAAAAGCAGCGTCTTGAATTCGGCGGGCAGTTTTTCAGTCAGCCGATCATGGCGCGGCGCTGATTGACGGGCCGTTCGATCACCTCACGCGGGGCCTTGCCGTTATCCCGTTCTTCAAGCGCTTCGGCTTTCGTGAGTTCGGTTTCCGCAGCCGACAATTCGGCTTCGGCGGCTTCCTTCTGGGACATCAGGTCGCGAATCGATACGAAGAGGTTGTCGCGGCGCTGGCGTGCCGCCTTGGCGAAGGTCGGATAAGCGAAATGATTGATGTCAGTGATGCCAGCTTTTTTCTCTTCCGATAGAATCTGGGCGTCGAGTTCTCCGGCCATCCGTTCGAACTCGCCGATCATCAGGTCGAGCTGGCCCAGTTGACGGCGTTTTTCCTTCACCTGGAACAGTTTCAGCCTGACTAGGCTTTCACGTGGCTTCATACGCAATACTCCTTGAACACCAACCAGCTTCCGTGTGTTGGGGCGTTCCCCCCGACTTTATTAACAGGTGTGAACGAGCAAAACGCGCCCGGCCTGCACCCGAATCTCCTTGCGAATTCAAGCCCCTGAAGGGGAAATCATCGCAGCCGTTCTTCCGAAATGGCTCAACAAGCGAAACAAAAAGTTAAGAATTCGCTCGTTTGGTAACCATTCCTTTACCGGCGAAGTTAATCATACGCGTTAGGACTTAAGGCTCGGTAAACCTCGTGTGGTTTTTCGGCAACAGGCGAAAGCTAGAGTCAGATGAATCGCTTAGCGAAGATTCTTAATGCGATGCTTTAGAGTCGTGAGGACGAGAATGTCTTTATGATTCAGGCGCGTAAGAGAATTTTCTAAACAGGGCAGAAATATGCTTGCCAAGCAGAATCATATTTTGTTAACCATTTGCTGGCACCTTCATGCAAAGGCAACGATAGTTCCGTGTGCTGCCGTGAGGGACATCGGGTCGGCTGCGGAAAGGGGATAAGAGATGCGCGTCCTTTTGATTGAAGACGACAGTGCTATCGCACAGAGCATCGAGTTGATGCTCAAGTCCGAGAGTTTCAATGTCTACACGACCGATCTGGGCGAAGAAGGCATCGATCTCGGCAAGCTATATGATTACGACATCATCCTGCTGGATTTGAATCTGCCGGATATGTCTGGTTACGAAGTTCTTCGCACCTTGCGTCTGTCCAAGGTGAAGACGCCGATCCTTATCCTTTCCGGCATGGCCGGCATCGAGGACAAGGTTCGCGGTCTGGGCTTCGGCGCCGACGACTACATGACCAAGCCGTTCCACAAGGACGAGCTGATCGCACGTATTCATGCGATCGTGCGCCGTTCGAAGGGACATGCACAGTCGGTCATCACGACGGGCGACCTCGTGGTCAACCTGGATGCGAAGACGGTGGAAGTCGCCGGCCAGCGCGTTCACCTGACCGGCAAGGAATACCAGATGCTGGAGCTTCTTTCGCTCCGCAAGGGGACGACGCTCACCAAGGAAATGTTCCTCAACCATCTTTATGGTGGCATGGATGAGCCGGAATTGAAGATCATCGACGTCTTCATCTGCAAGCTGCGCAAGAAGCTTGATGCCGTTTCCGGTAGCCAGAGCTACATCGAGACGGTCTGGGGTCGCGGTTATGTGCTGCGTGAGCCGGATGCGGAAATGCGCGAAAGCGCCTGATCGGTTTCGCGATCTTGAATGTAAAAAGCTCCGCTTCGGCGGAGCTTTTGCTTTTTGGACATTGCTGCCGATTTCAGGCGGACAAAACGCCCGCCAACTGTTCGATGAGATAGGCACGGTCAAATGGCTTGAGAATATAGCCGTTGGCGCCTGCGCGCTTTGCCCGCATGATGCGGGTGACGTCGAGTTCATAAAGACACAGGATGATGCGCGGCTGATCGCCGCCCGGCATGGCGCGCAATTCGGTTACGACTTCCAGCGCCGTCATGTCCGGCAGGTCGTAGTCGAGCAGAACGACGTCGGGCATGCGTGAAAAACAGGCTTCGAGCGCTTCCCGGCCTGTCGAGGCTTCAGCAAATTCTGCGATGGTTTCGGAGAGGATGCGGCGGGCGACCTTGCGAATGACCGATGAGTCATCCACCAGCAGGCAATAAGCTGCCATTGGTTCATCCACCATCCAGTCCCCCTTGCATATATGTGATGACAGTTGCCAATGTGAGCGCGGGCTGGCCCCGCGCTCAAGCGCGCTTATTCAGCAGAAAATACGATGTCTTCCGCCGTCGCGTGGATGGAAATCTTCATGCCGGCCTCTTCGGCCAGCAGAAGCGTATAATAAGGCTGGACGGAATGGGCGTCGATCGGCTCTTCAGGGGCAGCCCCTGAGTGAAGTTCGAGGAACTTCGGCGGAACACGCAGCATGCGGCCCTTCACGGTGATGACGAAACGCGGTTCGGTATCGCCGCCTTCAAGTCGCACTGCCAGCGAGCCGCCACGCGGTATGGCCGCATTACCGATCAGAAGCATGTTCAAAAGCAGCTTGACCTTGTTCTTCGGCAGCAGGACGCGCGTGCCTTCCCAGGTGAATTCCGGCTTTTCATTCTTGAAATATTCCGTGGCAACGTTCTGCGCGTCGCCGGTGTCGATCTGCACGCCTGCCGAGCCTGCGGCACCGAAAGCGATGCGGGCGAACTGAAGGCGGGCGGAGGCGTTGCGGGCGCTCGACTTGATGAGCGCCATAGCGTCTTCGTCGGCTCCGCCTTCTTCCAGCAGTTCCAGACCGTTGTTGATCGCGCCGACCGGCGAAATGATGTCATGACAGATCCTGCTGCACAGAAGCGCACCGAGGTCGAGTGCGGAAAGGGTAACGGGCATTGGCATGGCGTTTTCTCCGGAACGCGGATCGATCCCGTCAGCCGCGCATGTCGGATGACCGGACCGTTATCGGTTGACGAGACAGCCCGCAAAGCCAGGGTTTGCGTGCTGCATGAAGGTGGGCGAATCGCCCCGAATATCGTTTCAATTGGATACACGCGCCATCGGACCGCCGCAACAAAGCTCTCTTTTTGTTCCGCTCCGCCCGAACATTCCCTCACAACAGCGTGAGAAAAGCCTGAAATTGCATGCCTTGGTAAAGCCAATTTCGGTGCTTAAAGGTTTGGACAATAAATTCAGGTCTAAAATAGGCCCGATTCGACCAAAATGTCCGGAAGAGACGTGGTCTGGCTTTTAACAGGGCCGTCAGACAGAGGAGCGGAGAGCCAAAAGGAATTTTACATGGCCATACAATCCCTGTCGCAAATCAGGTTCCGCAATGCGGCGTGCTTCGTTGCGTTTTTTGCGGCGCTGTTTGTTTCTTTCATCGCTCTGCCAAATCAGGCGAGAGCACAGAACACATACACTGCCGAGGAAATCGTCCAATCTGGTCACAGGTTCTTCGGGTCGACTTCGGGCGGCATCGCGAGTGCCGTCGAAAAGGCGTTCCAGAGTTTTGGTCTGCCCAACGGCTATATTCTTGGTGAAGAGGGCTCCGGCGCCTTCATTGGCGGCCTGACCTATGGCGAAGGAACGCTTTATACCAAGAACGCGGGCGATCATAAGACGTTCTGGCAGGGCCCCTCGCTTGGCTGGGATTTCGGCGGGCAGGGTTCCCGTGTGATGATGCTCGTTTATAATCTCGACGACATCCAGAACCTCTATGGCCGCTATGCCGGGGTTGCAGGCTCTGCCTATGCCATTGCAGGCGTGGGCTTCAACGTCCTCAAGCGCGAGAACATCATGCTGGTTCCGATCCGTACCGGCGTGGGTGCGCGGCTGGGCGTGAATATCGGCTATCTGAAGCTTTCCCCATCGCCGACGTGGAATCCATTCTAGCCTGATGGCGGTTGGCCATCTTTTCAGCTTGTGATTGTCCCGGCTGGAAAGATGGCTGGCTGCGCGCTAAGAATAGTCGATGCTTGTCTGAAACCGCCCGGGCCCATTTGAAACCGTGATCCAGTCCGCTCTCTTTTTCATATTCGGCGTTCTTGTGACGGTTTTCGTCGTGATTCTGCTCGGCCCTTCGGTCTGGCGACGCGCCTTCTTTCTGGCGCGGCGGCAGGTGCAGGCGGAATTGCCGATCACTCTGGCAGAGATACGAGCCGATCGTGATGGACTTCGGGCGGAATATGCCGTTGCGGTCAGCCGGTTGGAACAGTTGCTGAAGCTAGAGCGCCAGAAGACAGCGGAGCAGAAAGTAACGCTCGCCCGCCAATATGAAGAGCTGAAACGCATTCCACTGCTTGAGGAAAGCCAGGCGGATATTGAGAAACGGCTGGCAGAGCACGAGCGGGTGACGAAAGAGGCCGAAACGGCCCGTAATGCAGCACTGGAAAAGGCGCAAATCCTCCAGGCGGAACTGGAACGGATGCAAAGCCACTACAGCGCGCTTGAGGGATTAGCCGATACCTTGCGTATCGAAATAAGTGGAAGCGAGACGGAATACAGCCGTCTGACAAACGAAATGACTGAAATGCGTCGAGATCGCAAGGAAGCCACAGCGCGTTACAACGAAGTTTCGACCCAGCTGACCTCGGCGCAGACCGAACTGAAAAGCGAAAAGCGACGCAATAGCGAATTGCAGCAGAAGCTTGAAAAACTGATATCGGAACTTTCGGACGCGCAGGAAAAAATCGAGCGCCATAGCCGCAGCAATGCAGGCGCGAATGCAAGCGTTCAGCTAGCCGAGATTGAACGGGAAAACGCGGCGCTGCGCGAGGAAATGGCTGAGCTTGCCGCCCGCATGGTGGCTGCAACCGCTGCGAAAGAAGGGCCGGATTCGCCGATCCATTCCATTCTTGAGGCGGCGGAAAAATCCGGCGCGGGAAAAGGCAAGAAGGCCGGCCCCAAGAGCCTGGCGCGCCGCATCCGCGACCTGCAATAGATCGTCCGTCCGGCAATTATTCCTTGCCGAAAACATCCGCCCAGTCAGGGTGACGCATGGCCTGCGCGTGCATGAAGCTGCAGCGCGGGATGATCTTCCATCCGCTTCGGCGTGCGTCCAGAACCGCGTTTTTGGCAAGCGCCTGCGCGACGCCTTTGCCGCGCATCGCGTCGGGCACGAAAGTATGGTCGATGGATATCAGCGAGGGACCAAGCTTCGTATAGGTCATTTCGGCTTCGCTACCGTCGAGAACAGCCGCATAACGCCCGCCATCGGAGCTGTCTTCCTTGCGAATCTCGATCGTCCCGCTCATGTCATCCTCCTGAACATTGTGTGTCTGGATCAACACGCCAAGTTCACAACATAGGAACGGAATGTGCAAATAAAAACCGGCCACGTGGGCCGGTTTTCGATTTGTCGATCAATGACCCGTTCGCGGAGTTCCGCAGGAGCCCGATCCCGTCCTTCCAAAACCGGTCCCGGTTTTGAGGAGACGGCTTTAGTGACGATACTGTTGAATTCTGGTGGTCCTGAGGCCGGCGAGACCATGCTCATCGATTGAGGATTGCCAGGAAAGGAATTCCTCCACCGTCAATGTATAACGCTGGCATGCCTCCTCAAGGCTCAGAAGCCCGCCACGCACTGCGGCGACGACTTCAGCCTTGCGGCGAATGACCCAGCGCCTTGTATTGGCGGGGGGGAGGTCCGCGATGGTCAGCGGGCTGCCATCAGGACCGATAACATATTTTATACGCGGTCTTACCAGATCGGTCATTGTACTCTCTACACAACACTCAAGGACCTAATCGAGTGTGAGACTAGCGCGACAGCTTTAAAAATTACCTAAGCAGCTGGTAACGCTCTGGTAAGACTTGGAAAAATAATCGTTTTCGCCCTATTGCGGGCTTTTTCGAGGCATAAGGCCGGAAAAATTCACGCGGAAGTGTGCGCTGGTGGCGCTAATCATGACAATGATTGTTAGCTTACCCTTGGCAAATTGCCGCAGTTTGGCCTATATAGGGCGCAGAAACCTAAATTTTGAGAAGCAGGGCGTTTGCCCGGAAGCTGGAATCAATCATGAGCCTGAACAGCCTCGATCTGCCGGGAAAGCCGGAAGACACGCGCGTTGTCGTCGCCATGTCGGGCGGCGTCGATTCATCTGTTGTGGCCGGGATTCTCAAACGTGAAGGTTACGATGTCGTTGGCGTGACGCTACAGCTTTACGATCATGGCGCTGCCGTTCATCGCGCCGGTTCCTGCTGTGCGGGACAGGACATCGAGGATGCCCGCCGCGTTTCGGAAAGTCTCGGTATTCCGCATTATGTTCTCGATTACGAAGCGCGCTTCCGCGAAGCCGTGATCGATCCTTTTGCAAACTCCTATGTGAGCGGCGAAACGCCGATTCCATGTGTTTCGTGCAATCAGACAGTCAAGTTCGCTGATCTTCTTCAGACCGCGCGCGATCTTGGCGCCGACGCACTGGCGACGGGTCACTATATCCGCAGCCGCGCCAATGGCGCGCATCGTGCGCTCTATCGCCCGGTCGATACGGATCGCGACCAGAGCTACTTCCTCTTTGCAACCACGCAGGAGCAGATCGACTATCTGCGATTCCCGCTCGGTCATCTGCCAAAGGCGCAGGTGCGCGAAATTGCCGAGGAAATGGGCCTGACCGTCGCCAAGAAACAGGACAGCCAGGACATCTGCTTCGTGCCGCAGGGCAAATATTCGGACATTATCTCCAAATTGAAGCCGGAAGCGGCCAATCCCGGCGATATTGTTCATATTGATGGCCGCACGCTCGGCCGCCATGACGGTATTGTGCATTATACGGTCGGCCAGCGCCGTGGCATTGGCGTGGCTACGGGCGAACCGCTTTATGTGGTTCATCTTGATGCCGCCAATGCGCGGGTTATCGTCGGCCCCCGCGAAGCTTTGGAAACGCACAAAGTCTTCCTGCGCGACATCAACTGGCTCGGCGATGCGCCGATCAATGATCTGCCGGAAGCCGGAATGGAAGTATTCGCCAAGGTCCGCTCGACCCGGCCGCCGCGTCCTGCCGTGCTGCGTCATGCCGATGGCCAGACGTGGGTTGAACTGGTTGATGGCGAAAGCGGCATCGCTCCGGGACAGGCTTGCGTGCTTTATTCCGATGAAAGCAACACTGCGCGCGTCTTCGGCGGCGGCTTCATCGGTCGTTCCGAGCGTGAACCGCAGGCAGAAGAAATGCTGCGGCGTCTTGTTGCCAACACGGCCAGTGTTTCTGCAGCTTGACTGTTTTTCTGATCAATGACTGAGAGGCGGGTGCGAAGAGCATCCGCTTTTTTGTATGCACCGGCACGGCGCTATCTCGGTTAGAGCATTTCCAGTTACATCGACGCGCTGAAACCGCTCTATCTATTTGTTTTTTCCGGCATTATCCTGCGCAAAACCGTTTCCTGCCTTAGCAGGAATTACTCTGGAATTTGAAAGCAATAAACGGGAAGCCAATTGCACGCGCTGCATCTATGGATGGCCCTACACCAGCCTAAGTTGATAGTCAGCAGAACTTAAGCTTTGGCTTCAGAGGTTTTAAAGATGACGGCGCAGAAGATGATGGGATGGAAGGAATGGGTGATGCTCATTATTCTTTCCGTTCTTTGGGGTGGTTCGTTCTTCTTCAACGGTATTGCCGTTCGGGAGTTGCCACCTTTTACTATCGTCACGCTCCGGGTCGGGCTGGCTGCGCTGGCTTTGATCATATTAATTCGAATGATGGGCCTATCATTGCCGAAAGATCGCCGCATATGGTTGGCGTTTTTCGGTATGGGCTTTCTCAACAATCTGCTGCCATTCTGTCTCATCGTCTGGGGGCAGACTCAGATCGCCAGTGGATTGGCTTCCATCCTCAATGCCACGACACCGCTCTTCGGCGTTATTGTCGCGCATTTTCTGACGGCGGACGAAAAGATCACCCCGAACAAGATTGCCGGTGTTTTGATAGGCTTTTTCGGGGTAGCGATCATGATCGGGCCCGATGCTATCGCCGGAATCAGAGGCAGCCTGTGGCCGCAGCTTGCGATTCTCTGCGCTGCATTCTCCTATTCGCTGGCCGGTATTTTTGGGCGTCGCTTCAAAGCGTTGGGAGTTGCGCCGCTGATAACAGCCACGGGCCAGGTAACGGCAACAACGATCATGCTCATCCCGATAGCCCTGTTGGTGGATCATCCCTGGACGCTGGCTGGTCCGAGCGCTGCAGTCTGGGGAGCGCTGGCCGGTATCGCGCTGCTTTCGACGGCACTCGCTTACGTCCTTTTTTTCCGCATCCTATCGACGGCGGGCGCGGTCAATCTCATGTTGGTGACGTTTCTCATTCCGGTCAGCGCTATCCTGCTTGGAGCGCTTTTTCTTGGCGAGACTTTGCAAACCAAACACGTGATCGGTATGGCGATGATTGCAACAGGATTGGCAGCCATCGACGGCCGATTGATAGCGGCGGCGTTATCATCGCCAGGAAAATGAGATGTCTACTGAAACTTGCTGAAGCGCGATAAGGCGATGCCGGATGCGGTTGCTACATTCAGGCTGTCGAAGGCATCGGACATCGGAATCCTGGCCGTTTGCAGTTTATGAAGAAGGCGAGGCGGCAATCCTTCACCTTCTGTGCCAAGCAGGAGCGCGTGGCGGTCATGCTTGGCCGCATCATAGATGCTGAGCGGAGATGACGGGCTGAGCGCCAGCAGATTGAACCCGGCATCGCCCAGCGCGGCGACGATTTCATCGATGTTTCCGCCGTGGAAATAGGGAACCTTCAATGTGGCGCCGACCGATACGCGAATGGCCTTGCGGTAAAGCGGGTCGCAACAGGTTTCGTCCATAAGCACGCAATCGGCTTCAAAAGCGGCGGCATTGCGAAAGATTGAGCCGACATTGTCGTGATTGGAAATGCCGCACAGGACCACAACGAGCGATTTTCCGGGCAGCGCTTCCAGCATTGCCCGCAGGCCCGGTTGCGGCTTGCGACGGCCAACAGCAAGAATGCCGCGATGGACGTGAAATCCCGCGACCGCGTCCATGACCGTCTGTGAAACAGAGTAAACAGGCACGTCTGGCGGCAACTGGCTGAGCTGCTCGCCAAGGCCAGCAAGCCGGTTCTCCAGAACGAGCAGGGATTCTGTCTCGAAACGAGCAGAAGCCGAGAACAGGACGTTCAGGACCACCTTGCCTTCAGCGATAAACCGCTGCTGGCGCCCTACGAGATCTTTTTCGCGAATGCTGCGATAGGGGGAAAGGCGAATATCGTCTGGATCGTCAATCTTCCAGACGCAGCCGTGCGAATGAGAATTTTCGTTCATCGCACGGCTGAGACCTCATGATTTTATGCGTGAGCGACTGCCGCCAGATTGTGTCTGCGCGGTGTTGGACTCATATACAGACTCGAGAGTGTCGACAACATCAACTCGATATGCGGCGAAGAAACCATGTAGTAGATGGTCTGCGCGTCGCGACGGGTTGAAACGAGGTCGAGAGCTCGTAGTTTTGCCAGGTGCTGAGACAAAGCGGATTGGCTAAGATCAATCGCCTTGGCAAGTGCGCCTACGGACATTTCATTATGGAGCAACTTACACAGAATTAGTAATCGCTTATTGTTGGCAAGTGCCGAAAGGAAATCGGCAGCCTGATCTACATTCTCAATCAAATCAAAAAAAGTATCTTGTCTACTCATTTGCCGTCATACCCCCGTAAGACTGGACAGAGTTAAAAATATACATGCAAACTTTCATAAGCATGCATATTGAAAATAATGCTAGATGCCGCTTTTGAAAAGCCCTTGCTTATATTCAATCCAGTATAAAGACCTGCAATTTCGTCCCAAAAAAAATGCGCTTTTGTTTCAGCGGGCTTTATTTTACCGTTTGGCCAAGGCTGCAACGGCTTCCCTTAGGGAATCAACGCTCCGTGAAAATGCGTGACGCAGGACGATGTCACCGCTGGAAATATCGGCGCCGTCCGGGTCCAGCCCTGTCACTTTGAATGGGCCCTTATTAGAGCCTGCTTTAAAAATCTTTTGAGCTATATACGCAATTTCCGGCCCATGGTTTTCGTTTAGTTCATCCAGTGCGCTTTGCTCGCCTTCGGCAAACTCCGTGCTGGCGGAAGCCGCGCACAGCATATCGTCCCGCGTCAGATTGAACGCCTTGCCAAAGCCGCCGTTCAGGCTGGCGCTTTCCAGTTCGAGCCTGAAGAACGCGAAATCTCCAAGATCCACATAAAGCGAACCTTTCGGATTATGGTTGAGATAGCGTCGGCGAATGCGCGGATAATCAGCAGCAGACCTCTCAACTTTTCGCGCCTGACAGTGCAGCGTGACGCGCGCATGGGCGAGGGGGTCTCCCTTGCCGACTTCGCCAAGCAGAAGCGAGCAGGACGGGTTGGCCAACAGCCCCGGCGTGTGGGCCGCCAGTCCGGAGACCAGGATCAGCGGTGTGCCATCCATGTCCGTCGCAACGGCAACACGGCTCGCCAGCGGTCTGCCGGTGACCGGATCAAAAACAGCGACGGCACCATAGCGAGACGTCCGCAGCAGGGTCTTGGCAAGCTGGATGGCTTCCGGCGTGGTCGGGCGAATTGGATTGGTTTCGGGCATTATCGGCGAGACTCAAATATGACTCATATTATCCACTTATTAATTCGTCTTTGCCCAAAGCGCCAGTCAATTCGACTGCGAGTGTGATTGGCGTGAAATTGCGAGCAATTTCCTGGCGGTTGTCTCCGCGTTGCCCGAGTCAGTGATGCGTAAGTTGCATTATCCCATGCAAAACGCGTGCGAATAATATTATAATTCGTTGTGCTTTAGCGCAATTTTCCGAATAATGGCCACTCCATAGAATAAAAATCTAATGATCCGGGCCATAATCGGTTGAGAATATGAACTGGTTCTAAAAATTGCGCTTGCAAAGTGGCGATCCACACGTTTCGATAAGCGCAAGCTGCGGGCAATGGGGTGCGCGCGGCATATTTTTCCGTGGAGGCGGACAATAATGAAATTCTACCAAAAACTTCTGGCAGCAACCGCGCTGGTGGCTCTGATGAGCGGTGCTGCATCGGCGAAGACCTTTGTGTATTGCTCGCCGGCTTCGCCTGAAGGCTTCGACCCGGCCGCCTATACCGGCGGCGATACGTTCGATGCCTCGGCTCATCCGGTCTATAACCGTCTTGCCGAATTCGAAAACGGGACGACAAAAGTTGTGCCGGGTCTGGCAGAAAGCTGGGACGTTACCGAAGACGGTCTGGAATACACCTTCCACCTGCGCAAGGGCGTCAAGTTCCATTCGAACGACTATTTCACGCCGACCCGCGATTTCAACGCTGACGACGTGATCTTCTCGTATGACCGCATGCGCAACAAGGACAATCCTTGGCACCAGTACACCGCTGGCATCACCTATGAATATTTCGACAGCATGGAGATGGGCGCTCTGATCAAGGATATCGTCAAGGTTGACGATTACACGGTCAAGTTTGTGCTGAACCGGCCAGAAGCGCCGTTCCTCGCCAATATCTCGATGCCTTTCGCTTCGATCATCTCGAAGGAATACACGGACAAGCTTGCGGCCGATGGCAAGAAGGACGATCTGAACCAGATTCCGGTCGGCACCGGCCCGTTCCAGTTCGTCGCCTATCAGAAGGACGCCGTCGTTCGCTTCAAGGCCAACGAAAACTACTGGGGCGGCAAGCCGAAGATCGACGATCTCGTCTTCGCGATCACGACCGATCCTGCTGTTCGCGCGCAGAAGCTCAAGGCTGGCGAGTGCCACCTGATGTCCTATCCGGCACCGGCTGACATCAAGGGCCTTCAGGCCGATTCCAACCTCAAGGTTGATGAGCAGGCAGGCCTCAACGTGGCTTACTTCGCGTACAACACGCTGAAGGCGCCTTTTGACAAGCCGGAAGTTCGCAAGGCGCTGAACCAGGCAATCAACAAGCAAGCCATTGTCGATGCCGTGTATCAGGGCCAGGGCCAGGTGGCCAAGAACCCGATCCCACCGACGATGTGGGGCTATAACGACAAGATCGAGGACGACAAGTACGATCCGGAAGCTGCCAAGAAGGCTCTCGAAGCTGCTGGCGTTAAGGATCTGAAGATGAAGCTGTGGGCTATGCCTGTCAGCCGTCCTTATATGCCGAATGGCCGCCGCACGGCTGAACTCATGCAGTCCGATCTGGCCAAGGTTGGCGTCAGTGCAGAGATCGTTTCGATGGAATGGGGCGAATACCTCAAGAAGTCGGGCGACAAGGACCGTGACGGTGCCGTGATCCTCGGCTGGACCGGTGACAATGGCGATCCGGACAACTTCATGGGCACGCTTCTCGGCTGCGCTGGCGTCGGTTCTAACAACCGCGCCCAGTGGTGCTACAAGCCGTTTGAAGACCTGATCCAGAAGGCCAAGGTCACGACCAGCCAGGAAGAGCGTACCAAGCTTTACGAAGAAGCGCAGGTGATCTTCAAGGACCAGGCTCCGTGGAACACCCTCGCTCACTCGACGGTCTTCGTGCCGATGTCGGCCAAGGTTACCGGCTTCAAGCAGAGCCCGCTTGGTGACTATCGCTTCGAAGAAGTTGATATTTCCGAGTAAAATCTGACAACACAAGCGGCCGGGTGTAGGGTGATCCCCTGCACCCGGTCGGAGTTTTTGTATGTTCCGTTTCATATTCAACAAACTCGTCTATCTGGTTCCGACCTTCATAGGCATTACAATCGTGGCATTTGCCTTCGTCCGGGTTCTTCCCGGCGACCCTGTGCTGTTGATGGCCGGCGAACGCGGCGTAAGCCCTGAGCGCCATGCCGAGCTGATGGCACAGCTTGGGTTTGATCGCCCGATCTGGCAGCAATATCTCGACTATGTCTGGAACTTGCTGCATGGCGATTTCGGTCAGTCTCTGGTGACCAAAAAGCCTGTTCTCGTCGAATTTTTCGCGCTGTTTCCCGCAACGGTAGAGTTGTCCATCTGCGCGATTATCGTGGCTATTCTCCTCGGCATTCCGGCTGGCGTCATCGCCGCTGTCAAGCGCGGCTCGTGGTTTGATCAGGGGCTGATGGGCGTGTCGCTGGTCGGTTATTCAATGCCGATCTTCTGGTGGGCGCTCCTGCTCATCATCTTGTTCTCTGGCGTGCTGCAGTGGACGCCGGTCTCCGGCCGCATCTCGCTGCTCTATTTCTTCCCGCCCGTCACTGGTTTCATGCTGATCGACAGCCTGATGTCGGACCAGAAGGGGGCTTTCGTATCCGCAGCCTCGCATCTCATCCTGCCGACCATCGTTCTGGCGACCATTCCGCTGGCCGTTATCGCCCGCCAGACGCGCTCTGCGATGCTGGAAGTCCTGGGTGAAGACTATGTACGCACCGCGCGCGCCAAGGGCCTGCCGGTTCGTCGCGTTGTCGGCCTGCATGCACTGCGCAATGCGATGATCCCCGTCATCACGACGATCGGCCTTCAGGTCGGCGTTCTGATGGCTGGTGCGATCCTGACCGAAACGATCTTCTCATGGCCCGGTATCGGCAAATGGATGCTCGATTCCATTTTCCGTCGCGATTATCCGGTCGTGCAAAGCGGATTGCTGCTGATCGCATTCATCATCATGCTGGTGAATCTGGTCGTCGATCTGCTGTACGGTCTCATCAATCCGCGTATCCGGCACAAGTGAGGGTATCATGACACACTCAGCTATTCAGCCGGAAGCCGCGAACGACATTGGCAAGATGCGTGCGCTGAAGGACTTCTGGTTCTATTTCAGCGTCAATCGCGGCGCTGTGATCGGTCTTTTCGTATTTGTCGCGATCATTCTGATCGCAATCTTTGCTCCGCTTATTGCGCCGCATGATCCCACGGAACAGTTCCGTGAATTCGTGAAGGTCCCGCCATTCTGGGAAAACGGCGGCTCGACGCAGTTCCTTCTGGGAACGGATGCGGTCGGACGTGATATCCTGTCCCGCCTGATCTACGGCTCGCAATATTCGCTGCTCGTGGGCTTCGTCATCGTCATCATTTCGATGTGCCTTGGCATCACGATTGGTCTTATTACCGGCTATTTCGGTGGCGGTGTCGATACGGTGTTCATGCGCATCATGGACGTTATCCTGGCATTCCCGTCGCTGCTGCTGGCACTGGTTCTGGTGGCAATTCTGGGACCGGGCCTGATCAATGCGGTTCTGGCGATCACGCTGGTTCTGCTGCCGCACTTTTCGCGCCTGACCCGCGCTGCCGTCATGGCGGAAAAGGAACGCGAATATGTGACCGCAGCCAAGCTTGCCGGTGCAAGCAAGTTGCGCTTGATGTTCAAGACCATTCTGCCGAACTGCCTTGCTCCGCTCGTGGTGCAGGCAACGATGTCGTTCTCCAATGCGATCCTCGACGTGGCAGCTCTGGGCTTCCTTGGCATGGGCGCACAGCCGCCAACGCCGGAATGGGGCACGATGCTTGCAGAAGCGCGTGAGTTCATCCTCAGCGCCTGGTGGATCGTGACGTTCCCCGGCCTTGCGATCCTGATTACTGTTCTCGCCATCAATCTGATCGGCGACGGTCTGCGCGATGCGCTTGACCCGAAGCTCAAAAGGAGCTGATCGATGGCGCTGTTAGAAATCAAGAATCTTACGGTTTCGTTCGACACCTCGACTGGCCCCTTCAAAGCGGTCGATGGGATCGATATCAAGGTCGACAAGGGCGAAGTGCTGGCGATCGTCGGCGAATCCGGTTCGGGCAAGTCAGTGGGGATGCTCGCCGTCATGGGGCTTCTCCCCAAGACCGCAACCGTTACCGCAGACGCCATGACCTTTGATGGCCAGGACTTGCGGACCATGTCCGACAAGGAGCGCCGGAAGATCATCGGACGTGATATTTCGATGATTTTCCAGGAACCTGTCGCCAGCCTCAATCCCTGCTTCACGGTCGGGTATCAGCTTGAGGAAGTGCTGAAGCAGCACATGGGCATGAACGGCTCGGCGAGCCGTGCGCGCGCCATCGAGCTTCTGGAATTGGTCGGCATTCGCGATGCGGCGGAACGCCTGAAAAGCTTCCCGCACCAGATGTCGGGCGGCCAGTGCCAGCGCGTCATGATCGCGATTGCGATTGCGTGCAATCCCAAGCTCCTTATCGCCGACGAACCGACGACGGCTCTCGACGTGACGATTCAGAAGCAGATTCTCGATCTGCTGATGCGGCTTCAGGTGGAGCACGGCATGGGTCTGATCATGATCACCCATGACATGGGTGTGGTTGCCGAAACGGCGGACCGCGTGATCGTGCAGTACAAGGGCCACAAGATGGAGGATGCCGACGTGCTGTCGCTGTTCTCCGCGCCCAAGCATCCTTACACCCGTGCGCTGCTGTCGGCCCTGCCGGAGAATGCGACCGGCGACCGTCTTCCGACGGTGTCCGATTTCGTCTTTGAAAATAATGGTGCGGGAGAAGCGTGATGAGCGAGATTGTTCTCGAGGCGCGCGATATCAAGCGCGATTATCATGTCGGCGGTGGTCTGTTCGGCAAGGCAAAGGTGGTTCATGCCGTCAAGGGCGTGAGCTTCAAGGTGGAAAAGGGCAAGACGCTGGCGATTGTCGGTGAATCGGGTTGTGGCAAGTCCACGCTGGCCCGCATTCTCACCATGATCGATCCACAGACTTCCGGTGAGCTGAAGATCGGCGGCAAGGATGTGGACATCGCTCGCGATGGCCTGACGGCCGAAATGCGCCAGAAGGTGCAGATCGTGTTCCAGAACCCGTATGGTTCGCTCAATCCGCGCCAGAAGATCGGCGACGTGCTGGCAGAGCCTTTGCTGCTGAACACCAACATGACGGCGGAAGAACGGCGCGCCAAGGCGATGCAGATGCTGTTGAAGGTCGGCCTTGGTCGCGAGCACTTTAACCGCTATCCGCACATGTTCTCCGGCGGCCAGCGCCAGCGTATCGCCATTGCGCGTGCGTTGATGCTCAACCCGAAACTGCTCATTCTTGACGAGCCGGTTTCGGCACTCGACCTGTCGGTACAGGCACAGGTTCTGAACCTGTTGGCCGACTTGCAGGAAGAGTTCGGCCTCACCTATGTCTTCATCAGCCATGATCTTTCGGTCGTGCGCTATATCGCCGACGAGGTGATGGTGATGTATTTCGGTGAGGTGGTGGAATACGGTTCGCGCGACGACGTGTTCAACAATCCGCAGCACGATTACACGAAGAAGCTCTTTGCTGCCACGCCGCGCGCAGATGTGGATGCCATCAAGGCACGCGTGGAAGCGCGCGCTGCTGCCAGACAGGCGGCACATAGCTGACGCGCATCTTGCGCAGCCTGAAATTCGGAAAGCCGCACATGAGAATGTGCGGCTTTTTTGTTTGAAGCGTGTTGCATTTTCCAACGCAAAACCGTTTCACACTTTTGCTGGAAAAGCTCTAGGAAGAGGTTCCGCGCTGCTGATGCCAGGCTAGCGCACGCACAATGTCGTCTGCTGCGATCTTGCCGACCACGGCGCCGTTCTCGACGATGCCGACATCGCCGCTGCTGTCCGCCACGGCATTCATCAGGTCGCGCACCAGCGTTTCGCGTCGTGCGGTGGCCGCAAAAGGACGCGGTGCCGCATTGCGATCGAAAGGCACCATGATGTCGCCCGCCCGGAGAACGCCGAGCGGGTTCATATGCGCAACGAAGTCGGCGACATATGCATCGGCGGGCTGTAGTAGAATTTCCTGCGGCGTGCCGCACTGAACGATACGCCCGCCTTCCATGATGGCGATGCGATTGCCGATTTTCATGGCTTCATCGAGATCGTGGCTGACGAAGACGATGGTCTTTTTCAGGCGTGACTGGAAAGCCAGCAATTCGTCCTGCAAGCGGGTGCGGATCAGCGGATCGAGGGCCGAAAATGGCTCGTCCATCAACAGGATCGGCGCGCCGGTTGCAAAGGCGCGGGCAAGCCCGACGCGCTGCTGCATGCCGCCGGAGAGTTCGCCGACCTTGCGCTTGGCCCAGTCCTGCAAGCCGACGAGTTCAAGCTGGCCGCGGGCCTTGGCGAGACGTTCTTCCTTGCCCATGCCGGAAATTTCCAGCCCGAAGGCGACGTTTTCCTCGACCGTGCGCCATGGCAGCAGGCCGAACTGCTGGAACACCATGGAAACGAGTTCGGTGCGCAGATGGCGGAGCGTTCCCCGGTCCGCCTTGCCAACATCGATGGCCCGGTTGCCTTCACGCACGAGAACGCGGCCCCGCGAAATCGGATTGAGCCGGTTGATCGCGCGAAGAAGGGTGGATTTTCCGGAGCCGGACAGGCCCATGAGAACGAGGATTTCGCCTTCCTCGATATTGAGCGTGCAATTATGCACGCCCAGCACGAGATTGGTTTCCGCCTGAATCTGCGAGCGGGTTGCGCCGCGATCCGCAAGCGCAAGCGCCCCATCGACATTGCTGCCGAAAATGATGCAGACGTCTTCGAGTGCGATGATGGTCATCCCGCTTCCTCCTGGTCTCTGTTTGAGCATGTCCTTATCCGAAAACCGGGTTCCACTTTTCGGATCATGCTATTTTTCCCTGCCGGCGCGGAAGATGCGGTCGAGCACGATGGCGACCACGACGATGATGAAGCCTGCTTCGAAGCCGAGCGAAATGTTGACGGAGTTCAGCCCGCGAACCACCGGCACGCCAAGCCCGTCAGCGCCAACAAGCGCGGCGATAACCACCATCGACAGCGAAAGCATGATCGTCTGGGTCAGGCCCGCGAGGATTTGCGGCATCGCATAGGGTAGCTCGACCTTCCAGAGAAGCTGCGAGCGCGACGCGCCGAAAGCCTCGCCTGCTTCGATGAGAGAGGATGGTGTGGAGGAAATGCCGAGCTGGGTCAGGCGGACGGGGGCGGGGATTACGAAGATGACGGTGGCAAGCAAGCCCGGCACCATGCCGATGCCGAAGAAAACGATCGCCGGGATCAGGTAGACGAATGTCGGCAAGGTCTGCATCAGGTCGAGAACCGGACGCATCGCGGCATAAAGGGCAGGGCGATGGGCCGCCGCAATGCCAAGCGGCACGCCGATAGCCATGCAGACAAAACACGATGACAGAACGAGTGTCAGTGTCTTCAGGGTCGGTTCCCAATAGCCCTGATTGATGATGAAAAGAAAACCCAGAACGGTGAGCAGGACGACGGAGATGCGACGCTGGATCAGCCATGCAATGATTGCGAAGATGGCGATCAGAAGCAGTGGATGGGGCAGTTGCAAAAGATACAACAGGCCGTCAATCAGGCCCTGCATGATCGCCGCCAAAGTGTCGAAGAAGAGCCCCAGATGGGTCGTCAGCCAGTCCACCACAGATTTGGCGGTTGGTCCGACAGGAATCTTGTAGTCCGTCAGCCAGTTCAACGATCAAGTCTCCTGCTGCGTGCTTGGGATGATGGTGCTGGAATGAGCCGGGCCGCGTCTGTTGCAGCCCGGCAGCGTAGAAAATCAAAGGCCGAGCGCCGCCTTGACGGCCGGCAGGCCTTCCTTGCCGTCAACGGTCGTCACACCGGCAAGCCACTGGTCGAGAACGCCGGGATTGGCCTTGAGCCAGTCGTTTGCGGCTTTAGACGGTTCCTGTCCATCGTCGAGAATCTTGCCCATGATCTCGTTTTCGATATCGAGCTTGAATTCCAGATTGGTGAGGAACTTGCCGACATTCGGGCATTCCTGCGTGTAGCCGGTGCGGACATTGGTTTCGACCTTGGCGCCGCCGAGATTGGGGCCGAAGAAGTCGTCGCCGCCAGTGAGGTAGGCGATTTCAAAGCGCTTGTTCATGGGATGCGGCTCCCATGCCAGGAACACGACCGGGTCCTTGCTCTTGATGCTGCGTGCGACCTGCGCCAGCATTCCCTGCTCGGAGGATTCCGCCAGTTCGAACGACTTGAGGCCGAAGGCGTTCTTGCTGATCATGTCGAGGATCAGGCGGTTGCCGTCATTGCCCGGCTCGATGCCATAGATCTTGCCGCCAAGCTTGTCCTTGAACTTTGCGATATCCTTGAAGTCTTTGAGGCCTTCATCATAGGCGTATTTCGGCACGGCGAGGGTATATTTGGCGCCGGTCAGGTTGGTGCGCAGCGTCTCCACCGTCTTGTTATCCAGATAGGGCTGGAGGTCGGCGGTCATGGACGGGTTCCAGTAGCCGAGGAAAACGTCGATGTCCTTCTTGCTGAGCGACGCATAGGTTACCGGCACGGAGAGAACCTTGATGTCGGTCTTGTAGCCGAGACCTTTGAGAATTTCCGTTGCCACCGCCGTCGTGGAGGTGATGTCGGTCCAGCCGACATCCGAAAAGCGGATGGTCGAGCAGCTTTCGGGTTCGGCGGCGAAACCGGTTGCTGGTGCGCCCAGCATTGCCGTGCCCGTGGCAAGCCCGCCCAAGGCAAGCGTCAGCATAAAGGTCGATACGGACTTCATTGTTCTCTCCATTTACCGGGCCGTTTTGACGGATTGATTTGTTTTTCCGGTTCCGACTTTAGCAAACACCAAAGATTTCGCCATTCAAGTACCACAGCGGCGAAAATGTTCTTGATTGCGACGTTGCCGCAGTTTCCGGCGGAAAACCGTTTCGCACCTGACTTGAAACTGCTGTCGCTCATCAATTTCCGGAACCGTCGGCCGAGGGGAAGCGGGCAGGATTGCCGCATGTCCGGCCGAAGCGGGTCGGCGCCATGTTACGGATCGGTCCCCGGGATTCAACCCTGTCAGCGGAAAATGACGGATAAAATCAGTCGGATGACCGTTCTATCTATTTGTTTTTACGCATTTCCACACGCAAAACCGGTTTCCACTTTGGCTCCAAATGCTCTAGATTGCCGAAAAGATCGGCACACTCTATTTGTGAACGTGAAGCTTTTTCAGGCCGGGCGGCTTGCGAACGGGACTTGGGATACATAGGTCCGTGGGCGGCGCAAATCGGTGAGGAGCCCGGAATTTCGGGGCAAGGAAGGATTTATTACAGTGTGGAATGCAGTAAAGGGCGTTTTTTCCTTCCTGGGCCGTTTCATCGCGGCGCTCGCCCGTCTGATTGCCGTCCCTTTGGGCGCATTGTGGCGGCTTTTCCTGCGGCTTGGAATTTTGTGGAAAGTTGCCGTTGCGGTCATCGTGATCGGACTTGGCGGGCTTTACCTCTATTTCATCTGGCAGACTCAGGCCTGGACGAATTTCGACCCGGATTATCCGGCCAAGTATGTCTATCAGAATGCGGCCACACCCGGGGAAGAGGTGACGACGCAGGCTGCGCCTGAAACCAGCCAGACAGGTGATGCCGCGCCTGCGAATCAGCCGGTTCAGGCAGTGCAGGTGCCGTCTTCCGCGCGCAAATGCTCACGCTCGGCCATAGCCGAAGTCGCTGCCGATCTTACCGACTTCAACGTCAATCAGAATGCGTGGATTTCCTCCATGCTGCTCTACAAGATTGGCCTTTTCGGTCTGGACTGGGATCGCACGCCTTTCCTCGACAACAAGGCTTCGTTCCAGCGCGGCATCAATGCAGCCGTGCGCCGTACCGCGATTGAACTCGTGGATAATATCGGGCGCTTGCGCGGCACGTCGCAGATCGATGCGGATTTGCAGAAGGCGCGTGGAAATCTGCAATTTGCCGAGGATTCCTGGTATTTTGGCCTCAGCCCGTTCGGTCCGAAGACGCCGACGCCGAGCTATTACCGTTCTGCGATCAAGGACCTGCGCGCCTTCAACGGACGGCTTGAAAACTGTCAGGCAACGTTCGATGCCCGCGCCGACAATCTGATCCAGTTCGTGGACCGTATCGCGAGCGATCTCGGTTCCACCTCGGCCATCCTCAAGGATCGTGCGGAGAATTATCACGCGGGTTGGTTCGACACGCGTGCGGATGATCGTTTCTGGTTCGCCTATGGCCAGCTCTATGCCTATTACGGCTTGTTGCGCGCGGCACACTCGGATTTCCGCGGTGTTCTGGCCGAAAAGCACCTCGACGGCGTGTGGGACGAAATGGAAAAGCAGATGCGCGCCGCGCTCGACATGCAGCCCTTCATCGTTTCCAACGGCAGTCCCGACGCCTGGTTCACGCCATCGCATCTGACGACGATGGGCTTCTACATCCTGCGAGTTCGTTCCAATCTGGTCGATGTGAAACAGGTTCTGGAGCGCTAACCGGCAATGGAACTGCCAGCTTCCTTGCGACAGGCGGTGGATGCCGCGCTTGAGGGCGTAGCCTTGGCCGATCTGAAGCGCGCATCCGAGATGCTTTCGCGCCGTTACCGCGCCGAGACGCGGGACGGCCGCATGCATATTTCCGACGATCTGGCGGCAAAAGCCTATCTGGCGGCGCGCCTGCCTGCGACTTATGCGGCGGTTCGCGCCAGTCTGGACAGCGCTGCCGAGGTCTGTCCCGATTTCGCGCCGCAATCCATGCTTGATGTGGGGGCAGGACCGGGAACGGCTCTTTGGGCGGCAAAGCAATGCTGGCCCATGCTTCAATCGGCAACCATGATCGAGGCCAGTCCTGCGATCCGGGCGGTGGGAAGCGCGCTTTCGCAAGATAGCGGATTGTCTGATCTCGACTGGCGGGCAGGGGATGTTGTTCGGGAAAAACTTGATTTTCCTGAAGCTGATCTCGTCACGATTGCTTATGTACTCGACGAACTCGCCCCCGAAAACAGGCAGAAACTTATCGAGCGCCTGTGGGCATCGGCAAGGCAGATGCTGGTGATCGTGGAGCCGGGCACACCGGCGGGCTGGCAGCGCATTCTCGATGCGCGCCGGGCACTTATCGCCGCAGGTGCGGCTATTGCAGCGCCCTGTCCGCACCAGCTCGAGTGCCCACTGATCGCCCCGGATTGGTGCCATTTTTCGCGCCGTGTTGCCCGCTCGCGCATTCATCGCCTGACCAAGGAAGCGGAAGTGCCTTGGGAGGATGAGAAGTTCATCTATCTTGCTGCGGTGCGCGAGACGGTTGAGGATGTGGAAGCACGGGTCGTCGCGCCGACACGGGTTGGCGGCGGCAAAGTTTCGGTTAAACTGTGCAAGGATGACGGCAGGGCGGAAGAACGCCTGCTGACCAAGCGCGATGGCGATCTGTTCCGTTGGGCGCGTCGCGCCGACTGGGGCGATGCATTGATGAGAGATTGAGCCGTAACCAAAACGATGAAGATCAGTCTGGTCCAGTTACGTCTGCTTGAAGCTGTCGCGGAAACCGGCAGCGTGGGTGCTGCGGCGCGCCGCCTGCGCCTGACGCAATCGGGCGCAAGCCAGGCGATTGCGACACTGGAAAAGATACTCGGGGTCGAGGTGCTGGCGCGAAAGCGGGACGGGGCTGCACTGACGGCATTCGGACAATCGATCCTTGCCGATGCCAAGGTGGCGCTTCAGGCCATCGACCGGATAGAGCTGCAAGCACGGTGCCGCGCTTCCGGTACACCTGAACGGCTCCGCGTTGCGGCCATCCCAAGCCAGCTCCAATATATCTTGCCCGGCCTGCGAAAGACGTTTCAGCGGCTTTATCCCGGCATCGAGTTCAGCGCTTTCGAGGGCGGACATGATGATGTCAGCCTGTGGGTGCGGGACGGCATTGCTGATCTCGGCATTACGTCCCTGCCGACGCCCGAGCTCGAGGCTCGCGAAGTTGGCCGCGAAGAACTGGTTGTGGTGGGCAGGCGCGACGATCCCTTCATGCGCAGCGATACGGTTGCCGCAGAGGAACTGCGCAACCGCCAGCTTATCGCGGCTGCGGGCTGCGAAATGATCATCGACCGGATCATTCATGGCGAGGGCGATGGTGAAACGCGCAGCGAACAAGTGCGTACGCGAGACGTCGCCACGGTGCTGGAAATGGTGCGGCATGGCATCGGCACCACGCTGCTATCTGAAATCAGCCTGCCTGGGGCCGACCTGCATGGATTGCGCGCGCGCCGCCTCAATCCGCCAACGTTCCGCACCGTCTATATCGTCTTTCGGGCCGACAGCCCGGTCAGGCATCTGATCGATCGGTTTTGCGATGTGGCTCTGGAGGCCAGAAGCAAAGCGGCATAAGAAATTCTAATATCTCATATCTCGCTTATCCGTGGCGCTCGTCGCGGCCAGGAATGCAATAGTCCGGCGCTATTCCTTTTTTCCTGATGCGAGCGAAAATGACGGCCATCACCGACAACCATCCGACGACTTCGACTTCCAATACCATACGCGGTCTGGCCTGGGGGCTCTCCGGGGTTCTGGTATGGTCCGGTTCGTTTGTCCTGACGCGGTTCGGGTTCAAGACCGCCTTGACGCCTTTCGACATCATTGCCCTGCGCTTCGGCGTGGCAGGACTGGTGCTGCTGCCGGTCGTTCTGATGAAAGGTTTCGGCCTTCGCCAGCTTGGTCCGCTCGGCTTCGTGCTTCTGGCTTCAGGAGCTGGTGTTCCCTATGCGCTGCTGACCACCTGCGGCCTGCAATATGCCCCGGCGTCCCATGCGGCGGCGCTCATTCCGGGGCTGATGACGGCCATGGTTGCCATTCTGGGGGTGGCGCTTCTAAAGGAACATCTTGCGCCGTCACGGTGGTCCGGGGTCGTGCTGATCGTGATCGGGGCCATGCTGATCGCCGGTCTGTCGCAACTGGGCGGGCCGGAAATGCTCGGGCACCTGTTCTTTTTCGTCGCGGCACTGGTCTGGGCGATCTATGTCATGGTGTTTCGTAGGAAGGGAATGGACGGGCTGCACGCGACCGCCATCGCCGCCGTCACTTCGGCAATCGTCTATCTGCCGATCTACATGATCTTCCTGCCCAAGGGGATGGGCGCGACACCCTGGAGCGATATTGCCTTGCAGGGTTTCTATCAGGGTGTTCTCACCTCGGCCTTTGGTGTCTTTGCCTTCAACCGAGCAGTTGTCCTGCTGGGAACGGCGGCAGGGGCAGCACTATCGGCGCTGATCCCCGTCATTACTCTGGTTCTGGCGCTTGTCCTGCTTGGCGAAGTGCCGGGCTGGACCGACACGCTCGCTGCCTTCCTGATCAGCCTCGGCGTGCTGGCGCTGAACAGGAAGGGCAAAAAAACTGCCGCCTCATGATGGCTGCAAGGCAGGCCTTGCGGCAGGGCGGTTGATGATGAACACCATGGCCGCAGCGGCAAAGCACATGGCACCGGCGAGGATCAGGGCAGGGGTGTAGCTGTCATAATCGGTGCGCACGAACCCGGCGAAGGCTGCTGCTGCTGCGGCCCCGATCTGATGGCCGGTGAACACCCAGCCGAAGACCAGACCGGCTTTTTCCGGGCCGAAGCGTTCGGCGGCAAGCTTGACGGTTGGCGGCACGGTCGCCACCCAGTCCAGCCCGTAAAAGACCGCGAACAACGCCAGTTCATAGACGGTGAAGTCGGTGAAGGTCAGGTAGATCAGCGACAGGCCGCGCAGCGCATAGAACCAGAACAGGAGCCAGCGGTTGTCGAACCGGTCGGAGAGCCAGCCGGACATGATCGTGCCGATCAGGTCGAATGCGCCGATCACGGCAAGGATACCCGCAGCACCGACGGGCGCGATGCCGAAATCGCCGCAAAGCGTGATCCAGTGCGTCTGGATCAGGCCATTGGTGGAAAAGCCGCAGACGAAGAAGGTCAGGAACAGGACCCAGAAGGTTGCGGTCGAGGATGCTTCGCGCAAGGTGACGAGCGGCGAGGCCAGCATGGCGCCAAAGCTTTTGCGAGGTTCAGGTGCTGGCAGCGGAGCGATGCGGCCATAAGGCTTGAGGCCGATATCTGCGGGGTGATCGCGCATCAGGGCAAGGACCAGCAGGAGCGCGGCAACAAGGAAACAGATGACGATGGTGAGCGATGTACGCCAGCCGATGGTCTGGCTGACGCTGGCAAGGATCGGCATGAACACCAGCTGGCCGGTAGCGTTGCTGGCTGTCATCAGGCCGACAACGAGGCCGCGCCGCTTTTCGAACCAGCGTGCCGCGACGGTTGCGCCGAGCACAAGCGCCGTCATGCCGGTGCCAAGGCCGATCACGATGCCCCAGAGCCCCACCATCTGCCATTCCTCGGTCATGAAAATGGAACCGATCAGCCCGAGTGAAATCATGACGAGAGCTGTCGCCACGACGCGGCGCAGGCCGAACTGGTTCATGAAGGCAGCCGCGAACGGTCCCATAAGGCCGAACAGCACGAGGCGAAGCGCCATCGCGAAGGAGATATTCGCATTCGTCCAGCCGAATTCCCGCTGGAGCGGTTCGATCAGGATGCCCGCCGATCCCATCGCGGCAGCGGTCGCCAGCATGGTCAGGAAGGTGATGGCGGCGACGATCCATCCGTAATGGATGTTTCTCTGTGCAAGAAAGCCTGCAAGGCGGGCAGAAATCATCTTTGGCGCTTTCGGGTTCATGCTGGTTTTGGCCAGTCATGCTTTCGATGGAGAAACCGCTCGCTCCCTAGCGGGCACGCGGTTTCAGGTCATTGTTTCCAGTCAAAGGGCGTCTGATCAGCCAAGGCTGTTGAGCAGGATTTGAAGCTGCTCCACGCCGTCCTCTCCCAGCCGGCTTTCAATTTCATCCTGCGCCTGATCCCAGAGCGGGCCGCCGCGTTCCACGAGATCGCGGCCATCCGCGGTCAGTGTCACGCTGGTCTCGCGATGGTCGTCGCTGGCGGTAGGCTCGATCAGTCCCATGCGCTGCAGAACCTTCACGTTGCGGCCCATGGTCGAACGGTCCAGCTCCGACAGATGTGCGAGTTCGGTCACCGAGATGGAGCCCGCGCGGCGGATTTTCCGCAGGGTGCTGAACTGGGCGACATTGATGCCAAGCGGAGCAAGAGCGTTGTCGTAGACGCTTGATGTCTTGCGGGCAGCCTGACGCAGAAGAATGCAGAAACACGGATGTGACATATTGCGGGTATATACCCGTAAATGACCGCGTGCAAGATCGAAGTGCAAAATTGGGAGTTCGTTGCTGTCAGCCTGCTGACAACAACGATGCTTCACGAACGGCTTATTGCCAGCTCAGACGGCGATATAGGCGGTTTCCTTCACTTCCTCCATCACCGCATAGGTGTGCGATTCCCGCACGCCGGGCAGGGAAAGAAGGGCTTCCGAAAGGAAGCGACGATAGTGGTCCATGTCGGAAACGCGGGCTTTGACGAGATAATCGAAGCCGCCCGCAACCATATGGCATTCCAGAATGTCGGGATTGCTGCGGGTGAAAGTCGAAAAGGTTTCGAAAACTTCCGGCGTGGTGCGATCAAGCTTGATCTCGATGAAGACCAGCATGGCGCGGTCGAGCATCTTGGGCGAAAGCCGCGCCGAATAGCCGAGGATATACCCTTCGCGGGTCAGTCGCTTGACGCGTTCGGCGGTTGCGGTCTGCGAGAGATTTATGCGATCGGCCAGTTCGGTATTGGTCAGGCGCCCGTTCTCCTGAAGGGCGCGCAAAATACTCCTGTCCATCGCATCGAGATTCTTCATCGGTTGTCCCCAATGGCCGTTTTTTGTGACGGCTCTATTCTTGATTTTTGCATATGTGTTTGAGTTGCCACGGAAATGAATCCGAAATCGGTCCCCGAGGCAAGATGAAACTTGTTGCACGGCCCTACAAATTTTTGAACTGTTTCGTTGAATTCCGCTTAAACGTAAGCATAGGCTCAAATAACAATCGCAGGTTGCAAATTCTGTGCGACCTGTGATAGAGATACTGTGCATATTAAAAGCTATATTGCACCTGTGAATTTTCGCATGGGGTAAGGGGGTGCACCGGACCGGATGGAATCGTCCTATTCCTTCCGTCTTGTTAATCCCGGTTTGTGAGGAAATCCGGACAGCCGCAAACTGTCCGGATTTTCTTTGCGAAACCTGGAGCGTGTCGTCCTGATGACGGCTTGTCCGGCAGATTTCGGCCGTTGAATTTTCCGGTTGCAAGCGGACAGATTGAAGGCTAACAGTACGTCCATGAACATTTCGCGCAATATCGTCATCAACGGTTGGTGGTGGGCCCGCTAATAGCGGCCACGCAGGCGTTTGTGCATTTGCGTTTGGAAAACAGGCCGCTGGGATTATCCGGGCGGCCTTTTTGTTTGGCTGTTTGAATAAGACCGGCGGGGAAACCGGGTTCTGGAAATATTCGGAAACAGCTAGATTTGGGATAGCCGATCATGAATGCGAAGATTGCGGATAGCGAGATATTCCGGCACGAAACGGCAGGCGGCATCGTCGTCGAGCGCGTGCGCCACCTCACCGCCTATAAGGGCGCGATCGAGACCTACATCGATGCGCTGAACGAACGGCGTGGCGCGGTGTTTTCGTCAAACTACGAATATCCGGGCCGCTATACGCGATGGGATACGGCTATCGTCGATCCGCCGGTGGTCGTCACCTCGCGCGCCCGCACCATGCGCATCGAAGCGCTGAATGCGCGCGGCGTCATCCTGCTTCGTCCAATCCTGGACACGGTGAAGGCGCTTGCCGAGGTGACGGTCGACAAGGCCGGGGAAAACCGCATCGAACTGACCATTGCCGAGCCGAGCGGAACCTTCACCGAGGAAGAGCGCTCGCGCATGCCTTCGGTCTTCACGGTCCTGCGTGCCATTGTCGGCCTGTTCTTCTCCGAAGAAGACGCCAATCTCGGTCTTTACGGTGCCTTCGGCTACGATCTGGCGTTCCAGTTCGATCCGATCCAGTACAAGCTGAAGCGCCCCGACGACCAGCGCGATCTGGTGCTATTCATTCCGGACGAAATCTTTGTGGCCGACCACTATGCGGCGCGGGCCTGGGTGGATCGTTATGAATTTGCCTGCGGCGGTTCTTCCACGCATGGTCTGGACCGGGCGACGCCAGTACAGCCCTTCAAGCCATCGGAGCGTGAGCTTGCGCGCGGTGATCACAATCCCGGCGAATATGCCAGTCTCGTCGAGCGCGCCAAGGAGAGCTTCAAGCGTGGCGACCTCTTCGAAGTGGTTCCGGGCCAGACCTTCTATGAGCGCTGCCACACGCCGCCGTCGGAGATTTTCCGCCGGTTGAAGACGATCAATCCGTCGCCCTATTCGTTCTTCATCAATCTGGGTGAAAACGAATATCTGGTCGGCGCATCGCCGGAAATGTTCGTGCGGGTCAACGGTCGGCGTATCGAAACCTGCCCGATTTCCGGCACGATAAAGCGCGGCGAGGATGCGATTTCGGATTCGGAACAGATTCTGAAGCTGCTCAATTCCAAGAAGGACGAATCCGAGCTGACCATGTGCTCGGACGTGGACCGCAACGACAAGAGCCGCGTCTGCGAGCCGGGTTCGGTGCGCGTCATCGGCCGTCGCCAGATCGAAATGTATTCGCGCCTGATCCATACGGTGGACCATATTGAGGGCCGCCTTCGTGACGGCATGGACGCCTTTGACGGCTTCCTCAGCCATGCATGGGCTGTGACGGTTACCGGCGCGCCAAAACTGTGGGCGATGCGCTTTCTGGAAGAAAACGAACGCAGCCCGCGTGCATGGTATGGCGGCGCCATCGGCATGATGCACTTCAATGGCGATATGAATACCGGCCTGACGCTGCGCACCATCCGCGTGAAGGACGGTGTGGCGGAAATCCGCGCCGGTGCAACGCTTCTGTTCGATTCCAACCCGGAAGAGGAAGAGGCCGAAACCGAATTGAAGGCATCGGCCATGATCGCGGCTGTGCGTGAGGCGCAGAAGAGCAATCAGGTGGCCGAGGAGCGTGTCGCGGCGAAAGTGGGCGAGGGGGTCTCGATCCTGCTCGTGGATCACGAAGATTCCTTCGTGCACACGCTCGCCAATTATTTCCGCCAGACGGGCGCGACGGTTTCCACCGTGCGCTCGCCGGTGGCCGAAGAGGTGTTCGACAGAATCAAGCCCGATCTCGTGGTCCTGTCGCCCGGACCGGGCACGCCGCAGGATTTCGATTGCAAGGCAACCATCGACAAGGCGCGCAAGCGCGAACTGCCGATTTTCGGCGTCTGTCTTGGTCTTCAGGCGCTCGCCGAAGCCTATGGCGGCACGCTGCGCCAGTTGCGTATTCCGATGCACGGCAAGCCGTCGCGTATTCGGGTCTCGAAGCCGGAGCGCATTTTCTCCGGCCTGCCGAAGGAAGTGACGGTCGGGCGTTATCATTCGATCTTCGCCGATCCGGAACGCCTGCCGGATGATTTTCTGGTGACGGCGGAAACGGAAGATGGCGTCATCATGGCTTTCGAGCACAAGCACGAGCCGGTCGCCGCCGTTCAGTTCCATCCGGAATCGATCATGACGCTCGGCCACAATGCAGGCATGCGCATGATCGAAAATGTGGTGACGCATCTGGCTGGCAAGAACAAGACGCGCCGGACCAATAGCTGATCGAACGCTTTTCGTTACGATTTCGAACCAGCCGCAGCCACACGCTGCGGCTGGCTTTTTTATGCTTTCCCCGTGCTTGCTCCGGCAACTCATTTGCAAGTTTAATGCCTTGCATTTGCAGGAGAAAATTAAATTTGCGAACTACAAAAACAGGGTACGAAATTCCGATATTCTAGGGTATAGAACAGCGGCGAATTGCTGCTGCGTATGCCAGATGCGTTGAGGATACGCCCCGCGTGCTGGAGCGCATCCCGAGAAGCTGGAAACGGTTTTGCGTTGGAAAAGGCGGCAAAACAAATAGTTAGAGCGGTTCCGGTTTTCGAGCCGATGCTCTAGCGGACGAATGAAGGGCTGTGCGTAGGCCCGTCCCGGTTTCGGGACAGATCAAGATAATCAAAGGTTCATCATGGACGCGAGTGCAAAGGTTCGGCGGCTTGCCGCTTGGTCTATTCCCATTGCTTTCGGTGTGATGGGACTGAAATATCTGGCCTATGGGCTGACCGGTTCCGTCGCACTTTATTCGGATGCGCTGGAGTCCATCGTCAATGTGATTGCAGCCATCGGTGCATGGTGGGCAATCCGCGTGAGCTACAAGCCCGCAGACGGCAATCATCCTTTCGGTCATTACAAGGCGGAATATATTTCGGCTGTCGTGGAAGGCGTGCTGATCACGGTTGCCGCGCTTTTGATCTTCCGTGAGGCCTGGTTTGCCATGCAGGCTCCGCGCCAGCTTGACGAGCCGTGGCTTGGTCTTGCCATCAACACGGGCGCGGCGGTGATCAACGGCCTGTGGGCTACGCTGCTGATCCGCACGGGGCGCAGCCTGCGCTCTCCGGCGCTGGAAGCCGATGGCCAGCACATCATGACCGATGTTTTCACCTCGGTCGGTGTTCTGGTCGGGCTTGTGGGTGCTGTCCTGACCGGCTGGGCCGTGCTTGATCCGCTGCTCGCCATTCTGGTGGCCATCAACATTCTCTGGCAGGGATGGGGCGTTATCAATTCCTCCATCCAAGGCCTGATGGACATTGGTGTCGAGCCCGCCGAGGAAATGCGCATTCGCGATGTCATTTCAGCCAATGCGGGCGGCGCCATCGAGGTGCACGACCTGAAAACGCGCATCGCCGGACGGGTGACATTCGTTGAGTTTCATCTGGTGGTGGCGGCGGAAATGAGTGTGGGTGAAGCCCATGTGATCTGTGACCGCATCGAGGATGCGCTTCAGGAGCAGATCAAGAGCGTGCGGGTGGTTATCCACGTCGAGCCGGAAGAGGAAGCGAAACTGCCGCTGGGCACCAGTTCCATTCCCTTCGCGTGAGCAAAATCGTCTTGCGCTCATCTGTCCGCCTGTGTAAAAGCTTTGAACATGACGACGATGAGCGCAACATTTCTGGAACATTCGGCAGCCGCCTTCGGCGCGCGTGTGAATGTCTGCGTTCTAAACTCGCTTCTTACCCTCGGCCTTAGCGGCGATCGCCGGGCTCGTTGAAGGAGCGTCCGGCGGTCGATTACGGTCCCGCCGACTTTAGCTCCTTACACACTATTTCCATCAGATTTATCATCAGGAATCCGTGCTTGACGGCTTGAGGGCCGGTGTGAAGCCGGGAGGAAACCGAAATGAACCAGACTGTCGCCGCGTCGCAAACCGAAACCCGAACCGCCGGACGCAAGGGCATGCCCACTGCCGGCACCAAATATTCGCCATTTCCCGCTCCCCGGCTCGATGACCGTATTTGGCCGTCCAGGCGCATTGAAAAGGCGCCGATCTGGTGCTCGGTCGACCTGCGTGACGGCAATCAGGCCCTGATCGACCCGATGGGACACGACCGCAAGGAGCGCATGTTCCGCCTGCTGGTCGATATGGGTTTCCCGGAAATCGAAATCGGCTTTCCGTCCGCCTCGCAGACGGACTTCGACTTCTGCCGCTGGGCCATCGAACAGGGCAATGTGCCTGACGAAGTGGATTTGCAGGTTCTGGTGCAGTGCCGCCCGGAACTGATCACGCGGACTTTCGAAGCGCTGGAAGGCGCGAAAACGCCGATCATCCATTTCTACAATTCCACCAGCGAATTGCAGCGCCGCGTGGTTTTCGCCAAGGATGTGGCCGGCATCAAGCAGATCGCAACCGACGCCGCCAAGATGATCATGGATATGGCCGCGAAAGCGGGCGGCGGCTATCGCTTCCAGTATTCGCCGGAAAGCTTCACCGGCACCGAACTGGAAGTGGCGCTGGAAATCTGCAACGCGGTTACCGAGATCGTGAAGCCGACCGCGGACAACAAGCTCATTGTCAACCTGCCCTCGACGGTCGAGATGAACACGCCGAACGTCTATGCCGACCAGATCGAATGGATGTGCCGCAATCTCGACAATCGCGAAAACCTGATCATCTCGCTGCATCCGCATAATGATCGCGGCACGGGAATTGCCGCGACCGAGCTTGGCCTGATGGCGGGCGCCGACCGTGTTGAAGGCACGCTGTTCGGCAATGGCGAGCGCACCGGCAACGTCGATATCGTAACGCTGGCGCTCAACATGTATACACAGGGCGTGGACCCTGAGCTGGACTGCACCGACATCAACCGGATGAAGGAAGTCTATGAATATTCGAACCAGTTGAAGATTGCCGAACGTCACCCTTACGTCGGTGAACTGGTCTATACGGCTTTCTCCGGATCGCATCAGGATGCGATCAACAAGGGCATGAAGGCGCGCCGTTCGGCCAATTCGCCGGTCTGGGAAGTCCCTTATTTGCCGATCGACCCGCAGGATGTGGGTCGCTCCTACGAAGCGATCATCCGCATCAATTCGCAGTCGGGGAAGGGCGGCATCGCCTATATCCTGCAAGCCGATTACGGCCTCAACCTGCCGCGCAACCTGCAAGTCGAGTTCCGCGAGATCATCCAGAACATTACGGATGAAGAAGGCAAGGAACTGCCATCGAAGCGCATTCACGACGAGTTCCAGCAGCTTTACGTGACGCAGCCGGGCGCCCGCATCAAGTTTGTCGATCATCACACCATCCCGGACCCCGAGCAGAAGGGCCGCCGTATTCTGACCGCTGAAATCACCGATAACGGCGTGACAAAGAATATCGAGGGCAAGGGAACGGGGCCAATCGACGGTTTTGTCGATGCATTGTCCAAATATCTCGGTGTGAAGATGTCGGTCGTCGATTATTCCGAACATTCGCTACAGCAGGGTTCGGACGCTTCGGCCATATCCTATGTCGAGATGGCTCATCCGGGCGGCAAGCTGTTCGGCGCGGGTATCAACGACAATATCGTCAGCGCTTCGCTGGAAGCCATTGTTTCAGCGGCCAACCGGGTGATTGGCAAGTAAGCGAAAACAGATAACGGCGCTTCGGCGCCGTTTTTGTTTTGAAATCAATAAAGAACACGCTCGTTGAGCTTGGTTATTTTCTCGCTGGCATCGGAAACGCCGTGTTCTTCCATGAGGCAGGACCAGCCACCTTCAGGCCGCTTGTCGATATTGAATATGTTATAACGGGCAGCGGGTTTGTGGCCGCCAAAATTCTGGCTCGCAGATGGCACGCTGATGACGGGAACCTTGCCGTTCGGACCGTCGATTTCGTAATGCGTGATCAGATGTGTATGGCCGTGGAGAACAAGTTCCGCGCCATGTTTTCGTATGATCTTCTGGAAGCGGCGAATGCCATAAAGACGCTTGTGCGCAGGCGTCGCGCCATGGATCGGCGGGTGATGAATCATGACGATGCGAAAGAGCCCGCGGGCACCGGCCTCGTCCAGCATTGCCGCCAGACGCTTGCCCTGCGCTGAACGGAAATCGCCGCTGGCCATGAAGGGAGCCGTCGCGCGCGCTGAGGAAACACCGATCAGCGCAACCGGGCCGCGCACGCGCATATAGGGGAATTGCGGGCGGTTGCCGTGGTTGTCGATGCCGTCGCCGCGCATCCACGGTTCCCATTTCCGGCAGGATTTGTCGAGCGCGCCGGGCACATAGGCGTCATGATTCCCGGGAACGACCGAAACATCGTGCGAATTGCCCAGTCTGGAGAGCCAGTCTTGGGCGATGTCGATTTCCAGATTGAGCGCCAGATTGACGAGATCGCCCGTCACCGCGATGTGATTGGGAAATTGCGCCTGCATGTCGGAAATGAGACTGTCGAGAACGGTTCCGTGCATCGCATTTTTACGATTGCGCAGCCAGTTTATGTAACCGGTAATGCGCTTCGACGCCAGTTCACGGTATCGAACCCGAGGCAATGGCGAGAGGTGAACGTCGGATATATGGGCAAGACGGAACATAAGGCTCAGGACCTGCTAATTTGATAGAAATGGTGTGAGGCCATCCGTTTGGATATGAGGAGAGAAGGCGAAGGAAATGTGGTTCATTTTTGAGCCTCTTCGACGAAGTAGCCGGGCGGATGGACCACATCCTTCGGACACCGAAAGGACTGGCGATCTGCTGCGTCGAACCGCTTGACCGGGGAAACCACCCCGTTCTTCGCGTCTCTCCTAGCAACTCTTGTCATTTCGGATGCCATTTCCAGCAAATTAACAGGTCCTGAGCCTATGCCCCATTTACTGGATAATGTTTAAAATCAAAACCTGTTTAGCGACTTTTTGTTGATGACATTGATGCATTAATACGAAGTAGATTGCTTCGCGGAGAGACGGCATGCGCTTTCGACATTTTATATTTCATACATATTTTTTAATGCGGCGCCCCATGACATTAGGAGTAAGGGCCATAGTATTCGATGAAAAGGCAAATTCAGTTTTTCTGGTAAGGCATACCTATGTACCCGGATGGCAATTGCCGGGCGGCGGCGTCGAGCGCGGTGAGACATTTATGGAAACGCTGGAAAAGGAACTGCGCGAGGAATGCAATATTGTGCTGAAAGGCTCCCCCCAGCTTTTCGCGCTTTACAAGAACGCCCATGCGTCGCCGCGCGATCATGTGGCGCTCTATGTGTGCAGGCAATTCGAGCAGACGGAGCCGCGCTTGCCGGACCGAGAAATCGCCGAATGCGGTTTTTTTCCGCTCGATAATCTGCCGGAGGGAACTACGCCCTCGACGAAGCGGCGGTTGCAGGAAGCGCTTAACGATCTGGAGCCGCTGCCGCTCTGGTGAAGGCACGCGGTCGCGCCTTCACCGGTTCACGGGCCTTATCAGAAGCGATAGGTGACGCCTGTACCGATCAGCCACGGATTAAGCTTGGCCTTGCCGCTGACCTCGGTGCCGCCAACCAGGGTGGCATCGAATTTCGGCTCCAGGAACAGCTTCTTGAGGTCGAAGTTCACGCCCCAATGTTCGTCGAGCATGTAGTCGAAGCCGATTTGCAGCGCGCCGCCGAATGTGTTCTTGACCTTCAGATATTCGACGCCGGTCGCATCCTGATTGTAGAACATGGTGTAGTTCACGCCCGCACCGACATAAGGCTTGAAGGCGCCGAAATTGGTGAAGTGATATTGCAGCGTCAGCGTGGGAGGCAGAATCCAGGCTTTGCCGATCTTGCCCAGCCCGTCGATTGAGCCGGCGCCATTGATATTGGCATAGGTCGTGCCGAGAATGAGTTCGGCGGCGAAATTGTCGGTGAAGTAATAGGTGATGTCGAGCTCAGGCGTGATCGATTTGGAATAATCGAGATCCGAACCCGAAACACCGTTCACATAGCCGGAGTTTTCCGCGATGACTCCGAGCGCACGCACGCGGATCTGCCATGGTGACAGGGCTTCCGGCACGGCCTGAATTTCAGATGCAGGCTGGGCGACGATGGCGTCTGCGGCAAATGCTGCCGGTGTGGCGAAGGCCAGCGCGGTTGCGGCCAGCAGTCCCCTGGTGAAGCAGTTCATCTCTCTCTCCTTAAGTCGTGGTCAGTCTTGAAGTCTTGGGGGAGGTAGTAGTGATGCGTGCAATCTGGACCGCGCAACGAAACGCCCCATTGATCGAAATCAATGGGGCGCAAGAGATTTGAGAAAGTGCTGATGTTCTAAAAACAGTGTTGCAGGAAGAACGCAGTCCGGTCAGGCTTTGGAGCGTTTCCGGTCATGCGGGGCAGAGAAGTCGATTTCCGGTCCAAGCGGCACTACGCCGGTCGGGTTGATCGTCTTGTGGCTGCGATAATAATGGCCCTTGATGTGTTCCATGTTCACCGTCGAGGCCACGCCCGGCACCTGATAGAGCTCGCGCGTGTAGTTCCACAGGTTCGGGTAGTCAGCAATTCGGCGCAGATTGCACTTGAAATGGCCGACATAGACCGGATCGAAGCGCAACAGCGTCGTAAACAGCCGCCAGTCAGCTTCGGTCAGGCGGTCGCCGGTCAGATAACGCTGGCGGGAAAGGCGGTCTTCGAGCGAATCGAGCGCTGCAAACAACTGTCCGAACGCTTCCTCATAAGCTTCCTGCGTGGTGGCGAAACCGGCGCGATAAACCCCGTTGTTGATGTTGGGATAGATGAAATCGTTGAGCGCATCGATTTCGCCGCGCAAATCTTCTGGATAGAAGTCGAGCGAGGCATCGCCGAATGCATTGAAGGCGGTGTTAAGCATGCGGATGATTTCCGACGATTCGTTGGAGACGATCGTCTGGCGCTCTTTGTCCCACAGAACCGGAACGGTGACGCGGCCGGAATAATTCGGATCGGCGCGGGTGTAGATTTCATGCAGGCGCTTTGAACCGTAGAGCGCATCGCCGGTGCTGCCGGTCGTGCCGTAGAAGGTCCAGCCTTCTTCCGCCATCAGATAATCCACGACCGAGACGGAAATTACATCTTCCAAGCCTTTCAGCGCGCGGAAGATCAGTGTGCGATGTGCCCACGGACAGGCGAAGGAAACATAGAGATGATAGCGGCCCGGCTCAGCCTTGAAGCCGCCTTCGCCGGTTGGGCCGGGGCTGCCGTCAGCGGTTACCCAGTTGCGGAATTGCGATTTTGACCGTTCAAAACGGCCTTTCGTGCTTTCGGTGTCGTACCAGACATCGTGCCACTTGCCATCGACCAGAAGTCCCATGAGATTTCTCCTTTTGGAAAGAGAATAGGCCGAGGAGCGCCGTTTTGCAGGATCGCAAGCCGTGAACAGTGCGTAACGCTGCCAAAAAGAACAGTCATTTCCGCCATTTTGAAAAAACAGGCTTGATCTCTGTCCATTTTGGTGTAATTCACCTTCCATATTGCGGTCGTCATGCCGCCTGGGAGAACGCTGTAATGGAAATGCTTTTCATCCGACGATGAAACTTGGACCGTGCCAAAACGCACGGAACGCATTCCATTGACCTGATGGTCCCCGACTTCTCCTATTGCGATCTTAAGCCCATGCAGCAGCTTGAACTGACCTATGCGCAGGAATGCCCGGCGCACGACATTGAAATTGAAGCCATTAATGCGGAAGCCTTCGGACCGGGACGGTTTACGCGCGCCGCGCATTTCATCCGCGAGGGCGGTCCGCACGATCTCAACCTTTCCTTCGTGGCACTGATGGGCGGCATCGTCGTCGGCTCGGTGCGGCAGACGCCGGTTGTCATCGGCGAGACGCCCGCGCTTTTGCTCGGACCGCTTGCCGTCAGGCCGGAATGGAAGAAGCGGGGCATCGGCGGTAGGCTGATGCGCATGTCGCTGGAAGCAGCCGAAAAGGCAGGCCACAAGCTCGTGATCCTCGTTGGAGACGAGCCATATTACGGGCCGTTCGGCTTCAAGATGGTGGCGCCGGGTTCGATGGTCATGCCAGCACCGGTGGATCCGCGCCGGATGCTCGCCTGCGAACTCGCGCCGGGCGCGGTCAATGGCGTCGGCGGCATCGTGCGCCACGCGAACCGGGCGAAATAGAGCATGTCTCCCGAAAGCGGGAACCGGTTTCTGGATAAATGGCTCCGCTTCAACCGGAACCGCTGCAGTTAAAAAGAGGGGAAAGCGAAGGGCGGTTTACCGCCCTTCGCGATACCACATGCTGCCGAAGACCATGAGCAGGGCAGACAGCGCCAGGAAGCCGGAGAACAGCGGCAGGCGGTTGACACTTTTCAGTTGCGTATCCGAAGTTTCACGCAAGCCCATCCAGTCATTGCCGCTGGCGGCGCGGTTGCCGCTGATGGCGGTGATCGCGGGCACTCGGACTGCGCTGTTCCCGCTTGCATGCACGCGATGGACCGAGCCGCCGGTCGCCTCGGCAAGCGGTTTCAGGCGATCTGCCGTCGAAATGCTGTCGGCAAATTCCGGCGCATCGATAGGCCCCACATGGGCCAGCGCTTCCAGATCGCCATTCTTCACCCGGAAAATGCCGATCTCGTCCGTCTGCAACGTGCTTTCGAACAGGCCCGGCTTGCTTTGCGCCAGATTGACCTGCAATTCCTTGCCGGAAGGTGTAGTAACGCTTGCCGCACCCGGATTGTCGCCCATGGTCTGGCGGCGGATGGAAAGCGTGCGGCCATTGCCGGAAGCGGTCAGCGCCTCTTCTTCCAGCTCCGGCTCCTGCATCAGCCAGTGGGCGATGCGGCGGTAGAGCGAAGCGTAGGGACCGCCACCCTCGAAGCCACGCGCCCAGAGCCAGCCCTGATCGGAGAGGAACATGCCGACGCGGCCTTTTCCAACGCGGCTCAACACCAGCAGCGGTTTGTTGTCCGCGCCGCTCATCACCGTTTCACCCTGCGGCGCGGTGATGTCGATGGTGCGGAACCAGCGGCTCCAGTGCGGCGGCTCCTGATCGCTGCCATCGAGGCCGCGCGTGACCGGGTGGCGTTTGCCGAGATCGGTCAAGCGCGGATAGAAGGCCTTTTCGGTCACCGCGCCGGTCGGCATGGCGGGCAGGGCGCTATAGAGCGGCGTGCGGGCAATCGACATTTCGCCCGCATATTCCGGCCCGGCTGCGACCAGCAGCGCACCGCCATTTTCCACATATTGCGCGATGTAATCGTAATAGAGGAGCGGCAGCACATCGCGGTGCTGGTAGCGGTCGAGAATGATGAGGTCGAATTCGTTGACCTTGTCCACGAAGAGTTCACGCGTCGGGAAAGCGATCAGCGACAGTTCGTTGATCGGCGTACCGTCCTGCTTTTCCGGCGGGCGCAGAATGGTGAAGTGGACGAGATCGACGGCGGCGTCGGATTTCAGCAGGTTGCGCCATGTGCGCTCGCCATTATGCGGCTCGCCGGAGACGAGCAGCACGCGCAGGTTTTCGCGAACGCCGTCCACGGTCGCGACAGCGCGATTGTTGGCGTCGGTCACTTCACCGGGAAGCGCTGGCGTGGCGATTTCGACAATGTTCACACCGGCGCGCGGCAAGGTGATTGTGACAGGCGTTTCCTGCCCGATCCGCGCTTCTTCCTCGCTGACGGTCTCGCCATTGACGCGGACCTGAACCGGCGCGGGACTGCCGAGGCTCTTGCCTTCATCGATCACCGTGAACGACATTTCCAGCGGCTTGCCGCTGATGCCGTAGCGCGGCGCCTTGTTGAAGCGGATGCGGCGGTCGAACTCGTCCGGCTTGCCGGTCACAAGCCCATGCAGCGGCGCATCGAAGCCGAGCGCATTCTTGTTGGCCGGGATATCGTGCACCTGACCGTCGGTAATCAGGATCGCGCCCGCGACACGGGAAGGCGGAACATCGAGAAGCGAACGCGCCAGTGGGCCGAAAAGCCTCGTCGCATACCCGTCTTCGTTTTCGCCGGGCTTGCCCGCTTCCACCACGCGGGTCTCAAACTGCGGCATGGTGGCAAGCTGGTCCTGCACCGCTTTCAGGGCAGCATCTGTGTCAGCCCGGCGGCTGCCCAGTTCCTGGCTCTGGCTGCGATCCACGACTACCGAGACCACGCTTTTCAGCGGCTCGCGTTCTTCATTGATGACGACCGGATTGAAAAGAGCGAGCGCAAGCGCGGCAGCGGCCAGAAAACGGATCAGCCCGCCGCGCATGCGCAGGAAAATGGTGGCAAGCACCAACAGCGCCAGCGGCACGAGTACCGCAATCAGCCATGGCGTGGAGAGGAAAGGTTCGAATTCGATATTCATGCCCGCCTCCTAACGCCGTAGGTTGCCATCTTTACGGACCGCAACGCTTCCCCCTCATCCTGAGGTGCGGAGCGAAGCGAAGCCTCGAAGGGCGAGGGCAGGCGCGCCGTGCGTTTTTCCCTCGTCCTTCGATCCTTCGGCAAGCTCAGGATGAGGGGAAAAGGGAACCCGGATATGCTGACGGCTTCGTTGAAAAACATCATGCTAGTTCCCCAGCCGTTCAAGAAGGGCGGGAACGTGCACCTGATCGGACTTGTAGTTGCCGGTCAGCATATACATGACGATGTTCACGCCGCCGCGAATGGCATAGATGCGCTGCATCGGGTCGTTCGGCACGGTCGGCAGCAGCGGGTTGCCCTGCTCATCCACGGCCCATGCACCGGCCAGATCATTGGCCGTGATCATGATCGGCGTCACGCCGTCACCGGTGCGGACAGGGCGGTCCTGCGGCGAAGCGTTGGGTGTGGTGGCCTCGACCCAAAGCGGGCTTCCTTCATAGCGGCCCGGAAAATCCGGCATGATGAAGAAGGATTTGGTCAGCACATGATCGTCCGGCACCGGTTCCAGCGGCGGCACATTCATGCCGTCGAGAATGGCGCGCAGGCGCTGATTGGCCGGTGAGGCGGACGGGTCGAGGCTGGCGCCTGCCTGCAACTGGTCGCGCGTGTCGAAAAGAACCGTGCCGCCCTGCTGCATATAGGCATCGACCTTGGCAATTGCTTCCGGGCTTGGCATCGGCGCGTTGGGGTCGATAGGCCAATAGATCAGCGGATAAAAGGCCAGTTCATCCTTGGCCGGATCGACGGCGATAGGGTCGCCCGGTTCAAGCGCGGTCTTGTCCATCAGCGCGAAGCTTAAACCGCGCAGCCCGGCCTTGCTGACGTCGTCGGTCTCAGCGCTGCCGGTGATGACATAGGCAAGATGCGTCTGCGAGACCGAGTTGATGATCGCTTCGTCTCCCGGCTTGCTATCATCGTGCACTTGCGGTTGCGGCTGGGTCTGGGTCTGGGTCTGAGCTTCGACTGTTCCGGACGGAACAAGATTGAAGGCAAGCGAACCTGCCAGCAGAACAGCGATGCCTGCCGCCTTGGCGCGCACTTTCATGCGGCGGCGGAAGGCCCCGCGCAGCCACAGCATTAAAAGCGTATCGAGCGCCAGCAGCATCGCGGCGGCAGCGAAAAACGGTCCCGCCAATGAAACCGACTGGTCGGACGTGTAGGAGGCGGGCGTTATTCCGACGGAAAATGCAGGCTGGGCAATCGGTTGCAGCTTGATATTGGCACCTTCAAAAATGTTGAGCGCTTTCAGGCCATCCTCATTGCCGTAGAAACCGGGCGGCGTGTTGATGCTGACGCTGGCCTGCCTGTTCTTTTCGACGATCAGCGGTTTGGCCTCCGATGTCGGCACGGTCAGCGCGCCGGAAGCCGAAAGAAGCTGGTAGGGCGGCAGCGAGACCGAAGCCTGATTGTCCTGCGCGCCGGTTCTCTGTGAAAGCGACACGATGCGGCGCAGCATTTCCACGAATGAACCCGAAATCGGCAGGCTCGACCAGCTTGCATCGGGTGAAATGTGGAACAGGACGATATTGCCGCGCCCGCGCTGTTGGCCGGTTACAAGCGGCGTTCCGTCCTGAAGAACGGCATAGGCCTTGTCGTTGAGATCGAATGAAGGCTCGGCAAGGACCTGCCTTGTGACGCTCACATCATCGGGGACGGTCAGTCCTGCAAAAGGCCCCTTGTCCGGGAAAGCTCGCAATTTCTGCGGCTCCGACCAGGACAGCGTGCCGCCGAGCGCGCGTTCGCCCTTGCGCAATTTCACCGGCAAAAGCGGATCATTGTCGCTGGCGCCCGCAAGGCGCGGGCCTGCGAAGCGCACCAGCGTGCCGCCATCTTCTATCCACTTTGAAAGCTGTTCGGCGACAGGCTGCGGCAGCGTGCCGATATCGGCCATGATGAGGATCGACGGCTTTGCATCCAGCACTTCCGGCACGGATTGCATGAGATCGGCGGAGCGCGGTTCGATCAGATTGACATAGGGCGAAAGCGCCCGGGAAATATAGTGCAGCGGCGAAAGCAGGGGCTGCGCCAGATCGCCATCACCGCTGGCGATAAGGCCGACGGTGCGCCGTTCCGATCCCGCATCGATCAGCCTCGTCGCGCCTGCCTGTTCGATGCCATCGACACGAATCTGGCGGAAATCGTTGCGAAGCTCCACCGGCAGGTTGAACCGCGCCGTGCCTTCGGCGCTTCCAAGCGCGAAGGAAAGCGGCGCTTCGGCGATGCGGCGTCCCTTGTCGTCGTAAGCGGCGGCGGTGAGCGTGCGCGGCGCCGATACGCCTTCCGGGCGGATGGCGACGGCTTCCAGACTGTCAGCCTTGTTGTCGATGCCGGTCAGCGCGAAGGTGCGGCTGAGGCTCGCGCCATACCAGAGAACGGAGGCGAGATGGCCCGATTTGTCCAGTTCCGCAAAGGTTTGCGCATCGTTTATCGCAGCCAGCCCGTCGCTCATGAAGGCAAGGCGAACCTTGGCACCGGCTGGCAAAGCGGAGGAAAGCCGCGCCATTGCCGCCTTGCGGTCGACCGGGATTGGGCGCGGCTCCAGCGCTTGCAGGCGCTCGGCGGCGCGCTTGCCGTCATAGGGGCCGATTTCGGCGTTGGCGGGTTCCGCCGTGCCTGCGAGATAGATCGGCGCGCCGGTGCCTTCCGCATCGGCAATGAGCTTTTCGGCGGCGTTGACGCGCTGCTGCCAATCCTCGGCGGACGCCCAGCCATTATCGATGACGATGGCGAGCGGCTCGTTTCCGGCAAGCGCCACCGGGCGCGGATTCCAGACCGGAGAGGCAAGTGCCAGAATGACGAGCGCGGCGATGAGCAGCCGCAGCAGCGTCATCCACCAAGGGCTTTTCGACGGGACTTCCTCGCGCTTGAAGACCTGCGCCAGAATGCGGAGCGGCGGAAAGGTTTCCTCCTGCGGGCGCGGCGGCGTCATGCGCAATAGCCACCAGATGACCGGCAGGGCGATCAGTCCAGCAAGGATGAGCGGCGAACCGAAGGCGAGCGGCAGAAAGTTCATGCGCCTGCTCCCGTCGCGCTCAGCGCACCATGCAGGCGCGCCAGTGCTTCCGCCGTTGGCCTGTCTGTGCGGTGAACCGTATAGCTCCAGCCAAGCCGCTTGCAGAAATCAATGAGGGTTTCACGCCGCGCGGTGTAGAGGCGGCGATAGTCGTCCGCATAGGTTTCGGCCCGACCGGCGACGAGCGTTGCGCCGGTTTCGGGATCACGGAACTCGGTGCGGCCGGAATAGGGAAATGTTTCCTCCGCCGGATCGGCAACTTCCACCAGATGCGCGCGAACGCCGCGCTTTGCCAGACGGTCGAGAAGATCGGTCAATTCATCGAAGGGATGCAGGAAATCCGATACGAGGACGACTTCGGAAAAGCGGCGTATCTGGCCGATATCCGGCAATGCGGCGGCTGGCGCTTCGTGCATCAGCGCTGCCGCCAGACGTTCTGCCCCGTTGCGCGCCGAAAATGGCTGGATCAATGACGGAAAGGCAATGCGTTCGCCCGAGCGCGACAGAAGTTCGGCAAGAGCAAGCGTCAGCACCAGCGAACGCGCTTCCTTGGAAACCGGCGCAAATTGCGAGCGATAGAGCATCGAGGGCGAAAAATCGCACCAGAGCCAGACGGTATGGGCGGATTCCCATTCGCGGTCGCGGACATAGGTGTGGTCGTCGCGGGCAGAGCGCCGCCAGTCGATGCGGGCAAGCGATTCGCCTTCCACATAGGGGCGGAACTGCCAGAAGTTTTCGCCGGGGCCGCGTTTGCGCCGTCCGTGCCAGCCGTTCATGATTGTGTTGACCACGCGCTGCGCTTCGACCAGCAGATCGGGGAGGGCGGATGCCCGCGCACGGGCGCGGGCAAGCGTATCCTTGCGATCTGCGGAGGAAACTTCTGCGCCGATGACCATCAGACGGCAGCCTTTACCAGATTGGCGATGACGTCACGAATATGCATGCCATCGGCGCGCGCGGCGAAGTTGAGCGCCATGCGGTGCTGTAGGACGGGCTCGGCCAGCGCCTTCACGTCATCCACCGAAGGCGCGAGACGGCCTTCATAAAGCGCGCGCGCCCTTGCACAGAGCATCAGCGCCTGGCTGGCGCGCGGGCCGGGACCCCAGGCGATGTGCTTCTTCGCGTGCTCATTATCCGCATCCGGTCTGGCGGAGCGCACCAGCTTGAGGATTGCTTCCACGACGCTCTCCGACACCGGCATGCGCCGCACCAGGGTCTGCATTTCGATCAGCCGCTCGGCGTTAATGATTTCATAGGCCTTGGCCTCGGAAACGCCGGTCGTCTCCAGAAGAATGCGGCGTTCCGCATCGAGTTCCGGGTAAAGAATGTCAATCTGCATCAGGAAGCGGTCGAGCTGGGCTTCCGGCAGCGGATAGGTGCCTTCCTGTTCGAGCGGGTTCTGCGTTGCAAGGACATGGAACGGCGCTGGCAGGTCGTAACGCTGGCCTGCGACGGTGACATGATATTCCTGCATGGCCTGCAAAAGCGCGGACTGGGTGCGGGGGCTGGCGCGGTTGATCTCGTCGGCCATCAGGAGCTGCGCGAAGATCGGGCCTTTCAGATAGCGGAAGGAGCGGCGTCCGTCGGCATCCTGCTCCATGACTTCCGAGCCGATGATGTCGGAGGGCATCAGGTCGGGGGTGAACTGGATGCGCTGGCCGGAAAGGCCAAGCACGGTTCCAAGCGTTTCGACCAGCTTGGTCTTGGCAAGGCCCGGCACGCCGACGAGAAGCGCGTGGCCACCGGCAAGCACGGCGACGAGGGTGCGCTCGATCACGTTTTCCTGACCGAAGATAACGGTGCCGACGCTTGCCTTGATGCGGGCAATATCTGCGAGCGCCCGTTCGGCCTCCGCGATTATCTGTTCGGGATTGGCGGTTTCAGGCGTGACGGCAACGCTCATATGGACCTCGCAATATGTGACCGCTCTGGCGGAAGCGCCCTATAATTCGCATATAGTGCTGACAAGCCGCGAAACGGTGACTATTTCATGACTTCCAGCATATTAAACACATTCGAGCAGGAATAACCGAGTCGGATGATAAAAAGCACCCCTGAAGGCAAAGACACGCCGCAAGATTCGATACGGAACGCTGAGACGACCGGCGGGCTGGAAGCGCTGATCGCGCGCGCCCATGCCGATGCGCAAAGCGGACCGGCGACGAAAGAGCGCGGCATCCCGCCGGTTGAGCGGTGGAATCCGGAGTTTTGCGGCGATCTCGACATGGAAATCAAGGCGGATGGCACATGGTTCTACATGGGCACGCCGATTGGCCGCAAACAGCTCGTGCGGCTGTTTTCGACCGTGCTGCGCAAGGATGAGGACGGCAAGACCTATCTGGTGACGCCGGTGGAAAAAGTCGGCATTCGGGTGGAAGACGCGCATTTCATTGCCGTCGAGATGGAAGTTTCCGGCGAAGGCGAGACGCAGGCGCTGACCTTCCGCACCAATGTCGGTGACGTGGTAACAGCCGATGCCGAGCATCCGCTCCGCTTCGTGGTCGAGCGGGAAAGCGGTGGCCTCAAGCCTTATGTGCTGGTACGCGGACGGCTGGAGGCGTTGATCGGGCGTTCTGTCATGTATGATCTTGTGGCGCTGGGCGAGGAAATCGAAATCGACGGCGTGCCGACATTTGCCGTCCGGTCCGGCGGCGTGGTGTTTCCGATCATGGCGTCCGATGCGCTGGAGGCGGCACTGCAATGAATGCATTCCCTGACTTTTCAGCCAGTGACTTTGCCGAGCGAGTCCGGCAATGGCGTCCCGATCACGATGCGGTAACCGGCGATCATTCGCTCAATCCCGATTTCACGCAGGCCATGGTGACCGCGAAAATGCGTGATGCAGCCGTGCTGGTGCCGGTGGTGGATCGGGGGTCGGAAGCCACGCTGCTTCTGACGCAGCGCACCGACACATTGCGCAAGCATTCCGGCCAGATCGCCTTTCCGGGCGGTGCAATCGACCCGGAGGACGGCACGGCGGAACGGGCAGCACTGCGCGAGGCCAATGAAGAAATCGGGCTTGCGGCGGATCGCGCCGAGATCATCGGCAATCTGCCGCGCTATCTGACCGGCAGCGGCTTTTCGATCACGCCCATTTTGGCAGTGGTGAAGACGCCGTTCGACCTGCATCCCAACCCCGACGAAGTGGCCGATATTTTCGAAGTGCCGCTTTCCTTCCTGATGAACCCGGTGAATCATCGGCGTGAAAGCAGGATGTTCAACGGCAAGGAACGCTTTTATTACGCCATGCCCTATCATGAGCGATTCATCTGGGGGGCAACCGCTGGCATCATTCGCGGACTTTATGAAAGGCTCTACGTTTGAGTATCAATATTTCCGGCAAGGCGGACTGGCTGAAGGCAAAGCCGTTGCAGGCCCTGTTCAATGCGCTGAACCGCGATGGCGGCGAGGCACGCGTGGTCGGCGGTGCAGTGCGCAACACGCTGCTTGGCACCAAAGTCAGCGATGTCGATCTGGCGACGACGCATCTGCCGCAGGAGACAGTCAGGCTTGCGAAGGAGGCCGGTTTCAAGCCGGTGCCGACCGGCATCGAGCATGGCACGATCACGGTCGTCGTGCAGGGGCATCCGTTCGAGGTAACGACGCTGCGGCAGGATGTGGAGACGGATGGCCGTCATGCGAAAGTGGCTTTCGGGACCGACTGGAAAGCTGACGCGGAGCGGCGCGACTTCACCATCAACGCGCTTTATGCGACCGCTGATGGCACGATTATCGACGACGTTGGCGGTCTTGCCGATATTGAAAGCCGGACTTTGCGCTTCATCGGCGATGCGGAACAGCGCATTCGCGAGGACTATCTTCGCATTCTGCGCTTCTTCCGCTTCTTCGCCTGGTATGGTTCGGGACGGCCCGAGGCTGACGGCTTGCGGGCCAGCGCGCGGCTGAAAGACGGCCTTGCTCAGCTTTCCGCCGAGCGGGTCTGGGCGGAACTGAAGAAGCTCTTGTCCGCGCCCGATCCGTCGCGCGCGCTTTTGTGGATGCGTCAGGGCGGAGTGCTGAATCTGATCCTGCCGGAAAGCGAGAAATGGGGTATCGACGCCATTCATGGGCTGGTGCGAACCGAGGCCGACCTTGGCTGGCAGGCTGATCCGCTTTTGCGGCTCGCAAGCATTGTTCCGCCCGATAGCGTGCGGATGGAAGAAATGGGCAAGCGGCTCAAAATGTCCAATGCGGAAAGGGCGCGCCTGGAAGCCTGGGCGCGCGCCGATGCCGTCAAGCCGGAGCTTTCCGAACAGGCATTGAAGAAGGCCATCTATCGCGGCAGCAAGCAGGCCGTGTTGGATCGCATTCGTCTCGCCTATGCCGGGGCGCGGGCCGATGCCGCAGGCAGCGACGATGCCATGATCCGCGCCGGTGGTTTCGCGCGTCTTCTGGATGCTGCCGAACGCTACGACGCGCCGGTCTTTCCCGTCACCGGGAGTGATCTTCTGGCGCTGGGCATCGAGAAGGGGCCGGGTCTGGGCGAGGCCTTGCGGTCCCTTGAAACTTTCTGGATAGACTCCGGTTTTAGCCTTGACCGTGCCGCGCTTCTGGACAAACTTGATCGTGATAAATTGAATAACTAGTGGCTTGCTTGCAAATTTCAGCCGTAGTTTCATCCTGTTAAAGCTGAAAACTTTTTAGCGCGCGTTTTGAAAGAGCATGAGATGTCCAATCCCGATACATCGATACAAGACAAGACAGCGACCGATCCGAAGCAGAAGTTTGGCACCGAAGGCATCGCCGCGATGGACCGGCCAAGCCGGATCACCCGTTTTTTCATGGGGATCGTATCCTGGGCCGAAGGTCTCAACCTGAAATATGCCAAGCTCGGCAATCCGCCGGTCTATGACAACGCAACCTTTCCATGGGCGGCGGAAATCGAGAAGGAATGGCCGGCCATCCGCAAGGAACTGGACACGGTTCTCCTACGCCAGAGCGAGCTGCCTTCCTTTCAGGATATTTCGACCGATGTGAAGACGATCTCGACCGACAATCGCTGGAAGACATTCTTCCTGCTCGGTTTCGGTGTGAAGTCGGAACAGAACATCAAGTCCTGCCCGGAAACCTGGCGGATCGTCAACAAGATCCCCGGTCTGACCACGGCCATGTTCTCCATCTTCGAGCCGGGCAAGCATCTGCCGCCGCATCGTGGACCCTATAATGGCGTGCTGCGCCTGCATCTTGGTCTCATCGTGCCGGAGCCGAACGACAAGCTTGCCATCCGCGTGGACAAACAGGTCTGTCATTGGCAGGAAGGCAAGGTGCTGATTTTCGACGATGCCTATGAGCATGAGGCGTGGAACCACACCGACAAGACGCGGGTGGTCCTTTTCGTCGATTTCGTGAAGCCGCTGAAGTTCCCGGCCCGGCTGGTCAACTGGTGCCTGATGAACCTCGCCATCTTCACGCCCTTCATCAAGGAAGGGCTGGACAACCACAATGAGTGGGAAAAGAAGTTCTACGCGGAAGCCGAAAAGCTGCGTAACCAGCCGAAATCCTGAACGGTTTGACACCGGGATTCCGTGCTTGTAAATGAGCAGGAGGGTTATCGCCCTCCTGTTTTTGACCTCTGACCGAGGAATTGTTGATGCTGGAGATTGTAGGAAGCCTTTGAGCGTTCCGGACGAAACTGCGAATGACGGGTGCTGAGAGCGCCTGACAGGCAGGTCCAGGGACGGAAACGGCATTGGCCGTGGACGGTGCAGACTGTCCGCGAAGGCTGGTGCTTGTCATGGTTTCCATCCAGGCATGAACGACAATGAATATCTCACGCATGGAACAGCGCGTGTTGCACGTGCTGGCGCAGGGCGGTTACATCCGCCATCTGCGCGAAGGCGGGCGTATCTACGAAATCGAATGCTATACCCGCGAAGGCTATCTGCTTTCCGATTGCACGATGGCGATTTTCCAGCAATTGCGCCGCAAGCGGCTCATCGAATCCCGCATGGGCAGTCCCTATCGCATTTCGTTGAAGGGGCGTGAAAATGTCCGCGCCCAGGCAAACAACCGGTGAAGGAGGGCATCATGCATATTCGCAAGGAAACGCCGCAAGATGCCGCCGAAATCCGTCGCCTGACGGACGAGGCCTTTCGCACCGTGGCCTACAGCAACCAGAAGGAGGGGGAGATCGTCGATGCGCTTCGTGCCGCAAAGGCGCTCACCCTGTCGCTGGTTGCCGAAGAGGACGGGCGGATTCTGGGCCATGTCGCTTTCTCGCCGGTTCAGATCGGCGGCGAGGATAAAGGCTGGTACGGGCTTGGTCCCGTTTCGGTCTGCCCGGACCGGCAGGGCGAGGGGATAGGCGGCAAGCTTATCCGCGAGGGCCTCGCGCAGTTGCGCAGCCTCGGCGCCAAAGGCTGCGTTCTTCTCGGTGATCCCGGCTATTACGGGCGCTTCGGCTTCAAGGCCGATCCGCGGCTGAAACTGCCGGGCGTGCCTCCGCAATATTTCCAGTGTCTGGCCTTCGCGCTGGATGTTCCGGAAGGCGACGTCGCCTATCATTCCGCTTTCGCCATATGAGGGAAGGGCCGGGAAACCGGCCCTTTCTCAATGTTTTACGGCCATTTCACCACGGGCGGCATGGACGACAGGATGGAATTCACATTGCCGCCTGTCTTGAGGCCGAAGATCGTGCCGCGATCATAAAGCAGGTTGAACTCGACATAGCGGCCACGGCGGATGAGCTGCTCGTTGCGATCCGCGTCGGTCCAGTCCTTGTTGAAGTTCTGGCGCACCAGGTGCGGATAGACGACGGAGAAGCCGCGTCCCACATCGCGCGTATAGGCAAAATCCGCATCCCAGCCGCCTTTTTCTTCCGGCGAGTGCAGCCAGTCATAGAAAATGCCGCCGATGCCGCGTGGCTCGTTGCGATGCGGCAGGAAGAAATATTCGTCGCACCAGTCCTTCACGCGCTGGTAGTCGACAATATCCTTGTGCTTCTCGCAGATGAAACGGAAAGCCTTGTGGAAGGCCAGCGTGTCGGGATCGTCCTGCGTGCGGCGCCGATCAAGCACCGGCGTCAGGTCGGCGCCGCCGCCGAACCACTGGCGCGTCGTCACGACCATGCGCGTGTTCATATGAACCGCTGGCACATTCGGGTTCTGCGGATGCGCGATCAGCGAAATGCCGCTCGCCCAATAGCGCGGATCTTCCTCGGCTCCTGGAATCTGCTTGCGGAATTCCGGCGAGAACTCGCCGTGGACCGTCGAGACATGCACGCCGACCTTTTCGAAGACGCGGCCATGCATGATCGACATGACGCCGCCGCCGCCCTTGCCGTCATCCTTCTGCCAGGGCGTGCGGACGAAGCGTCCGGGTTCGCGATCCGAAAGCGGCCCCTGCAATTCATCTTCAAGTTGTTCGTAGCTTGCGCAGATGCGATCGCGCAGTTCCTCGAACCAGCGCTGCGCTGCCTGCTTCTTCTCTTCGATGTCTGCCGGGATGATGGCCGGAATCTCTTCGCGTTGCATTCTCGTGTCCTTCCGGCGCGGTCTGGCGGGGTCCGCCGGTTTCGCGCAACCAAGGTTGGAGCGCATCCCGAAAAGTGTGAAACGGTTTTCGGATAGATGCGCGGTTCAAAATATATATTTAGAGCGTCGGTCTGATCCAAGCAGATCGACGCTCTAAATGGATGAACTATTCTTGTCAGGCTTATCAAAAGTCGGGCATCGGCGCAAAGCGCGAAGCGCGCTGTCGCAAGCCCTTATGGATCCTCTCCCCAAGAAAAGACTCGTCTTTGCGAACCTGCTCACCTATCTTTCTCTGCTCAGGGTTTTGAGGCAAAGGCATGGCAGCAACACCGCCCCGTCCACCGCTTGAAGGACTGCGCAGGCAACTTGAGAAAAGCCGCGCCCAGAAAAGCGTGAAGAAAAGCGCGAAAAGCCGGATGCCGCGCGATGGCTTCGTGCGCGAGACATTCACGCTGCCGAGGCTGGCGGCGCGCGAAAAGGCGCGTGAATGGTTCGAGACATTCCCAAAAGCAGCCTACTGGACCGAGATTGAAAGCTGGTGCGAACGGCCGGACGATGTGATCGAGTTTACCATGCGCCGTCTGGCGACTGCGGATTGAGCAGTGCTTTAATCGCTATGGCCAAGGCTTTGAAATGCGATTCACATTAGCAGGCAGAAAAGGCACCCCGCGGGGTGCCTTCGCTTTTTGAATCGTTATTCCATTACAGGCTTATTGTGCTGTCGTCTGCGGGGCCTTCTCCCATGCCTTCCAGTTCTGGATGATGCTTTCGGCATAGGCCTTGCCGACGCGATAGGCGTTGGTCGTGGCGAGCGGGAAGCCGCCGGAATTCGCGGCAAGCGATTGAGCCGCCGTCTGGTCCTTGCCCTGACGGTCGAAGTTCGAGGCGGTGCGTAGCAGCGCGATGCGATCGAAATCGAGCTTGCCAGCTTCGGCGGCGCGCTTCAGCGACGTCAGCGTGGCATTGTCTTCCATCTGCGAGGTGCAATAGTCGGCCTTGCCGTCGGTCAGAAGCTTCGACCATTCGGCCATGGCTTCGCCGAGCTTCGCGCCGTGCCAGTAAGTGTCGCCGGAAGCCGTGTCGCAGATCGTCACCTTCGGCGCGCCGGTTGCCGCTTCTTCCGTATAGTGCTTGCGATATTCCTTCGCCGCGTCGCTATCGAGAAGTTCAACGCTCTTGGTCGTTACCAGCGCGTAATCGGCAAGCTTGCCGTTCAACTCGAAGACTTCCGTGCCAGCGGCCCATTTCGGCTTTTCGCCGGGCTTTGCCGCGCCAAGGCCGAAGAAGTCCGTGGGCCAGCCTTCCGGCGCTTCACGAATGTCGATGCGATGGTTCAGATTGGCGTCGATGGCATATTTTGCCCAATGTGCGGAACCGAGCGTGCCGTGCTTCGGGTCGACGCCGGCAATGCCCGCGATCAGGAAATAGGTGTGGCTGAGATCGAGCCTGCCGCTCAGCGCCATGGCGGAAACCGAGCTTGCCGCATTGGCGAAGCCCATGGCCGTCGTCATGTGGCAAAGCCCATCGGCGGTGCAATCGATTTCCGGATATTCGGGATTGAGGCCCGGCAGCTTGATCTTCTGCGTGAACTTCTCGCCTTCGAGCCATGGCTTGGCTTCTTCCCCGAACATGGTGATGACCATCACCTTCGGCTTGATGGTTTCGGGTTCCTTGGCGAAAGCCGGGGCGGTTGCCAGCAGGGAAGCGGCAGAAGCGGCGAGAGCGACGGTGCGCATGGACAGGTTCATGGGAGAAGCGGGCCTTTCAGACCGGAAGGGAGATGCTGCGCTTCGCGAATCCGGTCATTTCGCGAGGCTTTTCCTTTGCCTGAGAGCTTCGCCCGCCGTCATCGCGACCGAAATCGCAAGATTTAGCGAGCGCGCGCCGGGCATCATCGGGATCAGAAGCCGCGCATCGGCGGCATCGTGCACAGTGTCGGGGACGCCCGACGACTCGCGCCCGAAAAGCAGAATGTCATTTTCCTGAAACTGGTATTCCGTATAGGGAACCGCCGCTTTGGTGGACAGCAGCACGATGCGGCGGCCTGCCTGCCGGCGCCAGTTCTCGAAATGCTGCCAGTCCGCATGGCGGGTGAGGGCTGCCTGTTCCAGATAGTCCATTCCGGCGCGCTTCAGGGAGCGGTCGGAGACGTCGAATCCGGCGGGCTCGATCAGGTCCACCGCGAAGCCGAGGCAGGCGGCCATTCGCAGGATGGTTCCCGTATTGCCGGGAATGTCGGGCTGGTAAAGTGCGACGCGCAGTTCCATATGATGCGGGTAGCTTACAAATCGGATGGCTGCAAGCGTTGAGCGTGCTTGGGTCTCCGGCGTCAACACATCAGTAAGCGGAAATAGTATCGGCAAGAAAAAATTGTTCTCGCATCACGAAAATATTCCTGTTTTGTTCCTGTTCCGTCTTGGAAATTTTGCAAGGTGCCCGTAAAAGGATCGCCATGTTCAGATGGTTTGAAAAACGACTCGAAGCTTATCCCGAAGAACCGCCGCGCGAACCCCCGCGCGGACTGGTAGCCTTTTGCCTTTATTATACCCGTGGCGCATGGCCGTGGATCATCGGCATGGCGATCTTCACGACGCTGATCGCGGTGATCGAAGTGTCGCTCTTTGCCTTCATGGGCAATATCGTCGACTGGCTGTCGCATCAGTCGCGCGAGACTTTCCTCAGCAATGAAGGCTGGCGACTCACCTTGATCGCGGGCGTTGTCCTGATCGGCCTGCCGGGCGTGGTGCTGATCCATTCGCTGCTCATCCACCAGACATTGCTCGGCAATTATCCGATGCGCATTCGCTGGCTGATGCACCGTTACCTGATCCGTCAGTCGATGTCGTTCTTCCAGGACGAGTTTGCCGGACGCATCTCCACCAAGCTGATGCAGACCGCTCTCGCCGTTCGTGAAACGGTGATGAAGCTCCTGGACGTGCTCAATTATGTCATCGTCTATTTCGCGGGCACTCTGTTCATCGCGGCGTCTGCGGATCTGGTGCTGATGATTCCGTTTGCCGTCTGGCTTGTCGTCTATATCCTGTTGCTGCGTTTCTTCATCCCGCGCCTGCGGGTGATTTCGGAACAACAGGCTGATGCCCGCTCCCTGATGACGGGGCGCATCGTCGACAGCTATACCAATATCGCGACGGTCAAGCTCTTCTCGCATTCAAGCCGCGAGGAATCCTACGTGCGCGAAAGCCTCGACGGCTTCCTCGGCACCGTGCACCGGCAGATGCGTCTCATCACGATGTTCCATTTCACCCTCTACATGGCGAACTGCATCCTGCTGTTTGCGGTGGGTGCAATCGGCATCCAGCTCTGGATGAACGAAGCGATTACCGTGGGCGCCGTTGCGGTCGGCATCGGCCTGGTGCTGCGCCTCAACGGCATGTCGCAGTGGATCATGTGGGAAATGTCGGCGCTGTTCGAGAATATCGGCACGGTGGAAGACGGCATCACCACGATTGCGCGCTCGCATGAGGTCGTGGACGTTCCCGATGCACCGGCATTGCAGGTGACCAAAGGCGAGCTCGACTTCGACGGGATCGGCTTCCACTACGGCAAGGGCAACGGGGTTATCGAAAACCTCACGCTCGCCATTAAGCCGGGCCAGAAAGTGGGATTGGTCGGGCGTTCCGGTGCTGGTAAATCTACGCTGGTCAATCTGCTGCTGCGTTTCTACGATCTGGAGAAGGGTCGCATCCTGATCGACGGGCAGGACATTTCCAGGGTCACGCAGGATTCGCTGCGCGCCAATATCGGCATGGTCACGCAGGATACCTCGCTTCTGCATCGTTCGGTCCGCGAGAACATCATGTATGGGCGACCGGATGCGACCGAGGAAATGTTGCAGCAGGCGATCCGGCTGGCGCAGGCAGACCAGTTCATTCCGCTGCTGACCGACCCGAAGGGACGGCAGGGGCTGGATGCGCATGTCGGCGAACGCGGCGTCAAGCTTTCGGGCGGGCAGCGCCAGCGCATCGCCATTGCGCGCGTGATGCTGAAGGATGCGCCGATCCTCATTCTGGACGAGGCCACCTCGGCGCTCGATTCGGAAGTGGAGGCGGCCATTCAGGACAGCCTCAACACGCTGATGGAAGGCAAGACCGTGATCGCCATCGCGCACCGCCTTTCCACCATCGCGGCGCTTGACCGCCTCGTGGTGATGGACAAGGGACGTATCGTCGAGGACGGCACGCATGAGGAACTTGTGGCGCTCGGCGGCATTTATGCAAGCCTATGGGCGCGCCAGTCCGGCGGTTTCCTCGGCTTCGATGAAAATACCGAGGATATACTTATAAAATAAGGACAAAAGCCATTGATGAAAGCGGTTTACAGCCTGTTCGAACGTTGGGTCGATCCCTTTCGTGAACCGGACAGGCTGAGACCGCCTTCAACGACGTTCGGCTTTCTGTGGCATTATGCGCGACAGGCCAAATGGCCGCTGGCGGCTTCCCTTGTCGTCGGCGGCTTGCTGCCGCTGGTCGAGGCGGGCCTGTTCTATTTCACCGGCAGGCTGGTCGATATTCTCGATCAGGCGGGCAGGGGCGGCGTCGAACGCAGCTGGTCGGCGCTTTTGCAGGCGGCAGGCCCGGAACTGCTTTTCATGGGGTTCACTGTCCTTGCGGTCCGCCTCGTCGTGACGGCGGCCAACACGCTGCTTGAAGAGCAGGTGATGGGCCCCAGTTTTTATAACCTGATCCGGTGGCAGGCCAATTCATATGTGCTGCAGCAATCCTACGGGTTTTTCCAGAATGATTTTGCGGGGCGCATAGCAACGAAGGTCTGGCAGGCCGGTCAGGCGGCGGGCGATTTCATCCAGAGCCTCATCCAGGTCGTCTGGTTCATGCTCATATACAGCATCAGCACTTTGTTCCTGATCGGACGGCTGGATTGGACGCTGGCGGCGGTCGTTCTGGCATGGATTGCTGTCTTCGTGTTGATTGCCCGCCATTACCTTCCACAGATCCGCCGTCAGGCCGAGGCTTCCGCCGAAGCGGGGTCGCTGATAAACGGGCGTCTGGTCGACAGCTATTCCAACATCCAGACGATCAAGCTGAACACCGTCAATGACGATGTTCAGTATTTGCGCGATGGTTTCAAAGGATACATAGCAGCGCTTCTTCCGTTCATGCGCTCGCTCACCGGCGTTCGCATGTCGCTCACGGCACTGTCCGGCCTGATGATCGTGACGGTTGCCGCGATTGCCATCGATCTATGGACACGCAATGCCATCACGGTCGGGCAGGTGTCGTTCACGCTCGGGCTCGTGCTGCGCCTCAACATGCTGCTCGGGCGGCTCATGATGCAGATGAACGCCATGCTGCGCCAGCTCGGACTGATCGAAAATTCCATGCGGCTCGTTTCCGCGCCGCTGGGTCTGGAGGATCGTCCCGGCGCGAAACCCTTGCAGGTGACGGAAGCGCGTATCGATATCCGCAATGTCACCTTCCATTACGGCAAGGCTGAGGGTGTTCTCGACAATATCAACCTGACGGTTCGCGGCGGCGAGCGCATCGGGCTTGTCGGCCATTCCGGCGCGGGCAAGTCCACGCTGGTGAATCTGATCCTGCGTCTCTACGACGTCGAGAAAGGCTCCATCCTTGTCGACGGACAGGATGTTCGCGATGTCACCCAGACGTCGCTGCGCCGGGCCGTTGCGGTCGTCAGTCAGGAAACGGCCTTGCTGCACAGGTCGCTGCGCGACAACATCATGCTGGCGCGGGACGATGCCACCGACGAGGATTTGCTGCGGGCGGCGCAAAAGGCCGAGGCCGACGGGTTTATCGCCACTCTTGAGGATTTTCAGGGGCGGCGCTCCTTCGATGCTTTTGTGGGCGAGCGCGGCGTCAAGCTTTCCGGCGGGCAGCGGCAGCGCATCGCCATCGCGCGCGCCATCTTGAAGGACGCCCCCATCCTGATCCTCGATGAGGCCACATCCGCACTCGATTCGGAGGTGGAAGCCGCCATTCAGGAGAACCTGAAACGCCTGATGGAAGGAAAGACGGTCATTGCAATCGCTCATCGCCTTTCCACCATCGCGGCGCTCGACCGTCTTGTCGTGATGGATCAGGGACGTATCGTGGAGGAGGGCACGCATGACGAACTTGTTGCCCGCGGCGGCCTCTATGCGGGACTTTGGGCCCGGCAGTCGGGCGGTTTCATCGGCGGGAATACCGAAAGTTGACAGCTTTCCGCTGTCCGTAGTTCATTATCGATCTGCCGCGCATTCCTTGAATTGGGCAGGTAAATTCGCCTGCGACATCGTGCCGTCATAAGGGCTTGGTGTCTGGACAAGCGATTTTTACACGCATAAACCGAATAGTGAAATGGAGGGAATTTCGTCCTGTGAGCACTTGCGGGACTACTTTTGCGCAAGTGCAAAAGAGGACGAGGGGAGAGTTCAATTGAACATGCAGGTTGAAAAGGAATTGGCACGTGAGCGCACACGACACGGCTGAGCCGACACGGCGTGATTTTTTGTATATTGCGACGGGGATGGCCGGTGTCGTCGGAGCTGGCGGACTGGCCTGGCCGTTTATCGACCAGATGCGTCCAGACGCTTCGACACTCGCGGCTGCGTCCATCGAGGTTGATGTTTCGTCCCTGGCGGAAGGAGCATCGCTAACTGTTAAATGGCGCGGCAAACCGGTTTTCATCCGTAACCGCTCCGCCAAGGAAGTCGAGGATGCCAAGGCGACCGCTCTGGGCGATCTCAAGGACCCGAACGCGCGCAATGCCAACCTCGCTTCGGACGCGCAGGCGACCGATCTCGCCCGCTCGGCAGGCGAAGGCAAGGAAAACTGGCTGGTGATGATCGGCGTATGCACCCATCTGGGTTGCGTACCGCTCGGCGAAGCCGGCTCTTTCGGCGGCTGGTTCTGCCCATGTCATGGTTCGACCTATGACACCGCCGGTCGTATCCGCAGCGGTCCGGCGCCGGAAAACATGCACATTCCGCAATATGCGTTCGCTTCCGATACGGTCATCAGGATCGGCTAACAGGTCTTGGGGAGAGAAGACATGAGTGGTGGACACTCCACATACACGCCGAAGACCGGCATCGAAAAATGGGTCGACGAACGGCTTCCCTTGCCGCGTCTCGTCTATGATTCCTTCGTGGCCTATCCGACGCCGCGTAACCTAAACTACATGTACACTTTTGGCGGCATTTTGAGCTTCATGCTCATTGCGCAGATCCTGACCGGCATCGTGCTGGCAATGCATTATGCAGCGGATACGGGCCTTGCGTTCAATTCCGTCGAAAAGATCATGCGCGACGTCAATTCCGGCTGGCTGCTGCGCTACATGCACGCCAACGGCGCATCCTTCTTCTTCATCGCCGTCTATCTCCATATTGCCCGCGGCCTCTATTACGGTTCCTACAAGGCACCGCGCGAGCTCCTATGGATTCTGGGCGTGGTGATCTTCCTTCTCATGATGGCAACCGCCTTCATGGGCTACGTGCTGCCATGGGGCCAGATGTCCTTCTGGGGCGCGACGGTCATTACCGGCTTCTTCACGGCTTTCCCGATCATCGGCGAGCCGATCCAGCAGCTTCTGCTGGGCGGGTTTGCGGTCGACAATCCGACCCTCAACCGCTTCTTCTCGCTGCATTATCTGCTGCCGTTCATGATTGCAGGTGTCGTTATCCTGCATGTCTGGGCGCTGCATGTGACGGGCCAGACCAACCCGACCGGCATTGAAGTCAAGTCCAAGACCGATACGCTGCCGTTCACGCCCTATGCGACCATCAAGGACGCTTTCGGCGCGCTCGTCTTCTTCGTGTTCTTCGCCTACTTCATCTTCTACATGCCGAACTTCCTCGGCCATCCGGATAACTATATCCCGGCCGATTCGCTGAAGACGCCTGCTCACATCGTTCCGGAATGGTACTTCCTGCCGTTCTACGCGATGCTGCGCGCCATCACCTTCAACATCGGCCCGATCGATTCGAAGCTCGGCGGCGTTCTGACCATGTTCGGTTCGATCGCAATCCTCTTCGTCGTGCCGTGGCTCGATACGTCGAAGGTTCGCTCGGCGGTTTATCGTCCGTGGTTCAAGCTGTTCTTCTGGCTGTTCGTGGTCAACGCCATCTTCCTCGGCTGGCTCGGTTCGCGTCCGGCGGAAGGTTCCTACGTCTTCATGGCGCAGCTGGGTACGCTTTACTACTTTGCCTTCTTCATCGTCATCATGCCGGTCATCGGCCTGATCGAAACGCCGAAGCGTTTGCCGAACTCGATCACCGAGGCGGTTCTGGAGAAGAGCGGCAAGGGCGAGATTACCCCGGTGGAAATCCCTGTTGAAACTCGGGGCTAAGCAGCGAGAGAGATGAAGGACGTAACAATGAAAAACATCCTCAAGAATTTCGCTGCCTTCGGTATCGCTCCGCTGGTTGCGCTTGGGATAGCCATGGGTGGCGCTTCGGCTGAGGAAAGCGGCAATGCCGCAGAGCCGGAACATTTTCCAATCCACCATCCGAAACAGGAAAAGTGGAGCTTTGCCGGCCCGTTCGGAACCTATGACAAGGGCCAGCTTCAGCGCGGCCTGAAGGTCTACAAGGAAGTCTGCTCGGCTTGCCATTCGATGAACCTGGTGGCCTTCCGCACGCTGGAAGATCTTGGTTACTCGCCGGAACAGGTCAAGGCTTTCGCCGCCGAATACGAAGTGCAGGACGGCCCGAATGCGGATGGCGAAATGTTCACCCGCAAGGCGCTTCCGACCGACCACTTCCCGTCGCCATATCCGAACGCGGCTGCGGCCGCGGCGGCAAACAATGGTGCGGCTCCGCCGGACTTCTCGCTGATCGCCAAGGCGCGTGCAGTGGAGCGTGGGTTCCCGCAGTTCATCTTCGATATATTCACGCAATATGCCGAAGGTGGCCCGGATTATATCCATTCTCTGTTGACCGGTTTCGACGAGCAGCCGCCAGCAGGCATGCAGATTGCCGAAGGTACGCACTACAACCCGTACTTCATTTCGGCTAAGGCGCTCGCCATGGCGAAGCCGCTCAGCGACGACCAGGTCACCTATGACGATGGCTCGCCGCAGACGGTCGATCAGTATGCGCGCGACGTTTCGGCTTTCCTGATGTGGGCCGCTGAGCCGCATCTGGAAGATCGCAAGCGGACCGGTTTCCGGGTCATCATATTCCTTATCCTCTTTGCCGGTCTGGTCTATGTCGCCAAGCGTTCGATCTGGTCGGATGTGAAGCACTGACACCGGACCAACCTGAATTAAAAGATGGGCGCCGTGAGCGCCCATTTTTTTTGTTGGTGAAGACGAACCGTCGCCTCAGCCACAAATAAGCCATAAAAAGAACGGTCCTTCGCCGTAATGTTTGTGGCGGAAACGGGCGGTTTCTTTTGCAATTGACCCGTTTGAAGGTGTAAAGGGGCTTTGCCCCAACTTTGCCTTGATTATTTTGACCGGCCCGCGAGCCGCCTGAAAGGATGGAAAATGGAATCCGGATTTAAAGCCAGCTTGAAGGATGCGATCCGCACCATTCCGGATTATCCAAAGCCGGGCGTCCAGTTCCGCGACGTGACCACGCTCATGGGCGATGCGCAGGCGTTCCGCCGCTCCGTCGATGAACTGGTCTATCCTTATGCAGGCAACAAGGTCGACAAGGTAGCCGGTATCGAGGCGCGCGGGTTTATTCTGGGCGGCGCAATCGCGCACCAGCTTTCCGCCGGTTTTGTGCCGATCCGCAAGAAGGGCAAGCTGCCGCGCGATACGGTGCGCATCGCCTACAGCCTAGAATACGGCATTGATGAAATGGAAATGCACCGCGACGCGATTGAAAAGGGCGAGCGGATCATTCTGGTGGACGACCTGATCGCCACGGGCGGAACGGCGGAAGCGGCTGCAAAGCTTCTGCTTCAGATGGGCGCGGAAATCGTCGCCGCCTGCTTTATCATCGATCTGCCCGATCTGGGTGGTCGCAAGAAGCTCGAAGCGCTGGGCGTTCCGGTCCGCACACTCGTCGCCTTCGAAGGCGACTGAGATAGATATCATAAGGGACATTGATTGTGGCTTTGTCGTTTGGACTTCTGGTTTTTCCCTCCATTCAGCAGCTCGATCTGACAGGACCTTATGAAGTTTTTTCGTCGGCAGAAGGGGCTGATGTTCACCTGATCTGGAAGGATCGCAATCCGGTCACATCCTCATCGGGACTCATCTTCATACCAACAGCTACTTTTGATGATTGTCCGCAACTTGACGTAATCTGTATTCCTGGCGGCGGGGTGAACCCGCTGCTGACGGATGACGTAGTGCTGGATTTCGTCAGACAGCAAGCGGCGCGCGCGCGGTATGTAACCTCTGTCTGCACAGGCGCATTGGTTCTCGGCGCAGCTGGACTGCTTCAGGGGCGAAGGGCGACAACGCATTGGAATGCCATGGATTTTCTAAAGCACTTTGGGGCGATAGCAACCGAGGCGCGCGTTGTTCGGGACGGAAATATCATTACGGCTGGTGGTGTAACGTCCGGTATAGATTTTGGTTTGTCTATCCTCGAAGAGGTGTTTGGACAAACAGAAGCGGAAACTGTTCAATTGACGCTCGAATACGCTCCCTCACCGCCGTTCAAGTCAGGGACGCCCAACGAAGCTCGCGCGGAGGTTTTGGAGCGGAGCCGTGAACGTCTCGCCGAATCAAGAGCGGCGAGGGAGTCAATTTTTTCGGGCTGGAAGCGAGACTAATTACCGTTCTGGCAGCTTCACCATCGCCGCATTGTCGAAAGACAGCACCTCTTCGCCATTCTGGTTGTGGGCGTTCGTCGTCATGGTCAGCATCGACCAGCCGGGCCGGGAGGCCAGCGGCCTGATCGCATGGACCACGCGCTTGTAGGTGATCGTATCCCCGGCATAGACCGGCTTCGGCCATTTGAGGTTTTCAAAGCCGGGTGAGGGGCCGAATGTCGGCGGTGTCTCGCCGCGTTTCAGAGCGTCCTTCGTTGCCTTCACAATGGAGGCGACATTGAGCTTCATGAACACCGCCGTGGTGTGCCAGCCGGAAGCGCACAGCCCGCCGAAGACGCTCTTCTTTGCTGCTTCGGCATCCAAATGGAACGGCTGCGGATCGTATTTCCGCGCGAAATCGATGATTTCCTCAGGCGTAAACGTATAGCTGCCGATAACGACGGTCTGCCCGAGATTGTCTTCCAGAAAACTCATGATGCATCTCCCGCAGCCGCATCGTAGTCACGGCGCAGCATCATGCATGGGTGCTGCATTTCGCAGACGCTTTCGCCGCGCTGATTGAACAGTTCATGATGGAATGTCACCAGCCCGATAGCCGGGCGCGATCTGGAAATGCGCTTGTCCTTGATGGTCGTCACGCCGTTCAGCGTATCGCCCGCCAGAACGGGACGCTTCCACCGCGTGAATTCTACGCCGGGACCGCCTTGCGAGGTGGAGTCGGTCAGATAGGCATCGCAGACCAGCCGCATGATGAGGGAAACGGTGTGCCATCCCGATGCGGCCAAGCCGCCCAGCACGCTGGCCTTGCCCGCTTCCTCATCCAGATGGAAGGGTTGCGGATCGAACGCGCTGGCAAATTCGATGATTTCTTCCTTGCTGATCGTACGAGGACCGAAGGGAAGGGTCATTCCCGGTTCCATATCCTCATAGGCATATTTCGGCAGAGGCTTGCTCACCCTGGGTCTCCTCGCTGTCCACTACGATAGCCCCTCATCCTGAGGAGGCTCCCGAGCTTGCGAGGGAGCCGTCTCGAAGGGCGAGGGCAGGCACTGTGCGTTTTCCCCGACCCTTCGATCCTTCGACAAGCTCAGGATAATGCGCCGTTTCCAACGGCTCCTCAGGGTGAGGGAAAAGAAAAGCGTCGAGAGAATAGGCGACTCCTCCCGGAATCAAAACTCTCCAGAGCAATTCCGGTTAACGGGGAATCGCAGAAACACCTTATCTGTTTGCTTATACGCTTTATCCAGACTCGAAATCAGTTCAAAATGTTGGAATATCTGCTTCAGGTATTGAAGCGGAACAGCATCACATCGCCGTCATGGACGATATATTCCTTGCCTTCGTCCCGTGCCTTGCCAGCTTCCTTGGCGCCGACTTCGCCGTTGTATTTGACGTAGTCTTCATAGGCGATGGTCTGGGCGCGGATGAAGCCGCGCTCGAAATCGGTGTGGATGACACCGGCGGCGGCCGGAGCCTTGGTGCCGCGCTTGATGGTCCAGGCGCGGGTTTCCTTCGGTCCAGCGGTGAAATAGGTGATGAGGTCGAGAAGCTTGTAACCGGCGCGGATCAGGCGGTCGAGGCCCGGTTCCTCAAGGTCCATGCTTTCCAGATATTCCTTGGCTTCTTCGTCGGGAAGCTGCGCGACTTCGGCTTCGATGGCAGCCGAAATGATGACCGTCTGCGCGCCCTGTTCCTCAGCCATCTTGTCGACGGCAGCACTAAATTCGTTGCCCTTGGCGGCATCGCCTTCCGCGACATTGCAGACATAGAGCACAGGCTTCGAGGTCAGAAGGTTCAGGCCCTTCAGCGTCAGCAGGTCTTCCGGCGAAATGTCCTTCAGCATCAGGCGGACAGGCTGGCCGTTCTGGAGCAGTTCGAGTGCTGCTTCCATGACCGGCAGAATGGTCAGCGCTTCCTTGTCCTTGCCCGTCGCGCGCTTGCGGATCTGCACGATGCGGCGCTCGATGCTTTCGAGGTCCGACAGCATCAGTTCCGTTTCAACGGTCTGGGCGTCCGATACGGGGTCGATGCGGCCCTCGACATGGGTGATGTCATCGTCCTCGAAGCAGCGCAGAACATGCACGATGGCATCGACTTCGCGGATATTGGCGAGGAACTGGTTGCCGAGGCCTTCGCCCTTCGAGGCGCCGCGCACCAGGCCGGCAATGTCCACGAAGTTGATGCGGGTCGGGATGATTTCCTTCGAACCGGCAATCCGGGCAATATCGTTCTGGCGCGGATCGGGAACCGCCACTTCGCCGGTGTTCGGCTCGATGGTGCAGAACGGATAGTTTGCGGCCTGTGCGGCGGCCGTTTTGGTCAGCGCGTTGAAAAGCGTCGACTTGCCAACATTTGGCAGGCCAACGATGCCGCATTTGAAACCCATGATCGTACCTATCAGACTAGAATTTTCTTGGTGTGGCTATGCGTCATAGGACGGCACAGCGTCAATCCTTTTTCCCGAAAAGCCGCTTGAGCATGTCGGCCATCGGGCCGCTTTCGGGAATATTCGGCTTTTTCTGGTTTGGCCGCGCCTGACGGATATGGCTCTGCGCCTTGGCCTTTGCTTCAGGCGGGGCCTTTTCCAGTTGTGCGGGATCGGCCTTGAAACCGTTGGGTCGCTGATTTCCGTCGCCCATGGCGAGCGCGACGCGGTTCATGAAACTGTTGTCCTCGCCCTTGGCGAGCATGGCGACATTATCGGCGACAGCGCCCAGAAGCGTATCCAGCCATTCATTGTCGACCTTGGCGAAATCGCCGAGAACATAATTATGCACGAGTTCCTTCGCGCCGGGGTGGCCGATGCCAAGCCGCATGCGGCGATAATTCTGCCCGCCGGGGAAGGACTGCATATGCGCGTCGATGGACTTGATGCCGTTATGGCCGCCGGAGCCGCCGCCGGTCTTGATGCGCAGCTTGCCGGGAACGAGATCAAGTTCGTCATAGATCACGACGAGGTCGGCAGGGGTCAGCTTGTAGAAGCGTATGGCCTCGCCGACAGACTGGCCGGAAAGGTTCATGAAGGTCTGCGGCTTGATCAGCAGCACCTTCTCGCCATCGATCACGCCATCGGCGATCTCGGCCTGAAACTTCTTCTGCCAGTTGGAAAAGCGATGGCGGCGGAATATTTCATCCGCCGCCATGAAACCGATATTATGCCGGTTATGCGCATATTTGGGGCCCGGATTGCCAAGACCTGCGATGAGCAGCATGGTTTGAGCCCCTAAATAATTACTCGGCGTCCTTGGCTTCTTCAGCAGCGCCTTCCGAGGCAGCTTCTTCCGACTTCAGGCCGGCAGGAGCAGCGATGGTGGCGATGGTGAAGTCGCGATCCTGAATGGCAGGCGTCACGCCCTTCGGCAGCTTGATTGCCGAAATGTGAACCGAGTCACCGATTTCGAGGCCGGTCAGGTCGAATTCAAGGGCTTCCGGGATTGCATTGGCCGGAACGATCAGTTCAACGTCGTGACGAACGATGTTGAGAACGCCGCCGCGCTTGATGCCGGGAGCTGCTTCTTCGTTCTTGAAGTGAACCGGAACATTCACGTGGACGACCGACTTCGCGGAAACGCGCAGGAAGTCGACATGCTGCGGGAAGTCGCGGACCGGGTCCAGCTGGTAGTCCTTCGGGAGGACCTGAATCTTCTTGCCGTCCACTTCGATCGTCGCAACAGTGGTCTTGAAGCCACCGCCATGGATCTTGTAGAAAATCTCCTTGTAGGAGACGGCGATTGCGAGGGGCTCCTGCTTGTCGCCATAGATGACTGCAGGAATCTGGCCGTTGCGACGCAGTTCGCGGGAGGACCCCTTACCAACCCGGGTACGCAGATCGGCCTTGAGCACGTAAGTCTCGCTCATGGCATTTCCTTTCGATGTTACTGGAGTGTCGCCTGCTTTCCGCGCATGATCTTGTACGAAAATCGGTTAGGGATCATGCTTCAACAAACGACATGAAACAGCCCGTATTGTCTGTCACAGGGTGAAAGACCGGACCGCTCCATTCCGCGTTGCCTCCAAGGGTGTCTACGCGGATGGCGGTGGCTATAGACCATAGCGTGCGGCGGCGCAAGTTTTTTGGGTTTGCCCGTTCAGAGGGCAGGCCTCAGTTGATAAAATGTACCCGATGGCCTATATTCGGATCGGTAGCTGAAGCGCTAACTCCAGCTACCGTGTTCTTAGATAAAGAATTGTACCCGCACCGTCGCTTGCCAGCTGGTGCGGGTTTTCTTTATTCTAACACTACATTGCAAATTCGTCAGGCCGTGGCGAAAATCACCCTTTTCGCGCACACACGCCGCTTTTTGAATCAGGCTCGCATCCTCCCCGACGCACCCGCTGGCTGGACGCTTGCTGCTTTTGCCCCCTGACAGGATTGCTATCAAAACTTCAGGTTGAAATCTACTGCCCGGCATCTGTGGGCATTTGTCTTAAAGCGTGTCACCTTTTTCGCCGTCATATGACACGCTTTAAGTTTTTGTTTTCATGCATGTCTTTATCCCAAAACCGGTTCCCACTTTTGGGAGACATGCATTAACGGGTGGCAATGACAGCCGCAAAAGTGTTAAGCGGGTGCCTGATCGACTGGCCGGTTTTCTGCGCGAGTCGTCTGTTCCTGCAATGTTGAAACAAGGAGGCGAGATGCAGGTCGGTATCGACATGGGTTCTGTTGCTGGAAGCGGTTCTGCCTCGGCAGCGACGCTTGGCGGTGGCAAGCAGGCCATGCTTGATCTTGAGGAGCTTCTCGCCACGCGCCTGCTCGTGCAGGGCAATTCCGGCTCCGGCAAGTCGCATCTTCTGCGCCGCCTGCTGGAACAAAGCGCGCAATGGGTGCAGCAGTGCATCGTCGATCCCGAAGGGGATTTCGTCACGCTCGCCGATCTTTACGGCCATGTGGTCGTTGATGCCGCTCGCACCGAAGCCGAACTGACCCGCATTGCCGGACGCATTCGCCAGCATCGTGTTTCGGTCGTACTCAATCTGGAAGGGTTGGACGTCGAGCAGCAGATGCGCTCGGCCGCGGCCTTTCTTGGCGGTCTTTTCGATGCGGAGCGCGATTATTGGTATCCGATGCTCGTCGTCGTGGATGAGGCGCAGCTTTTTGCGCCTGCTGCCGCCGGTGAGGTATCGGACGAAGCGCGCAAGCTTTCGCTCGGCGCCATGACCAACCTCATGTGTCGCGGACGCAAGCGCGGTCTTGCCGGGGTTATCGCCACGCAGCGGCTGGCGAAGCTTGCCAAGAACGTTGCTGCCGAAGCTTCGAACTTCCTGATGGGGCGCACCTTCCTCGATATCGACATGGCGCGTGCCGCCGATCTTCTCGGCATGGAGCGCAAACAGGCTGAAATGTTCCGCGATTTGCAGCGCGGGCATTTCGTGGCGCTTGGGCCCGCCTTGTCGCGTCGCCCATTGCCGATCAAGATCGGCAAGGTCGAAACATCGGCACGTTCGTCGTCGCCGAAGCTGATGCCGCTTCCCGATGCGCCCGAAGATGCGCTCGATCTTATCTTCACGCCAGCGCCGCAGGAAATTCGTACGGCAGTGCGCCGCGCGCCGCCACCTCCACCGCCGCCATCAACGGCGGAAATTCTGGCGCAGGTGGCAAAGCCAAAGCCGGAGGTGGAGCCGGTCGAAGCGCCGCTTTTCCCCGGTATCGTGGAAGCCGAACGCGAAGAGCTTCTGGAAAAGGTGATGCGCGAGATCGTGGACGACCCCGAAGCCTCGTTCCGCTCGGTTGCCGTTCTCTATCAGGATTTTCTGGTGCGTTGCCGCATTCATCGCGTTCCGGGCGAACCGCTGGCTCTGCCCGCTTTCCGCCGCAGGCTGGCGGTGGCGCAGGCCAGCATCGAAAGCGATGTGGCCAATGGCGAGACATGGCAGCAGGCGTTGTCCTTGTCGGAAAGCCTCACCGACGATGTGCAGGGCGTGTTCCTGATTGTGGCGCAGGCAGCGGTGACAGGTGCGCCTTGCCCATCCGATGCGGCTTTGGCGCGCGCCTATGGCACGCATTCGTTCAGCCGGGCCCGGCGTTTGCTGACCTATTTCGAAGAGCGCGGGCTTCTGGTGGTCCGCAATGATTTCAAGGGAATGCGCATCGTCAATTTCCCTGATCTCGGCTGCGAGACCGCGCCGGGCGACCCGAATGCGCCGGACGATTTTGCCGAAGAAGGTGCCGCCGCCGAGTAAGCCTGTGAAAACTGTCATGAACCTGCAATGATTGTCAGCAAGAGCTTGGTCGGATCATTCAGGATGACAGCGTGACACAGCCAATAAAGCAGCCGGATTTCAAAGAACTTTTCACGACCTTCGGCAAGATCGGACTTCTGTCCTTTGGCGGTCCGGCGGCGCAGATCGCCATGCTGCAGCGCGTTCTCGTGGATGAAAAGAAATGGATGGATCAGGAGCGGCTGATCCATGCGCTCAATTTCTGCATGTTGCTGCCGGGGCCGGAGGCCATGCAGCTTGCGACCTATTCCGGCTGGGCGGTGAAAGGCTGGCGCGGCGGCCTGCTGGCGGGCCTGCTGTTCGTGCTGCCCGGTGCGGCGGTCATGCTTGCATTGTCGGCAATCTATATTGCCTTCGGACATGTGGACGTGGTGGCCGGGCTGTTGTTCGGCCTGAAGGCTGCGGTTCTGGCCGTGGTTTTCGAAGCGCTGTACCGGATGGGAAAGCGCACGCTCGCTTCCGGCTTTTCCTATTGCGTAGCCGTTGCGGCATTCATTGCGATAGCGCTTTTGAAATTGCCGTTTCCGCTTGTCGTTCTGCTGGCGGCTGTTGCCGGTGGCCTGCGACACGTGGTTCAGGGGAATGGTGCAGCAACAGTTCTGGGCGAGGCGACGCCCGGTGCCTTGCGCGAATTTACGCAGCAGGCGCTGATCTGGGGCGGGCTGTGGCTTTTGCCTTTGCTTGGGCTGTTCTTGGCTTTTGGCGGCACGCATGTCTTCGTGCAGGAAGCGGCTTTCTTCTCAAAGCTTGCCGCAGTGACATTTGGCGGTGCCTATGCAGCGCTTTCCTATACGGCGCAGCAGGCGGTCGAGCATTTCGGCTGGATGAAGCCGGGAGAAATGCTGACCGGGCTCGGGCTGGCGGAAACCACGCCGGGACCGCTGATCCTCGTGCTGGTCTTTGTCGGCTTTGTGGGGGCTGCGAACCTGTCCGGCCTGCCGCCGCTTCTGGGCGGCTTTTTCGGCGGGGTGATCGCGCTGTGGTTTACCTTCGTGCCGTGTTTCCTCTGGATACTGGCGGGGGCGCCTTTCGTGGAGCGGCTGCGTCAGGTGCGCTGGCTGTCGGCGATGCTGGGCGGGATTACGGCTGCGGTCGTCGGCGTTATCGCCAATCTCGCGCTGTGGTTCTCGCTGCATGTCCTGTTTGCGCAGGTGGTGGAGAAGGCCGTCGGGCCTTTCACATTGCCGCTGCCGGTCTGGAGCACAATAGACAATGCCGCCGTCCTGATCGCAAGCGCGGCGGCATTGTTGCTTGTCGTCTTCAGAATGAACATGCCGCTCGTGCTGTTGCTGGCGGCATGTTTCGGGATTTTCTTTCGACTGTTGTTTTAGTCGAACAGGCTCGAAACGGATTCTTCCGCTGCCGTGCGGGCGATGGCTTCGCCGATGAGGTCCGAGATCGACAGCACGCGGATATTCGGCGCATCGTTGATGGCGGTGGTCGGCTGGATGGAATCGGTGATGACCAGTTCCTTCAGCTTGGACGAGGCGATACGGGCAACCGCGCCGCCGGACAGAACGCCATGCGTGATATAGGCGGTGACGCTATTCGCGCCCTTGTTGAGCAGGGCTTCGGCTGCGTTGCAGAGCGTGCCGCCGGAATCGACGATATCGTCGAACAGCAGGCAGTCCTTGCCGGAAACATCGCCGATGACGTTCATGACTTCCGATTCACCTGGACGTTCGCGGCGCTTGTCGACGATGGCGAGCTGCGCATCGATGCGCTTTGCCAGCGAGCGGGCGCGCACCACGCCGCCGACGTCCGGCGAGACGACCATGCAATTGCCGGTGGCATAGTTGGCCTTCACGTCGCGGGCGATGACCGGAACAGCATAGAGATTGTCGGTCGGGATATCGAAGAAGCCCTGGATCTGACCGGCGTGAAGGTCAAGCGTCAGAACGCGGTTGGCACCGGCTTCGGTGATGAGGTTGGCGACGAGCTTGGCCGAGATCGGCGTGCGCGGGCCGGGCTTGCGGTCCTGACGGGCATAGCCGAAATAGGGCAGGACGGCGGTGATGCGACGGGCCGAGGAACGGCGGAAGGCGTCGATCATGATGAGCAGTTCCATCAGGTGATCGTTTGCCGGATAGGAGGTCGATTGCAGAACGAATACGTCTTCGCCGCGCACGTTTTCCTGAATCTCTACGAAGATTTCCTGATCGGCGAAGCGGCGCACGCTGGCCTTGCCAAGTGGAATGTTGAGATATTGAGCAACGGATTCGGCAAGAACCCGGTTGGAGTTGCCTGCGAAAAGTTTCATTCTTTTGCCTCTGACGCCGATGCGGTCGCGGTTTGCAGTCTGGTTGTCGCAAAAGTCCGCCGGAACGGACAATCTCAAAAATTTTAAAGCTGCGTACTTATCTGACGGGATCAAGTACAGCAGCTTGCAAGGTTCTTTCGGATGCCGGGGCTATTGCAAAGAGTCACAGTTATTGCAAGGCCCGAAGGGACACAATTGCTGCAAAAAGGCCAGTATTGCGGCTTTCCCACAATGTGCAAAACCGATTCAGCAAAAGATTTCAGCCTTTTGCCGCAAAAGGCCCGCTTCATGCGCGATTTGCCGCAAGCCAGGTGGAGTATTCCTGCATGGTGCGGTCGGCGATTGCCTGCATGGCGGAAGCCGGAACGACGCTCCATGAGTCTGCGGCTGCGCCCTGAACTTTCTCCTGGCCCTGTATCCGGTGAAGACGATTGCCGGACGCATCCAGCACGTCCCAGACATAGAGAACCGTCGTCTGGTTATCTTCGGCAAGAACGGAGAAATACCCCTTCATGACATAGGCGGCACTCGGGTCGTTATTGCCTGCAAGCTCGATGCCCTTCGCCTTGGCGTCATCGTTGATGCGATGCGTGAGCGGGGTCACTACATTGACCGGCGCGCCGACGATGGGCGCAATATGCAGCTTGCCGGGCTTCAGCGCCGCGCTGCGCTGCGGGGCCGCCGGTGCGGCTGCTGGCGTGGTCGCTGTGGGGGCTGCTGGCGTGGTCGCAGCCGGAGTGGCGGGTGCCGCCGTGGTTGGCTGACCGGCAGTCTGATTGCTGCCCTGTACGTTCAAAGCGGATTCAGTGCTGTTGCAGGCGGCAAGTAACCCGGTAAGCAACAGCAGCGACGAAAGATGTGCCTTGTTCATGTTCGGCTTCATGCTCCTGAAGGCGCAGGTTCTCTGCGATAGGGCATTTACAGTTCATTGTGTCGACTTTTGCCGACGTGCCGTTTTATCGCCGATTACGCCTCATTTGACAATCATATCAAGAGAATGGCGGGATAATGGCTCTGCCGCGCCATTTGTTGTGAGATATGTCTGGCCAAGGGTCATGGCGGTCTGCGTGTCGGAATCCATGATGATCATATGGGCGAAAAGCGTCATGTCTGGCTGAATGCTTTCCGGGTTTCCGGCATAGAACATCTGCGGGTCCATCCATGATGGCGTGAAGCGCGCGCCCACCGAATAACCGCAGGCATTGAGCCGGTGGCGGGTGAGGCCGTGCGCTTCCATGGTCCGCGCATGGGCGTCGAACACGTCGCCGAATGTCGAGGCGGGGGTCATCGCCGCTTCCACGGCTTCCAGCGCCTCGCGCGCGGCGGCATAAAGCTCCAGATGATGCGCGGTCGGCTTGCCGACGATCAGCGTGCGCATCATCGGCGCATGATAATGCCGGAACACGCCCGACCATTCGAGCGTGAGCTGGTCGTTCTTGTTCAGCTTGCGCCGGCCGGATTTATAGCGGCAGAGCAGGGCGTCGTCGCCCGAGCCGATGATATATTCGTTCGCCGGATAGTCGCCGTCGCCTGCGAAATTGGCGCTCATCATCGCAGCCAGAATATCGGCTTCGCTCGCGCCGCCCTTGGTCAGCTTGATCGCCGCATCCAGCGCGTCGTCGCTCAGTTCCGCAGCGCGCTTGGCATAGGCGATTTCGGCGGGGCTTTTGAGAAGGCGCAGGCGGTCCACCATGCCGGACGCATCGTAAAGCTTGGCGAAGCTCTGCAATTGCTCGTCGAGCTTGCGCGCATTGGCGCCGGTGAGGCCATGCGTCTGGTATTCGATGCCGATCCGCGTGCCGAGCAGGTCAAGGTCCGTCAGGATATTGCGCAGGTCCGCGGCCGGATTGGCATTGTCGCGGTCGGTCCAGACGACGATGTTCTCGATATTCGACGTATGGCGCGCCTGCCGAAGATCGGCGGAGCGCGTCATCAGCACCATCGATCCGTCGGCCTTCACCACGAGGCACTGGAAAAAGCAGAAGCCGAATGTGTCATAGCCGGTCAGCCAGTACATGCTCTCCTGCGCGAACAGCAGAAGTGCATCCAGCTTCTCCTCCTCCATCTTCAAGATCAGTCGGTCGCGACGTGCGGCGAATTCTTCCGGCTCGAAGTGAAGGGCCATGCGGTTCTCCTAATCTTCTATGATGGCGATCGCTGCAATCTGACGCCCGTAATCGGGTTCGTTGCGATGGGTGGTGCGCCGGTAGGAATAGAACTGTTCCTCATCGGCATAGGTGCACTGGCGCAGGGATTCGGCCTTTACGCCAGCCTTCGTCAGACGGTCGGTGATGAATGTCCACAGGTCGAACAGCTTGTGGTCCGCCTTGTCTGATGGACGGAAATAGGCGGTGTAAGCCGGGTCCCTGCCGATGAACTCGGCATAGAATTCCGGTCCGACCTCATAGTTTTCCGGCCCGATGGTCGGTCCCAGAACAGCGACGATATTTTCGCGCTTCGCGCCAAGCCCGATCATGGCGTCTATAGTGTTTTCAAGAACGCCGCCAAAGGCGCCGCGCCATCCGGCATGGGCGGAGCCGATGATTCCCGCTTCGTGATCGGCAAAAAGCACCGGGCCGCAATCGGCGGAAAGCGCGCCGATGGCGATGCCGGGAACATTGGTCACCATGGCGTCGGCCTTGGGGCGCGGGCTGCCGAAAGGTTCGGTGACGTGGACAACATCGGGCGAATGGACCTGATGCACGGTCATGAGATGATCGGGCGCAACGCCGAGGCTTTCCGCCACACGGCGGCGATTCTCAATGACCTTTTCCGGCACATCGTTTGAGCCGCTGCCGACATTCAGGCCCGTATAGATGCCATCGGAAACGCCGCCCTTGCGGGTGAAGAAGCCGTGCGCGATCCGCTTCCCGTTCTGTGCCACGGGCTTTTCAAGGAGAGGCGAACGGAGCGGTTGCGGGGTGTCTGTCATGGCAATCTCGTTTCAAACGGCGGGATGGTGGGGGAGCTCGGACGGCTTGTCAATCGCGGCTTTCTAAAAGAGCGTGATCTGGTAGATTTCATTCAAAAGGCAAAAGACGTGTCTGCCTGTCGCTCAATGCGAGAACCTTGAACAAGGTTCCCATTTGATCGGGCGCGGCCAGTCTTTCAACGTCCTGCCGGATTTTCTCCTGAAACGCCGCATCCTTGCCCGCGCCGAGCCGCCCGGCGCGATCAGCTAAGCCCATTGCAAGCAAAAACTCGCCCTGCGTCATGGTTCCGGTCTTGCAGCCGCAGGCTTTTGCGGTCTTCTCCAGACTATCGAAATCGACATGGCTGGTGAGATCGGCTTCACCCGGATGGGCGAACACATCGTCAAAGCTGTGTTTCAGCATGGCTTGCAGCGTGTCGCCAAAGCCGGATTCCAGATGGCCGTAATCGATGTTGAGCGCAGCGCCGCGCGCTGTCGCGATACGGCTGGCGATTTCCTGCATCAAGGCCGTGCGCGCCGGGGCTGCTTCAAAGATAGCCCCTTCTTCTGCGTCTGCGTGACCTTGCGGCAGGAGAGCCGGATCGATGCCGCCCAGACCGCTGACGAAATGGAACGCATCCTTTTCATCAAGTGCAACCATCCGTTCGACAAAGCGGCCATTGACCTTGACGAATTGCCGGAACGGGATGGCATCGAACAGCTCATTGGTAACGAGGATCAAGGGGCCGTTGGGAATGTCGGCGAAACGTTCGAACCAGTCGATCTTCGCGCCTGCATCGGCCAGCTTTTCCTTCTGTCTTTCGACAAGGCGCGGGCTGGTTTCGACCATGGCGATGCGGGCAGCGCCAAGCATTTGCGGGGCAAGCCTGCCGATGGTGCGCAGCATGTCGCTCATCAGCGTGCCGCGACCGGGGCCGATCTCGCACAGCACCGCATTATCCGGGCGTCCCAGCGCATCCCATTCGCTGACGCACCAGATGCCGATCAGTTCGCCGAACATCTGGCTCACTTCCGGCGCGGTGATGAAATCGCCGTCGCGTCCGAAAGGCTCGCGCGTGGTGTAATAGCCAGCCTCGCGGTCGCCGAGGCAGGCGGCCATGTAATCGGCAACGCTGATCGGCCCGGAGGCGGCGATCAGGCGTTTCAGCCGGTCTTTCAGCGAGAGATCAGGCATCCTTTGCCGCGGCCCGGTTTGCGCGCCACATGGCCCAAAGCCCGATCAGCACCATCGGCACCGAAAGCACCATGCCCATGGTGAGCCAGCCGCCGAGGAGATAGCCGAGCTGTGCATCCGGCTCGCGGAAGAATTCGACCACGATGCGGCTGAGGCCGTAGCCGGTGACGAATGCGCCCGCGATGAAGCCGGGTTTTTTCAGCTTTCGCCCGATCCAGACGAGCAGGAACAGCACGAAGAACAGCACAAGCCCTTCAAGGAAGGCTTCGTAAATCTGGCTCGGATGGCGCGGCAGCGGACCGCCATTGGGGAAATAGACCGCCCACGGCATATCGCTGACGCGGCCCCAGAGTTCCGAATTGATGAAATTGGCGACGCGCACCACGCCAAGCCCGACCGGAACACCGGCGGCGATCGTGTCGAACATGCTCCAGACCCTGATGCCGCGTGAGCGGGCAAACAGGAACATGGCGAGCGTCGTGCCCAGAATGCCGCCGTGGAACGACATGCCGCCATCCCACACTGCCGGAATGGCGAGCGGGTTGGAGATATAATAGGAGAAATTATAGAAGAGCACGTAGCCGATGCGCCCGCCCAGCACGACGCCGAGCGCGGCCCAGATGACGAAATCGTCAAGCGCTTCCGGCGCCATCGGCGGCTGGTTGTTCGCCCACAGGCGGTGGCTTCGCAGGAGCTTCTTGCCATACCACCAGGCGAACATGATGCCGACGACATAGCCGAGGCCGTACCAGTGCACTGCCAGCGGCCCGATCCTGAAAATCACCGGATCGATATTGGGGAAGGCGAGCGCCGATACGGGCAGCAACGTCTCAATCATGAAATCACTCCGTTTTGTGAGGGAACATGCTGGACCAACCCTTGATGGTCAAGCGGTTCCCGTCTGCCGCGAATGGCGTTTTATGCGCTTCCGGTGCTTGTGTACGCTTAAGGTATCCTTAAGTACATTCGCCTTGTTCCTCAGGAGCTTATGGTTTTTGCTTACGCCGGGCGCGATCACTTTCTATAGCCAAGCTTGCATCGGACCCGAGACGGCCCTATTTCAAATTTATGTTTTCAACAGGTCTCTCCTGGAAAAAAGGAATGATTGCCATGACCAGCGGACAGAACCGGGTTCTCGATGAACTCGCCAAGCTTGTGACGGATGCGGCAGGCGCTGCGCAGGGCGTGCGCCGCGAAGTGGAAACGGCGCTGCGTTCGCAGGGCGAACGCGTGCTGAACACGCTCGATGTCGTGCAGCGCGAAGACTTCGAAGCCGTTCGCGAAATGGCGATCAAGGCGCGTGCGGAAAACAGCGCCTTGCTGGCAAGAATCGAAGCACTCGAAGCACGTCTTGCGAAATTCGAAGTCGATTCTGATGCCAAAACGGCAAAATCGGCTTCAACTTCGGCTAAATCCAAAAATAATCCCTGAATATTTATTAACAGGCCGCAAGTGGCAAAAACCCTTGTCTTAGAGTCGGTTAAGGCAAGGGTCGCGGCCCGCCCCCCGTATATTTCCACATGCTTTCATGTCTCTTTTTTGAAAAGGGGCTGGCGTTCAGATTCAGCATCAATAGACTGAAAACACTACATGATTCGTAACGCGGTCATGTAGGCGGCGGCGAGGGGCTGAGTGTCAGGTTTCGCGTCTTTCAGGCTGCTTTCCAGTATCAGTTGCGTATGTGCGTGTGCCATTGGGGCGCTTGCATGCCGTCGTGCATGCCGGTTCCTCGACCGATCAATTCGTGCCTGTTTTCCTGCGCTTGTTCTTGCGCGGTGGCGGGCGCGGGCGGGCAGTTAGCTGCGCGCCGGGAATTAGGAAACATCTGGGGGCAGATGGTTCCCAGAACAGGAAACGGACATGAGCCTTCTTGAGCTTGAATTCGCACGTGAGGCGCATCCGGTGGATGTGATCGAACAGGTCGCGCATTCAAACGACTGGACGTTCGAGCGGACTGGCGACGACGAAATCGCAATCTCGGTTGCGGGCAACTGGACTGACTATCACATCTCGTTTTCCTGGATGGAGGATTTCGAGGCACTGCATCTGGCCTGTGCGTTCGACATCAAGGTGGCCGAGCCGCGCGTCAACGAAGTGATGCGCCTGCTTTCGCTCATCAACGAAAAACTGCTGATGGGCCATTTCGATCTCTGGCAGCAGGAAGGCGCGATCATGTATCGCCAGTCGCTGCTGCTGGCAGGCGGCGCGGAACCGACGAGCCGTCAGGTGGAAGTGCTGCTTTCGGCGGCGCTCGAAGCTTGCGAAGCCTATTTCCAGGCTTTCCAGTTCGTGGTCTGGTCGGGCGTCACGGCGCGCGAGGCGCTGGAATGTGTGGTGTTCGAGACAGTCGGTCGCGCCTGACTATTCAATAACTGAGTTTTGACCCGGCGTTCACGCCGGGTTTTCTGCGAGGCGGGGAGTAAGAAAATGAGCGAAGCAACCACCATAAGCTGGGCGGATTTCGAAAAGGTCGATATCCGTAGCGGAACCATCGTGGAAGCCGTGCCATTTCCGGAAGCGCGCAAGCCCGCCTACAAGCTGAAGATCGATTTCGGCGAAAAGATCGGCATCAAGAAATCGTCGGCACAGATCACCAAGCGCTATACGGCGGAAGAACTGGTCGGCAAGCAGGTCATGGCTGTGGTGAATTTTCCGCCTCGCCAGATCGGCCCCTTCATGTCGGAAGTGCTGACGCTCGGCATGCCGGATGAAAATGGTGAAGTGGTTCTCGCGGCCATCGACAAACCGGTGCCGAACGGCGGCAAGCTTTATTGAGAGCATGATGATTTCGCGTTGAGCAACCGCGTCGACCCCTCATCCTGAGGAGGCTTCTGAGCTTGCGAAGGAGCCGTCTCGAAGGACGAGGGCAGGTATTGGGCGTTTTCCCTCCGCCCTTCGATCCTTCGACAAGCTCAGGATGATGCGCCGTTTTCAACGGCTCCTCAGGATGAGGGAAAAGAAGCGTGAAAACTCCTGCTTATTGCTCTGCTCTGAAGTTTATTTCCCCAGCCCCAAGCCAGAACGCCTGGAGAATTTTCAGCAAAAGTGTGAAACGGTTTTTCTGTTAGAACAGGAACCGCTCTAAGCCGGAATATGGATGATGGCGCGGAGGCCACCCAGCGGTGAATCTTCCAGCGAAATGTCGCCGCCATGGCTGCGCGCGATGTCGCGCGCAATGGCAAGTCCCAGCCCCCCTGTGCCGCCGGAATCCTGCGTTCGCGCCTCATCCAGCCGGACGAATGGCTTGAACACATCTTCCCGCCGGTCTTCCGGGATGCCTGGCCCGTCATCGTCCACGACGACTTTCAGCCAGCCTTCAACATGCGAGATCGACAGCTCGACATTTTGCGCATGACGGAAGGCGTTTGAAACCAGATTGCTGACCAGACGCGAGAAGGCGTTGGGACGCACATGGACCTCGCTGTCGCCTTCGATGCGGTATTTGAAGCCGCGTTCGCGCAGGCGCGCCTCGCTCTCCAGCTTCTCGCACAGTCTGGTGACATCATAGCTTGCCGTTTCTTCCGAACCTTCGCCGCGCGCGAAGGCGAGATAGCCTTCCAGCATGGTCTGCATGTCGGCGATGTCCTGATTGAGCGGCTCGGTGTCGATGGAATGGCCAGCCAGCGCCAGCTGCAGCTTGAAGCGGGTGAGGATGGTGCGCAGGTCGTGGCTGACGCCCGACAGCATGGCCGTGCGCTGCTCGATCTGGCGCTCGATGCGCGAGCGCATCTGGATGAAGGCGATGCCGGCGCGCCGCACTTCCTCCGCGCCGCGCGGGTGAAAACCTTCCGGCATGGGGCGCCCCTTGCCGAAACTTTCCGCCGCCTCGGCAAGCTGCTGGATCGGCTTGATCTGGTTGCGCAGGAAGGCGATGGCGATAATCAGCAGAACGAGGGCGGTGCCCACCATCCAGGTCAGGAAGATGCCCGTATTGGACGCATAGGCCTGACTGCGCCGCGCGAAGACGCGCAACACCTTGTCCTCAAGCTTGATGCGGATTTCGATGAGATCGGAATCGCCCACCGTATCCACCCAGAAAGGCCGGTTGATCTGGCGGGTGATTTCTTCGCTGAGGAAGTAATCGAGAATGGCGAAGAACGGCTTCGGTCCGGGCGGCGGCAGCGGATCGGGCGGCAGAATCGAGATATTCAGCGCCAGCCGCTGCTGCGAGATGCGGATCAGATTGTCGTAGCCCGGTTCCTGCGGGTAGGTTTCTAGAATATCGATAATGCCCGCAATATCGCGCACGACCGCAGTCGACAGCCGTTCGGTCACCATCTGCCAGTGACGCTCCATGAACACATAGGCGATCACGGATTGCAGCAGCACCATCGGCGCGATGATGATGATGAGCGACCGCGCATAAAGCCCCTTCGGCATGATGCGGGCCAACCAGCGGGAGAATTTTCTCAAGGGCGATTTCATCGTGTCAGGCCCACACCAGCTTCGCTGCAAGAACGATATTCGCGGTTTGCGAAAGGTGTTTCCCACGCCCGCCATCGCTGGTGCAGCTTTTGTGCACCGCGCTTCGCGTTATGAGAAAACACCATTTTCTGGTTGCCGGTTGTTGCTATTCGATGCTCAGCTTGTAGCCGATGCCGCGCACGGTCTGGAGCCAGACCGGATTGGCCGGGTCCTGCTCGATCTTGCGGCGAAGGCGATTGATCTGGACGTCAATCGTGCGCTCGCCGACATCGCCGTCCTGACCGGTCAGCTCGTGACGCGGGATCGTTTCACCGGCGCGCTCGGCGAAGATCGCCATGATGTCCTGCTCGCGATCGGTCAGCTTGATCGTTTCGGAACCCTTTTTCAGCTCGCGACGCGGGATGAAGAACGTATAGGGGCCGAACACGATCTGTTCGATCTTGGGCTGCGCCGGAGGCGCGCCGCGCCGCAGGATATTGTTGATGCGAAGCGTCAGCTCGCGGGGATCGAAGGGCTTTGGCAGATAATCGTCGGCGCCAGCGGCGAGCCCGTCGATGCGGTTGTCGGTTTCCGACAATGCCGTCAGCATGAGAATGGGGACATTCTTCTGCTCGCGCAGCGAGCGCGTCAGCGAAACGCCGGTTTCGCCCGGCATCATGACGTCCAGGATCAGCAGGTCGAAGTCGATGCCTTCCAGCTTGCGGCGCGCCTCAGCGGCGCTGCCGGCCATGGTGACACGGAATCCGCTATTGGTCAGATATTGTGAAAGAAGGCTGCGGATGCGCGTATCGTCGTCAACGACGAGGAGATGCGGGGCGTCATCCGAGAGCGTCTTTTCTTCTTCTGCTGCCATGGCGTCTTTCGATCCCGTTCCGTTCCAATTCGACTACATCGGCCCAAAAATCGGAATCGATCTTCTGGAAAGCACGATGCGTAGATTCAATAAGTTAGACCGACCTTTGTGCGTCCGAATGGACGCACGGCGCTCTATGACGCAACATGCGTCGCCCGACATAATACTCATTGGAATGCGGCACGTCCATTCACTGCCTGAAGGGGCGCATTTTTATACAAGCACTTAGTGCAACCTTGCGTAACACTTCATCTTGACCCTGTCAGCCGGAGGGGTCGTCGGCGGAAAATTCGTCGATCTGGGCCCGCCGTTCGGGGTTGACCATATTATAGAGGAAGCGCTCGATCACCGCGCGGTCCTGTGGGCCACAATCCTCCAAGGCGCGCGCGATGCGCCGCGACTGCGGAAGGGCAAGCGCAAGCGTCAGCTCACGGCCGCTCCGGGTCGGATAAAGCTTGCGGTGGCGGCGGTCATGCAGGCCGGTGGCCTGAACGACATGGCCGGTATCGATGAGCTGCTTGAGCACACGCGACAGGCTTTGCTTCGTTATGCGCAGAACCTCCAGCAGCTCCGCAACCGTCATGCCGGGCTTGCGGTTGATGAAGTAGAGGACGCGGTGATGCGCCCGGCCGAATCCGATCTTTTCCAGAATGAGATCAGGGTCGGCGGTGAAATCGCGATAGGAAAAAAACAGAAGTTCGATCACGTTGAGGTCGGCCGCCTCCTCAGCCGTCAACGGATTGCTTATATAATTCAGATCGTTCGTCGAATTCACATCGGTGCTCCGTTCTGTTGCGCTAAATATGTCAGCATTATTGACATAATTCAATCGCCCAGATAATTTTCGATAAGCGTGAGCTGGCTTTTTTGGAATAATGTTTGCGCTGACGCATGCATGGAGGAGGAATAATTGCGCTGACCCGTTTTCGCCGCGTCTGTTGAATGCGGATGGTGGAAATGGTTGCCGCAATATTCGATCCCTGTGGAGGATTTATTTTCTTGTCATGCATGCTCCGGCTGGATTTCGCGCAATATGTTTGCGCGACCTCAAAGCATTTTGAACAAAAAGGCCAGCAATTACGCAGAAAAAGGTGGCCGTCTCACCATTTATATCGATTTAAATGGGGAAGACGGGTCGCGGAGAAGTTTGTCCGGTCTGAAATCGGCCTGAAACCGTGTCGAGACAGCGCCGCGAGGAAAGTCAAGGAGCAAGAAAATGGCTGCGATTCCATTCGATCAACGGGACGGATCTATCTGGCTGGACGGGAAATTCGTCGACTGGAAGGATGCGAAAATTCATGTGCTGACCCATGGCCTGCATTATGCGAGCGCCGTGTTTGAAGGCGAGCGCGCCTATGGCGGCGAGATATTCAAGCTCAATGAGCATACCGAACGCCTGCACGAATCTGCGCGCATTCTCGGTTTCGAGATTCCTTTCAGCGTTGAAGAGATCAACGATGCCTGCCGGGAGCTGCTCAAGAAGCAGGGATTTGAGGACGCCTATGTGCGCCCGATCGCCTGGCGCGGCTCGGATTCGCTGGGCGTGTCGGCGCAGAACAACCGCATTCATCTGGCCATCGCCATCTGGCAGTGGCCGAGCTATTTCTCGCCGGAAGAAAAAATGAAGGGCATCCGGCTCGATATTGCCGAATATTGCCGCCCGGACCCGCGCACCGCTCCGTCGCGCTCGAAAGCGTCCGGTCTCTACATGATCTGCACGATTTCCAAACATGCCGCCGAAGCCAAGGGCTACGCGGATGCGCTCATGCTCGACTGGCGCGGGCAGGTTGCGGAAGCAACCGGCGCCAATGTATTCTTCGTGAAGGATGGGGCGCTGCACACGCCGAAGCCCGACTGCTTCCTCGACGGTATTACGCGCCGCACGGTCATTGATCTTGCCAAGCGCCGGGGCATTGAAGTCATTGAGCGGGCAATCGTGCCGGAAGAACTTGCCGGTTTCTCCGAATGCTTCCTGTGCGGCACGGCAGCGGAAGTGACGCCGGTTTCCGAGATCGGTCAATACCGGTTCAAGCCTTCCGAAATTACAAATCTTCTGATGAATGACTATTTTGCAGAAGTTCAGCCCAAGCGCGCTGCGGCGGAGTAACTGGGTTTTAAACAGAAAAAGAGCGGTCTTCGGGCCGCTTTTTTGTTTTTTCGTCGCTTATTGTTTGACATTGCCAAGTTTCGGCACATGATTTTTTTGCCGGAGTCGCGCTATTCCGGTTTAAAACTCAGATGGGGTGACGATTATGGAAGCTCTACTACCTCTCATTCTTCAGCTGGTCGCTGGTGCCGTTGGCGGCAACATCGCAGGAGCGGTCAAGAATATCAGTCTGGGAACCACGGGTAACACGGTGGCGGGCGGCATCGGTGGTGTCATCCTCGGTCAGCTGCTCCCGATGCTATCCGGCGGCGGCCTCGATTCCGTGCTCAACGGCGTTGTCGGGCAGCTGGCTGGCGGCGGCGTTGGCGGTATCGTACTCACGGCCATTGTCGGCCTGATCAAGAACGCGATGGCCGCCAAGGCCTGATGCATCGCAGAACGTAAGGTTGTGGGGACAACCGGCTAGAGCATCGGCCCGAAAATCGGAATCGATTTTCGGAAAGCACGAGGCCTAGATTCAATAGGTAGAGCGACCTGTGTGCGTCCGTAAGGACGCACGGCGCTCTAGACGAACTGTCGGGGCGCAACCCGAAAACCGTGAAGCGGTTTTCGGAGGGGCGGTCTGGACATTCCGGAGAGGGAAAACGGGCGGCGTCCAGCCGCCCGTTTCTATTTAGAGCATTTCCAGATTAAGTTGAATCGTTGGAAGGCGCTTCGCACTTTTGGCTCGAAAATGCTTTAGAGCTTCACGTGAGGGGCCGGGCACACTATCTGTGTGGCAGAAGCGCTGCTGTTTATTTTGAGTGGAGTAACACCATGGGGCAATTGCAGGCCATTATCGTTCCCGTCACGCCTTTCCAGCAGAATTGCACCATTCTGTTCGATAGCGAGAGCAAGAAGGGCGTGGTGATCGATCCGGGCGGCGACCTCGACCGCATTCTGGATGCGATTGGATCCCAAGGGGTCGAGGTCGAGGCAATCTGGATCACGCATGGCCATATCGATCATGCTGCGGCGGCGCTCGACCTCAAGGAAGCGCTGGACGTGGATATCATCGGCCCGCACAAGGATGACAAGTTCCTGCTCGACAATCTGGCAACGACCGGCCTGAAATACGGCCTCACCGAAGGCGTGCGCAACGTGACGCCGGACCGCTGGCTGAACGAGGGCGACAAGGTTTCCGTTGCCGGTCACGAATTCGAGGTCTTCCACACGCCGGGCCACGCGCCGGGGCATGTCGTGTTCTTCAACCCGGAGGCGCGATTCGCGATTGTGGGTGACGTGCTGTTCAACGGCTCGGTCGGGCGCACCGACCTGCCGGGCGGCGATCATGCGGCGCTGATTCGCTCCATCAAGGAAAAGCTGCTGCCGCTCGGCGACGATATCGGCTTCATCTGCGGGCATGGTCCCGGCGGGCGGTTCGGGGAGGAGCGGCGCTCCAATCCGTTTTTGAACGATATCGGATATGCATGAATAGAAAAAGCCGCCGGAAGGGCGGCTTTTTGCTGAGTGCCTTGAGCGGTTCCGGTTAAAACGGAACCGCTCTATCTATCTGTTTTTCTGCTATTTCAGTTGGCGGAGCAGAAGTGGTCGCGCCCGTCATAACCGCGATAGGTGCCGGTATTCGGATTGAATGACCGGTAGCGGTCGGAACAATACTGATACCAGCCACGGCTCCATGGCTCATAGCTTGCGCGGTAATAGGTTACCTGACGCGCCGGGGCAGCCGGATAATAGGCTGGCGGCGGCGGAGGCGGCGCATAGACCGGAGCAGGCTGCACATAGGTCGGCTGCGATGGCTGGCTGAGTGCGCTGCCAAGGAGGGCGCCTGCGGCGAGGCCGATCACACCGGCGGCGACAGCGTCGCTATGGTCGCGATGCCGCTCGCGGTAGTAAGGACGGTCCCAGCCGCCGCGATTCCAACCCCCGCGATCCCAACCATGGCGACCCCAGGAATCTGCGGATGCCGTTGCAAGCGGCGCGGCAACTGCCGCGAGGGATGCCGCTGCCATAATGGCTATTTTCGCAAATCGGTTCATTGTTCGCTCCTTCAGAAGCTCGACTGCAATGTCTCCGATACGTTGGCCGAAAAGGGGCACGTATCGTTTGTGAATAAGTGATTAACTCTTTCGACATGAATGGAGGCTGAACAATGGTGAAAGGCGGCGGAAAGCGGCCAGTTCCCGGTAAAATACGCGCAGTATCTGTAATATTTCGCGCTTGGAGACGTGCTGGCAACCAAGGGGATCGAGCGCCGAAAGGCAATAAAAAACCCCGGCAGAAGCCGGGGCAAGTGGTAGGTTCTTTTATGAACGATCAGCCGGTAACGGTGATGTTCACGGCCTTCGGGCCCTTGCCGCGACGATCCGGTTCCGTCTCGTAGGAAACCTTCTGATTGTCTGCGAGGCCAGTGAGGCCAGAAGCCTGTACTGCGGAGATGTGTACGAAGATATCTGCGCCACCATCGTCCGGCTTGATGAAACCGAAGCCTTTTTCGGTATTGAAGAATTTGACCTGTCCGGTCTGTGCCATGGGATCCGTTCCTTTTCCTTGGCGCCACCGCTCTTGTGGAGACGGTGGTATTACAAATTCTGCCAAGCGCACCACACACCCGGCAGAGGGTTATGCAGGCAGTTCTCGACATTGGGAAGGAACCGATCATTGCCGAAGGGGAGCCTTCGACCCGGAACTTATAGCGGCCCCGGCACGCCGTTCTTCCAGTCTTCCATTTGTTCGCTAAATGCCCGAACAGATGGAGACTGATCTATGAAGCGGTATTTGGCAAGCAAATTCTTTGGGATCGACATGATTGGTTATCTTCGAACCGGTATCGTTCAATTTTTTTACGATTGTTTCAAGAAAATCATCACCTCAATCCCAAAACAGAACAGGCTATCCCTAATATATCGCTGTTTTAGCAGGTACTGACCGTGTTTTTCTCACCGGTTGCGTAAAACTATGCATGCGCCGCCTGCTGCGCGCAGCTTCGCACAGATGCCGTCGGCCTCTCCGCGGCTGTCGGCGCCGATGCGCACCGCATAGATGCCGCGGCGTCCCATTGGCGTGCGTATCCGGCTGACGACGGGATCATGGCCTGCAAGCACGGCGCTGAATTGCCTGCGCAGGCGCGCCCATTGATTGACGGCAGCGCTGCGGCGGAAATTGCCCGCAACCTGTATGCCCCAAGGCTTCGGCTTGACGCGCGACATCGGAATGGTGGCGCTGCGGATGATCGGCAGGCGCTTGCAGGCATCATCAAAGGCGAGCTTGGGATCGAGCGGACGGTTCACGATCTCCTTGCCAGCCGCGAAGTCGTCGGCAGGCGCGCCAGTAATATCCAGTACATAATTTTCGGTCTCAAGCGGCAGAAAACCGCCCGACCGCATCCAGCTGGAAACGCGCCCCGCGCCTGCATTATAGGCGGCGGCTGCAAGGCCCCAATTGCCGAAAGCGCCTTTCAGGTCGCGCAGGAAACTCGCCGAGGCGGGAATGGCCTGCTCGATATCGAAGGGATCGGCCAGCCCGCGTTCCTTCGCGGTGTAGGGCATGAATTGCGCAATGCCTTCGGCCCCGACCGGGCTCACCGCCTTGTGGTCGAACCGGCTTTCCTTCCAGATCAATCGGGCGAAGAAATCACGCGGAATGCCGTGCGCATCGGCATTGGCGCCAATAAGCTGGCAGATGCGCCCGACGGTCGGCGTCTTTTTCTCCGGCGGCAAGGGTGGCGCATAGACCGGCGGGGTGGGTTCGCTCGCCGCATAGGATGCCGCGACGCCGAAAGGCAGGCTGAAAAGCTGCGAAACAAGGATAACCGCTATGCTGTGCCTGTAACGATTCATGCTGCCTGTTCCGCCCCTCAACTTCGGCCAAGGTAACCTATATGGGCGGGTTGTCGATATGGTGCGCGAGGTTTTGCACTTTTGCGAAAGGACTTGCCCTTATTGAAGGCTGCGCCATTTAAAGAGCCTGTTCCAAAAGTCGCCATGCCGGTCTGTAAATGGCAATTTTCTGCGTTCCGGTGCTCATGTAGCTTTCTCAGACGCATAGTCTTATCCGAAAAGTCTGCAACTTTTCGGGACTATGCTTGGAAGCACACTGCGCTCCGGTACTCGGAAATCGCCGTTTTCGCCTCGGCCTGCCGCTTTTTGATTCAGGCCCTAAGTTTCGGGACAAATGGAGAGGAAAATGCAATTTCATCGTTTTAAACAATTGGCCGTGCTTGCGGGCGCGCTGCTTCTTGCCGGTTGCGTTGCGGAAGGCGGGGTGGATCATCGTCCACCGCTGAGGCCCGGACCGTCGCAGCCGCAAATGTGCCCGATGATCTACGCGCCTGTCTGCGCTACGCGGGGCTCTTCGCGCAAGACCTTCGGCAATTCATGCCAGGCGAGGGCAGAGGGTTACCGGGTCGTTTCAAGCGGTGAATGCTCGTCGCGGCCTGGCTCCGGCTGGGGCGGACCGAGTGTCGGTCCGGTACGCCCGCCGCATCAGGGCAACAGGCCCGGCAGACCGGGCGCAGGCGCTTGCACCCGCGAATATATGCCGGTTTGCGCGCGACGCGGCAATGACAGGCGTACTTTCCCCAACCGTTGCGAAGCCGACCGTGCAGGCTATCGAATCATGAACGGCGGGCAGTGCCGGTGAAGGCCCATTTAATGATATGAACTTTTTGGTATGCGTTTATAGGAATCGAATTGGACATTTCGGCTCGTGCTGTCACGCAAAGGTTGTAAGAGCCGAAATGTAAAATAAATTTTGCAGCTGATTTTGCATAGTGCATGGTGATTTATACTGCCAGAAGCAGCTGCGATTCTTCGAGGGGGATAAAGTGGGAGCGAAATTAATAACGCACGCTGATAGCGTGTCCAGCGAAAATAATGAGGTCGAGGCGCAGGGCGGTGAAGAGGTGGCGCCGGCTGAATTACGCTTCACCCAAGAGTTGGTTTTCGGCATTGTTGCCCCGATTGGCTCTGGAGCTACGACTGTAGCGAAAATTCTAAAGCAGAAGATCGAAGAGAATTTTGGCTATCAAGCGGATATCATTAAAGTTAGTGATATTATTAATGAGCGAGCGCAAAGTATCGGTGAGCATGCGATCGATTCTAAAGCCTCTGATCGTGTTGAGCGGCTTCAAAGCTTGGGAAATAAACTCCGAGAAAAACACTCGAATAATGTTTTGGCTGTTTTCAGTATAGATAAAATAAATAGTTCTCGAAAAAATTCGGAGAATGGAGAAGATCGTAGATTCTGTACAATTATAGATTCGCTAAAAAATCCAGAGGAAGTTTCTATACTTCGAAAGGTATACGGAGATTTGTTTTGGCTGGTGGGGGTTTTTTCTCCGGAGCATAAAAGGATAGCACGGCTAGAGAAGCAAATATCGAGCTCTGCTTATTTGGCTAAAATTAAAGATGCTGACTATGACGAAGGTTCTAATTCGGGTCAGTCTGTTCGAAAGACGATGAATTATGCGGATATTTTCTTTCGAAACGATGACGATAACGTGGATCGAATTGAAGGATCTGTGGGGCGGTTCTTGAACTTGGTTTTTGGTATCGGAGTGCAAACTCCGACGCGCGAAGAATACGCTATGCAGGCTGCTTCTGGGGTTTCCCTAAATTCGGCGTGCCTCTCACGGCAAGTGGGGGCTGTTATCGTATCAGAAGCAGGGGAAATCATTGGCCAGGGAGCGAATGATGTGCCCAAGTTTGGTGGTGGAGCTTATAGAGCTGATGATGGAAGTGGCGATCATCGCTGCCACAAATGGCAAGCATGCCAATGCTGGAACGATCATTATAAAGAGAAATTGTTCGATCAAATAGAAGTGAAGCTTGCCCCCGGCGGGAATGGCCGAATTAAAGACGATTTAAAGAAAACTGACGTTAAGAACCTGATCGAATTTTCAAGAGCGGTTCATGCTGAGATGGAGGCGATCATTTCGGTAGCAAGGCAAGGAAAAGTCGGCATCATCGGTTCCAAGCTTTTCACGACAACGTTTCCTTGTCATAGTTGTGCTCGTCATATTGTCGCTTCCGGGATACAGTCTGTCGTCTATATAGAGCCTTATCCCAAGAGTTTGGCTCTTACCTTGCATTCTGATTCTATCACCACTAATCCGCAAGAAATGGGAAAGGTTTCGTTTCTACAGTATGAGGGGATTTCGCCATCAAGTTTCTCCCGGGTTTATGGATCAAAGCTTGAACGTAAAGAATCAGGTAAGATAAAGAAGAATGCTCCTAAAGAGGCGCGTCCTTTGGCGTCACCGCCGTTAGACTCATTAGTATCACGTGAACAGTTCGTTCTGCTGTCGGTGTTTGAGAAGGAGGTAAGGTAGTGGCTCGAAACGAGAGGCAAATGAATTTTTTGCTGCCGATAGGAGGCTCTGTACATTCGGCTAGTTTACCGAAGCACCCTAATCAAAATTCAAAAATGAATGATGACGCAGCACAAAAGCGATATGAGCAGATTAAAAAATCTCTTCAAAATAAAGGTTTGTTGAAATCACAGTGAGAGGTTGCAATAAATCCTTCGCATACTAGACTTTACCGCCCCGGTCGGCCTGTCTTGCCGGGGCGGCGCTTCTTGCGCGCTGTTTCTGCCGGGTCTTCGTAAGACCCGATGCCGGCGCGCTCACGGCGGATCGCCGCATCGTTGCCGCCGCTCGGCACTTCCGTCCGCTTGACCGTCATTTCGTCCAGCGTGTTCTTGCGGAACAACGGTTTCGCCATGTCCGTGCCCGGTCCCATATCGTCAAGCGACGGCTTCTGGAACAGCGATGGCTTGCCAAGCGGGCGCGTCGTATCGGCACCCATTTCATCCAGCGTCGGCTTGCGGAAGCGCGAATTGCCGGTCGGCTTGCCCTTGTTGCGGCTGGCTCCCGCATCGCCCGCCTCGAACTCGCGCGCCAGCGGATCGTCGGCGATGGCCAATTCCGTCTCGCGCAGGCGCTTGATCTCGTCGCGCAGCCGCGCCGCCTTTTCGAAGTCGAGATCGGCAGCGGCGTCGCGCATCTGTTTTTCCAGATGCTCCAGATGGGCGGCAAGATTGTTGCCCATCATCGCGCCTTCTTCCGCAAAGCCCGAAATATCCGCGCGGACATGATCGCGCTCGTAAACCGAGCCGAGAATATCCGAGATATTCTTCTTCACCGAAGCAGGCGTGATGCCGTGCTCTTCATTATAGGCGACCTGCTTTTCGCGGCGGCGGCTGGTTTCGTCCATCGCGCGCTGCATCGAGCCGGTGATGTTGTCGGCGTAGAGAATGACCTTGCCGTCGACGTTACGCGCCGCACGACCGATGGTCTGGATAAGCGAGGTTTCCGAACGCAGGAAGCCTTCCTTGTCGGCGTCGAGAATGGCGACGAAGCCGCATTCGGGAATGTCGAGACCTTCGCGCAGCAGGTTGATGCCGACCAGCACGTCGAAGGCGCCAAGCCGCAGGTCGCGGATAATCTCGATGCGCTCCAGCGTGTCGATATCCGAGTGCATGTAGCGCACGCGCACGCCCTGTTCATGCAGATATTCCGTCAGGTCTTCTGCCATGCGCTTGGTCAGCACCGTGACCAGTGTGCGGTAGCCCTTTGCCGCCGTATCGCGAATTTCGCCCAGCACGTCATCGACCTGCGTCTTGGCGGGGCGAATTTCGACCGGCGGGTCGATCAGCCCGGTCGGGCGGATGACCTGTTCCGCGAACACGCCGCCCGCTTCTTCCATTTCCCAGCCGCCCGGCGTTGCCGAAACGGCGATGGTCTGCGGGCGCATGGCATCCCACTCCTCGAAGCGGAGCGGGCGGTTGTCCATGCAGGATGGCAAGCGGAAGCCATATTCGGCAAGCGTTGCCTTGCGGCGGAAGTCGCCGCGATACATGCCGCCGATCTGCGGAACGGTGACGTGGCTTTCATCGATGAAAACCAGCGCATTGTCGGGAATATATTCGAACAGGGTCGGCGGCGGCTCGCCGGGGTTGCGCCCGGTCAGATAGCGCGAATAGTTTTCGATGCCCGCGCAGGAGCCGGTCGCTTCCAGCATTTCGAGGTCGAATGTCGTGCGCTGGTCGAGGCGCTGCGCTTCCAGCAGGCGACCGGCGCGGGTCAATTCGTCAAGCCGGTGCTTCAGCTCTTCCTTGATCGACTTGATTGCCTGATTGAGCGTCGGGCGCGGCGTCACATAGTGCGAGTTCGCGTAGATCTTCACCGATTTCAGCTCGCCGGTCTTCTGGCCGGTCAGCGGGTCGAACTCGGTGATGGATTCGATCTCGTCACCGAAAAGCGAAATGCGCCAGGCGCGATCTTCCAAGTGGGCCGGGAACAGTTCGATCGTGTCGCCGCGCACGCGGAACGAGCCGCGCACGAAATTGATGTCCTGACGCTTATATTGCTGCGCCACCAGATCGGCGAGAAGCTGGCGCTGGTCGAGCCGGTCGCCGATCTTCATCTCGAAGGTCATGGCCGTATAGGTTTCGACCGAACCAATACCGTAGATGCACGACACCGAGGCGACGATGATGACGTCGTCGCGCTCAAGCAGCGCACGGGTGGCCGAGTGGCGCATCCGGTCGATCTGCTCGTTGATGGACGATTCCTTCTCGATATAGGTGTCCGAGCGCGGCACATAGGCTTCCGGCTGGTAGTAATCGTAGTAGGAAACGAAATATTCGACGGCGTTGTTCGGGAAGAAGTTCTTGAACTCGCCGTAAAGCTGCGCGGCCAAGGTCTTGTTGGGCGCGAGGATCAGGGCAGGGCGCTGCGTCTGCTGGATGACCTGCGCCATGGTGAAGGTCTTGCCGGAGCCGGTGACGCCGAGCAGAACCTGCGTGCGGTCATTGTTCTCCAACCCTTCCACCAGATCGCGAATGGCCGTCGGCTGGTCGCCGGACGGCTCGAACTCGGTTTCCATGCGGATCGGGACGCCACCTTCGGATTTCTCCGGGCGGACGGGGCGGTGCGGGGTCCACAGCTCGCCGTTCTTGAACAGAGGATTGCCGGAAGCGATCAGGTCCGACAGGGCCTGAACCGTCGCCGTTGCGCCGGACGGGTTCAGGCCTGCGGCGTCTTCAAGGCTGATGTCGAGACCGGCAACGGGATTGAGGCCAGCCGCCGCGCGTTCCTTGGCGGAAGCCGCGCCGCCCATCGACGTACCGCGGCCTGTGCGCGACGCTTCCTTGCTGCGCTCGGGAATCTTCTTGGGTGCTTTTTTTGCGCTCACGCTGCCGCCGCTATGCGGCTCGCTCCGCCCCTCATTTTTTTGCGCGCCTTTGGCGTCGCGGGGAGACGCACCGTCTGGCGCGACGGGCGGTCGCCCTTGCCGCGCTTCGCGCGGTTGGCTGGTTTTGGTCGCCTCGTCGCCGATTTCCTTTGCCCAATCAGCAATAGACCCGGATAGGGGCGCGCCTGAAAACCCGGCCTGTGGCGCTTCACCGAAGCCGCCAGCCTTGTCGTGCGAATCCTGGGAGTGTTTGTCTTTTGAGGAAGCCATGACCCTATAATGTTACCGCATGTCTAAGCGGAACCGGTTTCCACTTTCCGCGTCATGCCTCCAATATGGAATTTCAACGCCCAAATGAAAAGGGCGCGAAGGTGAAATCCTTCGCGCCCTCAACATATCCGGCGATGCTCCTGACAGAAGGCTGTCAGGAGCGGGCCTTTTTACCGCCTGCCGAAACGGCGCGGGCCCGGCCCGAAATCGTGATGATAGCCCGGATGATCGTTCCAGCCCGGACGGTCTACCCAATGCGGGCGCGGCGGGCCCCAGTTCGACTGGCAATTGCGGCCAACGCAGCCATTGACGATGGTTGGGCCGCGACCCCAGCCGCCGCGATAGTAAGGGTCGTAATAGCGGGGTCCGCTATTGGCGACCGCCGCGCCGATGGCCATGCCCGCGATCAGCGGTATGCCGACAGCGGCGGCAGTGGAGCCGAAATTGTCGTTTGTCGTGTAGCCGTTGCCCGTCTGAATGGCGATATAGCTCGATGCCGCCCAGCCGGTCATGCCGCCGTAAGTCACCTGACACCAGCCATAGCCGCTGGTGCAGCCCGCGACTGTAACTCCAACGCCATTGGGGATCGCCCCGATGGTTCCATACTGGGTGCCGGGGCCGGTGCGCAGATTAACTGTCGAGGTGACGATTGCCGATGATGCATAAGCATTTGCTGAAACAAGGAATGCTAATGTAAATATGGAAGCCTTCACCGATAGGTTCATTTATCGTTCCTCTAATATACTTTCCATCATTACTTATAGCATGGAGATTATTATATGGATGCATCACGGATCATCAATTTCAATTCATGATTAATTATTGCCAACCATTTGGGTTCAGCCTGATTTTAACGGTTAAAGCGCGTTGCGCGGCACTTTTCTTCGGCGCGGCCATGTCTCATATTGGCAGGCGACTCTCTCAAGCACTCAAGGACTGACAGTCATGACTATTGACAATGAGCCGAACGGCACGCTGACCATCCGCGTTTCCGCCATGCCCAAGGATGCCAATTCGGCCTATGATATTTTCGGCGGCTGGGTGATGGCGCAGATGGACATGGCTGCCGGGATCCGTTCCGCCGAGCGCGCCAAGGGCCGCACGGTCACTGCGGCGGTGCGCGAAATGGCGTTCGCCCGGCCGGTGAAGATCGGTGACACGCTCTGCGTCTATACGGATATTACGCGGGTAGGCCGCACCTCGATCACGCTGCGGGTCGAGGCGTGGGCGAAGCGCTATCTCAGCGACCGGCGCGACCTCGTTACCCATGCCGAATTTGTCATGGTTTCGCTGGACGAGAACGGCAAGCCGACGCCGGTTCCGCCGGAAGAATGAACCGATGATGAAAGGAAGCCCGGCGCAGGCCATGCCTGTAAGAGCCTGTTCCAAAAGTCGCCATGCCGGTCTGCAAATGGCAATTTTCTGCGTTCCGGTGCTCATGTAGCTGTCTCAGACGCATAGTCTTATCCGAAAAGTCTGCAACTTTTCGGGACTATGCTTGGAAGCACACTGCGCTCCGGTACTCGAAAATCGCCATTTTCGCCTCGGCCTGCCGCTTTTTGATTCAGGCTCTAAGGCCGGGTTTCTTCTATTTGCAGGCGCGATAGCCGCTGCGGCGCTGCATCAGGTCGAAATGGAAGTGATCGGCATGTTCCGGGTTGTAGCCGGGGCCGAGAACCGTCGTGAAATAACCGCAGGCATCGGAGCGCACGCTGTTGAGCAGGCCCTTTTCGCGGAACGCGAAGAAGCCCGGCTTGCGCACCATGATGTTCTTGCCGTTGTTCAGCACGATCTTGGTGACGTCGATGGCGTTGCCGCGTGAGTGTTCCGACATTTTCGCGCCGCGACGGTGGTTCATCGTGCGGCAGGAATAGCCTCCGGCATTATAGATCGTGCTCACGCCGGACAGATAGCGCAGACGCGATGCGGGTTGCAGGTCGCCCTTGATCCAGCGGGCAAAGGCCTCCGTCACCTGACAGTTCAGCGTCGCCGCCGGCTTGAACGCGATGGAGCCGCTGTTGAAGCCCGACACTTCGATCGGGTTCTCGATATGGCAGGAGCTGCTGCGATAGATGGTCGGCTTTTCCTTGAAGACGACGCCGAGCCGTTTGAGGCGCGTGCGGCAGGCGGCCTCCGCATTGGACATCGTGTAGATGTTTTCGGCAGCCGTAACCGGGTTCTGAATGGGGGGCGTGAAGCCGTAGTCGCCCGAATATTGCGGACGGCTCTGCGGCGTGGATTGGGCGACGTGGTTTTCTTCCTCTTCGGCGAGCCCGACGACGCGTTCTTCCTGCGGTTCCTGCATGACGGGCGGGGGGGCGACCGCTGCCGTTCTCGCCACCGGGGCCTCGGGGACCATCACATCGGAATTGCCGACACTGGCCTGCGGCCGCGGGGCGCTTTCGCCGGAACAGCCAGCGAGGATGGCCAGCAACACGATAGACAGTGAGGGGGCCAGACCTCGCAACCGGGGGCGCTGGCGGCTGACTGGAGCGGTGGCGGACAACGCGGAACTCATGTCCATACCTTTCTTCAGGAGACCAGACCGATGGCGTTCCCTGAATATTAGCCTGCAAGCGTAAAGGAAGAGTCAGCGCCCGCGTTAAGGGCTGTGGCGTAATGGGGGCAACAGGGTGCAGGATTGGCAAATTGCCGCCGTTGTTCTATCACCGTGCGGCGGTTTCGGGCCATGCCGCAGTCAACATCCTCCCGGTCCCTGAAGTCATTTCCATGTCAGCACTGATTTCGCCAAGCGTCCTGCCGATCCTGCTCCTCATCGGCTCCAACGTTTTCATGACATTCGCCTGGTACGGGCATCTGAAATTCACCAGCACGCCGCTGGTCGCCGTCATTTTCATCAGCTGGGGTATCGCGCTGGTCGAATATTGTCTCGCAGTTCCGGCCAACCGCATCGGGCATGAGGTCTATTCGGCGGCGCAGCTCAAGACCATTCAGGAGGTCATCACGCTGGTGATCTTCAGCCTGTTCTCGGTCTTCTATCTCAAGGAAGCCTTTACCTGGCACCACCTGCTGGGCTTTGCGCTCATTGCAGGCGGCGCGGCTTTGATCTTCAAGGCCTGATGGAAATCACTCGGCGGCGGCAAGCTCCGGCTTGCGTTTCCAGAACATGGGAATGAGTTCGACGGCCATCATGGCGGAGAAGATCAGCCCGCAGCCGATGAGGCCGATGAAGGTCACGCGTTCGCCGAGGAAGATTGCGCCGAACAGGGCCGCGAAGAGCGCTTCCGATGCCAGGAAGATCGCGGCCTGCGCGGAGGTGGTATAGCGCTGCCCGATGGCTTGCAGGGTGAAGGCGACGCCGGACGAGAAAACGCCGGTGAAGAGGATTTCCTTCCAGGTCAGCGTGATGGCGGTCCAGTTGAAGTCTTCAACCATGGAAGCGATGGCAAGACCGGCGACGGCGCTGGTCGCAAACTGGACGCAGCTCAGCGTTATCGGTCGTGCGGCGCGGTTTGCGCGGCTGATCAGGACCACCTGCAATGCCCAGAACACAGCGCCGCCGATGACCAGCAGGTCGCCCTGCTTGAGCGCGGTCAGCGTGCCGCCGGAGAGCAGGAAGATGCCTGCAAGGCAAGCTGCGGCACTGGGCCAGACCACCGGGTGCGGCCATGTACGAAACAGGATGACGCCAAGCACCGGCACCATCACCACATAAAGCCCGGTCAGAAAACCGGCATTGGTGACGGATGTGGTGATGAGCCCGATCTGCTGGAGGACAAGCCCGATGAACAGGCTCAGGCCGATAACCATGAAGAAGAGATAGTCCGACCGGCTGAGGCCGATCTTCGCGCGGCGTCCTTCGGCCACGGCCCATGGCAGGACGGTGAGCGAGGCGATTGCCGAGCGGATGCCGATGAACACAAACGGCCCGATGCTGGCCATCGCCGTCGATTGCGCGACGAAGCCCATGCCCCAGATGGCGCCCGCCAGAAGCAGCAGCATGTTGGCCTGTACGCGCGTCATTCTTACCTCGGTTCGATCTTTCCAGCCGTCATGCTATAGGCAATATTGCAGGCAGGCGGCAAGGGAACTTCCGATTCTGCGACATTTCTGCGTGTTGGCCGCTGCGAAGGTGATTTCTTGCTGACGGAGTGTTTTATGCTCTCTTTGAATAACAAGCCCATTGCAGTGACATCGATTGCCGCGGCGATGCTGTTTGTGGCGGGTGGGGAATCGCAGGCGGCTTTCAAGAAGGTTCGCGACACGCAGGTCCTGTGCGATTTCGCGCAGAACTGCACATTGACCCTGACGCCGGTCGCAGGCGATGGAGCGCCCGAACCCGGTATAGGGCTAGGCATCTTTCGCAGCAGCCAGCCGGGGGCGAAGCCGGTCTTGCGGCTTTCCTATGTCGATCAATCCCGGAAAACCGGCAAGCTGGAGATTTCCGTCGACGGCCAGCCGCTGCTTGACGTCGACGTCTCAGCCTTGAAGGCGCAGGACGACCAGCTTGATTATGCGGGTGATGTTACCAAAGCGCTTGAAGGGATGAAGAACGGCCAGAAGTTGCAGCTGAAACTGGCCGGAAAGACTTCGACCTATTCGCTTTCGGGGCTTGTCGGCGGGCTGATCTATGTGGATGAGCAACAATCGCGCGATGGAACCGTCGAGGCGTTGCAGGTCAAGGGCAGCAAGCCGGCACCCGTGCCGCCGGTGCTCAAGCTGATTGAGACGGTCGAACAGATACCGGCTGAAATTCGCAAGGATTTTTCCGATGAAGCCGCGATTTGCGGTGGCGCTAGCCCCGAAACGTTCCGCAATGCGGGCGGCTTCGAGACAAGGATTGCCGATGGTCTCGATCTCGTCGGCCTCCCGTGCGGCTCGCCGGGCGCCTATAATCAGCCTTATGCTTTCTATAGCCGCTATGAAAACAAGATCGTGCCGATCTCCCTGCCGACCATTTCCGACGACGGCCCGACAGTGACCGACACGGCATGGAACATCGACTGGAACCAGAAATCCCTGACGCTGACGGCTTTCTTCAAGGGCAGGGGGCTTGGTGACTGCGGCATTTACGATGTCTGGAAAGCCACAGACAGCGGAGAGGGCCGGGTGCGTTTCGTGCTGGTGCAGGAGCGCTCAAAAGGCGATTGCGATGGCAATTATGCGGGAGGCCCGGAGAAATGGCCCGCGAACTGGCCAGTCAAGCCAAAATAACCGGCGCGAGAAAACGTCGCTTTTGCAGAGAGTTGACAGGAACATATTTTTCCACGTGAAATGGTGGATGGAAATGCTATAGTTCTGTGAATGGCTATTCGAACGGTTCCGAAACGGATGTTTCGGTGACCGTTTTCTTTTTGTGTCTCGGAGGCAGGAAAGCCTCCGAAAAGCGCCTCGCACTATCCAAGCATTGCGCGAGGTGAGGCGGGCAAATCAAACTGCCGGTGCGTGCAGGGCCTCGGGGAGAGGCGAAGCGCCGGATGAAGGAAAGGACTGGGTATGGAAAAGTTCCCTATGACCCCTGGCGGTTTCGAAAAGCTCAAGGAAGAGCTGCGCTGGCGCCAGCAATCGGAGCGCCCTCGGATTATTGAGGCAATTGCTGAAGCGCGTGCGCATGGCGACCTGTCCGAAAACGCCGAATATCACGCTGCGAAAGAAGCCCAGAGCCTGAACGAAGGCCGTATCAACGAGCTGGAAGATCTGGTTGCGCGCGCGGAAGTCATCGACGTTTCCAAGCTGTCGGGCGACCGCATCAAGTTCGGCGCGACCGTCACCATGATCGACGAAGATACGGAAGAAGAGAAAATCTACCAGATCGTCGGCGATCAGGAAGCCGATGTGAAGCAGGGCCGCATCTCCATTTCATCACCGATTGCGCGCGCGCTAATCGGCAAGGGCGAAGGCGACACGATTGAAGTCAACGCACCCGGCGGTTCGCGTTCCTACGAAATCGTCGGCTTGAAGTTCGTCTGATTTCCATGAAAGTCCCGGTTCAGGATGTCGCGGTGGTGGCGCCGAATTTCAAGCGCCGCCTCTCCGGGGTTACATCGACGATCGTTCAGCTTATCCCATTGCAGCGCGCAAAGGAGCTGAACATCGCGACGATGGGGCCGGGCCTGCCCGATACGCTCCCGCATCTTGGCTGGAGCGCATTGCTGTCCTTCTGGTCGAAGCCGCGAACGAAGCCGTTCCGCATCTGGCACGCGCGGCGCAATATCGAAATGCTCGCCGGTATTTTCATGCGCGATGTGCTGCGCATGAAACTGAGGCTCATCTTTACTTCCGCTGCGCAGCGCCACCACAAGCCCTTCACCAAATGGCTGATCCGCCGCATGAATGCGGTGATTGCAACGAGCGGTCGCTCGGGAAGCTTTCTTGAAGTGCCGCACGATGTCATCATGCATGGCGTGGATTTGCAGCGGTTTCATCCGCCGGTTGGCGAAGAGGACAGTTTCGCGGCGTCCGGCCTGCCTGGAAAATATGCAGTCGGCTGTTTCGGTCGCGTGCGTTCTTCCAAGGGAACGGACCTTTTTGTCGATGCGATGGTTGCGCTCCTGCCGAAATATCCGGAATGGACGGCGATCATTACCGGGCGCACGACTGCCGAACACCAGTCTTTTGAAGACGGATTGAAGGCGAAGATCGCGGCTGCGGGCTTGCAGGATCGCATTCTTATTCTGGGCGAAGTGCCCGATATCCGCGTCTGGTATCGACGCCTTACGCTCTATGTCGCGCCTTCGCGCAATGAAGGTTTCGGGCTGACGCCGCTCGAAGCCATGGCATCGCAAACGGCGGTTGTTGCCAGCGATGCGGGCGCCTATGCGGAAATGATCGTGGAAGGCACCGGAACATCGGTTGCGGCTGGTGACGGGGAAGCGCTGCGCAAGGCTATCGAGCCATATCTGGCCGATCCGGCGCTGGCCGAACGCGACGGCGAAAATGCGCTCACGCATGTTCGCGCCACGTTTCCGCTCGAAAAGGAAGCGGCTGCGATCAGCGGTGTTTACGAGCGCGTATTCGCCGGGAAATAATCTTGAGCCTGTTCCAAAAGTCGTCCTGTATGGCTGTAAATGGCGCTTCTGCGTTCCGGTGCTCGAAAATCACCATTTTCGCACACACATGCCGCTTTTTGTTTCAGGCATTTAGAGCGGTTCCTGTTCTAACAGAATCGCCGAAATCGCTCTAACTATTTGTTTTATCGCATTATCCAACGCATCGAAGCGGGATAAGAAATCAGCCCAGTGAACTGATTTCCCCGCGTAGACGTTTCACACTTTTGGCTCGAAAATGCTCTAGAGAATCATCAGCGGTTCGTCCTTGACCGGACGAATGGTGAGCGCAGTGCGCACGGAATCCACATTTGGAGCCGCGGTCAGTTCCTCGATCACGAAGGTCTGGAACGTATTGAGATCACGCGCGACGCAATGGAGCAGGAAGTCGGATTCGCCCGAGACCATCCAGGCACGGCGTACCAGCGGCCATTGCTTGGTTTTCTCCGCGAAAGCCTTGAGGTCCGCATCCGCCTGACGATGCAGGCCGACCGAGCAGAACGCAACGAGGTCCTGTCCGAGCGAATTGCCGTTCAAAATGGCGCGATAACCGCGGATGACGCCGCTTTCTTCCAGTTTGCGCACGCGGCGAAGGCAGGGCGGGGCCGAAATGCCGACGCGTTCGGCCAGTTCGACATTGGTGATGCGCCCGTTATTCTGGAGCTCCCGAAGGATTTTCCAATCGATTTCATCCAGATCGGCCTTGATCGGCATGCGTAACTCCGCGCGCAAGGAAATTTCATTCCGGGGTAATTATAGAACATTCGTCGCCATCGTGGCGCAATCTAATCCTGCTCTTATCAAATGAAACAGGCGGATGTAAACTGCATAAAGCGTGTCGCGTTTTATCGTAGTCACATGACACGCTTTGGGTTTTGTTTTCATGCATGTCTTTGTCCCAAAACCGGCTCCCACCTTTGGGAGACATGCATCAACACTCCGTCAACGCACCCAAAACGCGCGAGTGAACAGGATATACACTGTAACAAGCTCCAGACGCCCGACCAGCATCAGGAACGAAAGCACCCACAAGGCGGGGTCGTGAATGGTGGAAAAGTTGCCGACGGGACCAATCGTGTCGCCAAAACCGGGGCCGACATTGGAAAGCGCCGTCAGCGCGCCGGTGAAGGCCGATACGAAATCGAGACCCAGTGAGGCCAGCAGGACCGCGCCGATGACGAGCGATGCGCAATAGAGAAACAGGTACAAAAGCACGTTTTGCGCGATTTCTCCGGAGATTTCCGAGCTGCCATAGCGGATCTTGATGACGGCATGTGGCATGATGAGACGGGCGAGATTGGCCTGCGTGAGGTTCCACAGGATAATAAGGCGGTTCATCTTGACGCCGCCGGAGGTGGAACCGGCGCAGCCGCCAAGAAACGAAGCGAGAAAGAAAATTCCAATCGCAGGCGGTCCCCACAGCGAATAGTCTTCGGTCGCATAGCCTGTCGTGGTCATGACCGACACGAAATGAAACGAGGCGGAAATCAGCGCGTCGCCAAAAGGCACATCGGAGCCGAGCCGCAGCACCACGGCGAGCGCAAAGCTGAACCCGATCGCGATCGTGAAGAACAGTTTTACCTGCGGATCGGCGAGCGATTCCATGCGGCGCGGCATGAAGGCCTTGATGTAAAGCACGAAGGGCAGTGCCGAAAGCGCCATGAAAATCGTGGACACGACCAGCAGCAGGCGGTTTCCCGCATAGAAGCCGATTGAGCTGTCATGAGTGGAGAAGCCCGCCGTTGCCACAGTGGTCAGGCCATGATTGATGGCGTCGAAAACGCTCATGCCGACGGCAAAATAGGCGACGATGCAGGCGGCGGTCAGGCTGAGATAAGCAAGCACAATGCCGAGCGCGATCTGATTCATGCGCGGCAGGATTTTCTCCGATTTGTCGGAGTTCTCCATATGAAAGAGCGCAAGCCCGCCCGCCCGCAGCGATGGCAGCATCAGGAGCGCCAGGCCGATGAAGCCGACGCCGCCGATCCAGCAAAGAAGCGAACGCCACAAGAGAATGCCGCGCTGCATGTTGTCGAGCCCGGTGAGGGCGGTCGCGCCGGTGGATGTGACGCCGGACATGGCCTCGAAGAACGCCGTGGCGTAGCTGATCGGCAGATGCGAAAAATAAAGCGGGATCGAGCCGAGAAAGCCTGCGGTGAGCCACAGGCAGGCTGTCAGCAGAAAACCGAGGCGCGGCGTGAAGCGCATTGTCTGGTTTTGCGTGGCCAGCAGAAACAGCGCAGAAAGAGCGCCTGTCGCCGCAGCCGAGCGCACGAAGATCAGCCAGTCGTCGCTTCCGTCGCGCAGGTCGATTGCCGCGGGCAGAAGCATGGCTGCCGCCATGATGAGGCCGAAGCGCGCGCAGATATTGGCGACTGTCTTGTAAATGGCGGTCGGCTCCGGGGTTGGCAGATTATTCCACGTATCAAGCCTTGTTTAGCGTGAGATCGATCCACCCGCAACGTACTGGCGCGCAAGGCTTTGCTCAAATGGCCACAAGCTGTGGCTAAAGCGCAGCAAATCCCTGTGGAACCTTGCAAACCATCAGGGGCGGACCTACCTTGGCCATAATATCGGGGCATTGGCCGAACAGGATGCGAAAGCGATTCTGGCGGACTGGAACCCGCCGCTTTAAATCGATTTTAGTGTGTGCCGGATTGTGAATGGTTTGAGGCGCACGTGAAAGCCAACATGTGGGGCGCTGACAGGGCTTGAGCAGGCCGAAGCGCTCCGGGACCGGAGAAAACTTCATGTCACAGCGTCATGCGCCAGTCATTGTCATCGGCTCGGGTCCTGCTGGTTATACTGCGGCGATTTATGCTGCCCGCGCCATGCTGAAGCCCATCGTGATTGCCGGGCTGCAGCAGGGCGGACAGCTGATGATCACGACTGACGTGGAAAACTATCCGGGCTATGCCGAGCCGGTGCAGGGACCCTGGATGATGGACCAGATGGCGACGCAGGCGCAAAATGTCGGCGCTGAAATCGTCCACGACATCATCACCGAGGTTGAAACGACGGTGCGTCCTTTCCGCCTGAAAGGTGATTCCGGCACGATCTATACCTGCGATGCCCTGATTATCGCCACGGGCGCACAGGCCAAGTGGCTTGGCCTCGACAGCGAGCAGACCTTCATGGGCGGCGGCGTTTCCGCCTGCGCGACCTGTGACGGTTTCTTCTATCGCGGCAAGGATGTGGTCGTGGTCGGCGGCGGCAATACCGCTGTCGAGGAAGCGCTTTACCTGTCGCATCTTGCCAAGAGCGTGACGGTCGTGCATCGCCGCGACGGTTTCCGCGCAGAGAAGATCATGCAGGATCGCCTGCTTTCGCGCCAGAACGTCTCGGTCGTCTGGAACAGCGTGATCGACGAAATCCTCGGCACTGAGGCGAAGCCGCCGATGGGCGCGACCGTGACCGGCGTGCGCCTCAAGAATGTCGTGACGGGCGAGACGCAGGAACTCGATACGCATGGCGTTTTTGTCGCTATCGGCCACGCGCCTGCGGTTTCTTTGTTCGAGGGCAAACTCAAGCAGAAGCCGAACGGTTATCTATGGACCGCGCCCGATTCGACGGCTACCGATGTTCCGGGCATTTTCGCCGCGGGCGACGTCACGGACGACATCTATCGTCAGGCCGTGACTGCTGCCGGTATGGGCTGCATGGCCGCCCTTGAGGCCGAGCGCTGGCTTGCCGCACAGGAACCGCTGCACGAAGCTGCGGCGTAATGAGAGGGGAATACCGTGGTCGCACCGCTCGACTGGGATAAACTGCGCATTTTTCATGCGGCGGCTGAGGCTGGGTCGTTCACCCACGCCGCCCAGACATTGCATCTGTCGCAATCGGCTATTTCGCGTCAGGTAAGCGCGTTGGAGCAGGATGTCGGCGTCCCGCTGTTTCATCGTCATGCGCGCGGTCTCATCCTGACCGAGCAGGGCGAAACGCTCTATCGCACCGCACATGACGTGCTGATGAAGCTTGAAAATGTTCGGTCGAGACTGGCCGAGAGCAAGGAAAAGCCAACGGGCCGCCTGCGCGTCACGACGACCGTCGGTCTCGGTTCCGGCTGGCTGATCGAGCGCATTCAGGAATTTGTCGAGCTTTATCCCGATATCCAGCTTCAGCTGATCCTCGACAATGAGGAGCTGGACCTGACGATGCGCCATGCGGATTGCGCCATCCGGTTGCGGCAGCCGCAGCAGCCCGACCTGATCCAGCGCCGTCTGTTCACGGTGCATATGCATGTCTATGCGTCGGCGGGTTATGTCTCGAAATATGGCAAGCTCAACTCGATAGACGAGATCGACCAGCACCGCGTCGTGACCTTCGGTGAACCGGCGCCGAGTTATCTGACCGGCCTGAACTGGCTGGAGATCGCCGGACGCACCGATGGCAGCTCGCGCATCCCGGCATTACAGGTCAACAATCTCCTGTCGATCCGCCGCGCCGTGCAGCGGGGCGTCGGTATCGCGGTTCTTCCCGACTATATGGCGGACAAGGAATCCGGCCTGGTGCAGCTTCTGCCGGAACTGGAGGAAATACCGTCCTTCGATACGTTCTTCTGCTATCCGGAAGCCTTGAAGAATTCCGCGAAGCTGCACGCCTTCCGCGACTTCCTGTTTTCGAAGGCCCGTAACTGGACCTATTGATCACATGCCGTGATTGAAAAAAGGCCGCGCTGGCAATCAGCGCGGCCTTTTTGTTTTTGGTTATGGCTGATTACTTGCGCGGCAACAGGCGCTGGACTTCCCTGGAGGCATCGGCAAGGGCGTCTTCCGGGGTGGCGGACTGCTCAACGACGCGCGAAAGATTGTCCACGATGGTCTGCGTCACCTTCACGCCGTTGGAACCGGGGAAGGCATACCACGGGATCATCAGCGACATCTGGCTCAGACCGGCCTTGAAGAGCGGATTTTCCTCATAGAACTTGCCGAGATATTCGTCGGACTTTGCGGCCAGCTCATTGTTCGGCACGTAGCCGGTGCCGGGAACGACGACGGAGGCGCCATAAGGTCCGGCGGCGAATTTGGCGAATTTCCATGCCGCATCGAGCTTGGCCTGATCTTCGGTCAGGATGACAACCGCGTTGCCGCCGGTTGGCAGGCGACCCTTTTCAGCATTGATGAGCGGGATTTTCGCCGTGCGAAGATCGAACTTGTCGCCGACATTCTTGATCGTGTTGCGCAGTGCGCCGGTCGTCTGGAACGAGAAGCCGACCTTGCCAGCAGCAAAAGCCTGCTCGCCAGCCGCCTTGGTCAGCACCGGCATGCCGCCTTCCTTCACCATGCGGTCGATGAGCTTGAAGGCTTCAAGCCCCTCCGGTCCGTTGAAGGCGACCTTCTTCTCGTCTTCGGTCAGCATGGCGCCGCCCGCGCCGAACAGAAGTGCTGAAAACATCCAGTCGTCGCCCTGCCAGCGGAAATCGATGCCCTCATTGCCGTTGCCGAGCGCCTTGATCTTGCCGCCGAGCTCGATCACTTCGTCCCAAGTGGTCGGAGGCGTGTCGGGATTGCCACCTGCCGCCTTCAGGAGATCGGCATTGTAATACATGATCGGGTTGGAGGTTGCGAAAGCAAGACCGACCTGACGGTCGCCGACGCGGGCGAGGCTGAGCAGGTGATCGGTGAAGCCCTGCGCTTCCATGTCGGTTTCTTTTTCGACCAGCGGCTTCATGTCGACGCCGATATTGCGCTCCGCCAGCACGCGCAGGCGGTTCAGGCCGGTGAAGGTGATATCCGGCATTTCCGACGTTCCGGCCTGACGCATGATCGTCTGGATGCCTTCTTCGTAGGTTGCAGACGGGCTGACGAAGTTGATCTTGATGTCCGGATTTTCTTCCATGAACTTCTTGGAGATGTCGGCCATGACATCCTTGAAGAAACCCGGCATCGGGTAGTGCACGTTCAGCGTCGTGTCGGCAAGGGCGGGCGAGCCGAAGGCCGTTGCCATGGCCAGAGCAGCAAGGGCGCCGGAAAAGCGTTTCATGTTTGAACTCCTGTGGAGGATGGGAGGGACGAATTCAACCCTTGAGGCCGGTGAGGGTGATGCCTTCGATGAAGCGGCGCTGGGCGGCCAGAAATGCCAGCAACAGCGGCAGGGTGATGATGAGGGTTGCCGCCATCAGCGCGCCGTAGTCGTCGCCTGCTTCGGCGGCGCGGAAATAAAGGAGGCCGAGCGGCGGAGTGGCGCGTTCCATGCCGTTGACGACGATCAGCGGCCAGAACAGGTCGTTCCAGTGCGCGACGACCGAAAAGATCGAGAAGGCGGTAATCGCAGGCCAGGCATTCGGCACGATCACCCGCATGACGATGCCCGCTTCCGACATGCCATCGAGACGCGCGGCGCTGATGAGATCATCCGGCATGGCGCGGAAGAATTGCAGGAACAGGAATATGCCGAAGACCGAGATGAAGAACGGGGCGCTGAGGGCAAAGTAGCTGTTGAGCACGCCGAGCTGATTGAAGCCGACATAAAAGGGCAGTGCCGTGGCATGGATCGGCACCAGCAGGCCGAGCATGACCATCATCATCATGATGCGCTGGCCGCGGAAGTTGAGCTTTGCCATGGCGTAGGCGCAAGGGATGGCGACCACGACCTGGATGACCAGGACGAGCGCGCAGACGACCACGCCGTTGAACAGAAGAAGCCCCATCGGCACGCGGCTCATCGCCTTGGTGATGTTTTCCCAAAGCGCCCAGTTGTGCGGGATCAGCGACAGGGAGGAGGAGAATATGTCCTGCTGCGATTTTGCTGCCGTCGACAGCATGAAGATATAGGGCGCGAGGAAAAGCAGGGCACCCAGCGACAGAAGTCCAAGACGGAAAGAACGAGCCAATGTCATCCGGGTATCCTCAATAATGGGTGCGGCGGTCCAGCACGCGGAATTGCAGCATCATCAGGATCACGAGAACCGCGAGAAAGATCACCGTCATTGCCGAGGCATAGCCGACGCGCAGATAGACGAAGCCTTCCTGATAGATGGTCCAAAGCAGGACTTCCGAAGCCTTGTTCGGACCGCCTTCGGTCAGCGTCTTGACCGTTTCGAAGACTTTCACGGCGTTGATGATGCTGATCGTCGTGACGAAAAGCGTGGTCGGGCCGAGCAGGGGCCATGTGACCAGCCGGAAGTGCTCCCAGCCGTTTTTCACGCCGTCCACTTCGGCAGCGGAATAGAGCTCTCGCGGAATGGCTGTCAGGCCCGCCAGAAACAGCACCATATTGAAGCCGACACTCTGCCAGACGCCGATCAGTGCGAGGCTGAACAGCACGGTGTCGCTGGAGCCGAGCCAGTTGGGACCGGCAATGCCGATCATGCCCAGCATGGCGTTGACGGGGCCAAGGGTCGGGTGCAGCAGATATTGCCAGACTGTGGCCATGGCGACGAGGAGCGAAGCCACCGGCAGGAAGTAAACCGTGCGGAAGAAGGATTTGCCGCGAACTTCGCCTTCGATAAGGAGGGCCACGCCGAGACCGAGAAAGACGGAAGCGGGCGCGACGATGGCGGTATAGATGGCGGTGTTCTTCAGCGAAACGAGGAAAGTGCGGTCATTGAACAATTCGGCATAGTTTTCCAGCCCGATGAATTCGAAACCGTCATAACCGAGCTCGAAATTGGTCAGGCTCCAGAAAATGACGGCGGCTGTCGGAAGAAGAATCAGCAGCACCGTCAGGATGATGGCCGGAGCCGCCAGCTTCCAGGCAAGCCGTTCCTCGCGGCGGCGGGCTTCCTCCGCCGCTGTGCGTGCGCCGGTGACCGCAGAGCCGGGTAACGTTATATCAGACATGAGCGGCGGCCTTTGCCGGCGATGCGGTTTTGACGATATTCCCGGCGGGCTGGCGCAGGCGCAGGCCGTCTTCCCCGAAGAGATAGGCGTGGCCGGCATCGAAATGCAGGCCGACGGGGAGGCCGACAACGATGTCGCGAGCTTCTTCCGGGGCAAGCTTCACGGTGAGATCCTGCGCTGCACCGGGAGCCTTGAGGTAGACGAGCACTTCCGAGCCCAGAAACTCGATCCGCGAGACCGTGCCGGCAATGCCCGTCTTGTCGTGCGGCTTGAGCTTAAAATGTTCGGGACGAATGCCGATGCGGATATTGGTGCCGGAATGGGCAGCGACATCCTGCAAGATGGCGCGACCGGCAAAATGCACCATGCCGTTATCGCTGACCAATGCTTCCAGAATATTGATGCGCGGCGTGCCGATGAACTGTGCGACCTCGATATGGCGCGGATCGTTATAGATTGCGGTCGGCGTGTCGATCTGCAGCAGCTTGCCGCCCATCATCACCGCAACGCGGTCGGCCATGCTGAGCGCTTCGGCCTGATCGTGGGTCACGTAGATGGTGGGAACACCGGCGCGGCGATGCAGTTCGACGATTTCCGCACGGGTGTGAACGCGCAGATTGGCATCGAGGTTCGACAGCGGCTCATCCATCAGGAATGCGCCCGGCTGGCGCACGAGCGCACGGGCGAGCGCCACGCGCTGGCGCTGGCCGCCCGACATCTGGCCCGGCTTGCGGTCAAGCAGATGGTCGATCTTGAGGCTGGTTGCGGTTGCCTTGACCTGTTTCTGTATGGCGGCGCGTTTGCCGCGCTGGCCCGGAACGAAAGCGCCGATCATTGGCAGGCGTTCCACGGCGGTCAGATCGCGCATCGCAAGCGGCACGGCAATGTTCTGCGCCGCCGTCAGGTGGGGATAGAGCGCATAGGACTGGAACACCATGGCGATGTTGCGATCGGCAGGGTGCGCGCCGGTTATATTGCGCCCTGCAAGCTCGACGCTTCCTTCATCCGCATGGTCAAGACCGGCGAGAATGCGTAAAAGCGTGCTCTTGCCGCAGCCCGACGGGCCGACAAGGGCGATGAATTCGCCTTCCGCGGCTTCGATGGAAATGCCATCGAGAATGCGGTTTCCCCCGTAGGATTTGCCGATGTCGCGGAGGACGAGCGTGCTCACTGGCTTGCCTCCTCGATAACCTTCTCGCCATCGCCGGTGTGGTGCGGATAAACTTCATGCACCACATCATCGATGACATAGGGCGTCAGCGCATCGATGCGCACGATGCTGCTAGTGGCAACTTCATCAAGATCGTGAACGACCGCGCCCAGAATGCTCTCGCCGGGGAGATCGCGTTCCATCGGCCCGACGATGAAGGCTGCGGCAGGCGCCCAGACATAGTTCGTGCCGAAGGCATCGCCCGACCATGCGCGGTGCAGATGGCCGCTGGCGTGAAGCTGCACATTATACTGCGCGAAAAGATCATAGAGGCGCTGGCGCGGGGCAGGGCGGATGCCCCAGTAACCGCTGTCGCCCTCGTCCGGATCGTCTACGAAAAGCGGCTTGTGTGCGAAGACGGCGACCGGCTTGCCGTCGCTGTGCTTCAATTCATCTTCGAGCCACAGGAACTGTTCGGCTTCTTCGGCTTCGCCGGAGCCGATGACGAGGCTGTTGAGGCCGATAATGCGCCAGTCGCCGAAGTTTTCCGCCCAGCGGTCCGGGCCGATATGACGGCGCCAGCGCATCAGGCGCTGCGGATTGACGGGCTGGTGGCTTTCGGGAAGATGACCAATATCGTGATTGCCCGGAAGGGTGAGGACGCGGGCGGGAAGTTCGTTCAGGCAGGCGCGGCAGAACAGAAGGTCGGCCTCCACGTCGGCGCCATCGACCGTCAGGTCGCCGGTGTGAATGATGAGATCGGGCTTCTGCTGGTCGATCCAGGCAACGAGCGGCTCCCAGTTGCGGTTGAAGTGCGTCTTGATTGGGCTGAGGTGGGTGTCTGTAATCTGAACGATCCGCACGGGTACGCTCCTTCTCGGGTCTGTCTGTGGGCAGCACTTTTCACGCGCCGCACATGCGCCGGGCGCATCATGCGCGGCGTCTTGCCGGGGCTTTTAGGCGCGTTGTGTGACAGGCCCGCTGCATTGCAGTGACAGTTGCGTGACATCTGACTTGGGCGACTCAAAAAGGGTGATTTGCCAAATTTGCGGGCATGGTTTTGCTATCGATGCCCATGCTTTAGGCGGTCGATCTGCTCATTATAATATTACGAAGTAATTTTATTCGACCTAACCAGATGATTTTAAATGATTTTCATGTCTGGCATAGTCATGCGTAAAACGCATAGCTGCATTGCGCTAAAGTCGCATTGCAAAAACAATGGGCAACAGGCATATAAAGATCATCTCAGCGCTGCGTTTCCTCCTCCCATTTGCGCAGGCTGAGTGTTCCCCTCTGGAGGTTTGCCTCGAAGGCACCTTCAAAACTCAAAGCCAGACATTTGTCTGGCTTTTTTTTTGGCTTTTCGCCGGGCAGGGCGACGCATTGCAACGATAGCCAGATGTTTTTCACGCTCAACTGTCTCTTTTGACAGGTCCGGGAAGCCGGACACACCAGCCACGGCATGCCTCAAATTGCAGATATGAAAAAGGGGCCTTTCGGCCCCTTGGTATTCTTTGCTCTGGCTATTTCACGCCTTTGCTGGAAATGTCCTAGCGCAGGCTGGCGCAGAAGCGCTGGATGCGGGTGCAGGCTTCTTCAAGCAGCGCATCCGACGTCGCATAGGAAATGCGGAAGTTCGGTCCGAGGCCGAATGCCGAACCATGAACGACGGCAACGCCTTCGGCTTCCAGCAGTTCGGTGACGAAATCTTCGTCGGTTTCGATGACCTTGCCAGCTTCCGTCTTCTTGCCGATCAGGTCAGCGCAGGACGGGTAAACGTAGAACGCACCCTCCGGCGTCGGGCACTGGATGCCCTTGGCCTGGTTGAGCATCGAGACCACCAGATCGCGACGGGCCTGGAAGATCTTCTTGTTTTCCGGGATGAAATCCTGGGTGCCGTTCAGCGCCTCGACCGCAGCCCATTGTGCGATGGAGCAGGCGCCCGAGGTCTGCTGGCCCTGAACCATATCCATGGCCTTGATGAGCTGCAGCGGTCCTGCGGCATAGCCGATACGCCAGCCGGTCATGGCATAGGCCTTCGACACGCCGTTCATGGTGAGCGTGCGGTCATAGAGCGAAGGCTCGACCTGAGCTGGCGTCGTGAAGACGAAATCGCCATAGACCAGATGCTCATACATGTCGTCGGTCAGAATCCAGACATGCGGATGACGAACCAGAACGTCGGTCAGGGACTTGAGTTCTGCTTCCGTGTAAGCCGCGCCGGTCGGGTTCGACGGCGAGTTGAAGATCAGCCACTTGGTCTTCGGCGTGATGGCCTTTTCCAGATCGGCGGCGGTCAGCTTGAAATTGTCCTCGATCTTGGTGTTGATGAAGACCGGGTTGCCGCCATTGATCGCCACCATTTCAGGATAGCTCACCCAGTAAGGGGCAGGGATGATGACTTCATCGCCGGGGTTCAGCGTCGCCATGAAGGCGTTGAACAGGATCTGCTTGCCGCCGGTGCCGACGATGGTCTGTTCCGGCTTGTAGTCGAGACCGTTTTCGCGCTTGAACTTGGCAACGATGGCCTGACGCAGCTCGGGAATGCCGGAGATGGGCGTGTACTTCGTTTCGCCGCGATTGATCGCGTCGATAGCCGCCTGCTTGATATTGTCCGGCGTGTCAAAGTCGGGCTCGCCCGCACCGAGACCAATCACGTCCTTGCCCTTGGCTTTCAGTTCACGTGCTTTCTGGCTGACCGCGATGGTCGCAGAGGGCTTTACACGGGAAAGGGCGTCGGCGAGAAATGCCATGATAGATCTCCATAGATGGCAGGCTCTGTTAACCGGCACCGGGCGCGGTCCGGTTTTGCGAATTTTCTATGTCCCATCGGCGCGGGAAGCGCAACAGAAGGATTGGGAATTCGTCGGCAATTGCGGGATTTCGCGCAAATGTGTTGCCAAAACGAACAGATCCATCAGCAATGCTGACATATTAACGCAAAGAAACTGATTGGACAGGATGCTGACGGGCAGGAATATTGCGGCAAAACAGGAGACGATCATGCTGACGCTTTATGAACAAGCCGATTCCGGCAATTGCTACAAACCTCGCCTGCTTCTGGCGAAGATCGGCAGGCCCTTTCGCCACGTCGCGGTTTCCTCGCTTGATGGATCGACGCGCACGCCGGAATATCTGGCCAAGAACCCGAACGGCAAGGTTCCGCTGCTGGAACTGGAAGATGGGCGTTTCCTCGCGGAATCGAACGCCATTCTCCTGCATCTGGCGGAAGGGACGCCCCTGTTGCCGAAAGACGCTTACGAGCGCGCTCTGGTCTATCAGTGGCTTTTCTTCGAACAATATAGCCACGAACCTTACATCGCAGTACGCCGTGCGTTGAAGGTCTATCCGGAGCGGTCGCGTGACGCGACGCCGGAGCGTCTGGCTTCCACGCTGGCTGGCGGCGAAAAGGCGCTGGCGGTGATGGAAACCCAGCTGAAGAAGACGCCGTTCATCGCCGGAGACAATTATACGGTGGCCGATATCGCGCTCTATGCCTACACGCATGAGGCCCATCTTGGCGGTTTCGACATGCAGCAATATCCCGCCGTGGGCGAATGGTTGCAGCGTGTCGCCAGCGACAAGGGGCATGTGCCGATCGACTGGCTGCCGTAACCTTCTGTCCTGCGCCGATGCTTGCACAAGCGCGATGGCGCTGAAACGGTGGGAAAAGCGGACAAACAAAAAGGCGGGCCCGAAGACCCGCCTTTTCTATGCCTTGCGGCAAAAATTACGCTGCGACGAGGTTGTCGGCAGACGAACGGCCCGAACGGCGGTCCTGAACGATTTCGTAAGAAACCTTCTGACCTTCGTCGAGCGTGGCAAGGCCAGCGCGCTGAACGGCGGAGATGTGAACGAAAACGTCCGTGCCGCCCTGATCAGGCTGGATGAAGCCGAAGCCCTTGGTCGTGTTGAACCACTTAACTGTTCCCGTAGCCATGGGAAATTCCTTTGTAACATTAGTAGTAGAGTAGTCCGTATGCTTCGCACACGTCCCTGTGGATCGAATTTATGGACAGGAGATCGTCAGGAAGCACGGCTGGCCGCACGGGTCGCAAAGTCACTCGACCGAAAAATCGATGCGCTAACTATATGCGACAAAGTTGACCAACACAAGACAGCTCGCATACGAGCTAGAAACTGATTTTACTCAGGCTTTTCGCCATCCCGAGTCCCAGACGGTTTTGAGCGCTCCATTGGTCGAGCCAGAACAGCCTGAACAGAATCGGAGCGCTTCCGTCACATGGCGACATTTCATGGTGATCCCAGGTTTCAGGCATCGCCGCGTTCAATTTCAAATGGAAACAATGGCGACGGTGCAGCTCGGTGCCGCCTTTTTCCGGATAGTCGTAATCGACGGTTTCGAGATAGGTCATGCCATCGCCGTGAAGAAGCCCCGTCTCTTCGGCGAATTCGCGATAGGCGGCGGCGAGAATGTCTTCTCCTGCATCGACCGTGCCGCCCGGCACCTGAAGCGGCGTTTCGGGAAAATCCGGTTCTTCAAAGACAAGCAGGCGGTGGTTCCACGTCGCATAAATGAGGACCTTGTCGATAGGCTTGATTGTGATGGCCATGGAATTTTCCGGCAAGCTTCGTGTTCCGGCCATGATTGCATCGAACGGTTTTCGACTAAACCCGCATATTGTTGTGGGTCACTACAGCTGGTTTGCACGAAAAGCGTGCCGATCTCCTATCTTTGACTTCCGCGTGACGTACATAATGCGCATGTTGCGAATATATCTGCAAAATTGAACGGCGGGTGGGCAGCGAGGCAGAACATGACGTCTGAACCGGACAAGGACAAGACGAAGCAGGGCGCACCCAAAAAAGGCCGTCCCCGCAAGAGGGTGAGGCGCAGCGTCACGGAACGCCTGCGCAAAAGTTCAGCAAAGCTGATCGGCGGCACTCCGTCACGCGATGGAACCGATCTTTTTTCACAGGTCTCGATGATGGTGGGCGCATTTCTGGTTTCGCCAGTGCGCAACACGCTGATCGCGCTGGGGACCGGCATTTTCGTGCTTGTCGTGCTGATCGCCATCGGGCAGGTCGCCATCAATCGCTGGAATGAGCCGTTTTACGATGCACTTGCCCGCCGGGACTTACAGGCTTTCTTCCATCAGTTGATGGTCTTCTTCGGGATCGCAGGCGCTCTTCTGCTGCTCAACGTATCGCAAACCTGGCTCAACCAGATGTTCAAGCTGAAGATGCGCGAGGGGCTGGCCCGCGATCTGGTGGGGCAATGGCTGGTGCCGGGACGTGCCTTTCGGCTGGCCAATGCGGGCGAGATTGGCATCAACCCGGACCAGCGCCTGCATGAAGATGCCCGCCATCTGGCCGAAACCTCCTGCGATCTGGGGATCAACCTGCTCCAGTCGACCGTTATTCTGGTGAGTTTCGTCGGGGTCTTATGGTCGCTGTCGAGCGGCTTCGTGTTTCACGTCGCGGGTTACAGTTTCTCGATCCCCGGCTACATGGTCTGGGCCGTCATCATCTATGCGGCCTCCGCGTCATGGCTCACATGGATCGTCGGGCGCAGCCTGGTCAATATCAATGCCAATCGCTATGCGCGCGAGGCGGATTTTCGCGCGTCGCTGATGCGTGTCAACGAGCACCTCGACGCCATTACCCTGTCCCGTGGGGAAGGGGATGAAAGACGCCGCCTCGATCTGGACATCGATGCGGTTCTGGGCGCGATCCGCAAGATCGTCTATGCGACCACCCGGCTGACATGGGTGACGGCCGGTTATGGCTGGCTGACGATCGTGGCGCCGATCCTTGTGGCGGCTCCGGTCTATTTCGGCGGCGGGCTGACATTCGGCGGGCTGATGATGGCCGTCGGCGCATTCACGCAGGTGCATAACGCGTTGCGCTGGTTCGTGGATAATTTCGGGGCGATTGCCGACTGGCGGGCGACGCTGCTTCGCGTCGCGAGCTTTCGTCAGGCGGTGCTGCACATGGATGCGCTTGGCCGTCTGGACCGGCAGATCGATCTTGCCGTCAATGACGGCGATGTGCTGACGCTCGACGGCGTTTCCATCGCGGCGCCGGAGCAGTGCCTGAAGCTTTCACGCGAGACCCTCGCCGTGAAGGCCGGAGAACGCGTGCTCGTCACTGGCGGGACGGAAACGCAGCGCACATTGCTGTTTCGTGCGCTGGGCGGGTTGTGGTCCTGGGGGCAGGGACGGATCGGCATGCCGGTCGGTGATGGCGTCGCCTTCATGCCGCGCGCACCTTATTTCCCGCCGGGAAATCTCCGTGGCGTCATCGCTTACCCGCTCGACATCAAGCAGTTTTCCGACGAAGCGCTGGAAAAGCTTCTTCAACGGGCCGGGCTGGGGCGGCTTTCGGCCAGCCTTGACAACGTCGCGCGATGGGATCGGGTGCTGACCGATGATGAAAGGCAATGTCTTGCCTTTGCCCGCCTTATCCTCCAGCAGCCGAAATGGATCGTCATCGATGGCGCGCTCGATGGCCTCGATACGGAGGCCTATCAGCGGATACGCGACATGCTGGACAGTGAGCTGAAAGACGCAGCCGTCATTCATCTGGGCAAGCCGCATCTGCACGAGGGGCTCTTCACCCAGCAGGTTCATCTGGAAGATGATCCCGACAACAAGCCTCTGGAATTACCGGCGCTGAAGACGGCATGAAAAAGCCGCCGGAATGACCGGCGGCTCAATAAGCTCATCGTGACAGATGATCAGCGGAAGTAATCCTGAAGCGGACGCACTTCCAGCGAACCGGCCTTGAGCGCGGCGATGGCTTCGGCGGCGGCTTCCGCTCCGGCCATGGTCGTGTAGTAAGGCAGCTTCTGCATCAGCGTTGCGCGGCGGATCGACTTGCTGTCGGAAACCGCGCTTGCGCTATCGGTCGTGTTGAAGACCAGATGAATCTGGCGATTGCGGATCGCATCTTCCACATGCGGACGGCCTTCGATGACCTTGTTGATCTTGGTCGATTCGACGCCATTGGCTTCGAGGAACTTCTGCGTGCCGCCGGTCGCCATGACCTTGAAGCCAATGCTGGCCAGCAGGCGAACCGGGCCGAGAACGCGTTCCTTGTCCTCATCGCGGACGGATACGAAGACGGTGCCTTCACGTGGCAGCTCCACGCCCGCGCCAAGCTGCGCCTTTGCGAAGGCCAGAGCATAGTCGTAGTCGAGGCCCATGACTTCGCCGGTCGAGCGCATTTCCGGTCCGAGCAGCGTATCGACGCCGGGGAAACGGGCAAACGGGAACACGGCTTCCTTGACCGCGATATGCGGGCGGGAAGGCGTCTTCGGCGTGCCGCCATAAGCGCCGAGTGCGGCTTCGAGGCTTTCACCGGCCATGATGCGGGCTGCGACCTTGGCAATCGGCGTGCCGACCGTCTTTGCCACGAATGGCACGGTGCGCGATGCACGCGGATTGACTTCGAGAATGAAGATTTCGCCGTCCTTGATGGCGAACTGAACATTCATCAACCCGCCGACATGAAGCGCCTTGGCGAGCGCTGCCGTCTGGCGTTCCAGTTCTGCGACGATTTCCGGCGAAAGCGTGTGCACCGGCAGCGAGCAGGCCGAGTCGCCCGAGTGGATACCGGCTTCCTCGATATGTTCCATGATGCCGGCGACGAAGCTGTCCTTGCCGTCGCACAGGCAATCGACATCCACTTCGATGGCTTCGGTCAGATAGGTATCGAAGAGAAGCGGGTTCTTGCCCAAGAGCGTGTTGATCTGGCCGGTCTTGTCGTTCGGATACTTTGCCTTGATGTCTTCCGGCACCAGTTCCGGCACGGTGTCGAGCAGATAGTTCTGCAACGACCGTTCATCGTGGATGATCTGCATGGCGCGGCCACCCAGAACATAGGACGGACGCACGACCAGCGGGAAGCCGAGATCGGCGGCGACGAGGCGCGCCTGTTCGACCGAATAGGCGATGCCGTTCTTCGGCTGGTTGAGGTCGAGCTTGATGAGAAGCTTCTGGAAACGGTCGCGATCTTCGGCAAGGTCGATGGCGTCCGGCGAGGTGCCGAGGATCGGAATGCCTGCCTTTTCAAGCGCATTGGCGAGTTTCAGCGGCGTCTGGCCGCCGAACTGCACGATGACGCCGTGCAGCGTGCCCTTTTCCTGTTCCACGCGCAGGATTTCCAGCACGTCTTCGGCGGTCAGCGGTTCGAAATAGAGACGATCCGACGTGTCGTAGTCGGTCGAAACCGTTTCCGGGTTGCAGTTGACCATGATGGCTTCGTAATCGGCATCGCCGAGCGCGAAGGCCGCATGGCAGCAGCAATAGTCGAATTCGATGCCCTGGCCGATACGGTTCGGACCGCCGCCGAGAATGACGACCTTCTTGCGATCCGACACTTCCGCTTCCGAGCGCGGCTCACCGACGAAAGGCGTTTCGTAGGTCGAGTACATATAGGCGGTCGGCGAGGCGAATTCGGCGGCGCAGGTATCGATGCGCTTATAGACCGGATGCACATCGAGATCGGCGCGCAGCTTCGCCACGTCTTCGGCGTCCTTGCCGGTGAGGCTTGCGAGACGCGCATCGGAGAAGCCCATGGCTTTCAGCATGCGCAGGTTTTCGGCGTCCTGCGGCAGACCATGTTCGCGAATACGCTCTTCGGTCTTCACAATGGCTTCGATCTGCTCGAGGAACCACGGATCGATCTTCGATGCGTCGTGGACCTGCTCGGTGGTCAGGCCAAGGCGCATTGCCTGCGCAACCATGCGCAGACGATCCGGCGTCGGCGTGCCGATAGCAGCGCGGATGGCGTTCTTCTCGTCGCCTTCCTCGATGTTGGGAATGGCGATTTCATCAAGGCCCGTCAGGCCGGTTTCGAGACCGCGCAGCGCCTTCTGCAAGCTTTCCTGGAAAGTGCGGCCAATGGCCATCACTTCGCCGACCGACTTCATGGCGGTGGTGAGGATCGGCGAGGAGCCGGGGAATTTCTCGAATGCAAAGCGCGGGATCTTGGTGACGACATAGTCGATCGACGGTTCGAACGAGGCAGGCGTCGCGCCGCCGGTAATGTCGTTGTCGAGTTCATCGAGCGTGTAGCCGACCGCAAGCTTGGCTGCGACCTTGGCAATCGGGAAGCCGGTTGCCTTGGAAGCGAGCGCCGACGAACGCGACACGCGCGGGTTCATTTCGATGACGATCATGCGGCCATTGGCCGGGTTGATCGCGAACTGCACGTTGGAACCGCCGGTTTCGACGCCGATCTCGCGCAGCACCGCAATCGAGGCGTTGCGCATGATCTGGTATTCCTTGTCGGTCAAGGTCAGCGCAGGCGCAACCGTGATCGAGTCACCCGTATGCACGCCCATCGGGTCGAGGTTTTCAATCGAGCAGATGATGATGCAGTTGTCCGCCTTGTCGCGGACGACTTCCATTTCATATTCTTTCCAGCCCAGAACCGACTCTTCGATCAGAACTTCCGTCGTCGGCGAGGCGTCGAGGCCGCGTTCGATGATCTCGAAGAATTCCTGACGGTTATAGGCAATGCCGCCGCCGGTGCCGCCGAGCGTGAAGCTTGGGCGAATGATTGCCGGAAGGCCGACCACGTCGAGCGCCTGCGCTGCCTTGGCGAGCGCGTGGCTCATATAGCGCTGCTTGCGCTCCACTTCGCCGAGCTGCCATTCGGTTTCAAGCTTGTCGAGCGCCTTGTCGAGGTCGTCGCCGGAGAACTGCGCCTTCACTTCGGCGCGCTTGGCTTCGTGGCGCTTGCGGTCCTCGTCCTTGATTTCGGTCGCGTTGGCGAGCATCGAGCCCGGCGTGTCGAGGCCGATCTTCTGCATCGCCTCGCGGAAGAGCGCACGATCTTCCGCCTTGTCGATGGCTTCCGCATTGGCGCCGATCATCTCGACGTTATAACGTTCAAGCACGCCCATGCGACGGAGCGACAATGCGGTGTTGAGCGCGGTCTGGCCGCCCATGGTGGGCAGGATCGCGTCCGGGCGTTCCTTGGCGATGATCTTGGCCACGACTTCCGGCGTGATCGGCTCGATATAGGTCGCATCGGCCAGATCGGGATCGGTCATGATCGTGGCAGGGTTGGAGTTGACGAGGATGATGCGGTAGCCTTCCTCTTTCAACGCCTTGCAGGCCTGCGTGCCGGAATAGTCGAACTCGCAAGCCTGGCCGATGACAATGGGGCCCGCGCCGATAATCAGGATCGATTTGATATCTGTACGTTTCGGCATGAGCTCATCCTATCTTCTTCGCGCGCATGATCTTGTCTCGAAACCGGTTCCCACTTTCGAGAGACATGCTTCTTAGCCTGCCAGAAAAGCCCGCACGGTTTTCCGGCGGGTTGGCAGCGTATGAATTCTGTGGGCTAAGCGGGCCTTATAGGCAATCATTTCGATAAGCGGAACCCCACAAATCGTTTTATTTCAAAGAAAGTGGGGGCATTCACGAAAATTCTCCTTTCTCGAAAGATGTTATAACCGAACTGAAGCGTTTACGGGCCGTTCAGGCTTCCGCCTGAGCGACCTTCAGCGATGGTTGGTTGCGTCTGGCGAGCATCTGGCCGAGTCTGTTAGACGGCTGTTCAATCAGGCGATACGAAATCTTTGCCGCGATTATCGCAGCGACCACGATGGCTGCCATGCCGGCGATTTCAGTAGCAGGGCCGAGGTTCAATTTGCGCAGCACCGCCCAGCCGAAACCGACCACGAACATGTGCGTCAGGTAAAGCGAATAGGAAATCGCGCCGAGATCGACGAAGAAATTGTCTCGCAGGTCGCCAAGCCAGCGCTCCACGCCCAATGCGCCAGCGACCAGCAGGGCAGCCGCACCGCACATGATGAGATATGTCGGGAAATTGTTGAATGCGGCCAGCGGGGTGGAGAAGGTGCCGTAAAGCGCGGCTGCGGCGAGGATGCCGATTCCCGCCAGTGTTGCCGGGGACATCCTTTCCCACAGGCGATGTTTTTCCGCTTCCGCCAGCCACATGCCGCACATGAAAGTCAGCAGGTTCTTGTGCAGATAGAACGCGGCGACACTTGCCGACGGCTCGACAAAGAAGCTTCCGATAACGCAGGCACCGAAGACTATGGTCAGGAGGACCGTGCGCTGCAAGGCGCTTTGGCACCACCAGAACAGGGCGAAGACCGCATAGAAAAACAGTTCGTAGTTGAGCGACCAGCCGAGCTTGAAGATCGGGCGCCAGTCACTCGGGTCGCCCGGCGTGGCGGCAGGAATGAAGAAGAGCGACTTGATGAAATAGCCGACATCCGCGACCGTGGTTTTGAACAGGGACGGCAGATAGAGCGCGCAGAAGAAAACCGTGATCGTGCATAGCCAGTAAAGCGGTACGATGCGGAAAATGCGCCTTGTCAGGAAGTCGCCGGGCCGGAACGGGCCATCGGCGTTGACATAGGCGATGATAAAACCGCTGATGACGAAAAACAGTTGAACACCGAAAACGCCCAGCATCGTGATGGCATTGTTGGTTTCAGCGCGTGGATGCTCGATCGTATGAGCGATCAGGACGGCAGTTGCGGCGAGACCGCGCAAGATCTGGATCGAGTAAAGTTGCTTTCGGTTCTGCATTTCTCACGCCCCCATTGACGAATATGCTGTAGCGAGTGCCGTGCATTTCCGCAATTATTAACGTGAAAATTGAGGAGGAGCTAATATAAGTTCCCTAGAGATTTAACGAACCGAAGCGTTCACGGGCTGATTTCTGGCTCGCGCGGCTGACGGGCAGCATTGTGCCGTCCTTCGTCAGCAGGCTCAAACCGCCATTGGTTCTGCGCAATGCGGCGACATGCCCGTCGGCGATCCAGTGCGAGCGATGAATCCGAAGACCGCTCGTATTGCCGACTTCCTTCACTGCGTCGGAAAAGCGGAGAAGAAGGAGTTCCTGTCCGTGACTAGTGACGATCCGCGTATAGTGATCCTCCGCGGAAAGGCGCAGAATTGCGCCGCGATTGCCGAGTTTTAACCGGGCGAGCAATGGCGGCGGCGTATCAGGAACATTTCTCGGTACGGTTTCCAGCTCACGGCGCAACGTCATGTAAGCGAGAACGCAAAAAAGGGCGCTGAGAGGCAAGGCGACAGCGGCGTTGGCGAGAACCGCACTCGTCGTTGGCGTTCTGCCCGTAAAGCTCCAGTTGATGAAGGCGATCCAGAGCCCGATCGGCAGCGCAGCCACAATCGCACCGGTCATCATGCGGGCGAAGGCATGCTTGGTAAAACGTTCGAGCACAATATCAGCCAGAACGGAGAAAACGATTGCCGTGCACCATCCGGCAAACTGCACCGAGAGCCAGTAAAAGAAGCGGACCGCCACCGGCATCGACAGATCGGTCCCGAAAGGGCCGGTGATGGTGAAGATCAGGACGACGATAAGGAATGTGGCCCACAGGCGCGGCGCGCGAACAATGGTCGACAATTCACGAAGCGCGAATTGCTGCAAGTTTCCGGTCACGTAATTTTCCCGCATTTGACGCCGTTTCGGTTGAGCTGAAAGCAGTCTTGTTGAAAGCGATGTGAAATTCAACAGGAACCCTGCCATGAACTTCGAACCGCTTCTCAACGCACCGCTTGCCATTCAAATCCATGTTGCGACCGTCATACCTGCCGCGATTATCGGTCTGGTCATTTTCTTGCAGCGCAAGGGCACGAGACTGCACAAGGCGCTTGGGCGGCTTTGGGCGATGCTGATGATCGCCACCGCGATATCGAGTTTCTTCATTCACCAGATCAATCTTGTTGGCGGTTTCAGCCCGATACATGGTCTTTCGATGCTGGTGCTGCTGGGATGTGCACGCGCTATCGCGGCAGCCAGAAACGGTGAGATCGGAGTTCATCGCAGAATCATCAAGCGTGTCTATCTCGGCGGCATTCTCGGGGCGGGGGCCTTCGCCTTCATGCCGGGACGCATCATGAATGAGATCGCATTTCCCCATGGATGGCGGTCGCCATTTCTCGCGGTCTGCCTTCTGCTGGTGTTTGTGGCGGCCGGTTTTGTCTATCGAAGCAGGATAAACTTTCTTGTGCCCAAACTGTTGCGAAAGAGTCTTCGTTTGTGATTGACGCTGCCATTTACTTTTTATGTTGCCGTGCCAACTCTTTATGCGACAATTACGGGTATATTTTTAGTGGCGCTTCTTTGGGAGCGGCACGGTGCAGGGGAGTTGGTCAATGCGCTGGCAAGGCCGTAGGCAAAGCGACAATGTTGAAGATCTGCGCGGAGAGCAGGGCGGTGGTATGGGCGGCGGCTTTGGTCGCAGCGGGGGCCTTGGCGGCGGTTTTGGCGGGCCGGGCTTCCGAATCGTTCGCGGCGGCGGCATTTCCGGTATTCTCATTCTGGTGGTGATGTTCTTCGTGCTGCGCGCCGTTGGCATCGATCCACTGCCGATCCTGTTCGGCGATGGCAGCATGGGACCGAGCGTAACCCAGCAAGCCGGGCAATCCGGACGCACGGTTGCCGAGGGCGGCACTGTTTCCAATGACGAGACGACGCAATTTGCCCGCACGGTACTGGCCGAGACGGAAGACGTGTGGAAAGGCATTTTCCAGTCGCGCGGCCAGACCTATACGCCGCCGACGATGGTGCTGTTTTCCGGGCAGGTCCGTTCAGCTTGCGGCTTTGCTTCAGCGGCATCCGGGCCATTTTATTGCCCCGGTGATCGCAAACTCTACATCGACCTGAGTTTCTACAAGGAGCTGGCAAACCGCTTCGGCGCTTCCGGCGATTTCGCGCAGGCCTATGTTCTGGCGCATGAGGTGGGCCATCATGTCCAGAATCTTCTGGGCATCCTGCCCAAATTCAACCAGATGCGTCAGCAACTGAGTGAAGCGCAGGCCAATCAGATGTCAGTGCGCGTGGAATTGCAGGCCGATTGCTTTGCCGGTGTGTGGGGATACTACACGGAGCAGAAGGGCATTTTGGAAACGGGCGACCTTGAGGAAGCGCTGAATGCCGCGCATCAGATCGGCGATGATACGTTGCAGCGCCGCAGCCAGGGTTATGTCGTGCCGGAAAGCTTCAATCACGGCACCTCGGCTCAACGCGCCAAATGGTTCCAGCGCGGCTTCGATAGTGGAAAGCTGGAATCCTGCGATACGTTCAGCGGCGACGTCTGATCCTTTTTCACCACTTATTAGGCGGCTTCGGCCGCCTTTTTCAATTCTGGCAGGACTGCTGCTGACATTCTGCAATACGGTCTTGTCGTGAAATAATTTTCCAGATAAATGCTTTGGCACCGGCGCGGCCTTTTTTCCGATTTACAAGCGTGACGTTCAGTTTTGAGCGACGATGGCGCGCGAGTTCTACAATCAACACAATTTATGACTGTTCCACCGTGTCCATCGTGGAGCATATTTCAGGTGTCCCATGCATGATCCCCAGTTTGTACGGCGGGGCTTGTTACTCGTCTTTATGACGCTTTTTCTCGACATTATCGGCATTGCGATCATCATGCCGGTTCTGCCGACTTTTCTTGAAGAACTGACCGGCGCGGATATCAGCACCGCTGCCGTCGATGGCGGCTGGCTTTTGCTGGTTTATGCCGGGATGCAGTTCCTGTTCGCACCGATGATCGGCAATCTGAGCGACCGTTTCGGGCGGCGCCCGGTGCTGCTCGCCTCGATCTTCACTTTCGCGCTCGACAATCTGATCTGCGCGCTCGCAGCTTCCTACTGGATGCTCTTTGTGGGTCGTGTGCTGGCGGGTATCAGTGGCGCGAGCTTCGCGACGGCTTCGGCCTACATTGCCGATGTCAGCGATGACAGCAATCGTGCGCGTAATTTCGGCCTGATCGGCATTGCCTTCGGTGTCGGCTTTGCGCTTGGCCCGGTGCTGGGCGGGTTGCTGGGTGAGTTCGGCCCGCGCGTTCCGTTCTACGGTGCGGCGTTCCTGTCGTTCATCAACTTCATTCTGGCCTATTTCCTGTTGCCGGAAACGTTGAAGCGCGAAAACCGGCGTGCGTTCCAGATCGGCCGGGCCAATCCGCTGGGTGCGCTCAAGCAGATGCGGAGCTATCCGGGCATCGGCTGGGTCGTGCTGGTCTTCTTCCTCTTCTGGCTGGCGCACGCGGTCTACCCATCGGTCTGGTCTTTCGTGGGTGCCTATCGCTACAACTGGAGCGAGGCGGAGATCGGCCTGTCGCTGGGCCTGTTCGGCGTCGGTGCGGCCTTCGTGATGGCGGTGGTTCTGCCGCGGGTTCTGCCGATACTTGGTGAAAGACGCACGGCGATCACCGGCGTGTTGTTCTCCTGTCTCGGGCTCATCGGCTACGCCATCGCATGGGAGGGATGGATGGTCTATGCCGTCATCTTCCTGACGGCGCTGGAAGGTCTGGCCGATCCGCCGCTGCGGAGCATTGCGGCGGGCAAGGTTCCGCCTTCGGCGCAGGGCGAATTGCAGGGCGCGCTGACCAGCGTGTCGAGCATTACCACCATTATCGGCCCGCTTATCTTCACGCAGCTTTTCGCGGTTTTCACCGGCAAGAATGCGCCGTTCGTCTTTGCAGGCATGCCCTATGCCGTCGGGGGAGGCTTGGTCTTTCTGGCGCTGGTCATCGTGGTGGCGCGGGTGCGGCCCGCGCCTGCGGCGAAGCCATCAGAGGTTTGATGGATGGGAAAACGGAAAGGCCGGAGTTTTTCGCTCCGGCCTTTTTCTTTTGATAACTCGCGGCGGGTTTACGCTGCCTGTTCGCGTTCGGGAAGCAGCGCTTCACCCTTCCTTTCGCGGATCAGATTGATGAAGCGGCGGAACAGATAGTGCGAATCCTGCGGGCCGGGCGATGCTTCCGGGTGATGCTGCACCGAGAAGACCGGCTTTCCGACCACGCGCAGGCCGCAATTGGTGCCGTCGAAGAGCGACACATGCGTTTCCTCGACGTTTTCCGGCAGCGAATCTGAATCTACCGCGAAGCCGTGGTTCATCGACACGATCTCGACCTTGCCGGTCGTGTAGTCCTTGACTGGATGGTTGGCGCCGTGATGGCCCTGATGCATCTTCTCGGTGCGTCCGCCGAGCGCCAGCGCCAGCATCTGGTGGCCAAGGCAGATGCCGAACACCGGAAGGCCGGTTTCGACAAGCTTCTTGATGGTCGGAACGGCATATTCGCCGGTTGCCGCCGGATCGCCGGGGCCGTTGGACAGGAAGATGCCGTCCGGGTTGTAGGCCAGAACATCCTCAGCCGTCGCCGTTGCAGGCAACACGGTGACTTTTGCGCCAAGGCCGGTGAGCAGGCGCAGGATGTTGCGCTTCACGCCGAAATCGAGCGCCACCACGTGATATTCCGGGGCTTCCTGTTCGCCATAGCTGTTGGCGAGCGTCCACGGCGTTTCCTTCCACGTAAGGCTCTGCCCGATGGTGACGTCCTTGGCGAGATCGAGGTTTTCAAGGCCGCTCCATGCGGCGGCGCGTGCCTTGAGCGCATCGAGGTCGAACTTGCCGCTCGGATCATGGGCGATGACCGCGTTCTGCGCGCCGCGTTCGCGGATGAGCGCGGTCAGCGCGCGGGTATCGATACCGGCGAGCGCAATGATGCCGCGATGCTTCAGCCAGGTGTCCAGATCTTCCGTAGCGCGGAAATTCGACGGCGACGTGATGTCGGCCTTGAAGATCGCGCCGACCGCGCCGTGGCGATTGGCCGGCGTCAGGTCCTCAATGTCTTCGGCATTGGCGCCGACATTGCCGATATGCGGGAAGGTGAAGGTGACGATCTGCCCGGCATAGGACGGATCGGTCAGGATTTCTTCGTAGCCGGTCAGCGCCGTGTTGAACACGACTTCGGCTTCGATGGCACCGATTGCGCCGAGGCCCTTGCCTTCGATCACTGTTCCATCGGCAAGTACGAGGATGGCGGTTCGCTTCTCCACAGTCCAGGGTGCTGTTTTCGGTGTGGTGTCTGTCATGGTCTGCACTCCTGCTTGTTAGCGCACGCCAGCGTGTGCTGTTATTTCGTTACCAGTCTTCATGCATGCCGCTGTCCCAAAACCGGTTTCCGCTTTTGGGCGGCATGCATCATGCGGCACGCATTCGTGTTTCAACCCGCCACCGGTAAGGTAGCTTGAAAGATGAAGCGTCAAGGGGCATATATGCGCCAAAAGGCAGCGGGGATTTCAAACCTCCCACTGCCAGCACGTGCCGATGTCCTGCTAAGCCTTGAGCAATAGAGAAACTTGAAGGCCGGGTCAATCGTCCGGGATCATGCTTTCCTGAAAAATGGCGATAATCGTCGTAATATTATTTTGCGGGATGGCGGTTCGGACAGCTCGGCGGATCTATTCGCTTGCTGTATAGATGCAGGAAACGAACAACACAGAACAAACACCGTCAGGAGAGACGTTATGCTTCGCCAGGAGATTTCCCAGGCCCTCACAACCGCGCTGAAAGCACAGGACAAGCGCCGCATGTCGACGCTGCGCCTCGTTCTGGCTGCGGTCAAGGACCGTGATATCGCCAACCGCACCGCTGGCAAGGACCCGGTCGGGGACGAAGAATTGCTGGGCATCCTCGGCAAGATGGTCAAGCAGCGGGAAGAATCCGCGCGTATCTATGAAGAGGGCAGCCGCCTTGAGCTGGCCGAGGCCGAGCGCGAGGAAATCACGATCATTTCCGAGTTTTTGCCGCAGCAGATGACTGATGATGAGATCAAGAAGGCCTGTGCTGATGTGATTGCCGAAATCGGCGCTCAGGGTCTGCGCGACATGGGAAAATGCATGGCCGTTCTGAAAGAGCGTCATGCAGGCAAGATGGATTTCACCAAGGCCAGCGCCATCGTGAAATCGCTTTTGCAGTGAAAGCGTGAGGCCTGAAGGCTTTCGACTTTGTTCAGCCCTCGCCCTGGCGAGGGCTTTTGTTTGTGCTATGCATGGCGAAAGCCCAACAATCACCGGATGCGGACTGATGAAAACAGCTTTGCTTGTTATAGACGTTCAAAATGACATCGTGGCCGGAATGGGTGCGCCGGAACGGCAGCCAGCTATCGACCGGGCCCTTGATGAGATCGTTGTGCGGCTGCGCGACTTGCAGGAGAGGGCGCGTCAGGCTGGAATTCCGGTCATCATGGTGCAGCATGACGGCGGTCCCGGTGACGAGTTGGAAAAAGGCACAGCAGGATGGGAAATCCGCGAGGAGCTTGCCTTGAAACCGGGTGACGTTCTCGTTGAAAAGCGAAGCTGCGATTCTTTCCATGAAACGGACCTGCAAGCCGTTCTGGACCAGCAGAATATCTCGCACCTCATTATTGGTGGCTGCCAGACGCAATATTGCGTCGATACCACAGTGCGGCGCGCTGTTTCTCTTGGTTACGATGTCACGTTGATCGGGGACGCGCACACGACCGGCGACACCGCCAGCCTGCAATTTGCGGATATCGTTGCGCATCACAATGAAACATTGAATGGTTTCAAGGCTGGAAATGCCCGCGTGCGGGTGCGTCCCGCCGCGGATATTTCGTTCTAAGATTTGGCGCCATGCGGCAGCAGGTATCGACCTGCCGTCGCTGGACCCGATTGTCAGCTCTGCTTGGCGGCCTTGAGGCGCGTGTCGCTGAGCAGGCCCTGTTCCTCAAGCACGGGGTAGGCCATCGAGGCCAGAAGCGAATTGATCTGCTTGAGGTCGCGGATCGTGTCGAGATGGATTGAGCTTGTCTCGATGCTGCGGGTGGCGCCTTCGCGCAGGCGCGTGAAATGGCGCATGCTCGTCTGCTTTTCCAGTTCGCGCAGCTGGTCCTTTTCCTGCACAAGCTGACGCGCCGTGCGGCCATCGCGCGAAACAATCACGTTGAACGCCATATGCGCATTGGCCAGAACCATGGCGTGGAAATGGCTGAGTTCCTTCCAGCCTTCCTCGGTAAATTCGAGGTTGTGATCCATCTTCTTTTGAACATGCACCAGCATGTTGCGCACGATGATATCGCCCACCTGCTCGAGCTTGACGCAGGCACCGAGCAATTCCTGCATGCGCAGTGACTCAAAATCGGTCAGGTTCTGCGTGGCGAGCCTGGTGAGATAGAGTTTGATCGCGGCGTGTTTCTTGTCCACCCGGTCGTCCAGTGCTGCCAGTTCGTCAATGCGTGCCTGATCGGGCTTTTCATAAAGCTCAATGATGCGGCGCAGCATGACTTCGATCGTGTCGCAGACACCGACCACTTCGCGGGTCGCATTGGCGAGTGCCTGTGAAGGACGGTCGAGCACGGCTGTATCGAGCGCGCTATATTCCTCGACCGCCAGGGGCTGCGCGGATGCATTCTTGTCGGCGTTGAGGTGCACCAGCGTTTCGGTGGTGCGCAACACGAGGCTGGAAAGCGGAATGCCGGCAATCATCACGACGACATTGAACAGGATATGCGCGTTGACCACCTGCGAGACCGGATCGGCGCCGAGGAAGGCGACCGACGGTTTGAAGGTCTGGTAAAGCACCAGCATGATGAGCGATCCCGCGCCGCGCATCAACAGATTGCCGAGCGGCACGACACGGGTTTCAGGCGGCGCATGGCGGGTCAGGATCGGGGCGATGATCGACGAACCCAGATTGACGCCAAGCACCATCACCACCGCCAGTTCCGGCTGAATCAGGCCGCGTGAGGCGAAAGTGGTAAGCAGGATGACCGCGGCGACGCTGGAATGAAACAACCATGTCATCAGGGCCGCGAGCAGATAGGCGGTGACCGGGTCGCCCGACAGATAGTCGACGATGACCGGCAGCAATTCGCTTTGCCGCAACGGTTCTGTGGCCTGTCCGGTCATTTCCAGCGACATGATGAGAAGGCCGACACCCACCACGATGCGCCCGATCTGTCGCCAGTCGCGGCGCTCGGTCGTCATGAAGATGCCCGTGCCGATGACAAGGCAGAGCGGCACCAGAAGCGTGAGATCGTAGCTCAAAATCTTGACGACGAGGGCGGAGCCAAGCTCGCCGCCGCGCACGGCCATGAGGCCCGCGATGCCGCCTACAATGCCTGAACCGACAAAGGAGCCGACGAGAAGCGTGACCGCTGTCGAGCTTTGCAGGGCGACGGCGAGGGCGAGGCCAAAGGCGACGGAAAGCAGCGGATTCTGCATCTGTCTGCGCAGGCGTCGGCGCAACCGGTCGCCATAGGCACGCTCCACCCCGGTCCGAACCATGCGTGTCGCCCAAAGCAAAAGAGCAACTGCACCGGCCAGATGCAAAAGGACCAAAGAACCATTCACGGCAAAATCCCTTCGGGTTGGAGGTGAGGTGAAACCAACATTGGTTGAGCTAACGCAACAAATGAAGAAAAAATATGTTCCGGCTAATCAAATATCCAGGAGATATGGGCTTATTCGCAATAAATTGCAATCTCCTCCTATAGTGTCGTGACGAATATATGACAGTTTTGTGACAATGCGCTTGTTTGGCAGCGACATGTGATTAGCGGGGAGGGACATGCGGGCGCGATGGACTGTCAAGGCGGGCGAGCCTATATAGGCTATAGACTATCATCTGCCTGCTGCTTGATCCGAAAGTGAAATCTGTAATGCGTTTTCCGCCATCCTTTCTCGATGAGATCAGAGACCGCGTCCCGATCTCGACGCTGATAGGAACGCGCGCATCGTTCGACCGCAAGAAGAGCAATCCGCCAAAAGGCGATTTTTGGGCCTGCTGTCCGTTTCACGGCGAGAAGACGCCGAGCTTTCACTGTGAAGATCGCAAGGGCCGCTATCATTGTTTCGGTTGCGGTGTGACCGGCGACCACTTCAAGTTTCTGACCGATCTTGAAGGTCTGAGTTTTCCGGAAGCGGTGGAACGTGTTGCCGACATGGCAGGCGTTCCGATGCCCGCGCGGGACCCGGAAATGGAAAAGCGCGAGGCGCAACGCGCCACGCTCTACGATGTCATGGAACTGGCGGCACAGTTTTTTGAGAGCCAGTTGCAAAGCGCCGTCGGCGCCAAGGCGCGCGCCTATCTGCGCGACCGCGGCCTTTCGACCGCGACACAGCAGACGTTCCGCATCGGTTATGCGCCGGAATCGCGCAACGCATTGAAGGAGTTTCTGGCAGGCAAGGGCGTGTCGCGCGAGCAGATTGAGGCGTGCGGTCTTGTCGTGCACGGCGAGGGCATTGCCGTTTCCTATGACCGTTTTCGCGATCGCGTCATGTTCCCGATCGAGGATCTGCGCGGGCGCATCATTGCTTTTGGCGGGCGGGCGCTTTCCGCCGATGCGCCTGCCAAATATCTCAACTCGCCGGAAACCGAACTGTTTCACAAGGGCCGTGTGCTCTACAACGGCTTGCGGGCGCGCAAGGCCTGCCAGCCGCAAGGCGGCGAGCCGGCCAAATCCATTATTGCCGTCGAAGGCTATATGGATGTGATTGCGCTGGCGCAGGCCGGTATCCATCAGGCGGTGGCTCCGCTGGGCACAGCACTGACGGAAGAACAGCTTGAACTTCTCTGGCGCATCAGCCCGGAGCCCGTTCTGTGTTTCGATGGCGACGGGGCGGGGCTTCGCGCCGCCTATCGCGCCGTCGATCTGGGATTGCCCGCCTTGCAGCCCGGCAAGTCGCTGCGTTTCGCGCTTCTGCCGGAGGGGCAGGACCCGGACGATCTCGTCAAGGCGGAAGGTCCGGCTGCGTTCCATGCGGTCCTGCGCGATGCCAAGCCGCTGGTCGACATGGTGTGGACGCGGGAAACGACGGGCGGTGTCTTCGATACGCCGGAACGCCGGGCCGAGCTTGAAGCGCGGCTGCGCGAGATTACCAGCCGCATCGCCAATGAGGATATTCGCCGCCATTACAGCCAGGATATGCGCGACCGGGCGCAGGCTTTCTTCGGACAGGGACGTCAGGGGTATCAGGGCGGAGGGCAGCGCAATTCGTCTTTCAACCGCAGGAACGATGGCGGACGCGGGCGCGGCGGACCGGCCGGTGGCAGCGGTCGTCTTGCGATTTCCGACAGTCTGGTGCGTTCCACGCTGGTAAAGGGCGGCAGGCCGGGGGCGGGATCGCATGCGCCCTTGCGCGAAACCGCAATCGTGCTGACGCTTCTCAACCATCCGCGTCTGATCGAAGAGGATTTCGAGACGGTGGCAGCGCTCGATCTGGGGCATGAAGCGTTGAAGTCGCTGCATCTGGCCATGCTGGATGTGCTGGCCGCCGGACACATGGAAGATGGCCATGCGATGCGGCGAGCGCTGGTCAATGCCGGACATGGCGAACAGATCGAAATGCTCGAACTTGTGGTGAAGGGCGCGAAGCTCTGGACCGCGACGGCGCTGGCCGCGGAAGACGATGCGCGGGAAGCGCTTCGGCAGGCGCTTCACTTGCATCAGCGGGCGCGCACACTACATAAGGAGCTGCGAGCCGTTGAAGCCGCGCTTGAAACCGATGAAACGGGCGAGTTGTTCGCGCGTCTCAGGGATATACAAAATCAGATTTTGAAAGCTGACGCGACAGAAGCCCTGATCGACGGTTTCGGCCTGTCTTCGGGACGTCCGCCCGGCGGCTTCTGATTCGGTTTCACGAATCAGACTTGCCAGAACAGCCGGAAATGCGGGGTTGCGATCCCAAAATCGTGCTCTATCTGGCTGACGGAAAGGCCGTGACAACAAAATGATTCGCTTTTTAAGCGCGAATCAGGTGAGTCGCTCTTGACGTATGGCGTAAATGACGGAATCACGACAGTTCGAACAAGGAAAAGAACAGAAACCGGTGATATCCGAGGCTGCAAGGCAGCAAGCTGGGTACGGGCCGGGAAGCGGCCCGAAAAAGCGGCCCGGAAAATCGGTATTGTCCGGTTGACCGCCCGATCTGCCCACAAGAAATCGGAGATGAAGAAGCCCGATACCGAAGGCAAGGTTAATCCGCCATTAACAGGAAATCGGCTACTCGCAGAATCAACTGACGGATTGCGGCCTCGCAAAACTGTCCGAGAACTCTATATATCTTAGAAGCGACCGGGGTCGCCTGGAGAAGAACATATGGCAACGAAGGTTAAGGAAAACGAAGAAGCCGAAGTCGAGCGCGAAGGTGCTGCCGACGGTCCGCTTCTCGACCTTTCTGACGATGCTGTCAAGAAGATGATCAAACTCGCGAAGAAGCGCGGCTACGTCACGATGGACGAGCTGAACGCCGTGCTGCCTTCCGAGGAAGTGACATCCGAACAGATCGAAGACACGATGTCGATGCTGTCAGACATGGGCATCAACGTCGTTGAAGACGACGAGCAGGACAACGACCGCGAAGACAACAGCGACGACGACTCGGAAGAGGGCGGCGATCTGGTCGAATCCGGCGGCACGGCTGTTGCCACGACCACTACCAAGAAAGAGCCGACCGACCGTACCGACGATCCGGTGCGCATGTATCTGCGCGAAATGGGATCGGTCGAGCTTCTGTCGCGTGAAGGTGAAATCGCGATTGCAAAGCGCATCGAGGCCGGTCGTGAAACCATGATCGCCGGGCTTTGCGAAAGCCCGCTGACCTTCCAGGCGATCATCATCTGGCGCGACCAGCTGAATGACTCCAACATCCTGCTGCGCGAAATCATTGACCTTGAAACCACCTATGCCGGTCCGGAAGCCAAGCAGGCTCCGGTGATCGAGCGCGTGGAAGAGGACAAGTCCCGCGATGACAAGCCTCAGCGCCGCTCGCGTGACGATGACGACATTACCAATGTCGGCGGCGACATGCCGGTTGAAGAGGAAGAAGAAGACGAGGACGAAGCCAACCTGTCGCTGGCGGCCATGGAAGCCGAACTGCGTCCGCAGGTCATGGAAACGCTCGATCTCATCGCCGACACCTACAAGAAGCTGCGCAAGCTGCAGGACCAGCAGGTCGAGGGCCGTCTGGCCGCGACCGGCGAACTGTCGTCAAGCCAGGAGCGCCGCTACAAGGAACTCAAGGATCAGCTCATCAAGGCAGTGAAATCGCTGTCGCTGAACCAGAACCGTATCGAACAGCTTGTCGAACAGCTTTACGACATCAACAAGCGTCTGGTGCAGAACGAAGGCAAGCTGCTGCGTCTGGCCGAATCCTTCGGCGTGCGCCGCGAGGAGTTCCTGAAGGAATATCAGGGCCACGAACTGGACCCGAAATGGGTCGAGCGCGTCAGCACGCTTTCGGCGCGCGGCTGGAAGGAATTCGCGGCCAAGGAAGAACGCACCATCGACCGCTTGCGTTCGGAAATCCAGATGCTGGCGACCGAAACCGCGATCTCCATCGGTGAATTCCGCCGCATCGTCAATCAGGTGCAGAAGGGCGAACGCGAAGCAACCATCGCCAAGAAGGAAATGGTGGAAGCCAACCTTCGCCTCGTCATCTCGATTGCCAAGAAGTACACGAACCGTGGCTTGCAGTTCCTCGATCTCATTCAGGAAGGCAATATCGGCCTGATGAAGGCTGTCGACAAGTTCGAGTATCGCCGCGGCTACAAGTTCTCGACCTATGCGACCTGGTGGATTCGTCAGGCGATCACCCGCTCGATTGCCGATCAGGCGCGCACCATCCGCATTCCGGTGCACATGATCGAAACGATCAACAAGATCGTTCGTACATCGCGCCAGATGCTGCATGAAATCGGTCGTGAGCCGACGCCGGAAGAACTGGCCGAAAAGCTCGCCATGCCGCTTGAAAAAGTGCGCAAGGTGCTGAAAATCGCCAAGGAACCGATCTCGCTCGAAACGCCGGTCGGCGACGAGGAAGATTCACATCTGGGCGATTTCATCGAGGACAAGAACGCGCTTCTGCCAATCGATGCCGCCATTCAGGCCAATCTGCGCGATACGACGACCCGTGTTCTGGCTTCGCTGACCCCGCGTGAAGAACGTGTTCTGCGCATGCGTTTCGGTATCGGCATGAACACCGACCACACGCTGGAAGAAGTCGGCCAGCAGTTCTCGGTCACTCGCGAACGTATCCGCCAGATCGAAGCCAAGGCACTGCGCAAGCTGAAGCATCCGAGCCGTTCGCGTAAGCTGCGTTCGTTCCTGGATAGCTAGGCCTGGACATCTAGGCCTGGACAGCTAAACGATACGGGAAGGGGAGGCGATATGTCCTTTTTGAAGCGTCTTTTTGGTGGAGGCTCCGCCTCCGAAACGCCAGCGGAGCCGAAAGAGGCTGGTCGCCTTGAGCACAAGGACTTTCTGATCATTGCCACGCCCTATAGCGAGGGCGGGCAGTATCAGGTCTGCGGCGTCATTTCCAAGGCAATCGATGGCGAAGTGAAGGAATATCGCTTTGTCCGCGCCGATCGTTGCCCCGGTATCGAAGATGCCGCCAGCATTGCGCTGAACAAGGGACGGCAGATCGTGGATGAGCAAGGCGAAGCTATTTTTCGCTGACCGCCTGCAAGAAGATCAAAAAAGCCGCGCACGTAAAATGCGCGGCTCAGGCCGCTGACAAACCC
>UCNG01000002.1 GCA_900473915.1 Hyphomicrobiales bacterium | reverse complement strand
ATATCTGGAACGCCATCCGCTCCCTATCCTCCCCGGACCATGCCGACGCCGGTAAGGTCGAGGGGGATGGGTGGAAGCCGATTGAGAGCGCGCCGAAGGATGGGACTGTAGTCTTGGCGTTTTGCAAAGATGAAGGCGTCGTTTCTGTGCGCTTCGAGCAGAAGCATAGCTACGGTCGCTTCTTGGTCTGTGGTGTGAGCGATAGTTATTATGGAGAATTTGGCGTTTACCCAACCCACTGGCGTCCTCTTCCATCTGCGCCAGCTTCGGAGGTCGAGGGGGATGACGGCAGGCCGTGCAGCATGGACGAATTCATGGCCGCACTTTTCAATGAAAAGGTGGATGAATTCGACGTGAGCGAAGCCGCAGCTTCGTGGGTGAATGGAGATTGGAAGGGCGCTTTGTCCTACCTAACCAATGTTCCCACCCACTGGCGTCCTCTCCCCTCTGCACCATCGGAGGGCGCGGAATGAAGCCCATCCTTGATGTGTGCTGCGGTTCCCGCATGTTCTGGTTCGACAAGTCGGACGAACGAGCTATGTTCGGTGATATCCGCAAGGAAAGCCATATTCTTTGCGACGGCCGCGAGTTGATCATATCGCCGGATCAGCTTCTCGACTTCCGCAATCTGCCATTCGATGGCGATACATTCAGCCTTGTCGTGTTCGATCCGCCACATCTGGTCAACGCTGGCGAGACAAGCTGGCTGCGCGCCAAATACGGCGCACTTAACCGAGAAACGTGGCGCGACGATCTACGACAGGGATTTGCCGAGGCATTTCGTGTTCTGAAACCGCACGGCACCCTTATTTTCAAATGGAATGAGACGCAAATCAAAGTGCGAGAAATCCTCACGCTTACAGACGTGCGCCCTGTTATCGGTCACGTTTCCGGCAAGCAGGCGAACACGCACTGGATTTGCTTTCTCAAGCCCGCCGCCCACCCATCAGGAGGCGACCGTCATGGCGAGTGAACGTGATCGCGAAATCTGGGACGATGCAACGAACGCAGTCTGTCAGGCCATGCAAGAGCAGAAGATGTGCAATTGTCCTGATGGGGATTGCCTCGCGGCGAAGATTGATTTCTCGCCTGAGAAGATCGCAACAGCCACCCGCCCCACGCCAGCCGCTACAGATACGGGTCTGGTGACGGTGGAACATCAGTATTGGCATGACCAGACGCAAGAATGGCTACCAACCGGCTTTCCAGACCGTTACCGAAAGGATGGCTTCCTTGTCCGCGAACTCGTCACCCGCTCGCAGGCTGAGAAGCTATTGGCGGCGGAAAGGGCGGAGAAGGAGATTGCCGAGCGCAACCGTGATGCTGCCCGTGAAAACTTCCTGACCATGCAGAAGTCGGCTGCAAAGCTCTTGGAACGCGCCGAAGCCCTCGAAGCCAAGCTCACGGCTGCTCATGAAGCGTTGAGGACGGCCAGAGACTATCTGGTTTCGGACCTTGCCCACGAAAAGGAAGCTTTCGCAGGGTACGAAAAGTCGAGCCATATTCCTGAGATGGAGCGTGACATAGCCGAAATCGACGCCGTGCTGGGAGGGAAGCCGTCATGAGGTGGATCGACCGCTTTATCAAGGAATGGGTATCAACGGCCATTGATAAAACTCTGGACAAGGAGTTGCCGCGCCAAATCGATAAAACGCTGCGGAAGTCATTCGCGGCTAATCCTAAACGCCAGCTTAATTCGATCGGCTTTAAATGGGCCTTGGTTCTGGCTTTCGAGGATGCATGGCCAGACTTGGACAGGGCATCAGCTATATCGTGCGCCGAGGATTGCCTAGAAGTCCCCGTAGGGACACCGGGCTACGATTGGTCAGCATCCGCAGCTAAGGAACTCGTTCAGGATTACGTCCAGACCTACGGAGAAGCCGCATGACCGACCTCATTGACAGACTATCCAAGCTGGAAGGGACTGATAGGGAAGTGGATGCGATCATTGAATGTGAGGCAGGCGACGAGGTCTTCTGGGGTCACCGTCTTGGAAAGAACAAAGGTACTGTCGTTGCATATTTCGACCGGCCAAATGGTGACATTGGTCACTCAACACACAAGGCACCTCGCTACACCGCCTCTGTAGACGCCGCTATCGCGCTGGCTGAGAGGGTGTTGCCAGGGTGGAAACGCCAGTTATTTGAAGACTTCAATGGAAAGTGGATTGCGAGAATTTGCAGTCAACGCCGCGAATTATTCAGCACAGATTATTTGCGGGAAACAGAATTGGGCGGCTCTCCTAATGGAGCCATCGCCCTCTGCATCGCCATCTTGCGCGCAAAGGAGGCCAGCAAGCCATGAACCTTTACGACAATCCAAGCGGTCCCCGCGTCTATTGCACGCTCGCTGTTATGACCTCAGCGCAGGCAACGTTGCTACAGGAAGCCCTTCAACTACTGATGGTGCAACGCGCCGGTAAGCCTTCTGAACGCAAGCTGGCAGAATGGAACAACTCATTGGAAAACGCAAAACGCCGCGCAAAGCGTGAAAAATGGAGCGGGTGGGAGGCCAGCCATGCCGAGTAAGGAACTCATCGAGAAGGTGACGCGGGCCATGTGCGAGCAGGACGGCGCAAACTGGAACGCACAGAACTGCTTGCAGACGGCATCAGGTGACGAGCCAGAGCAACAGCGCGAGTACTGGCGAGACAAGGCCCAAGCTGCCATCGACATCGTTTTAAATGCTGCGGCGGAAGCCGCCAAACAATGGTGGCACAATCCTACATGTGAAAGGCCGGACATGGCTATCCGCGCACTCGCCGCCTCCGCACTTGGGGAGCAGAGCGAATGAAGCTGACACGCGAACAAGCGCAGGCTTTTGTAGACAGCCTGTTCCCTGCCGGAGAATATTGCCATCTTCACAACCCGACGCGGACTTACTTTTCTGCGCTGATTGGCGATGTTCCTAGCTCTCGCCCCTATCTCGACAGCGATCCGAACCAAGAGAAGCTTCGCCAGATGGCGTCATTGCTTCGCGAGATTGCGGATCACATCGAAATCAGCGGAGAGACGGCGCAGCGCCAAGCCCTGAAAGGCGGTGAGTAGATGGAAGCTGAGTTTTCAACTGAATGGGACAGCAACCACGAAGGCTACCGCGCCATCTTTAACGCGGCCCTGTCTGGCATCTGCGCGAACCCGAACTTCTTCGGGTCGGTCATGCAGCAACAGCCAGCGGCCGCAGTCGATTTCGCTAATGAGGTGGTTCTAGCCGCGATCTACGGCGACAAATATGTTCCGCCGTATAGCCGCGCCGCACTGCGGGAAAGGGAGTGAGGATGTCAGCGATCTTTTCCATGAACGAAGCCGCAGACCGTCTCAGGATAGGCCGGCGAACACTGCAAGAAATTATCAAGCGCCATGCGTTCTATTTCACAGTCGGTCACAAGAAGTTCTTCACTGAGAAGGACCTGGACGCGATTGTTGAAGGATTAAGACGAGAAACGAAATGCCACTCAAGCTCATCCCTCCACGTGCGGGTAAATCGCCGTACTACTACATTCGCGGCACCCACTTCGGGGTCACAATGGACAGAAGTACAAAGACGACTGACAAAGCTACGGCAGCAAAGCTCCTCAAACTCTGGAAAGAAGAAATCGAAGCGGGAGTTTTCAGGAAACCCGGAGAACCGACCTTCCTAGACGCGGTGACGGATTATATCGCCGCAACCCATAATGAGCGCTTTATAGAGCCGATCGTTGAAAGGATCGGCCATTACCGTTTGGTAGACATTGATCAGCAGTTAATTGATACGACGGCAATTGCCCTCTACCCGAACGCGAGCGCAGCGACACGCAACAGACAGGTCTACACGGTCATATCGGCCATTTTGAAGCACGCAGGTCTTAACCAGCAATGGAAGCGCCCTAAAGGCTCCCGCGGTCAGATGAAGACCGATTGGATGACGGACAAGCAGGCGTTTAGGATTCTCGACGCCGCATACAAGAAGGATGCTGAGTTCGGAATATTCCTGCATACTCTTCTCTATACCGGCACGCGGCTCAGTGAGCTAACAACGCTCGAAATTTCCAGGCTGGATTTGACCGAAGGAATGGCATACCTGCCAGCAACAAAGAATGGGAAGCCCAGAGCGGTCCACCTGCCACCTACAGTGGTTGCGGCTATTGCGAATCATCCGCGTGGGCTTGATCGAGAAGGGAAGCTATTCCGGTTTAGAAAATCCGGGCGCCTGTATACATGGCTGGAAGATGTGAAATCGAAAGCCGGCCCCGATGTAGACTTTGTGACGTTCCACGTATTCAGGCACACATGGGCTACGTGGATGCGAAAATACGGGGGATTGGACGTGCGTGGATTGGTAGGAACTGGCGCTTGGACAGATATGGCATCAGCCGCCAGATATGCGCACGTAGTGGCAACTGATGAGGCGAAGCGCTCGAATTTCTTGCCAGTGTCAAAGAAGCTGGAACGGAAGAAGAACTAATTCCACGGATTTTACCCGCTTGGCTCGGCCATGTTCTGCTTTCGTTTTCCAGTATTTGCCGAGACAATAAATTTGCAGACAACGGATTATGATTAAATATCAATTGGATAGATGGTGGGCGTGACAGGGATTGAACCTGTGACCCCTCCCGTGTGAAGGGAGTGCTCTCCCGCTGAGCTACACGCCCGATGAGCGATGCTCAATCAAGGTGGTGCGGATATACTGGCCTGCGGCTGCATAAGTCAAGCATCTTGCGCGCCACTTCCCAAAGAGATTTTATCTTCTGCCCGTCTGCCTTATCGGCAAAGAAAAACGGCAACCATCCAGCGATGATTGCCGTTCTGTTTTCATATGGCAACGGATTTCAGAGCGCGGCCAGGCGCGAATCCGCAGTCTTGTCGAATGCCTTCTGCAATCCGGAATCGCGGTCATAGACATCGCCATAGTAGCGAATCTGTCCGCTCGCATCCGGCCATGCCGTGAAGTAGGAAATATAGACCGGAACCGGCTCCTTCACCTTGATTCCGCGCTCGTTCTTGCCGAAGTATTTTTCAAGGTCGGACACCGATGTTCCCATGACCGCAGCCGCCATGTCACGCGGACGTTCCAGACGGATACAGCCATGGCTGAGTGCGCGCATGTCGCGGCTGAAATAGGATTTGGCCGGGGTGTCATGCATGTAGATATCATGCGCGTTGGGGAACAGAATCTTGAGTTCGCCCAGCGCATTGTCGAGGCTCGGCTTCTGACGAATGCCGACATGAGCCTTGCCTGCGGCAACGGCACTCCAATTGACGGCGCCAGCCGAAACCTTCTTGCCGTCCGCGTAGACCTCATAGCCGTTGCGGTCGAGATAGCTCGTATCGCGCATGACCTTCGGCAGCATCTCGTTCAGGATGATAGAGCGCGGCACGCCCCATGACGGGTTGAAAACCACCGTCTGGACCTTGTTATAGAAGAAATAGGTCTGGTGGCTCGGAGAGCCGATGACCACATTCATGGCCAGCTTTTCTTTACCGCCCTCGAAATATTCCGCGCGGTAAGCCGGCTGATTGACCATCACGTAACGGGTGCCGAAATCATGCGGCAGCCAGCGCAGGCGTTCCATGGAATAAAGGATGCGGTCGCGCTTGATGGAGGACTGCTCACCCTGAAGGGCGGAAAGTGTGTTGCGGCCAATGACGCCATCCGGCGTGCTGCCAGAAAGCTTCTGGTAGTCCTTGATGGCTGCTACCAGTTCAGGATCGTAGACGTCGCCGCTCGCATGCCGGTCCAGCACTTGCTGGTGGTCTGCCAGATAGCTTGCGGGCGCGTGTCTCGATATCAGGGCAACGACCTTGCTGAGCTGATCGTTCCTATCGCCCGGCTTGATAACGCCATTGAGCGAGATGCGGATCGGTTCGGCAGATGGCGGAGCGGCATTTGCCAGTTCGCGCTTCAAGGCTGCATATTGCGCATTGTCCGGCTGGAAGCCATGCAGATAGGTCGCCGGATCGCTCTCTGACGCCAGCCGTTCAAGAACCGCCTTCGGATCGACGCGGTTGCGCGGCAGGTCGTGGAAACCGCTCAGCCGGTCGGCGATGACACGCCCCTCACCTGCGTCGATAGCGTAACGCAGAGCGCGCGCCGACATGCGAATTTCAAATTCTGCAAGTTTCTGCTGGCGTTCGGCTCCCGCGGCAGCGTCGAAAGTGTCAGCCGGAATCGTGACCGCATATTCATCCGGGTTGAGCCCGTCCTCATCGGCTCGGGCGAAGAAGGCCGCGACGTTCTTGGCGCGGTCCAGCACCTTGTCATCGGCCGACCACATGAAGCTGCGCTTGTTGGAATAATAATCGACGATAGCCTGCGCTATCTCTTTTTCGGCCTTGACGTCGACGGACTTCAGATAGTCCACCGCCGCGTCGAATGCACGCTGGCCCGGTGTCTCCTCACGGGCCTGATGGCGGATCGGCGACATGCCCGATGTCAGCGGGTCGACAGGGGCAGGTTCGGTTGCGGCAGTGACGCGCATGTCGAGCGCGCTGAAATCGACATTGACCAGAGCATCGGGCTTATAATCGTAAATCTGCGGTCCCTTCACCGTCACGCGCTGCGCTGGCGGAACGCTGCGTGTCGCGGTCTTCGGGGTGGATGCGCGGGGAGCCGCGACCGCTTTTGGGGCAGCCGCTTTCGGAGGTTGAGGCTGTGGCGCAACCACCTGCGGCGCGGGTTGCTGGCGGCGCTGCTGAAAAAGCTCCAACAACGAATTCGCGGCCTGGGCCTGCGCTGTGGGGAGAAACACCGAAGCTGCCAGGGCCAGCGCCGCTGCGCGACGGATCGTTAGTCCGCGCCCAGCGCTGCTCTTCTCATCTGTCTGCGAGTGTCTGGGAAACTGCATTTCAAACCGCCCAAATTGATGCGTTCGCTAAACAAGCGAATCCGTCCGAATCTCGCGCGTAGAATTTACCAATCTCGTATAGAAACTTTTAACGCTAATGCTTCCTGAAGCAATTTCGCGTTCTGCACCTATCACAATTGTTTGAGGCACCTTCTTGGGAGACGGAGCCGGAATGCCTTGATGAACAAAGTGACGCAGTGGCATCCACTTCGCATCGCGCTAAAAGCCCCTCAGACTTTGGCTCCGGGCTCTCTTCGGGGCTTCGATCAATATATCGCGCGAGCCGGATTTACGACCATCTCCGGCTGGCGCAGCTGGCAAGCAAGCGAGGTACCGCGATGGCAGAAGCAAGCGCCGCCGATCTTTTCCCTCTTGGTGAAGACGACACCCCTTACCGCAAGCTGACTTCCGATCATGTCTCCGTCGATACGTTCAAGGGACAGGAAATCCTGACGGTCGATCCGGAAGGGCTTCGCCTGCTTTCGGAAGCGGCTTTTGCCGACATCAACCACCTGCTGCGCCCCGGCCATCTTCAGCAGCTTGCCAAAATTCTCGAAGACCCTGAAGCGACCGACAACGACCGTTTCGTTGCCTACGATCTTCTGAAAAACGCCAATATCGCCGCTGGCGGCGTGCTGCCCATGTGTCAGGATACCGGCACGGCGATCATCATGGGCAAGAAAGGCCGTCGCGTCTGGACCGAAGGCGGCGATGCCGATGCGCTGGGCGCAGGTGTTCTCGATGCCTACAACAAGAAGAACCTGCGTTATTCGCAGCTCGCCCCTCTGTCGATGTTCGAGGAAAAGAACACCAAGAACAATCTGCCCGCGCAGATCGACATTTATGAAGAAGGCGAAGATGCCTATAAATTCCTGTTCGTAGCCAAAGGCGGCGGTTCGGCGAACAAGACGTTTCTCTATCAGGGAACACCGTCACTGCTGACGCACGACCGCATGATCGACTTCCTCAAGGACAAGATCCTGAGCCTCGGCACTGCCGCCTGCCCGCCTTACCATCTGGCAATCGTCATTGGCGGCACCTCGGCCGAGATGAACCTGAAGACGGTCAAGCTTGCCTCGACGCGCTATCTGGACAGCCTGCCGACCAAGGGTTCCGAAACCGGCCACGCCTTCCGCGACCTCGAAATGGAAGCCGAAATCCATAAGCTGACGCAGTCGCTCGGCGTTGGCGCGCAGTTCGGCGGCAAATATTTCTGCCATGATGTGCGCGTCATTCGCCTGCCGCGCCACGGTGCTTCCCTGCCGATCGGCATCGGCGTTTCCTGCTCTGCGGACCGTCAGGCCAAGGGCAAGATCACCAAGGACGGCATCTTTCTGGAAAAGCTGGAAACCAATCCGGCCAAGTACATGCCGGATATCGACGAGGAAAAACTGTCGTCGCATGTGGTCAAGATCGACCTCAACCAGCCGATGCAGGACATTCTCAAGGAATTGTCGAAGCACCCGGTCAAGACGCGCCTGTCGCTCACCGGTCCCATCATCGTGGCGCGCGATCTGGCGCATGCCAAGATTCGCGAGCGGCTTGAAAACGGCGAAGCCATGCCGGATTATTTCAAGAACCATCCGATCTATTATGCAGGTCCTGCCAAGACGCCAGCCGGTTATGCCTCCGGCTCGTTCGGGCCAACCACGGCTGGCCGCATGGATTCCTATGTGGACCAGTTCCAGTCCTTCGGCGGTTCGATGGTGATGCTCGCCAAGGGCAACCGTTCGCGCCAGGTGCGTGAGGCTTGCGGTCAACACGGCGGCTTCTATCTGGGTTCCATCGGCGGTCCGGCTGCCCGTCTGGCGCAGGATTGCATCAAGAAGGTCGAAGTCGTCGAATATCCGGAACTCGGCATGGAAGCGATCTGGCGCATCGAAGTGGAAGATTTCCCCGCCTTCATCGTCATCGATGACAAGGGCAATGATTTCTTCAAGGAGCTCAATCTGGGTTAAAGCATTTCCAGCAAAAGTGCGAAGCGATTTTGCGTAGGATAATGCGACGAAACAAACGCTTAGAGCACAGATTTGATTGAATCAGATCTGTGCTCTAAGCAAATGAAAGGGCGGCGCGAGCCGCCCTTTTCGTTTCAGGCGTTTGCGCCGCCATCGACGGTAAGCGAGGCGCCCGACACGAAGCGTCCTTCGGGGCTTGCAAGCCAGGCCACCAGACCTGCAATATCGTCAGGAGAACCGAAGCTGCCGGTAGCGATGCGCTCGCGCTGCTGTTCGGCATGATCACCACCGGCCGGGTTCATGTCGGTATCGGTGGAACCCGGGTGAACGACATTGACCGTAACGCCCTTCGAACCGAGATCGCGCGCCAGACCTTTCGTCAGACCGATCAAAGCCGCCTTGCTGGCCGCATAAAGGCTGATGCCCGGCCACGGCACGCTTTCCGCCAGATTGGAGCCGATGGTGATGACCCGCCCGCCAGCGCCAAGGTGCGGAGCGGCTGCCGAAACGGCGGCAAAGACGGCGCGGAAGTTCACCGCCATCACATCATCGAAATCGGCAAGCGTGACTTCTTCCAACGGGGCCGCATGCCAAATACCGGCGCTATTGACCAATATATCCAGACGACCGAATTCCTTGACCGTTGCTTCAATGGCCGCAGCAATCTGGCTGGCGTCGCGGTTATCAGCCTTCAATGCCAGCGCCTTGCCGCCATTGGCCACGATTTCCGAAACCACGGCATCGGCTTTTTCCTTGCCATTCACATAAGTGATGACAACTGCCGCGCCATCCTTTGCGAGCCTGCGCGCAATCGCAGCGCCTATGCCGCGGCTTCCACCGGTGACGAAGGCAACCTTTCCGTTCAGAGCTTCTGCTGGCATGCCATTTCCTTTCTGTATCAATTGATACATAATTGCTGACAGGCTTGCGCGGAACCGTCAAGCGATTTATTTAATGATCGATACAGAAAGGTTCAGACGTGGCAGAAAAAGGACGTCCTCGCAGCTTTGACCGTGAAACGGCGCTTCGGGCTGCGATGTTCATATTTTGGGAGAAAGGTTTCGACGGCGCATCGCTGGCCGATCTGACGACGGCCATGGGCATCAACGCTCCCAGCCTCTATGCTGCATTCAAAAGCAAGGAGGAGCTATATCTGGAAGCCCTTGCGCTTTATGCGGGAGAAATTGGCGTTGAAATCTGGTCTAGCCTTGATGAAACGCCGAATGTCCGCACGGCTTTCGAGCGTTTCCTGTTCGCAACGATAGATGCCTATTGCCAGGAAACCGTGCCACGGGGCTGCATGATCACGCTGGACGCGCTGCATCGAACGCACTCAAGCGACAAGGTTTGCACCGTACTGCGCAGCCGCCGCCAGTCCAATATTGAAACCCTGAAGAAGCGGCTGGAACGCGGCGTTCGCGACGGAGATATTCCGACCTCCGTCAATTGCGAGGCAGTCGCAACCTTTTACGCGACGGTCCAGAACGGCATGTCTATTCTCGCGCGCGATGGCGGAACGCGCCAAGACCTCGCCGCAACAGCGATGGGCGCCATGGCAGCATGGGAGAAACTGGTTTTCTCCGAAGCATAATCAGGCAACCAGCCTCAATCTCGGGCTGTCATCAAGGTATTCCGCCACCAATGACGCCACCTCGGCGCTCGCGATGATGCGGCGATGCCCAAGGCCATCCGCCCAATGCACCGTCACATGAGAGCCCGCCTTGCCAGCCGCTTCCGCGCAGATAGCAGGAACTTCCTTGTCGTCACGTGCATGGACGACAAGCGTCGGTATCGTCATGCGGCGCAGGAGCACATCGGTATCGAAGTCCGTAATCGGGCGCGCGGCGATGTGACGGACCTGTTCCTTCATGGCATCACGCGCGTCGCGGCCAAGCCCCAGCACTTTGCCGAAACCATCAAAAACCCCCGTCATCGAGTGCGGGGAAGCAATCGTCACCAGCTTCGCCGGGCGGTGTGAGCGGTAGCAACCGACAGAACCCGCAGCCGCATTAATGATGACCGCGCCACCGAATGAATGGCCGATCATCGCATCGAAGGGGCCATATTGACGCCAGGCCACATCGACGGCTGCGATTGCCTGGATCATGTTGAGCGTGTGCCCCGCCGATGCGCCATGGCCCGGAAGATCGATTGCAACAACCCGGTCGCCCCGCGCGACAAGCTCGCGGATGATCGTCATCATATCGGCCGCGCGCGATCCCCATCCGTGGACGACAAGCGAAGTTCTTCCCACATAAACGTCGGGCTCGAACAGATAGGTTGCGATAAGTCCGCGGTCGATGATCAGATCGAGCCGCTTTGCCTGACCGAGTTCCATGTTCGCTTTATGAAGACGCGCCGCATAGGCCTTGGTCTTCGGCTTGCGGCTTGGCGTTCGACAAAAAATCCTGAATGCGGCGCGGCCCGCTTTATCGGCATCAATGCGCCCGAGCACACCCAGGCCGAATCGCGTAACCTGCAAAGAGAACGATGTCATGACAGGGCCTCAATTATGTTCAATCCTGAACAAATAATTGTACAAGAATGAACAAAATGCAAGACGAAACGCAAAGACTGCCGTGGGATAATCCGCGCTTCAAGAACTGGATTGCCGTTGCGCGCGCAGGCAAGGCGGTGGAACGCGCCCTCGCCCAGGGGCTATCGACCTTCGATCTGAAGATCGCCGATCTCGATGTGCTGATGAATATTTATCGCCATCCCGGCGAATCCCAGCACGATCTTGCGCGCCGCATTCTTGTCGGGCGCTCCAACATCACCATGCTGCTGCCGAAGCTGGAAAAGCGCGGCCTGCTGGTGCGCGAGGGCGATCCGGCGGACAAGCGCGTGATGCGCCTGACCCTGACCGCCAAGGGCGAGAAGCTTCTTGGACACGCGCTGACAGTCTATACGGAACTGATTGACCGCGTCATGGCGCAATCGACAAATGCCCAGTGCAACGCGATGGGCGATGTGATGCGCCGCATCTGCGAAATGCTGGAGAAGGAATAGGTCAGCGGTCCCGCTTGAGCCCCTTCTGGGCAAGTTCATCGAGATAGGTTTGCCACAAAGTGTCCTTCTCGGTGCCGAGCTTGTGGAGATAGGTCCATGAAAACAGGCCGGTGTCGTGCATGTCGTCGAAGGTTATTCGGACAGCATAGTTGCCGACCGGTTCGACCTTCATGATTTCGACATTGCGCTTGCCGCCGACCGTCACGCGCTGTTCCGGTGAATGGCCCTGCACTTCAGCCGAAGGCGACAGCACACGCAGCAATTCGGCGGTCAGCTCGAACTTCTGGCCGTCGTCAAACGCCACCGTCAGCAGCCGGCGGTCGTGCGAAACGCGCAATTCAGTCGGCCAGACCTCGCTCATAACCATTCTCCAGCTTGGATATTCACCAGCTTTGATAGGCCCCGCGTTAAAATATCGCAATAGCCGCGATCATTATTGGAAGAGCTTCGTGCGCGCAAAACTGGACAATGCAGTCCGCAGGTCCTATTTCTAGGGAACGATGCGGACATTCCTCCGCACCAAGCGGAAACAACGGCTTATGATGTACACAAACCAAGCCCAGCCACTTGTTTCCCCGAATGGACCCATGATTGATCCTTTCGGGCGTGCCGTTACCTATCTTCGCGTTTCGGTAACGGATCGCTGCGATTTCCGCTGCACCTATTGCATGGCGGAACATATGACGTTCCTGCCCAAGAAGGACTTGCTGACGCTTGAGGAACTGGACCGCCTCTGCACCGCCTTTATCGACAAGGGCGTGCGGAAACTGCGCCTGACCGGCGGCGAGCCTTTGGTACGCAAGAATATCATGCATCTCATCCGGCAGCTTTCGCGCCATCTGAAATCCGGCGCGCTGGATGAGCTGACTCTCACCACGAACGGATCGCAGCTCGCGCGTTTTGCCGATGAACTGGCAGATTGCGGCGTGCGGCGCATCAATGTCTCGCTGGACACACTCGATCCGGAAAAATTTCATCAGATCACCCGTTGGGGCGACCTGCCTCGCGTTCTTGAGGGAATTGAAGCCGCCCAGCGTGTCGGCATCCGCGTCAAGATCAATGCCGTCGCACTCAAGGATTTCAACGAGCACGAAATTCCTGAACTGATCCGCTGGGCACATGGCCGCGGCATGGACATGACTCTCATCGAAACCATGCCGATGGGCGAGATAGAATTCGACCGCACAGACCAGTATCTGCCGCTCTCTCAAGTGCGCGAAGACCTGTCACGGCAGTTCACCCTATCCGACATCCCGTATCGCACGGGTGGCCCTGCCCGCTACGTGACGATTGAAGAGACGGGCGGACGGCTTGGCTTCATCACGCCGATGACCCACAATTTCTGCGAAAGCTGCAATCGCGTCCGCCTGACCTGCACCGGCATGCTTTATATGTGCCTTGGCCAGAACGACGATGCCGATCTGCGCAAGGCCCTGCGGGAAAGCGAAAGCGATCTTCTGCTCAGCCGGGCGATAGATGAGGCCATTTCGCGCAAGCCCAAGGGCCATGATTTCATCATCGACCGCGACCGTCCCGCCGTTGCCCGTCATATGAGCATGACCGGCGGTTAATCGATTTATACTTTACAGCGCCTTTTCGAGATGTGCTGTAAAGAGCGGACAGCCGAAATAATTGTCGCCGGATCGACTTTAAAACGGTATGGAGTTCTAAACTGGATTCTGTATCGTGCCGCAGTCATCAAATTTTCGAGCAAGTATTTTCATGCTTCTCGCCATGGGGACTTTTACCATTGGCGATGCGATCACAAAGTACCTCCTGACTGAAATGAACAGCGGACAGTACATGCTGGTCCGGGGCGTGTTCGCGACAACACTCATCGGTCTGCTTGCCTGGCGCCATGGGGCGCTGCGCAATCTGTCCCTTGAAAAGATGACACTTCTGCGCGTGGCTGGCGAAGTGGTGGCGACGGTGACCTATATTTATTCTTTGGGCCATCTCTCCCAGGCATTCTGTTCGGCGGTTTTTCAGGCCACCCCGCTCGTGGTGACGCTGGGAGCAGCCTTGTTTCTCAAAGAGAAGGTCGGCTGGCGCCGCTGGTCCTGTGTCCTGGTCGGATTTGTCGGCGTCCTGATTATCATCCGGCCTGGAATGAACGATTCGGCCAGCCTTGCAGCCGTGGCTGTTCTCCTGGCGAGCGTCTGTTTTGCGGCCACGCGCGACCTCGCCACACGTAGGGTGCCTGCACATGTGCCGACGCTTTTCCTATCGACGCTGACGGCGGGAGCGATAACGCTGACCGGTGGCGCCCTCACCATTCCCATGGGCGGATGGCAACTTCTCAACATTTCGGCTGTCGGAGCTATGGCCATTGCTGCCGTACTGTTGCTTGCCGGCTATCACTTCATCATTCTGGCCATGCGGGAGGGCGAAGTTTCGTTCGTTTCACCGTTCCGTTATTCCAGCCTGCTCTGGGCAATCGGGCTCAGCACATTTGTCTTCGGCGAAGCGCCTGACATATATACGATCTTGGGATCGGTGCTGGTGGTCGGGAGCGGCGTCTATATGGTCTATCGTGAGAATGTCTTGAAAAAGCGGGAACGCTACAAGAGCACGCTCGCGACAATCCCGACTGGCGTGGAACCTTCATGATCGCCGGAGCCATCATTGCCGGCGGGCTTTCCAGCCGCATGCAGGAAGGTGGCGTTGCGGGCGACAAGTTCCTTCAACCGCTCGGCACCGGCTCCGTTATTACCCACGTCATCAGACGGATCGAACCTCAGGTTCAAACTCTGGTCGTCAACGCGAACAGCAATGATTCCCGCCTGACCGATCTCGGCATACCCGTCATAGAAGACATCTCCGCTCAACATGGCGGTCCGCTGATCGGCATTCTGACGGCATTGCTTCAGGCGCAAGCTTTTCCCTTGCTGCTGACAACAGCAGCCGATACGCCATTTCTGCCTCCCGATCTCGCGGACCGTCTTCTTTCGCGTCGGAAGGAGACCGGAGCGCGGGTTGTTCTTGCCAGTTCCCTGGAGCGGATTCATCCGATTTTCGGACTGTGGGAAACCGGTCTGGCAGATGAACTCTCCGCCTGGCTTGCAAGCACGAACAGGGCCAGCGTTCTGGCATTCGCTGAGCATATCGGCTTCGAGACAGTTGAATTTCCGCTTGCCTTGGCTGGCGATAGTTCGGAAACATATGATCCGTTTTTCAACATCAACCGGCCCGACGATCTTGTCGCCGCACGGAGACTGGCTGAGGGAATGGAATGAACCAGAAGCTTTTCGGCATTACCGGCTGGAAAAACTCCGGCAAGACGACAATGACCGAACGGCTGGTTACATGCCTCACTGCACGCGGATACCGTATCGCCACCATCAAGCATGCCCATCATGATTTCGACATCGATCATGAAGGAACTGATTCCTGGCGGCATCGAAAGGCGGGAGCGGCGGAAGTAGCGATAGTCTCGTCGCGGCGCTACGCGATCATGCATGAGAACATGGGCGAAAAAGAACCCTCCCTTTGGGAGATTGCCGCCAAGCTTGCGCCATGTGACCTGGTTCTGGTCGAAGGCTATAAGCTTGAAACGCACAAGAAAATCGAGCTGCGCCGCTCGGGCAGTCATGGAGGGCCGCTGCTTTCCGCCGACGATCCGAGCATTGTCGCCATTGCCAGCGACCAGCCGCAGCCCCAGGAAACGGCGCCGGTATTCGATATCAACGATATCGAGAGAATAGCCGATTTTATCGCGCGCGAGATGGCACTTTGAGCAAAACCCTATAGTTGACCTTCCTGATGGTGAATTTTATCACATTCAGGCAAAATTATGCGGAAATCACCGAGATATCCACGCCCGAGACACACAATTTAATTACTCAGACCATCTTGCCAACAGTCTAAAATTGGTGGGAATATCACTCGCAGAATGGATGGTCGAAACGGAAGCGCGAAAAAATATTGCGCATGATCGGCTCAACCATCTAATGATAGGGATAAGGGGAATCCGCCACCAAAAGTGCAATTTAAGGTTACATGGTCGTGCCTACCCCTTAAGCGGCTGAACCAGAAGAAATAATCAGGGAACCAGCCAGAACAAAACGAGAGGAACCAAAATGCGCGTATTGAAGCGTATCGCCACTGCTGCATCGGTTGCAGCCCTGGCAATCACGATCGGCACGATGACTGCCGGTACAGCTAATGCGGAAGAGCCGCTCAAGCTCAAGATCGGCACGGAAGGTGCCTATCCTCCTTTCAATTTCATCAAGCCGGACGGTACCCTCTCGGGCTTCGACGTCGATATCGCCAAGGCGCTTTGCGATGAAATGAAAGCGCAGTGCGAATTTGTCACCCAGGAATGGGATGGCGCAATTCCTGCCCTTCAGGCAGGCAAGTTCGATGCATTCATCGCCTCCATGTCCATCACCGAGGAGCGCAAGAAGCAGGTCGACTTCTCCAATAAATACTACAACACGCCTCCCGGCATTGCCGCTCCCAAAGACACGGACATCAAGGGCGTGACCAAGGAAGACCTCGCCGGAAAGACGATTGGCGTTCAGGTTTCCACCACACATTCCAACTATTCGGAAAAGACCTTCACCGACAGCACGATCAAGGCCTATCCCACGGCTGAAGAATATCGTCTTGATCTGGCCAACGGCCGTCTCGACGCCGCCAACGACGACAGCGTGACATTGGCCGAATGGCTGAAGTCGCCCGATGGCGCGTGCTGCAAGATGGTCGGCACTTTCCCGCCTGTTGTCGAAATCCACGGCCCGGGTGCTGGCGTTGCCTTCAAGAAGGGCCGTCCGGACCTGGTTGAGAAGTTCAACGCGGCCATCAAGGCGATCCGCGCGAACGGCAAGTACAAGGAAGTCAACGACAAGTACTTCGACTTCGATGCCTACGGCGCCGAAAACTAATCAGGACTGACACCTATGCGCCGATTTGCATTCCTGCAGATCGGCGCAAAACATTTGTACGGGCATGCCGCACAAGCCTGACTGGGTGAAATCCGGCAGGCGATAAAAACACAGGCAATTGCCTTTAGGAAAAGAATAGGCGCATGGAACATTACGCCACTCTGTTGAGTTTCGGCCCCGATGGTTGGGGAATCAGCATTGCCAACGGGCTTCTGGTAACTATCGCACTGGCTCTCGCGACGCTTCCTGTTGGGCTCGCACTCGGGTTTCTGGTGGCTGTCGGCAAACAATCCGCCGAACCATCGATACGGCTCGCAGCAAACATCTACACGACGATCTTTCGTGGCTTGCCCGAGCTTCTGACCCTCTTTCTCGTATATTTCGGGGCGTCGCTCGGGCTGCAACGGCTTTTGAGCCTGTTCGGTGTCGATGCCAATGTGGAAATCAATGCCTTCGGCGCCGGTATGGTCGCACTGGGCTTCGTGTTCTCGTCCTATTCGAGCGAAGTCTTCCTTTCGGCGTTCCGGGCGATCCCGCGCGGCCAATATGAAGGCGGTTATGCTGTTGGCCTGTCTCACTGGCAGACGATGCGCAAGGTGATCCTGCCACAGCTGATCCGCATCGCCCTGCCCGGCCTTGCCAATCTGTGGCTGGTGCTTCTCAAGGACACATCGCTGGTTTCGGTCATCACTCTCTCAGACATCCTGCGGCAAACCTCCATTGCGGCGCGCGTGACCAAGGAGCCGTTTCTGTTCTTCGGCATAGCCTGCCTGCTCTATCTGGCTCTTGCAATCATCTCGTCCTACTTTATCGACCGCATTGCCCGATGGGCTGATGCAGGCGCCAACCGTTCGCGAGGTGCGTGACATGACCCAGACGGTTTCCCACACGACAGTTCCGGTGATGGCTCCCCCACCAGTGGTAAAGCAATGGACGCGGATGCGCGTCGCCGGCCATATCATCGTGGCTCTCTGGCTCCTTCTCTTCGCCGGACTCGCGATTTATCTCTATAATTCCTGGCGTATCGACCTGTTCGAAACCTATGGGCCACGCTATTGGTCCGGGCTGCTGATAACGCTGAAACTGGTCGCACTATCCATCACCATAGGTGCGCTGCTTTCATTGCCAGTCACGGCCGCACGCATGTCAAACAATCGATGGCTGCGCGGCGTGGCTTTCGGTTACGTCTATTTCTTTCGCGGCACCCCGCTTCTCGCTCAGACGTTCCTTATCTATTATGGCTTCGGCACCTTCCGACCGTTCCTCGAAAGCATCGGTCTATGGGTGTTTTTCCGGGATGCGTGGAATTGTGCCATTCTGGCGTTTTCGCTCAACACGGCGGCTTATCAGGCTGAAATCCTGCGTGGCGCCATCCAGAGCGTGGCACCTGGCCAATGGGAAGGCGCTGCGGCGCTGGGTATTTCCAAACGGGTGACGTTCTGGAAGGTTATTCTTCCGCAGGCGCTCATCGTGGCGTTGCGTCCTTACGGCAATGAAATCATCCTGATGATCAAGGGGTCGGCCATTGTGGCCATCATCACCGTTCTGGATCTCATGGGCGAAACCCGCCGCGCCTATTCACGCACGTTCGATTTCCAGACTTATCTGTGGGCGGCGGTGATTTATCTGCTGATCGTCGAATGTCTGCGACACATCTGGGATTACCTCGAACGGCGACTGACACGTCATCTTGTTCGCTAGAGATCACTAAATAGGCATAAGCCAAAATATCGTCCCCGGAAGTCTTGCGACTTTCGGGGACGATCTGTTTAGAATGCATTTTTCGACAGTAATGCAACAGGCTGAGTCATGCTGAAAATCTGGGGTCGTATCAATTCCACAAATGTGAAGAAGGCGCTCTGGATAGCGCATGAACTTGATCTTGAATATGAGCAGATCAATGTTGGTGGTCCATTCGGCGGGTTGAACGACCCGGCTTATCTGGCCCGCAACCCGAATGGCCTGATTCCCTTGCTGGAGGACGGCGACACTGTGCTTTGGGAATCCAACACCATTACGCGTTATCTCGCAGCCGCTTATGGTAAAGGCACGCTATGGATCGAGGAACCGGCCAAGCGTGCCCAGGCCGAAAAATGGATGGATTGGGCGTCCGCGTCCTTCTACACCAATTTCAGCGACGTCATGAAGCACATGATACGGCTGCCGGAAGCGGAACGCGATCCAGCCATTTTGAAACGCGGCCTTGAGGGGCTGGCGCATTCGATGCGGATTGCCGACGAGGGCCTCAAGGAAACGCCCTGGTTCTCGGGCGAGAATTTCGGAATCGGCGATATTCCCATTGGCTGCTATGCCTATGCGTGGTTCGAGTTTTCGATTGAACGCCCCTCTCTTCCCCGCCTCGAAGAGTGGTATGGCCGTCTTAAGCAGCGCCCAGCCTATAAGGCGGCCGTTATGACGCCGCTCACCTGATTTTGGCAGTTATCCAAAGGAAGAAACGAATGACGACAGCGGCTAAAGTCGCCTTTCTAGGCTTAGGCGTTATGGGTTATCCCATGGCAGGGCATCTCAAGAACAAAGGCGGTCACGACGTCACGGTTTATAATCGCACGACGGCCAAGGCCGAAAAGTGGGCCAAGGAGTTCGGTGGAAGCTTTGCCCCCACGCCTGCCGAAGCAGTGCATGATGCCGACTTTGTTTTCGCCTGTGTTGGCAATGACGACGATCTTCGTTCTGTGACCATTGGGCCGGATGGCGCTTTTTCGGCCATGAGGAAGGATACGATTTTCATCGATAATACCACCGCATCCGCCGAGGTTGCCCGCGAACTGGACGCCGAAGCGCAAAAGCGCGGCTTTCATTTCATCGATGCACCTGTCTCGGGCGGACAGGCTGGCGCCGAAAACGGCGTGCTGACGGTCATGGTCGGCGCATCAGAGGCAGTTTTCGAACGCGCCAAGCCTGTTATCGATGCCTATGCGCGCATGGTCGGCCGCATGGGACCGGTCGGCTCGGGCCAGCTTGCAAAGATGGTCAACCAGATATGCATTGCCGGTCTCGTTCAAGGGCTGGCAGAAGGTATCCATTTCGGCAAGAAGGCCGGTCTCGATATCGAAAAGCTGATCTCGGTCATTTCGAAGGGGGCAGCGGGCTCCTGGCAGATGGAAAACCGCTCCGGCACCATGAACCAGGGCAAATATGATTTCGGCTTTGCCGTCGACTGGATGCGCAAGGACCTTGGCATCTGCCTTGAGGAAGCCAACCGCAACGGCGCGCTTCTGCCGGTTACGGCCCTCGTGGATCAGTTCTACAAGGAAGTGCAGAAGATCGGCGGCGGTCGCTGGGATACGTCTTCACTGCTTGCGCGGCTTGAACAGTAATCAAGACCACACCAAACGAAAAAAGCCCGGCAATGCCGGGCTTTTTCATGTCTCATGCGTCAAGCTTGGAGCGGCTCTTGTTTTAACGAAACCGTTGGAACCGCTCGCTCGGAAGTACTCTAGAACTTGACCTTGGCAGTGAGTGACAAACCACCCACAAAGTCATTGCCGAATCTGCCCTTGGAACCCGTAAGGCTCGGCTTGCCACCGACAACGGTATCATCAAGCTCACCGGAGGACAGCCAGCCAGCCGCGCCAGCAAGACGAACCTCGAACTGATCGTTCGGCTTGTAGTTGGTTCCCAGGCCGAACAGCCATACGTCAGTCTGCGATGTCAGGCCTGTGCTGGTACCACGGTCCCAGGTTACAGTACCGGCCAGGGACCATTGTTCGTTAAGCTTGTGGCCAACACCACCGCTCACCGTCCAGCCATCCTGATAATACAGGTTCAAACTGGTGATCGTTGTTCCCTTGCGAGCAATCTTGCTGTCGGATGTGTTGAAATCCACGTGGCTGATGGATGACCAGTCAGTCCACTTGACCGAACCGAAAGCAAGCCAGTCTGGAGCGATACCGGTCTGGAACTTGAACTCAACCGATTGCGGCGTCGCAACGTCACTTTCAACGTTGATCGGCAGCGCACGCCCACCGACAATCGCCAGATTATCAATCGTTCCTTCAAGGTTGTACTTGACCTTGGACTGGTAAACGAGCGTCGCGCGCATCGCATATTCAGGGATTTCGTAGGCCGCACCGAGACGCCAGCCGATGGCTTCATCCTCTACGTCCAGAGACGCTACGCGGAACGGACCAGGGAACGGAAACTTCGTCGGATTATCGCGCGGGTCAATACCCGGGATCATTCGAGTTTGTTCACCCCGAAGCTCCTGATAGCTGACGCCGCCGAGAATGCGGAAATAGCTCTTCTCTCCGGCTGCAAAGCGATACGAGCAATTCACGCCGTAATCGTTCGAGGAAATCTTCTGCTCGATCGCGGTATACATGCGGACCGTATCGACGCCAACGTCAGTGTGAATACCCCAAGGCTGCCGATACTGGGCCGCGCAGGCAAAATCATCGGTCAGGTCGAACTTCGCAGATGCTTTCGGAACCCAATAGCTCTTGGCTTCGTCAACTTCGGTTTCATATGGCCGCTTGGTGATCGGGTTTATACCGCCCGTTTTCGCAGCGATTGGCGAACCTTGGATATTTTTCAGCTTTCGCTGCGGCATGATATAGGTGCCGGTGGTGTCGACAACGTTCCCTTTTTCGAAAAGGATATCGAAATCCTGCGAGCTACGCTCGAAACCACCTGCATTGGCTGCAACCGCGCTCCCGAGGAGAGCCGCGACCATTCCCGCCATTTTCACGCGCTGTACACTCATAAATGTCCTCCCACACAGCAACGATATTAACGTTGACGAAAACGTAAATCAGGAAGGTTTGAAGCCGCAATATCCATTAAATTGGATTAGCATCATACAATTTTCGCGGCATCTGTCGAAAATGGCCAAAACTTCGATCCTGAGGCCGTTCATTAGCAGTAATCGGTCACGCGAACGTCAAAATATGCGCAAATCGCCCAGTTTTTGACCTCTTTTTCGCCTTGTTGCGAAAGCGCAACATTAGTCAAAAACAATCGAAACGGCGGTTCGATCAATCGTTCCAGCGGTTGAATTGCGCCGAAATCCACCTCCGGCACAAAAAACACCCGGCAGCGAAATGCGCTGCCGGGTGCTTGATTCGAAAAACGTGGGGTCGTTTTCAGGTCAGATCAAATCAGCTCGCATCACGAATGCGTGACTCCGCGGTCGCCACGCGCTGTGCTGCTTCCTTCAATTCGGCCAACCGCTCACGCTCGGCTTCAACGACCTCTTCGCGCGCATTGGCAACGAACTTCTCGTTGGAGAGCTTCTTCTCGATGCGATCCATTTCAGCGGCAATCTTGCCAGCCTCCTTGGCAAGGCGCGCGGATTCGGCCTTGAGGTCGATCAGATTGCCAAGCGGGATGCAGATTGTCGCCTCACCCAGCAGCATCTGTGCCGACCCTTTTGGAGCCTGCGCTTCAAACGCAACGCTTTCCACGCGGGCGAGGCGCTTGATGGCCGCATCGTGGCGGGCAAACCGCTCCACGCTTGCCGAATTGGCATCGAGGACAACGACCGGGGCAATCGCGCCAGCAGGCACATTCATCTCGGCACGAACCGAACGAATTCCGGTGACAAGATCAACAAGCCAGTTGATGTCGGCAGCAGCTTCCTCATCCTCGAAGGACAGTTCCGGCCAGGCCGCAAGCGCCAGCACAGTGTCGCGCTTCTGTCCCTCGCCCGCCGTCAGGGTCCACAGCTCTTCCGTCATGAATGGCATGAAGGGATGCAGGAGCTTGTAGATCTCGTCCAGGCAATAGGCCGCCGTAGCCTGAGCCTCCGCCTTTGCGGTTTCGTCGTCGCCCATGAAGATCGGCTTGAGCAGTTCCAGATACCAGTCGCAGAACTGGTTCCAGACAAATCGATAGGCCGCGCCCGCCGCTTCGTTGAAACGATAGGTAGCGATGCCTTCGGTTACCGCGCGGGTCGCCTTGGTCAGCTCGGTCAAAATCCAGCGATTGACTGCAAGCTTGGCATTTTCGGGCTTGAAACCGGCGTCGAGCTTCACGCCGTTCATCTGGGCAAAGCGTGTTGCGTTCCACAGCTTGGTGCCGAAATTGCGATAGCCTGCGATACGTGCCGGATCGAGCTTCACGTCACGGCCCTGAGCGGCCATGATGGCAAGGGTGAACCGGAGCGCGTCGGCACCGTATTCATCCATCAGCTCCAGCGGATCGATGACATTGCCCTTCGACTTCGACATTTTCGCGCCGTTCTTGTCGCGAACCAAAGCATGCAGGTAGACCGTGTGGAACGGGATTTCCTCCATGAAGTGGAGGCCCATCATCATCATGCGGGCAACCCAGAAGAACAGGATGTCAAACCCCGTAACCAGAACACTGGTCGGATAATAGGTGGCAAGTTCCGGCGTTTTGTCCGGCCAGCCGAGCGTCGAGAACGGCCATAGGGCAGACGAGAACCACGTATCGAGAACGTCGGTGTCGCGTTCCAGTGCAACATCTTCGCCGTAGTGCGCGCGTGCGGAGGCCTTGGCTTCCGCCTCGCTCTTTTCGACGAAGCATTTGCCATCGGGACCGTACCAGGCCGGAATCTGGTGCCCCCACCAGAGCTGGCGCGAGACGCACCATGGCTGGATGTTTTCCATCCAGTCGAAATAGGTCTTTTCCCAGTTCTTCGGCACGATCTGCGTGGTGCCGTTGCGAACCGCAACCATCGCCGGCTTGGCCAGTTCGGCAGCATTCACATACCACTGGTCGGTCAGGTAAGGTTCGATCGGCACGCCGCCACGATCACCGTGCGGAACGGCGTGCGTGTGGTCCTCGACCTTCTCCAGATAGCCGCGCTCGTCCATCAGTTCGACAATGCGCTTGCGAACCGCAAAACGATCCTGGCCGTCGAGCTCATTGATGAGCGCCTTCAGTTCAGGAGCCAGTTCTAGGCCTTCGAGGAAGTCGTTATTCCCCTTCAGGGTAATGGATGCCTCAGGCGTCAGGATGTTGATGGCGCGCAGGTCATTGCGCTTGCCGACCTCGAAATCGTTGAAATCGTGCGCAGGCGTGATCTTGACCGCACCAGAACCGGCTTCCGGATCGGCGTAATCGTCCGCAACGATTGGAATATGACGCCCGACGAGCGGCAAAACGACATCGTTGCCGACCAGTGCGTGGTAGCGCCCATCCTTGGGATTGACCGCAACGCCGGTATCACCAAGCATGGTTTCCGGGCGCGTGGTCGCAACGACGATATAGGTATGCGGGTTTTCCGGATCGAAAGGCACGTTCTCAAGCGGATAACGGAAATGCCACAGGTGGCCTTTCGTTTCACGCGATTCAACTTCGATATCGGAAATCGCCGTCAGCAGCTTCGGGTCCCAGTTGACCAGACGCTTGTCGCGATAAATCAGGCCCTGCTTGTAGAGCGTGACGAAAACTTCCAGAACCGCGCGCGAAAGCCCCTCGTCCATCGTGAAGCGTTCGCGCGACCAGTCGCACGAGGCGCCAAGGCGGCGAAGCTGATTGGAAATCATGCCGCCGGATTCAGCCTTCCACTGCCAGACCCGCTCGATGAACTTCTCACGGCCCATGACGTGACGGTTTGGCTCCTGCCGTTCGGCAAGCTGCCGTTCGACAACCATCTGCGTCGCAATGCCGGCGTGATCCATGCCGGGCTGCCACAGCACGTTCTTGCCGCGCATGCGCTCGAAGCGAACCATGATGTCCTGGATCGTGTTGTTGAGGGCGTGGCCCATATGCAGCGATCCCGTGACGTTCGGCGGCGGAATAACCACGGCGAACGGATCGGCTCCCGGCTTCGCGCCTGCACCCGCCTTGAATGCACCCGCTTCTTCCCAGCGTTCAGCAATTTTCGGCTCTATGGCCGCGGCGTCATAGGTCTTCTCAAGCATGGAATTATCCGGTCTTTATGCGCGATGAATGGATTGAGGGCTCAATAGCAACTAACAGCTGACAAATCACTTTAAAAGTGATGATGCCACCATTGGCCGCTTGAAAAGTGAAAACCCGCCTGCTGCACAGACGGGTAACACTTCGATAGATCGCTTTGATACCACTTAGAGCGCTTCTCGATCCTATGGATCAGATCGGCGCTCTAACTGTTTGTTTTACAGCGCATCTTTTCCGAAAACCGTTTCACAGTTTTCGGGATGCGCACTAACGTTCGCCGCGCACTACCCGCTCGATTTCTTCCCGGACGAGCCGCTCAACAAGCGTAGGCAGATTGTTGTCGAGCCAGTCTTGCAGCATCGGACGCAACAGTTCCGTAGCGATATCATCGAACGAACGACGCGGCTCGGCGCGAACGGCATGGTTCAAATCCTGAAATGCCGCTGCCACCTGACGTTCGGCGACCTGCGACAGTATATGGGCAGCAGGCATCGTCTTTGCAACAGGTTCCGCGACCGGCGTCGCAGCCTCGGGCTGAACCGGAACCTCCTGTCTCGTAACGGTGGGGGCCGACCCGATTTCTGCAGTGACGTCCGGTTTGAGCATGGCATCAAGTGCCTCGGCTATATCCGTCTCAACCGAAAGATCGATTTCTTCGAGAGATGTGGCAGCCTCGACCGACTGTTCCACGGATGACGTAGCCCCGACATTGGAGTGATCGTCATTCTCTGCATTGAGAACGACATCATCCTCATCGTCGGCCTCGGCTTCAGGTTCGGGAGCGGCTTTCAGCGGCTCGGCAATCGGACCGCGCAATGTCGGCTCGTCCTGGAACACGTTGCGCATCATGGCGGGCTTCTCCGGCTGAGTGACCGATTTTTCCTCGGCCGGACGGCGGAATTCCGCGACCTCACCACGAACCGGAGAACCGGCCAATGGCATCGGTTGGCGGGTGACATCGCTGTCTTCGATGATCCTGCGAATGGAAGCGAGTATTTCTTCCATTGACGGTTCCCGTGCTGCGCTGGATGTCTGTGCCATGACTGCTATCCGTTTTCCTGTATTGCGACATTGTCTGCAAAAGACAGAGAATCAATGGATTAAGGGTAGCGGACGATCCTGCGTTTGAGAATCCCCAGCCAAGGCTGGCGGGTTCAAACTCACAGCTTTATGGATTTGTTAATCTTTGCGATGCGGAAAACGTCGAATCGGCGGCAAAACAAAAGGCACCCGAAGGTGCCTTTTCAATTGATGGTCCTCTTGGGAAAACCGATCAGCGGCCATCCGGCGTGCGCAGGCCGAACCACTTGTCCTTGACGGCCTTATAATGCTCTTCCGGCTTGTACTCGGCAACCTGCAGGCCCATCTGGCTCGCGGTCATGCGACCCGTTGCATTCAGAAGCGCATAGCTGGCGACGACGACATTGCGCTCGGACTCAACCAGTGCAATCTGCGCGGTGATGAGGTCGTTCTGCGCATTCAAGACGTCAAGCGTGGTGCGCTGTCCGACCTTGCGTTCTTCGATGACACCGTCGAGAGCAAGCTGTGCAGCGGCAATGCCGTCACGGTTTGCCTTGACCGATGCGCGGGCCGCTTCGAGCTGCGACCATGCCGAACTGATCGCCTGACGGACCTGATCGCGAACGACATCGACTTCGATACGCGCCTGACCGAGCTGTTCCTTGGACTGGCGAACCTGCGCCGATGTGCGGCCACCAGTATAGATCGGAATGCTGACGCCGACACCAATCGAGGCCGAATTGCCGTCAGTCTGCGAGCCGCCTTCACCAGAATAGGTATCGAGATGGCTGGCGCTTGCCTTGAGGCCGACGGACGGCAGCAAAGCACCTTCCTTGGCTTTCACATTATATCCGGCGGCATTGACGGCATATTGGGTCGCAAGAATGCCGGGATGCCCGGCGGTCGCAATGGCAAATGCCTGGCTTGGCGAACTTGGCAGGTTTTTGGCTGCCGTAGCGGTTGCAAGCTTGTCCGGCTGAACGCCAACAACCTGCACATAGGTCGCTTCTGCCGACTTGACGTCCGCACGCGCCGAGTTCAGCGCCGCAACCGCAGTCGAACGGCTGGCATCGGCCTGCGCAACGTCGGTGCGCGTACCTTCACCCACATCGAGACGAGCCCTTGCGGCACGCACCTGCTCGTTCAAGGCCGCCAGGTTGCGCTCACGCAGAACTGCAATCTGGCGCGCTTTATAGACATCCATATAGGCGGTTACCGCCTCATAGAGTCTGTTCTGCTCTTCGTTGCGAAGGTTTTCCCGCTGGGCGAAGACTTGCGTTTCTGCGGCGGCGACATTGTTCTTGGTCTGAAACCCGTCGAACAGCATCTGGTTCAACTCGATGCCGAACGTGCCTGTCGTGCGATATCCCCGGCTTGAAGGCGTCTTGCCACGCCCTACGTCATAGCTTCCGGTGATCTGTGGACGATAGCCGGACTTGGCAATCGCCACACTTTCATCCGTAACACGAACGCCTGCGCGCGAGTAGTTCAGGTTAGCATTGTTCTTGTAGGCCTTTACGAGAGCGCCGGTCAGCGTCTCCGAGAACGCCGCCTGCCCCGTTAAAATGGTGCCAGACAACAATGCTGCGGCCGCTACCAGTCCTTTGCACGTTTTGAACACCGGGTACCTCATTATAAGAACAAACGAATCCAACTATCGAACCGATTGGTTCGGGCAAATCCTAATAACCTCTAAATTCGGTTATTTCCATTGCCCCCGCCAGAGCTTGCACAAACAAATTTCGTAGCGTTGCAGAATTGTACCATCCGCTAAAATTAAAATTCGAACTGCGGAACCCGTTCGAATCCCGGAAGCGGACGGACCGCAGTGTTGAACACACCGCGCCCCGATGCAACACCATTTTCCTTGACATAAATCCGCGCAACTCCGGCATTTCCGCGACCTTCGACGGCAACAAGGCGTCCGCCATCCTTCAGCTGGCCGAGCAATGCGTCCGGAACGAAATCGACAGCGCCTTCGATGACGATCACATCGTAAGGGGCTTCCGACGGGTAGCCAGCCTGCAGCTCACCTGAAACGATCACAACATTGTCATAGCCCAATTCAGCCAGACGGGCCGTCGCGGCAGCCGATAACACGGAATCACTTTCCAGACCGATGACCGAGCCTGCCAATCTGGAAAGAATAGCCGCGGAATAGCCGGTGCCGCAGCCGACATCGAGAACCACGTCCGTCTTCTTCACGCGTGCAAGCTGCACAAGCTTTGCGAAAGGCGAAGGCTCCATAAGGTAGCGAGGCTGCTTGCCTTCGCTTTCAAGGAGCTGGTCTTCGTCGATATAGGCGAGCACCTGGCGGGCGGCGGGAACGAAAGCCTCGCGCGGCACGGCCAGGAAAGCATCGATAACCGCCAGATCGGTTACGTCCGTCGTACGGATCTGATTGTCGACCATCTTTGTGCGAAGATCCTGGAAATCGGCTGCCATAGCCCTAAACCCTTCCTTGTCGCGGAATGCGATGTTTCATGCCATTGGAGCGCCGCGCGTCCTTCGGGACGCACGCGGAGCACCATAAACGAGATTTGCCGTTGATGTGGCAAAAATCGCGGGTCCAGTCAATGAAACACAGCATTTGCGGCATTTATGCTCATTGATAACCGTTTGTTGACAGCATCAGGATATGAAAATGCCGGAAAGCGCCTTGCTTCCCGGCATCATATTGCTGCCTGCAAGCACGTATCCCGAAACCGTTTCACAACTGTCGGGATGCGCTCTAGCTTTTGCGGCGCCCGGATACAAGCGCCGCAGAAATCACATTATTGAGTATTCGATGCAGGATAACCTGCTGCTGCCAGCGCCGAAAGCACGGCATCCCGCGAAACCTTGCCGCCGAACTCCACCTCCTTGTTTTCGAGGTCGATTTCGACTGACGCTGCCGGATCAAGTTCACGCAGCGCGACGGTAATATTATCTGCACAGCCACCGCACTTCATCTTGGGAATGGAAAATTTCATCAACTCGGTCACTCCTTTTTGAGAACTGACCACAAGATGGAGCTTCCCATCGTGGCAAGGTCAAGAGCTATTTTGTGTCGCTTCTTACGGTGCCTCACAGGTCTCCGGCACGCTCTTCTCCAGCTCAAGTGGTGATTTGGTGAGCGAACCCGTCATGATCTGCATAGGCTTGAAAGGCGGTTCTTCCTGCATAGCAGGATTTGTGAGATGGATCGTATAGCAGCCCGTAAAGACTTCTTTTTTTCCATCTGTCGTCTCCGCCTCGATAGCCAGAGGCTGGCTCCAATAAATCTGCCCTGCCCCCGGATCAGGATCGGTCTTGCGCAAGGCGACCTTGACGCTTTTGGTGTTTTCATAGCCCTTCACAAAGGTTTTGAAGTCGGGCTCTCGTCCCTCCTCGGAATAATAACCGTAAGCGCGGGCAAATTCCTTGCGATTGACCGCATTGTAGTAGGACTCAATCAGTGCCTGCGGCGTGGAACGATCATCGCGATAGTCCGGGACCGTCACGCCGCCCGCAGCCTCCTGCGTCTGCTCGGAAGGTTTGGTTTCCTCGATCGGCTGGGAAGCCTTGTCATGCTTTTCCTGCACGTTTCTGGGCGTTTCCTCAGGCGCGGCTTTAGGGGGATTTTGGGCCCATGCCCCTCCGGCTGAAAGAAGGCCGATTACAGCAGCCAGCATGAGAGGTTTCATTCGGTCGTCTGACATTCGCTTCTCCTCTTCCTAGCAAACTTTTGTGAAGCGCCTGACACGCTCCCGATTTGGTGTATTGCAGTAAAGATGTTACAACACTAACTATAGTGAAAACGTGGCAATCGCAGAGGAAACTCAGCTTGTTGCGACGAGATTGGACGATTCTCCGTCCATATGCCAGCACCGTACCGGAAGAGAGAATATGGGCCGTTTCGCAGTCATGACGCTAACAGACAAGGCAGCTGATCGCGTTCGCGAGATCATCGCATCGCGGGATGGCGCGCTTGGTATCCGGGTGGGCGTGAAAAAAGGCGGCTGTGCCGGGATGGAATATACCATCGACCTGGTCACCGAAGCCAAGCCGGGCGACGATGTGATCGAGAAGGACGGGGCCAGGGTTTTTATCGCGCCTGAAGCGGTTCTTTTCCTGCTTGGCACCCAGATGGATTTCGAAGTGACGACGCTGCGCACGGGTTTTGTCTTCAACAACCCGAACCAGACCTCGGCTTGCGGCTGCGGCGAATCCGTTGAAATCAAAGCCGCCTCCCCTGAAAGCCTCCGCCAGATGCAGGGCGCAGCCTGAACCAACACAAAGGTCCACCAGCCAATGGATGACGAAGCTCTTCGCGATTTACTGCAGGACTTCGGCCCCATCAGCATCCGCCGTATGTTCGGCGGCAAGGGCATTTATCATCAAGGCGTCATTTTTGCGCTCGTCGTTCGCGACGAGCTTCTCTTCAAGGCCGACAACGTCACCATTCCGGAGTTCGTAGAAGCTGGCGCGATCCAGTGGACCTATGAAGGACGCAAAGGCGGCGATCCAATAGCCATGCCTTACTGGAGTGTGCCGAGTGAAGCTTTCGACGATCCGGAAGTCATGACGCGCTGGGCGCGCCTCGCCTATGACGCCGCTTTGCGTAGCGAGAAAAACAAGCCAAAAAAGAAATCGGCTGCGAAGCGTCAGCTTGCAGCCGATTGAACCATTTCTGTACTGCTTCTGTCAGATTCCAGTCGGAATCAGCATGAATGCCGGAATGTCGTTGCCAAAGCCAACTGGTGTCGGACCATCATCATCACGATCACGACGGCGCTTATGTTCGTGCTGCGGCTTGCCGCGGCGTTCATCATTTGAAGCGCGGATCGCATCGCGACGATCACTGGCTTCTATTACCGGCTGCGGCTGTTCGGCAGGATCGAGAACTTCGGCAGGCTTGGTCTTCGCCTTGTCTTTCGGCTTGTCCTTGCCCTTTGCATCCTTGCCCTTGCCGCGCGCATTCTTGCCCTTGCGCTCGTCCGCCTCGTCGGAAGGTGGGAGCGTCGACAGGTCACCGTCAAGCCATTCTATCTTTTCGCCTATCATGTCTTCGATCGCAGCCAGATATTTCGTATCCGAAGGCGTTACGATGGTGAAAGCCTTGCCGGAGCGTCCCGCGCGGCCCGTACGGCCAATGCGGTGGACATAGTCTTCAGAATGAATCGGGATATCAAAATTGAAAACGTGGCTCACATCGGGAATGTCGAGACCGCGAGCAGCTACGTCGGAAGCGACCAGCAGCTGCAACTTGCCGTCCTTGAAGTTCGACAGCATGGTCATGCGGGCGCGCTGGTCCATGTCGCCATGAAGAGCGCCAGCATTGAATTCGTGCCGCGTCAGCGAGCGGAACAGCTCCGACACATCCTTCTTGCGGTTGCAAAAGATGATCGCGTTCTTGAGCGTATCGCCTTCCGCGCGGATAAGGTCACGCAGCACGGCGCGCTTGTCCCAATCCTTCTTGCTGGATTTCACCAGACGCTGGGTCACGGTCTTGGCCGTGGAGGAAGCCTTTGCAACCTCGACGCGCGTGGGGGAATGCAGGAACTGTTCGGTCAGCTTGGTGATTTCCGGCGGCATGGTGGCCGAGAAGAAAAGTGTCTGACGCGTGAACGGGATGAGCTTGCAGATACGCTCGATGTCCGGAATGAAGCCCATGTCCAGCATGCGATCCGCCTCGTCGATGACGAGAATTTCAACGCCGGTCAGGAGCAGCTTGCCGCGCTCGAAATGATCGAGCAGACGACCAGGCGTAGCGATGAGCACATCTGCGCCGCGCTCAAGCTTGCGTTCCTGTTCGTCAAACGAAACGCCGCCTATCAGAAGCGCCACATTCAGCCGATGATTGATACCATATTTGGTGAAATTTTCCTCGACCTGAGCAGCCAGTTCCCGGGTCGGTTCCAGAATGAGCGTGCGCGGCATACGAGCCCGCGCCCTGCCCTTTTCCAGAAGCGTCAGCATTGGCAGCACGAAAGACGCAGTCTTGCCGGTTCCCGTCTGCGCGATACCGAGAACGTCCTTGCGTTCAAGGGCTGGAGGAATGGCTCCTGCCTGAATGGGTGTAGGCGCAGTATATCCCGCCGCGTCTACAGCGGCGATCACTTTCGGGGAAAGACCGAGTTCGGCAAATGTCGTCAATGGAGGCGCAGCTCTCTGGTTTGGAAGTGATTTCCACCCATCCTGTCGTTGCAGCCGCGTCATCGGGCGCAGGAACCAAGGCAGAATAAGGCGTCTGCAACGCAAAATGCGTTTTCTTGCAGCATCGCCTACGTCCACAGCGTGCAAAAGTCAACTAAAATACCATCGAAAGATATTAAATTGCTTCAAACATGCTGTTGCGATCGAAATCAACGTGGAACATGAACAAATTTATTCAAATTATCAAAAGCTAAAAAGCAATCGGCACTGCTCAAGCCGCACACCCTTTTGCTGAGCCTAATGCCTGAACTGTTCCGTGAGGATGCGTTCATCCCATGAATGGTTTCGATCAAATAGAATGGCGACCTGGCTGTTCGGCGCTTCCCGCACCGTGACGGAGCGGACCGATTTGACTTCATTGTTGTCGGCGACCGCGTTGACGGGACGCTTTTCGGTTTCCAGCAGATCCATGCGAACAGTCACGTGCTTGGGCAACAGCGCCCCACCCCATCGACGCGGGCGAAACGGGCTGACCGGGGTCAGCGCCAGAAGCGGCGCCTCAAGCGGCAGAATGGGTCCCTGCGCTGAGAGATTGTAAGCGGTGGAACCTGCGGGCGTCGCCACCATAACGCCATCGCAAACAAGTTCATCCAGCCGCACCTTGCCGTCGATTGTTATCCTGACCTTGGCAGCCTGATAGGATTGACGGAACAAGGAAACTTCGTTGATCGCCAGGGCTTCGAACGATTGACCGGATTCCGTTTCCGCGACCATGACAAGCGGGCGAATGGTTTCCATCTGTGCGGCAAGAATGCGTTCGGGAAGATCGTCCACGCTGAATTCATTCATCAGAAAGCCGACCGAACCGCGGTTCATTCCGTAAATCGGCTTGCCACTGTTCATGAAATCGCGAAGCGCCTGCAGCATTGTTCCGTCACCGCCAAGCGCGACGATGATATCAGCATCTTCGGCGGCCACATGACCATAACGGGCTACGAGTTCCTTTTGGGCAACAAGTGATTCTTCGGTTCCTGATGACAGAAAATGAAGCGCGAGCGATTTATCTTCCATAGTAACAGTCCCGAATCCGGCCCACCTTGACAAGGTTGCCACTATTTCCCCAACTCGCTATTGGCTATCACATGAAAAACCCGGTTGCCATGACCTGCTGGCGATGAATTTTCGTTTTACAGTCGCTGCATTTGTGCTAATCGGACGCGAGTGCCCTTATAGCTCAGTTGGTAGAGCACCTGATTTGTAATCAGGGGGTCGGGAGTTCGAGTCTCTCTGGGGGCACCAAAATCATCCAAAAAACAAAGAACTAGCGTAATAGCCTGACGCGATGGTCTGGTCTAGTCCGCAACTCATTGACCGGATTTCCAGAAGATTGCAGGGATTCGGGTAAATCATGGATGGCGCATTTAGCGAGAATCAAAAATGCGGCCCGAAGAGCCGCATTTACATGGATTGATCAATACCAGCCGACAGCTACTTGCGCTTCTTCGGACATACGATCCGGCGTCCATGGCGGATCGAACGTCATCGTAACTTCCACCATCGAAACGCCTTCAACCGCACCGACCGCGTTCTCTACCCAGCCCGGCATCTCGCCCGCAACAGGGCAGCCGGGTGCAGTCAATGTCATTTCGATTTTCACAGTGCGATCGTCTTCAATATCGATCTTGTAGACAAGACCGAGTTCGTAAATATCGGCTGGAATCTCGGGATCATATACCGTCTTCAACGCCGCGATGATGTCATCCGTCATGCGCAGAAGTTCTTCCTGCGGGATGGCAGACGCCGAAAATACCGAACCGGCTGCGGTCTGTTCCGCAACCTCTGTATCGGCTTTGTCCTGAACTTTCTGTTCCATATCGGTCATCCGAAAAACTTCCTTGCCTTTTCCAAGGCTTCCGCCAATGCATCCACTTCAGCGCGGGTATTATACAGGGCGAAGGATGCACGGCATGTAGAGGTGACGCCGAAGCGTTTCAAGAGCGGCTGCGCACAATGCGTTCCCGCACGAACCGCAACCCCGGCGCGGTCGATCACCATCGACACGTCATGGGCATGAATTCCCTCGAGCGCGAAAGAAATGATCGCTCCCTTGCCCGGCGCATTGCCGAAAATGCGCAAGCTGTTGATGCGTCCGAGCTGTTCATGCGCATAATCGCGCAGGTCTTCCTCATGGGCGAGGATCGCGTGACGGCCGATCTTTTCCATATATTCAAGTGCAGCACCCAGCCCAATCGCCTGAACGATTGGCGGCGTACCGGCCTCGAAACGGTGCGGCGGATGATTATAGGTGACGTTTTCTTCCGTCACCTCCTCAATCATTTCACCGCCGCCCTGGAAGGGCCGCATCTTTTCCAGCATTTCCGCGCGACCATAGAGCACGCCGATGCCGGATGGGCCGTAGACCTTGTGGCCGGTAAAAACATACCAATCGCAGCCCAGATCCTGCACATCGACAGGCAGGTGCACAGCGCCCTGACTGCCATCGACCAGCACCGGAATGCCGCGCGCATGGGCAAGTTCAACAATCTTCTTGATCGGCGTCACCGTTCCAAGCGCATTCGACATATGCGTGATCGCGACAAGCTTGGTCCGCTCCGTCAGGCGCTTCTCGAATTCTTCGATATGGAAGATGCCTTCATCGTCCACCGGCGCGAAGACGAGCTTCGCGCCCTGCCTTTCACGGATGAAATGCCACGGCACGATGTTGGAGTGATGCTCCATGATCGACAGGAGGATTTCATCCCCCTCACCGATATGCGGCATACCATAGCCATAGGCGACAGTGTTGATCGCCTCTGTCGCATTCTTCGTGAAGACGATTTCGTCGACCGAACCGGCGTTCAGGAAGCGGCGCACCGTCTCGCGCGATTTTTCATAAGCGTCCGTTGCCGCATTCGACAGGAAATGCAGGCCGCGATGAACATTGGCATATTCGTTGGAATAAGCGTGAGTAACCGCGTCGATGACGCTCTGTGGCTTCTGTGCCGATGCGCCATTGTCGAGATAGACGAGCGGCTTGCCGTGCACTTCTCGCGAAAGAATCGGAAAGTCCCGGCGGATCGCCTCGACGTCATAAGCCGCAATCAGCGGATTCTTCTGGTCCATGATCGTTCCTCTTGCCGTTCCGGCAGGAAAAGGCGGAGCGCATTCAAACGCTCCGCCTCAATCAATCAGGCATGGCTGGCGAGCCAGTTGGACAGCACTTCTTCCAGTGCCTCAACCAGCGTTTCGTCTTCCAGCTCTTCGATAATCTCGGCGATGAAAGCCTTGATCAGCAGGCCACGAGCCTCGTTTTCCGGAATACCGCGGGCCATCAGATAGAACAGATAGTCCTTCGACAGTTCCGTAACCGTCGCGCCATGGCCGCAGGCCACATCATCCGCGAAGATTTCGAGTTCCGGCTTGGCATCGAATTCGCCATCGTCCGATAGCAGCAACGTGTTGCAGGCCATGCGGGCATCGGTCTTCTGAGCGATCTGCGCAACGCGGATCATGCCCTGAAAGACACCGCGCGCACGGTCCTTGACCACATTGCGGACGATTTCGGTCGAACGGGTGTTCTCCACCAGATGGCCCACCGTCATGGTGACGTCAGTATGGCTGTCGTCAGCCAGCAGATTGAGGCCGCGAAGTTCGAAGTCGGAATCTTCTCCGGCAACGTTGACGTGTACTTCCTGACGGACCAGCTTGCCGCCCGCATTGATGACGTAAAGCGTCAGGCGGGAGCCCTTGCCCATCGTCGCATTGAACTGCGAAAGCTGCGTTGCCTGACCGAAATCACGCAGGATAACCCAGAGAATCTCGGCGCCGTCACCAACGGTCACGTGGTTGACAGACGTGGAGAAGGCATCGCCTTCGCCGCCATTCTGGCGTTCCACGATGGTCGCCTTGACATTAGCTCCAATGCGAACCGGGAAACGTGTGTGTCCCTGTCCGGCCTTCTGGATATTCTGGAGCTCCAGCGGAGCCACCAGTTCGGTGCCATCGGCAATCGAAACCATCCAGCCATCGCTGACATAGGCAGCATTGATCTGGCCGATCGTATCGTCGAAGCCGCGCGACCGAAGCTGGGTGACGAGCGAGCCATCAGCCAGCGCTTCGCGGACTGGCGTCAGCGACACGCCTTCCGGCGCATTCGCACCAAGCGCAACGCCATTGCTTGCGGCAACGATCGACGACCCTGCGATGAGCGCAGGCAACGCCTGCGTTCCCGCTGAAGTGTCGAAGGGAGCCACGCCTTTCAGAAGCGTACGGAAATCCGTGTAGTGCCAGCTTTCGACGCGGCGTGACGGAATGCCGTTTTCCTTGAGCGATTCAAGCGCCGCATCACGTGCAACGACAACATCTCCATTGCCCGGCAGGTCGCCCATACGGTCGGCAAAGCTGTCGATCAGCGCGCTTTCAGCCGGCGTTCGCGGCTTGGAAGCTGGGGCGGTCTGGATATTCATGATCCAACCCTCCTCAGGCAGCTTCGCCGATTACGTCGGCATAACCATTTTCTTCAAGGTGCAACGCGAGGCTCTTGTCGCCGGACTTGATGACCTGGCCCTTGTACAGCACGTGCACGCTATCTGGAACGATGTGTTCGAGCAGACGCTGATAGTGCGTAATGACGACCACGGCGCGATCCGGCGAACGCAGGGCGTTCACGCCTTCCGAAACGATCTTCAGCGCATCGATGTCGAGACCGGAATCGGTTTCGTCGAGGACGCAGAGGCTCGGTTCCAGAAGCTGCATCTGAAGAATTTCAGCGCGCTTCTTTTCGCCGCCGGAGAAGCCGACGTTAAGCGGGCGCTTGAGCATGTTCATGTCGATGTTAAGGCCGCCGGCGGCGTCCTTCACGCGCTTGATGAATTCCGGAATCTTCAGTTCCGGCTCGCCGCGCGCCTTGCGCTGGCTGTTCATCGCAACCTTCAGGAATTCCATCGTGGCAACGCCCGGAATTTCCATCGGGTACTGGAATGCCAGGAAGATGCCCTTGGCGGCGCGTTCTGCCGGGTCGAGCTCGAGGATCGACTCGCCGTTATAGAGAATGTCGCCTTCGGTGACTTCATAGTCTTCACGACCGGCGAGAATATAGGAAAGCGTCGACTTGCCCGAACCGTTCGGACCCATGATCGCTGCAACTTCACCCTTGTTCACGGTGAGGTTCAGGCCACGGATGATTTCGGTATCCGTGTCAGCGATCTTTGCATGGAGGTTCTTGATCTCAAGCATGAATGTAAACCTTGTTCTAATGCCAGGAAAAGGCTGGCCAGAAAATCTGATGCGAGATGGAAGGGGCGCGTCGGTTAACCGACGCTGCCCTCAAGCGAAATACCGATAAGCTTCTGGGCTTCCACGGCAAACTCCATCGGCAGTTCCTGAATGACTTCCTTCACGAAGCCATTGACGATGAGAGCGATGGCCTCCTCCTCCGGAATGCCGCGCTGCATCACGTAGAACAGCTGGTCTTCCGAAATCTTGGAGGTGGTCGCCTCGTGTTCGAACTGCGCCGTGGCGTTTTTCGCCTCGATATACGGCACCGTATGCGCGCCGCAGTCATTGCCGATCAGGAGCGAGTCGCACTGGGTAAAGTTACGGGCATTCTCGGCCTTGCGATGAGCCGAAACCTGTCCGCGATAGGTGTTGTTCGACTTGCCAGCCGAAATACCCTTCGAGATGATGCGGCTGGACGTGTTTTTGCCGAGGTGCAGCATCTTGGTGCCCGAGTCGATCTGCTGATGACCGTTCGAAACGGCAATCGAATAGAACTCGCCGCGCGAATTGTCGCCACGCAGGATGCAGGACGGATATTTCCAGGTGAGTGCGGAGCCAGTTTCCACCTGCGTCCACGAAATCTTGGAATTATCGCCACGGCAATCGCCACGCTTGGTGACGAAGTTGTAGATGCCGCCCTTGCCGTCCTTGTCGCCTGGGAACCAGTTCTGGACCGTCGAGTACTTAATTTCGGCGTTTTCGAGGGCAATCAGCTCAACGACAGCCGCGTGCAGCTGATTTTCGTCGCGCTGCGGCGCGGTGCAGCCTTCCAGATAGGAAACATAAGCGCCTTCATCGGCGATGATGAGCGTGCGCTCGAACTGGCCGGTGTTTTTCTCGTTGATGCGGAAGTAGGTCGAAAGCTCCATCGGGCAACGAACGCCCTTTGGAACGTAGACAAACGACCCATCCGTGAAGACAGCCGAATTCAGCGTCGCATAATAGTTGTCCGACACCGGAACGACCGACGCCAGATACTTCTGCACCAGTTCAGGATGCTCGCGGATCGCTTCCGAAATCGAGCAGAAGATCACGCCCGCTTTGGCGAGTTCTTCCTTGAAGGTTGTCACAACCGACACGCTGTCGAACACGGCATCAACGGCGACACGACCGGACGCATAAACATTGTCCGACGGATTGCCGTCGATCTCGCTCGGCTCGCCCTGCTTGCGCACACCAGCAAGAATTTCCTGCTCGCGCAGCGGAATGCCGAGTTTTTCGTAGGTCTTCAGCAGTTCGGGATCGACTTCATCGAGCGACTTCGGGCCGGACTGATTTTTCGGGGCCGCGTAGTAATAGGCGTCCTGGAAATCGATCTTCGGATAATCCACACGCGCCCAGGTCGGCTCTTCCATGGTGAGCCAGCGTTCATAAGCCTTCAAACGCCATTCCAGCATCCATTCCGGCTCGTTCTTCTTGGCGGAAATGAAGCGAATGATGTCTTCGTTCAGGCCCTTGGGGGCTTTCTCGGCTTCGATCGTCGTTTCGAAGCCATACTTGTACTGGTCCACGTCAAGGCCGCGGACCTGATCAATGGTCTCCTGCACTGCAGGCATTGGCGTTCTCCATCCTCGTCGGGGTCAAGGCCCGACAGTTGCAAACGTCAAGGTGATATGTCTTGAACAATACCACCTCAATATAGTGTGCGTGCCCCTTCTTTAAAACCTCTCTAAACTGAATTTCAAGCGCCGGGTTCAAATTTGCCCTAAAAAATGCCGATAAAAATAATCAACTTATAAAAAACGTCGTTGAAACAAGGTTTTCAGGAAAACAGCGTTCTCGCTCCGGAGCCGCGCCTTCAATTCAAGATCAAGCTTTTCCGGCACGGCGCGCGATAATTTTGCGGAACACGTCGAGAAACGCGTCGACCTCATCGGGCGTTGCCGTTGGCTCAAGCGATACGCGGATTGCTCCGAGATTATCTGCGTACCCCATTGCCGACAGAACATGGCTGGGGCCGACTTTGCCAGACGAGCAGGCGGATCCGGCCGAAAGAGCTATTCCACCAAGATCAAAGGCTATTTGAACCGTTTCGGCCTTTTGTCCTTCAAGGGAAAAGAAAGTCGTGTTCGGCAGTCTGTCGACCGCCTTGCCATAGATCACAGCGTCCGGGGCGATTACCTCCAGCCCCGATTCCAGCCTGTCTCGCATTGCCGGAGACCAGCCATCGCCGTCCAGCCGCGCTTTGGCGGCATCAGCAGCGGCCCCAAAACCGGCAATCAGCGGCAGGGCTTCGGTTCCCGCTCTATGTCCTTTCTCCTGACCGCCACCGCGAACAAGCGCACGCGGCATCATGAGATCGGAAATGGCGATTACAGCGCCGACACCCTTTGGCCCGCCAATCTTGTGCGAGGAGATTATGAGATAATCCCCGCAATTATTTGTAATGTCTAATTTAATCCGCCCTGCAGCCTGAACCGCATCGACGATATAAACGCCTCCGGCAGCCTTCACGATGGCGGCGATTTCCGCTATCGGCTGGATAATGCCCGTTTCATTATTGGCCGCCTGTATCGCGACAAGCGGCAGCCCCTGACTTTTGTCGTGACCGGCAAGCGCGGATTTCAAGCTTTCGAATCGCACGATACCGTTTTCGTCCACAGGCAGAACGGTGACATCCTGCGCTGCAAACTGACCACCAGCCAACATGCAAGGGTGTTCCGTGCCGCTTACATAGAGATGCGAAAGGCGGACAGGGGAACGCCCCATCATGTAGTGCGGGGTCAGCAGCGTGGAAGCAGCTTCCGTTGCTCCAGATGTGAAGAAAACATGGTCCGGGCGTGCGTTGACAAGTGCCGCCACACTGCGGCGCGCAGCTTCAACGAGGGCGCGCGCGGCGCGGCCTTCACGATGCACGGAGGATGGATTGCCGGTAACGCCAAGCGCGTTGATGACTGCATCCCGCGCCTCGTCGAGCAACGGAGCGCTGGCATTATAATCCAGATAGAGCCTCTTGCCGCTCCCGTTCACCGTACCTATCTCCTAAACAAAATTCTGGAAGCGCAATTTTCTTGAATTTTCAATCAAGAAAAGCCTATTAAGCCCCCATAGGAACTGAAACTCGCTTTCAGTCTGTCGAAATTTCAAACCGGTTCTAGAAGCGGCATCCTAAGACGTCAAGTTTCGCCGCTGAAGTCCGGCCTTCCCGTTACGAGCGGAGTACACATGCCAGAAGTCATTTTCAACGGCCCAGCCGGACGCCTTGAAGGTCGCTATCAGCCTTCCAAAGAAAAGAATGCTCCGATCGCGCTCATCCTGCATCCGCATCCGCAGTTCGGCGGCACGATGAACAACAAGATCGTCTATGATCTTTTCTATATGTTCCAGCAGCGCGGCTTTACCACATTGCGCTTCAATTTCCGCGGGATCGGCCGCAGCCAGGGCGAATTCGACCATGGCGCTGGCGAATTGTCGGATGCAGCAAGCGCGCTCGATTGGGTGCAGGCGCTTCACCCGGATTCCAAGAATTGCTGGGTTGCCGGTTATTCGTTCGGCGCCTGGATCGGCATGCAGCTTTTGATGCGCCGCCCGGAAATCGAAGGGTTCATTTCAGTCGCACCGCAGCCAAACACCTATGATTTCTCCTTCCTGGCGCCCTGCCCTTCGTCCGGTCTCATCATCCATGGCGATAACGACAAGGTTGCGCCGCCGAAGGACGTGCAGGCTCTGGTCGACAAGCTGAAGACACAGAAGGGCATCACGATCACCCAGACCACGATCGCCGGTGCGAACCACTTCTTCAGCGGTCAGGGCGATGAGCTGATTGAGGATTGCGCCGAATATCTGGATCGTCGCCTGGCTGGCGAACTGGTGGAAGCGCGTCCGAAGCGCCTGCGTTAGACCTTAAAAAGCCATCCGGCACGTCGTTTTCCAGATTTGCAGCGTCTTATCCGGCGGGTCTCCCGCCGGATTTTTCATGCGAAGCTGCTATTGCAATTTCATGATTCGCTTTCCCTTTTTCATCCTACAGGCGTGACATGCCGGTTTATGCCATCCTTGCTATCGCCATAGTATCCGAAGTCATCGGAACACTCAGCCTCAAGGCGTCCGAAGGGTTTACACGGCTCGGACCGTCCCTGATTGTTATCGTCGCCTACGGGCTCGCCTTTTATTTCCTCTCCATGACATTGAAGAGCATTCCGGTCGGCATTGCCTATGCGGTCTGGTCCGGGATCGGGGTCACGCTCGTTGCCCTGATTGGCTGGCTGCTGTTCGGACAGAAGCTCGACTTGGCCGCAGTGCTCGGCATGGGATTGATTATTGCCGGTGTCATCGTGCTCAATCTGTTTTCAAACACAGCTCAACACTGAGATCCCGACCGCGCCAGCAAATTACCGGTTCGCAACCCGCCGATGCGGGAGTTTTCTTGTTATTGCCGGTTGATTGGTGCTAAAGGCGAACATATCACATGGAAGCAAGCTATCGCTCGCGACCAGTTTCAACCTCGCCTTACCAGTCAGGGAAAAGGAATGTCCGGTTTCAAATCCGATTTTCTTCGCACGCTTTCCGAGCGTGGCTTCATTCATCAGATTTCCGATGAAAGCGGCCTCGACGAATTGTTGGCCAAGGAAACCGTGACAGCCTATATCGGCTTCGATCCTACGGCTCCGAGCCTCCATGCAGGCGGCCTGATCCAGATCATGATGCTGCACTGGCTCCAGCAGACCGGCCACAAGCCCGTTGCGCTGATGGGCGGCGGCACCGGCATGGTTGGCGACCCGTCCTTCAAGGATGAAGCCCGCAAGCTGATGACCGAGGATACGATTGCCGAGAACATTGCCGGTATCAAGCGTGTCTTCGCCAACTACCTGACCTTTGGAGATGGCGCGACCGACGCGCTCATGGTCAATAATGCCGACTGGTTGCGCAACATCAACTATCTCGAATTCCTGCGTGACGTGGGCCGTCACTTCTCGGTCAACCGCATGCTTTCGTTCGATTCGGTAAAGATGCGCCTCGACCGCGAACAGTCGCTGTCATTCCTCGAATTCAACTACATGATCCTTCAGGCCTATGATTTCGTGGAACTGAACAAGCGCCATGACATTCGCCTTCAGATGGGCGGATCGGATCAGTGGGGCAACATCATCAACGGCATTGATCTCGGTCACCGTATGGGAACCCCGCAGCTCTACGCCCTCACCTCGCCGTTGCTGACGACAGCATCCGGCCAGAAGATGGGCAAGTCGCTTGGCGGCGCGATCTGGCTGAATGCCGAGATGCTGAGCGCCTATGATTTCTGGCAATATTGGCGCAACACGGAAGATGCCGATGTTGAGCGCTTCCTGAAGCTCTACACGACGCTTCCGCTGGATGAAATCGCCAGGCTGGCAGCTCTAGAAGGCGTCGAAATCAACGAAGCGAAGAAAATCCTCGCAACGGAAGTCACCGCCATGCTGCATGGTCGCGATGCCGCCGAGGAATCCGCAGAAACGGCGCGCAAGACCTTTGAAGACGGCGAACTGTCTGAAAACCTTCCGACCGTGGGCGTCCACAAGGCAACGCTGAATAGCGGCATCGGTGTTCTGGCGCTGATGGTTCTCGCCGAACTGTGCGCGACCAATGGCGAAGCCCGTCGTCATGTGGAAGGCGGTGCAGTCCGCATCAATGATGAACCGGTGAGCGATCCGCGCATGACCATCGATGCAAACGCATTGAACGAACAGGGCGTCATCAAGCTCTCGCTTGGCAAGAAGCGCCACGTGCTGATCCGTCCTGCATAAGCTCGACGATGATCGAACAAGCAAAGCCGGGCCTCGCGCCCGGCTTTCTTGTATCAAAACTCGAAGATTGAGCGGAATATGCCCGGCGCTATGACCGAAATCGGGTTGACGATCACCTGGGGCTGCTTGGCACTGCCAGCAAGTTTGTAGGTAATTCCGATCAGTCCCCGATCACGTCCATTGCCAAGCAAGGCGCCGACGATCGGGAGTTCGCCGAACAGCCGATTGACGCCATAGGCAGGCATGAATGTGCCGGTGATGGACATGTTGCCTTGCTGGTCATAGAGCGTTCCCTGGAAAGTCGTCCCGACAGCAGGCCCTCGCACCACTCCTCGCGACAGGTTCAGATAGCCATTGCCCTTTTCGATCAGCGAGAAACCACGCTCGACGTCAACCCGCGATACGTCGATGTCGCGTTTCACGGCCTGATTGAGACTGGTGCCCCCCTCGGGTGGAGGGCTGGAAACAATCTTGGCGAGACGCGGTTCATTGATAATCGCGAAGTTGCGTGCGTCGATCTGGCCGCGCAATGGACCATTGCCCTGTGCTGCAAGCCCGACAGTAATCTTGCCGCCGCGCATCTTGTCGTAGAAGTCGAAAAAGCGCAGAACAGCGCCAGCATCATTCGACTGAAGCGAAATAGAGCGCGCATCGCCCTGATCGTTGTTCGTCGCCACGAATGATTCACCGGACGATGTAACGGCGTTGACCGATACACCCGAAACCTTGCTGCCAGCGCTTTCATAGGAAACATTGACATTGCGCAGTGTTTCCCCGTTGAAGCCGCCAACCTCATCGATCTGAGCGCTGACAACCACGCGTGGATTTCTGGATTTGCTGCCGCTTCCGCCTTTCTCTCCAAGGTCGGAAACCTGCTTGATCAGAGCGCGCGCATCGAACTGCGAGCCGCGCACGTTGACACGATAGCTGCTGCCGCTCTTGGTCGCCTTGACCGCGAGGCTATCGTTTCTGTTCAGGCGTATCTCGCTGAAATTTGCGGACTGAAAGTCACCTTTCGCAATCGAGAGATCGCCTTTGGCGCCGAACGCATCCCCGGAAAAAACGAGATTGCTGATATCCATCTTGCTCTTGTCGTCCGGGCTCTGAACCAGATCGAATGTCGCTTTCGCCGGTATGCCAGCCCCTTTGCGCCATCCGAGCCAGGGAAGGTCAATCTGCGTCTTGCCAAGATCGGCGGAGACGTGGCGCTTGCCGCCATCCTCCATGCCGAGATCAACCGACATAGGACCAGAGAAGATGGAGTTCAGCCCCGGAAAGACCGCATTACGAGTCTTGTCGTCGATATCCAGCCTGACTTTCTGCTCGCGTTTGACCGGACCGGACCGATCAACCGGCTCAATCAGACTGATCTTCGCGGGGACACCGTCAAGCATCGCATCGGCAGTAATTTTGGCGGCTGACTGGTCGACCTTGATGTTACCTGTCGCATCGCTTACGGACGAACCTGCTACCGGCTTCGAAATATTGAGGTCTGTGAAGCCGATGTCAGCGTTCCAGCGAAGCGTGCCGGGCGGCGGGTCCTTGGAAACGGCAAAGTTTACTTTGACGCGCGATTTCACATCGCCGGTCACGTCTCCGGGCTGGAAAGGCACACTCTTCAGAACGTCGATAGGCTTGTTCCCGGCAATTTCAGCAATGGCCGCAGCTTCACCAGAGACACCGAGATCCAGTTCAGCGATAACGGGACGCTGTGGTCCCCAAGGTATGATGAGCGTGCCGTCGGACACGTCAACTTTACGGTTGTTTGGCGTGTAGGCTATGCCTTTCAAAAGCTTGATAGTCGTATAGGCACCACGAACCGATATTTCACCTTGCGCGTCCCGCACGGGCGGCAGTTCTCCCACGACATCGAAGCGTGTGTCAAAAACCTTGAAATCAGCCTTGATTTCTTCACCCGTCAGGGGTGGAGGCAGGCCCGGTCCGTTGAAGCGACCGCCTGCGAGCGAAATATCGATGCGGCTATCCTTGAGCGTTCCACCGAATAGGTTCTTCAATACCCATTCGCGTGCGCCGTCTGCAACATCGATCGGCCAGAGATGCTTGGCATCGGCAACAGGCATATCGGGAATACGCAGCAAAAAAATCATTTCCGGCGAACCTGCGCCGAATGCCATGCTTCCCTGCCCGAAGAGCTGCCCGTTTTCCGTCTGCACATCAAGATTTGCAAACTGGATGCGTTGCTGATCGGCCATATATCGCCCGGCTATCCGGGTTGCGAAGGATAGTGGCGGCTCTGTCGACTCCGACGGCATGCTCGTCGCCGAGGTGGTCAGGACCTCAAAACGGTATGTCGGCCCGCCTGTATTGTTTTCGGCTTCCGGTTCGGGGCCAAACGCCCCGTTGAACTGTGCTTGCATACCGCCAAGCTGCAGGCGGGATGACTTGATCTCGATCTTACGGCTGCCCACCGTATGTTCGAGGTTAAGGCGGACGCCCCCGCGCACATCTTCAACCTTGCCAAGTTGCATGTCCAGATCATCCACGGCAAGTTCGGCTGCGAGACGTTCCGGCCTGTCGCCTTCGGCTACCGATCCCATCAAGGACAAGCGTGCAGATGCTTCCAGTTCGAAATGGGCCGGATTGACGCGATTGCCGTTTATGACAGGCGCAACTTCAGGCGGAGAACCCAATGTGACGGGAATGTCGCGGACATTCAATTCAAAGCCTGCAAGACTGTTGTCAGTTGCATGCCGGTCAATCTTGCCATCCAGCGCAATTGTCTTGCCTTTCCAGATGACGCTGCCTGTGATGCCGATTTTTCCGCCATTTTCAATGAGGCGCGCCTGTTCAATATTCAGAACCTGCTGCTCATCGCCAACCTTGAATGTAACTACGCTGTTGAAAATGCCTATGACCTGCGTCTCCTGCGCGCGCAACAGGTCAAGGCTACGGCGCATCGCAGCAAAAAGCTCACCTGAAACCGCGTCGAAATCCAGAAGGCCATGTTCGTCATAAGGCAGGGATTTCCAGAATCCTGGCCCCTTCGTTTCCGGCATGTCAAAGGAAACACCTTCGACTTCCAACTGGGCCACGCGCACCTTTCCCGTCAAAAGGGGCAGCGGCGCCAGTCCCAGACGCACGGATTTGATTCCACTGATTTCGACGCCCTGTTTGGGGTCCGCGATCGACACATCTCGGGCCTCGAGCGCGACATGGTTATCCTGATCCAGCGACAGCGCAGCGCTGCCTATTGCTGCGGATGCGCCTTCGCCAAGAATATGCGTCAGGCTTTTCTGTGCTTCGTCACGCAAGAGATTGCTGTCAACGCCACTGCGAAGAATGAGGAAACCGGCCCCGACAACGAGAAACAGAAGGATGCAGATCGACAAAAAGGCATGGGAACAGCGCGATAGAAAAGAACGGCGCGAACGGGCCGGGCCGGGCAAAAAGCCGTCCTCGCCATCGGCGGCAAGACGCTCGATTCTTTTCATCTCCCGCTTGCTGAAGCGGATTTTCTGCGGTTTCTCTGTCAACAACCCAGCCAGAACAAGAGTGCCATTCCATAGGACGCTTTAGAATTTACTTCATTAAGTGTCCGTAATTATTTGTTTTATAATTGCTTCCTACCCGTATCACACGCCTGAACCGGCAACCTTGCGCCCATCGCGAGTCCTTCAATGAAGCCTGCTTCAATGGTTGCACAAGCCCTGCCTGAATGCGATAGCTCAGACTGTAACAGGTGGTTTCCATCCTAATCCATAAAAGAAAGGCACAGATATGGCTCATCCCCAAGTTGGCGATCCGGCACCCGATTTCACTCTGCCTTCGGATAATGGTGAAATCTCCCTATCGTCCCTCAAAGGCAAGCCGGTCGTTATCTATTTCTACCCGAAGGACGACACGTCCGGCTGCACCAGGGAAGCAATTGCATTCTCGCAACTGAAACCGGAGTTCGACAAGATTGGCGTTCGCATTATCGGTCTCTCTCCCGATAGCGCGACAAAACACGCGAAATTCCGCAAGAAGCATGACCTGACCGTTGACCTTGCCGCGGATGAGGACCGGGTAGCGCTTGAAGCCTATGGCGTATGGGTCGAAAAGAGCATGTATGGACGTAAATATATGGGCGTGGAACGCACGACGTTTCTGATCGATGCGAAAGGAAACATCGCTCAGGTCTGGAACAAGGTAAAAGTGGACGGCCATGCCGATGCGGTTCTGGCGGCTGCACGCGCGCTTTGAACGATGACAAACAAGCCAACCTATGACCAGACGTTGCGCGGCAATGCGATCCGCGCCATATGCGCCAGCGATCTTGACGAAAAGGTCAGACTGACACGAGAAACTGCCGCTCGCTGGTTTGGCCGTATACTATCGGTTCGCAGTCCGCTCGATCCTCCTTTGCCGGAACGTCCCGGACGCCCTGAAAAACCTGAACTCGTGTCTCCCCGCATGTTGAAGAAGCGGTCACTCAACACGGAACACGGGCGTATCGCTTTGATGCATGCCCTCGCTCATATCGAGCTGAACGCCATCGATCTTGCGCTCGACATTGTTGCCCGTTTTGCCGCCAAACCCATACCGCGCAGCTTCTTCGACGGTTGGATGAAAGTGGCCGACGACGAAGCCCGACATTTCACGCTGCTGCGTGACCGCCTCAAGTCGTTGGGTGCGGATTACGGTGACATGCCCGCTCACGACGGGCTCTGGCAATCCGCTCACCAGACCCGCAACGACCTCGAAGCGCGTCTCGCTGTCGTGCCGCTTATTCTTGAAGCTCGCGGACTTGATGTGACACCATCGCTGCTTGAGAAAATGATCGAGACCGGCGACCATGAGACTGCTGCAATCCTCGACGTGATCTATAACGACGAAAAAACGCATGTCGCCGTAGGCGCCAAATGGTTTCGTTTCTTCTGTGCCCGAAACAGAATCGACCCGGTCGCCAGATTTCAGGAGCTGGTTCGTGCAAATTTCCGCGGCGATCTGAAGCCGCCGTTCAACGAACTGGCACGGGCCGAAGCTGGGTTGACCCCGTCCTTTTATCGCTCGCTGTCGCCAGTATCGATCTAGAGTATTTCCGAGCCAAAAGTGTGAAACGGTTTTGCGTTAGAAAAGGCGCCAAAACAAATAGTTAGAGCGGTTCCCGGCATTTCCTTTAAAACAGGAACCGCTCTTGCCCGCGCTTCTATAGCTCTCTGGTCAAAACAAACCTGCTCGCATGGCCCGCGCAAGCCTTAAAAGTAAAGGTCTGTTAACCCTAATAAGTTGTAATCAGGCTAGGGAATCGAGAAGGGGCATGCGGCTGGCATGACTGGGAAGCAGGCGAAAACATCAACCAAGAAGGTGTTCGGGGAACGCAAGGAACCACCTGTCCTGATTATTGCGCGTGGCGAAAAAATCAATCATTTCACATTTCGCCCGTGGATGGCGGCTCTCGGCGGTGCAGCTTTCCTGGCGCTTTCTGTAGGATATCTTGGCGCAACTGCCTATCTGGTTCTTCGTGACGACCTCATGAGCGCCGGTATTGCGCGTCATGCCCGCAATCAGCAACTTTATGAAGACCGCATCTCCGCCCTTCGTACCGAGGTTGACCGCATTACCAGCCGGCAGATGCTCGATCAGCAGGTGATGGAAAACAAGGTTGCCGAACTCATGCAGCGCCAGCAGACGCTGAGTGCGCGCGACGGCAAACTTGCACCTCTGCTGGAACGCGCTTCACAATTGCAGCCGATGCCGGACATGCCTGTGGAAAGCGCGCCGGATCTTGAGCAGCATAGCCAGCTTATCCCGAATGAAGCGCTGGCAGGACGCAATTTTCCGGGTATCGATCCGATCATCACCGGACCTGTACCGGGGAAACATCCAACGGCAAAGCCCGACCGTCGCGCCGATGCCGGTTCCATGGGCTTGCGTCTTTCTGGCGGGCTTTCGGGTGAATCGACACTTGAGACTTCGGACAAGATACTGGCGACCATCAACCAGAACCTTCATCGGATCGAAAGCGAGCAGAACGGCAAAGTGCGTGTGCTGGCTGACGCGGCTTATGAAAAAGCCGACAGCATCCTCGACACCTTGAACGCGGCAGGACTGCGCATCGAAACGCCTGCCAACGCGAATGTGGCGATGGGCGGGCCGCTTATCCCGGTTTCGTCGCCCGGTATGGTGCTCAATGATTTCGATATGCAATTGCGCAACCTCGACAGCGCGCTTGACCGGCTTGATCAGGTACGCAAACGGGTAAGCGCCCTGCCCCTGGCCAATCCAGCTCCCGGCAAGCCCGTTACCAGCCTGTTCGGTGTGCGCCGTGATCCGTTTCTCGGAACGGCTGCCTTTCATTCGGGAATCGACTTTCGTGCGGCATATGGCCAGGCAGTTAAGTCCACCGCGGCGGGCAAGGTCGTGAAGGCTGGTCGTTTCGGTGGATATGGCAATATGGTCGAGATCGACCACGGCAATGGATTTTCCACCCGCTTCGCCCATCTGAGCCGCGTTGTGGTGCGCGACGGGCAACAACTTGCAGCCGGGGCTATAGTCGGCGAGGCAGGAAGCTCCGGGCGCTCAACCGGCAGCCATCTTCATTACGAAGTTCGTGAAAATGGCCGTGCCGTCAATCCGGTCAACTTTCTGAAGGCTGGCAAACAGATAGAACCACTGCTCTGAGCCTCTGAAACAACAAAACCCGGCCAGAAGCCGGGTTTTATCGTGGATGTTGGAGATTTTGACCGATCAGTCGATGTCTTCGATCATCTCGCCGCCACCCTGAATACGGTGGGCAAGTGCCGCTTCCATGAACGGCGTAACGGAGCCATCCAGCACTTCCTGCGGATTGGTGCTTTCGACGCCTGTACGAAGGTCTTTCACGAGCTGATAAGGCTGCAAGACGTAAGAGCGAATCTGGTGCCCCCAGCCAATGTCGGTCTTGGTGGCATTCGCCGCATCCGTCGCGGCTTCACGCTTTTTCAGCTCCTCTTCATAAAGACGAGCGCGCAGCATCGACCATGCCTTTTCGCGGTTCTTATGCTGCGAGCGTTCCGCCTGGCACTGCACCACGATCCCGGTCGCGATATGCGTGATGCGCACTGCCGAATCGGTCGTGTTGACGTGCTGGCCACCAGCACCCGAAGCGCGGTAGGTGTCGATGCGAACATCGGCTTCCGTAACCTGTACGTCGATATTGTCATCAATGACAGGATAGACCCAGATACTGGCAAAGGACGTGTGGCGACGGGCGTTGGAGTCATAAGGCGAAATGCGGACCAGACGATGAACGCCCGATTCGGTCTTCATCATGCCGTATGAATTGTGCCCCTTGACCAGAATGGTCGCGGACTTGATGCCCGCTTCTTCGCCTTCGTGCACTTCCATCACTTCGACTTTGCGACCGTTGCGTTCAGCCCAGCGCGTATACATGCGCAGCAGCATCGATGCCCAGTCCTGGCTTTCGGTACCACCGGCACCGGCATGCACTTCGACATAGGTGTCGTTCGCATCAGCTTCGCCCGAAAGCAGCATGTCGATCTGGCGTCGGTCGATCTCGGCCTTCAGGTCGCGGATGGTGGTTTCCGCGTCCTCGATGATCGACTTGTCACCTTCCTCCTCGCCCATGGCGATGAGTTCGATGCTGTCGTTCAGCGTCTGCGTCAGATGGTTGATTCCGTTGATGCTGTCCTCCAGCTGCTGGCGCTCGCGCATCAGCTTCTGGGCTTCCTGGGCATCATTCCAAAGCGTGGGATCTTCGGCTCTCTGGTTGAGATAGCCGAGACGTTTTATCGCCTGATCCCAGTCAAAGATGCCTCCTCAGCAGGCTTATGGCCTGCTGGATTTCGTCAACCAGCGTCTCGATTTCCGCGCGCATGGGCAAATCGTTCCTTCAATATCCGTATTTCATCTGAGAAGTCAGGCCGTTCAATATCGGCTCAGACCTTCGAACGCGGACGCAGCGTCCGAGCGCCGCGGACCATAGTCAGCACGCGACGCGGTGTAAAGGGTGAAGCCCTGCTTTTCCGATCAGTAAAGTCCGCCGGAACCCGAGTTGATAGCGCGTGTTGCCTGCGGCGACTGCGGCGCCACCGGAGAACCTTCGCGGAAGGAATCCATGCCGATAACCGAATAGCTGTCCGAGGGACCCGTACCCGGCTTGAAAGCTTCCATGATCACATTCGGATCGCCCTGGTTGGCGCGCATGCCGGTCTTACGGTTGATCGCGATGACCGTCATGCCTTCAGGCACACGGAAATCGACTTTCGGCGTTCCTGCCAGCGCCTGTTCCATGAAAGACTTGAACACGGGGGCTGCCAGACCGCCGCCGGTGTTGCCGCGACCGAGCGGCGTGGGCGTATCGTAACCCATGAAAACGCCAACCACGAGATCGGGCGTGAAGCCCACGAACCATGCGTCCTTCTCATCGTTGGTCGTACCGGTCTTGCCAGCCATCGGACGGTCCAGGCTCTTCAAAATCTGCGCTGTACCGCGCTGAACGACGCCTTCCATCATCGAGGTGATCTGATATGCCGTCATTGGATCGAGCACCTGATCGCGATTATCGATCAGCGTTGGCTCATCCTGATTTCCCCATTCCTGCGCATTACAGCCTTCGCATTGGCGTGCATCATGCTTGAATACGGTCTTGCCGTAGCGATCCTGAATGCGGTCGATCATCGATGGCGTTATGCTCTGACCGCCATTCGCCATAATGGAATAGGCTGTCACCATGCGCAGAACGGTCGTCTCACCGGCGCCGAGCGCCATGGAGAGGACGGGCAGCATCTTGTCGTAGATACCGAAGCGTTCCGCATATTCGGCGACGAGTTTCATGCCCATGTCCTGCGCAAGACGCACGGTCATGACGTTACGCGACTGTTCAATACCGTAGCGTAGCGTAGACGGACCGGAGAACTTGCCCGAATAATTCTTCGGTGCCCAGACACCCAGCGTACCGCCCTGATTGACTTCAAGCGGACCGTCCAGAACCACGGACGCAGGCGTGTACCCATTGTCGAGGGCCGCAGCATAGACGAACGGCTTGAACGACGAACCCGGCTGGCGATAGGCCTGCGTTGCGCGGTTGAACTCCGATTCCGCATAGGAGAAGCCGCCAACCATGGCCAGAACACGGCCCGTATGCGGGTCCATGGCAACGAGCGCACCTTCAAGCTTCGGCGGCTGCTGCAGACGGAAACGGGATTCGCCTTGCTTGGCGACATAGATAATGTCGCCCGCTTTCAGCACACCTTCCGGCGATTTGGCGCTGGAGCGCTTGCCATCGATATTAACAACGCGCATGGCCCATTTCATGTCGTCGGCAGCAATGAATGCGCGCTTGCGTTCCTTACTCCGCGAGCCCGACGCCTCAAGCGGCGGCTGCAGACCGATATCCGCACCGGCAGCAGAAACATTGAGCACGATCGCGAGCTGCCATTCCGGCACGTCGGTGTAGGATTCCATATCACCGAATGCCGTACCCCAGTCGTTGCCAAGCTCGACATTCTTCATGGGGCCACGCCAGCCGCGCGCTTCGTCATAGCGGAGCAGCGCAGCCTGCAAGGACTTGCGAGCCTCAATCTGCAGTGTCGGGTTCAGCGTGGTGCGAACCGAAAGACCGCCTTCGTAAAGCGCATCGACACCATATTTCTGGATGATCTGGCGGCGTACTTCCTCGGTGAAATATTCCGATGCAAACACATAGTGGGCATCCGAACGTTCCTTCACGCCGAGCGGCTGCTTCTTGGCTTCCGTCGCTTCTTCGGCGGTGATGTAACCGTTTTCGCTCATCCGGTCGATAACCCAGTTGCGGCGCTCGATGGCGCGCTCTGGCTGGCGGAACGGATGATAATTATTCGGGCCTTTCGGCAGGGCTGCGAGATACGCGCTCTCTGCGATGGAAAGTTCGCCGACCGATTTATCGAAGTAAGTCAGTGCTGCACTGGCAATACCGTACGAGCCAAGGCCGAAGAAGATTTCGTTGAGATAGAGCTCAAGAATACGGTCCTTCGAGTATGCCTGCTCGATGCGCATCGCAAGGATGGCTTCCTTGATCTTGCGATCATAGGTTTGTTTCGAGGTCAGGAGGAAGTTCTTTGCAACCTGCTGCGTGATGGTGGACGCACCAACCGGGCGGCGGCCGGAACCCATATTCTTGACGTTTGTCAACATTGCGCGGGCAAGGCCGGCGAAATCGAGACCATGATGTTCGTAGAAGGTCTTGTCTTCAGCCGAGACGAAAGCCGCTTTCACGCGGTTGGGCACGGCCTGAATAGGAATATAGAGCCGGCGTTCGCGAGCGAACTCCGCCATCAGGCTACCATCGGAGGCATGAACGCGCGTCATTACGGGCGGCTCGTATTTTGCGAGCACCTCGTAATCTGGCAGATCCTTCGTGAGACTTCCGACGTAAAGGGCGACGCCACCTGCCACGAGGAGCATCAGCACCGTTCCGATTCCGAAGAAATATCCGATAAGCCTTACCATAAATGCGGAATCCTGCCTTCAGATTATTCATATGATAAGGGTCAAAGCACGCACAGCCAACCCTTTAGCCCAATTATGCCATATGGCAACCACTGGCTTAGTGACCAGCAAATGAGTCAAAGGCAAGATGGTTTACGTGTTTTTACCAAATTAACACGACTGCTTCCGTCTCCATCGCGAAAATCCGCAAAACTGTTGCAAGCCTGCATCTTATAAGATGTTGCGCATTTAAGAAACACCACCACAGTTCTCCATATTTCAGGGTCACTACCCCTTGCTCATGCTTGCAGGATGTTTCAGCGCTTCAAACGCCTTGATCGCAATCGCAAGCCTGTCCGCAAGTTTTTTGCGCCACTCGGGATTGCTGATTAGCTTTTCGTCCTCGGCGTTGGACAAATATCCGATTTCGATCAGCACGGACGGCACGTCGGGCGCACGCAACACCTGAAAACCGGCAAAGCGATGCGGATTGTTAATGAGATTCACCTGCCCTTGCAGGGAATGGATCACCTTTTCGGCAAAGCTCAACGAAAATGTGTGCGTTTCACGCCGGGTCAAATCGAGAAGAATATCGGTAACCTCGGGCTGCTCTTCGGGCGCGGCACCTGCAAGGGTATCAGACTTGTTTTCCCGCTCAGCCATGGCGCGCGCGACAGAGTCCGAAGCCTTGTCGGAGATCGTATAAACGGTAGCGCCGCGAATATCGTGCTGGTTGATCGTATCGGCATGGATGGAGATGAACAAATCCGCTTCGTGCTGGCGGGCGATCCGCACCCTTTCGGAAAGCCGCAAAAAAGTATCGTCCTCGCGGGTCATGAGAACCTTGATATTGCTGTCTTGCGCCAGACGATCTTTGAGTTCCTGCCCGAAAGCGAGCGTCAGGTCTTTTTCCTTGATGCCACTGAGACTTTCCGCGCCACTGTCGATGCCACCGTGTCCGGGATCGATCATGATGGTGAACGGGCGAGCCGCCCCATTCTGCGAGGCAGCCTGAACTGGCCTTTCATCGCGATCAGTAGAACTGGTTATTTCCTTGCGGCCCTGCAACTGATCCGCAAATTCCCGGTCCGACGTCGCAACAATATCAGCCACAAGGCGATAGCCTGATGCACTCTCGTTTTTCAGTACACGCAAGTCCTCTACCTTGAAGGGACCGCGCAACGTCAGGATGAGACGGGAACGGCCCTTGCCGACCAGTCCGTAACGAACACGAGATACCAGACCTCGCGCTTCCATACTTTTTTCATCGAAACCAAACCGTGTTTCAGGCAGGTCAATAACGAGCCGATGCGGATTATCGAGAAGCAAGGTCGATAGCTTCGGTTCGCGGTCGAACATGACGACGATGCGCGTCCGCAGATCGTCACCAGCCATGCGGAAGGTCAGCGCAACTAACGGGGAAGTCACGCGATCGGCAGCATAGACGGAAGTGAACTGAAACAGCAGCGCCGACAAAAGGGCAAACAATGCCCACAGGCGTCGCCTGCTCGGCAATCGGGTCACAGCGTTTTCAGCGCTTCGAAAATGCATCGGCCGCCACAATCAAGAATCTCATTGAATGACTGGTATCAATAATTGCAATACCGGCACGCTTGCCCCTGCACCTTCTCGCCCAAATACCCATGAAACCACTCGTACAAAACTATAGTTAATGAACGATTTCCAGCCGTATTTCGACCGTGAACAGGGTCTATACTCAGCTTTCGGCAAAATTGCGATGCGAATGTCAATCGATATTCGCACTTGTCATCGTTCAAGCGACGCCATAAAAGCTATAACAGGTTATGGGTGAACTATCAGAATCGTTTGCCGGTTCTCAAAACGAACCGCAGGGAATGATAGTGAAATCAGCGGCATATTCATTCGCCGCCACTCGATAACCGGCACAGAATTCAGCGGAGATGTGGCTTCCCCGCCCTCCGTTTCTATCGGCCGACTGCGCATCATTATGCGCTGTCGCCATCGCTCGGAAAGAGCAAAGAGGTCGGCCCGGCTTTTCCGGGTCATATATGAGGTCGTTTCGTTCGGAACAGCTATGGGTCAAGCAAGACTGACCACTGCAAGCCTGAAGACCGTGATCGCCGCGAGGCCGTCGCGCGCGGAGGCAGCAGCTTTTATTCCGACGAACCCAGAACCATCCGGCAGATGCAGCGCAGTGAGCACGACAGCCCTCAGGGTTTCGTCCGGCGCACGCGTTTTGCGTCTTCGCGCCGGCAGGAAAGACAATAATGTCCAACAAAATGCTTATAGATGCCTCCCACCCGGAGGAGACCCGGGTCATCGTCACACGGGGCAACAAGATTGAAGAATTCGACTTCGAGTCGGAACATAAGAAGCAGCTGAAAGGCAATATATACCTCGCACGCGTCACCCGCGTCGAACCTTCGCTTCAGGCTGCATTCGTGGAATATGGCGGTAATCGCCATGGCTTCCTCGCATTCTCCGAGATTCATCCCGACTACTACCAGATCCCGGTAGCTGACCGTCTTGCGCTGCTCGAGGCGGAAGCCAAAGCCGCACGTGCGGAAGACGACGAAGACGAACCGCGTGCCAAGAGCGAACGCAGCGAACGGAATGATCGTTCGCGCCGCAATCGCCGCCGCAGTCGTCGAGATGGCCAGAACGGGGAAGCGCAGGCCACTGCGTCAGACAAGGGCTTGCCAGCGGCAGAGCCTGTTGGTCCGGCATTTGAAAACTATGTGCCCGGGACACCTGCCATCGCCCTCTCTCAGACAAGCGATGTCATTTCTGAAGCCGTGGATCACGGCGACGATGATGATGTCGAACATGAAGAAGACATGGTCGAATCGGTCGGTTCGGAAGATGCGCTGGAAGAACTTCCGACGCATACCCGCACCAATCGCCGCCAGTACAACATTCAGGAAGTCATCAAGCGTCGCCAGATTCTTCTGGTGCAGGTGGTCAAGGAGGAGCGCGGCAACAAGGGCGCAGCTCTCACGACCTATCTTTCGCTTGCCGGACGCTATTCGGTGCTGATGCCGAACACCGCACGTGGCGGCGGCATTTCGCGCAAGATCACCAATCCGCAGGATCGCAAGCGTCTCAAGGAAATCGTCAAGGAACTCGAAGTGCCGCAGGGCATGGGCGTGATCCTGCGCACCGCTGGCGCAAACCGCACCAAGGCCGAAGTCAAGCGCGACTATGAATATCTGATGCGCCTTTGGGAAAATGTGCGCACGCTGACGCTGCAATCGACGGCGCCCGCCCTCGTCTACGAGGAAGGCAGCCTCATCAAGCGGTCGATCCGTGACCTTTACAATAAGGACATCTCGGAAATCCTCGTTTCCGGCGAAAACGGCTACCGCGAGGCCAAGGACTTCATGCGCATGCTCATGCCGAGCCATGCGAAGGTCGTTCAGCCATACCGCGAACAGGTTCCCATCTTTACGCGAAACGGTGTCGAGGCGCAGCTTGATCGCATGCTGCTGCCACAGGTAACGCTGAAGTCCGGCGGCTATCTGATCATCAACCAGACGGAAGCGCTGGTTGCCATCGACGTCAACTCGGGCCGTTCGACGCGCGAACATTCCATCGAGGACACGGCGCTCCAGACCAATCTGGAAGCTGCCGAGGAAGTTGCGCGCCAGCTGCGCCTGCGCGACCTTGCCGGTCTGATCGTCGTCGACTTCATCGACATGGAAGAAAAGCGCAATAATCGCGCTGTCGAAAAGAAGATGAAGGACTGCCTGAAGGATGATCGTGCGCGCATTCAGGTTGGCCGCATCTCGCATTTCGGCCTTCTGGAAATGTCGCGCCAGCGCATCCGCGCATCCGTGCTGGAAAGCACGATGCAGGTTTGCCAGCATTGCGGCGGCACCGGGCATATCCGTTCCGATTCCTCCATGGCGCTGCATATTATTCGCGGCATCGAGGACTATCTCCTGCGTCACTCCGGCTTCGATATTCATGTTCGCACGCCGGCTGCGTCAGCGCTTTATGTTCTCAATCATAAGCGCCAGCTCCTGGCCGATCTGGAAGGACGCTTCGGTGTAGCAATCAGCATTGACGCTGATGAGAGCGTTGGCCACCAGCATTTCGTCATTGACAAGGGTGCGCTGTCGACACGTCCGGTTACCCAGCCTCCGGTTCAGCCAATGGCTTATATCGAGGATGATATCGAAGATCCGGAAATCCCGCTTGATGAGGACGAAGCCGAAGAAGCAGCAACGGCTGAGGTTCAGGGTCGGGAAGATCGGGGCGATGATGAAGGTGACCGCAAGCGCCGCCGTCGCCGCCGTCGTCGCGGTGGCCGTGATCGCGAAAACCAGGAACAGACTGCAAAGGCTGATTCTGTTTCGGACGAAGCCGCCGATGAAGATGAGGATGCCGACGAAGCTCGGGAAACATCTTCCAATGGTTCGTCAAGCGAGGAAGATCGCCGCAAGAAGCGTCGTCGCGGTCGCCGGGGCGGACGTAAAAACCGTCGCGATGATGAGCCGCGTGCACGCAAGGTTCCTGATCCTGAATTCGTCGGATATACCCCGGTTCTGCCGGTAAAGACCGAGGAAGCTGTCGTGGAAGAGGCAGCGGCGGTGACAGTCGAACAAGCTGTTGAAGTCGCTGAAGCCCCTGCTCCCGAACCCGTAGCCGAGGAAAAGCCAGCAAAACCTGCCCGCAAGACCCGGGCTCGCAAGTCTGCAAAGACTGAAGAAGTTGCCGAGGAAGTGGTTGCTGCCGAGGCAGAAGAAAAGCCCGCCAAGCCTGCCCGCAAGACCCGGGCGCGCAAGAAGGCGGTCGAAGAGGCTCCTGCCGAACCGGTTGCAGTCGCTGACGAGCCTGAAGCAGAAACAGAGAAGCCGAAGCGGCGCACTCGCAGGGCTGCTGCAAAGCCCGCTGTCGAGGTCGAAGAGACGGCTGCGGTCGAGGCAGCAGAGGTAAAGACAATTGCCGAACCGCAAAAAAGCGCTGAACCTGTCGTGACCTCAAGCGAGGGTGAGGATCAGAAGCCCAAGCGCGCAGGCTGGTGGCAGAAGAAGGGTTTCTTCTGAGCCCTTCTTGACTGAAATAAAAAAACCGGCGGAAACGCCGGTTTTTATTTATGTTTTTAAGATTGAGAATGGCATTTTCACAAGCTGAGCAATCAGGCTCTCTGTTGTGGCAGCCAGTCTTCCAGCCTGCGGACGGCCTCTTCCATTTCCTCGATCTTGCCAGCATAGGAAAAGCGCATCGTGCGATGCCCGTCCAGCGGGTCGAAATCACGTCCAGGTGTCGCGGCAATGTTGATTTCAGCAATCATCCGCCGGGCAAATTCCATGCTGTCATTGGTAAAACGCGATACATCGCAATATGCATAGAATGCGCCATCCATTGGCGCAGCAAGGCTGAGGCCGATGCGTGGCAAATGATCCAGCAGGATCAACCGGTTCTGACGATAGCGATCCTTCACCCGCTCCAGTTCGGCGGTGGCATGAAAAGCCTCGATGGCGGCGCGCTGCGAAAGCTCCGGCGCGGAAATATAAAGGCTCTGGCTCAGCCGCTCGATTGCGCGAATATCGCCTTCGGGAAGAACCATCCAGCCGATCCGCCAGCCTGTCATGCAGTAATATTTGGAGAACGAGTTGATGACCGTTACATCGTTGGAAATTTCCAACGCCGTGACGTCATCGGTTTCATAGGAAAGCCTGTGGTAGATTTCATCTGAAATGACCCGGATACCCAGATCGCGCGCCGTTTCGATAATGGCTTTCAATTCCGGCTTGTCGATGACCGCGCCGGTTGGATTGGCCGGGCTGGCAAACAGCACGCCTTTCAAGGGTTTTTCCGCATGTGCCGCCGCCAGCGCTTCGGCAGTAAGCGATGCCGATGTTCCATTGCCGGTCGGTATTTCCACGACCTCAAGGCCAAGAGCCGTCAATATATTGCGGTAGGCGGGATAGCCGGGACGGGTAATCGCAACTCTGTCACCCGGATCGAAGTAAACCACGAAGGCCAGATTGAATGCAGCAGATGAGCCGGTCGTGACTGCAATGCGCTCCGGTGAAACCGAAATACCGTAATGGTCGGCATAATGCGCGGCAATCGCCTCGCGCAGTTCAATCAGACCCAGAGCGTCAGTGTATCCGATGCGGCCGTCCTTCAAGGCGCGTTCGGCAGCCTGCCGGACAGCGGCGGGTGCGGGATCGGCAGGCTGGCCTACCGCCATGGAAATAATCGGATGCCCGGCGGCGCGACGGCGGTTAGCCTCTGCCAGAACGTCCATGGCGTGAAAGGGCTCAACTGCGCTGCGGCTGGAAAGAGTGACCACCATTACCTCCAGGAAATTGCGAATGACGCTTTACACACCCGCCGTATAATCGTCGGATTGGTAATGCAACAGCAGCGTTTGAGAAAATGCGATCAAATCCCGAGATGGAGATTATCCTGCACCTCCGCTATCGGTGATTGAATGCAAAGGCTATAAGATTCGAGCCAGTTTGAAGAAGGAAGAACAGCACGATGGGGATGATGACTTCACCTTTCCCAGCCAAGAGATTTTCTTTCCATAGTTTGGTTCGACGTTCGGTCGCCGTCTTGGCCGCGGCGTCCATAGCCGTCACAAGTGCCTTGCCCGCACTCGCGCAGTCGCGGGGCGGCGGCGTGCCTATCGTTCGAGACGCGGAAATCGAGGCACTCGTAGCTGATTATGCCGCGCCGATCCTCAAGGCGGCGGGTCTGGGTGGCCGCGGCATCCGGGTTATTCTCGTGAATTCCCAGAGCTTTAATGCCTTTGTCGATGGACGACGTATCTTCATCAATACGGGCGCGATCATGCAGGCGGAAACGCCCAATGAAATCATTGGCGTGATCGCACACGAATCGGGGCATCTTGCCGGAGGGCATCAGGAGCGCTTACGTGAACAGTTGAGCCGTGCTCGCAACATGGCGATTATAGGCATGCTGCTTGGTGTTGGGGCCGGTGTTGCGGGTGCTGCAAGCGGCAGCGGCAATGCAGCAGGAGCCGGTGCAGGTATTGCAATGGGCTCAAGCGAAATGGCCATGCGCAGTCTGCTCAACTATCAGCGTACAGAAGAAATGACCGCCGATCGGCTTGCCGTGAACTATCTCAATGCCACAGGCCAATCAACCAAGGGCATGCTCGATACTTTTGAACGCTTTGCATCGGCATTGTCGCTTACGGGCACCCAGATCGACCAGTATCGCATCAGCCACCCTCTCCCGCGCGAGCGAATTGCCAATCTGGAAGAGCTTGCGAGAAAAAGCCCGTATTTCAACAAGAGCGATTCTCCGGCCTTGCAATTGCGCCACGACATGGCTCGCGCGAAGATTGCCGCCTATTCCGGCAATATGGGTGCGCTGCAACGCATGTTCCGTAGCAATCCCGGCGGTCTGGCTGCCCGTTACGGCAATGCAATCACGACATTCCTGAACGGCTCAGCCCGCGCTGCGCTGCCGAAGTTCGATGCATTGGTCAAGGAACAGCCGAAAAACCCATATTTCCAGGAAATGCGCGGCGAAGTCTTGCTGAAGGCCAATGATGCCGCAGGAGCGGCGAATGCTTTCCAGAAGGCCGTCTCGCTTGATCCGCGTAAATCGCCGCTGCTGCGCATGAGCTATGGGCGCGCGCTCATGCTCACCGGAGCAAAGACAAGCATGCCGACGGCAATCAAAGAGATCAAGGCAGGCATTGCTTCCGATCCGGAATTCCCCGGAGGATACGGTTACCTGGCGCAAGCTTACGGTCAACAGGGCGATATGGCGCTCGCCGATCTTGCCACCGCCGACATGAATTATTATTCGGGCAAGCTTCAACAGGCCCAGATCTTCGCCATCCGGGCGCAAAAGCAGATGAAGCCCGGGACACCGGACTGGCTGCGAGCGCAGGACATCATCAATACCAAGAAAAGCAAGTAAGGCTGCATTCAAGCCTGACGCTGATATTCGAAACAGATTGGAATTTGGAATGAAGAACGCAGTTTCCATCACGCTTGCCAGCGGCATAGTGGGCATTGCAGCGCTGGCGGTGGGCTATTATGCAGGCACCGCCCGGCAGGCTCCTGCCCCTATCGAAAGCCCTGCTGCCGCTCCCATGGCAATGAACCAGCAGGCCATTGAAAATGTCGTCCGCAACTATCTCATCCAGAATCCAGAAATAATGCTGGAAGTGCAAAGTGCCCTTGAAACCAAGCAAGCACATGCGGCGCAGGAGCAGATCAAGCAGGTATTGGCCGCCAATCGCAGCACCCTTTACGATCCCAAGCACGACGCGGTCTTCGGCAATCCGGAAGGCGACGTGACGGTCTACGAGTTTTTTGACTATAATTGCGGTTACTGCAAGCGGGCCCTGCCGGATATGGAAGCCATCCTGAAAACCGACAAGAATGTGCGGTTCGTCATGAAGGAGTTTCCGATTCTAGGGCCGGATTCCGCCAAGGCGCATATCGTGGCGCAGGCGTTCAGAGCGTTGATGCCGGAAAAATATGCTGAATTCCACGAAGTGCTGCTGGGCGCGCAAGAACGTGCGACGGAAGACTCCGCCATCGCCGATGCCGTGAAACTGGGAGCCGATGAAGCGCAACTGCGCGAAAAGATGAAGGACCCGGCCATTACCGGCGCTTTCCAGCAGACCTATCAGCTGGCGCAGCAGCTCAACATTACCGGCACGCCATCCTACATCATCGGCGATGAACTGGTTCCCGGCGCGATCGGCGTTGACGGGCTTGTTGAGAGAATCGCGGCGGCACGCGCTGCATCAAGCAAATAAGCAATATGGCCATGGCTTGACGGACACCTTTGGTGAAACAGTTTAAGCCATGCCATTCAATATTCGTCTTGGATGAACAGAAATTGCCGTATTGCCTGCTCATTTTGCAAAGAATAGCGGGAAAAACCGGTTCGGCAAAACATCTGCGATGATTTAGAGGGTTTCGACTTGCGTCCAAGCCCTCTATATGAAATGCGAAGTGTACCGAAATTTCGTGGTAGTGCGTTATCAGTCGCGGACGGATATGGCAAAAACGGTTTTTGTTTTGAACGGCCCTAATCTCAATCTTCTCGGAAAACGGGAACCTGGGATATATGGTGTAGCAACGCTCGAAGATATCGAAGCAAGCTGCAAGCGTGAGGCTGGTCAACTCGGGCTTGATGTCGACTTCCGTCAGTCCAACTACGAAGGCGATCTGGTGAGCTGGATTCAGGAAGCAGGCGATAAAAGCGCCTATGTCCTCATCAATCCTGCCGCCTACAGCCACACTTCGGTTGCTATTCACGATGCAATCCGCTCGGCCAAGGTAACGGTCGTGGAAGTGCATCTTTCGAACATACATGCGCGTGAGGCTTTCCGGCATCACTCCTATGTATCCGCAGTCGCCAGAGGCGTTATTTGCGGCTTTGGCGCGGAAGGATACCTGCTCGGTCTGCGCGCGCTTGCGGCAATTGCCAAAGAAGAAGAAAACAACGGGCAAAGCGTTAAAGGGGCCTGATATGTCCAGCAAAAATTCCGTCATCGACAAGGAAACGATCCGCGACCTGGCGGATATTCTCAATGAAACCGACCTGACCGACATCGAAGTCGAACACGGCGACTTGCGTATCCGCGTTTCGCGCAAGGTTACGGTTCAGGCCGCAGCAACTGTTATGCCTGCCGCAGCGCCTGTCGCAGCCGCTCCTGCGCCGGTTGCAGCCGCCGAGCCGACAAAGGCCGACCTGTCGAAGAACGCCGTTCCGTCGCCGATGGTTGGCACCGCCTATCTCGCTCCGGCTCCCGGCGCCCGCAACTTCATCGAAGTCGGCGCGCAGGTGAAGGAAGGCCAGACCCTCCTCATCATCGAAGCCATGAAGACGATGAACCAGATTCCGGCCCCGCGCGCTGGTACTGTAAAGGCCATCCTCATCGAAGACGCTCAGCCGGTTGAATTCGGTGAGCCGCTCGTCGTAATCGAATAAGATAGCAGATTACGGCTTATTCAATGAACGGGCAGCAAAGCGCAATGTTTCAAAAGATACTCATAGCCAATCGTGGCGAAATCGCTCTTCGCGTGCTCAGGGCTTGTAAGGAACTGGGCATCAAGACCGTCGCCGTCCACTCCACGGCAGACGCCGATGCGATGCATGTGCGCCTGGCAGACGAAAGTGTGTGCATCGGCCCGCCGCCATCGCGCGACAGCTATCTGAACATCCATCAGATCGTTGCAGCCTGCGAGATCACCGGCGCCGACGCTATCCATCCGGGCTACGGCTTTCTGTCGGAAAATGCCAAGTTTGCGGAAATCCTCGAAGCACACGGCATCACCTTCATCGGCCCCACCGCTTCGCATATCCGCATCATGGGCGACAAGATCGAAGCCAAGCGCACCGCAAAGCGCCTCGGCATTCCGGTCGTTCCCGGTTCCGATGGCGGTGTGACGGACGATGTGGAAGCTGCCCGCATTGCCAAGGAAATCGGTTATCCGGTCATTATCAAGGCTTCGGCCGGTGGCGGCGGACGCGGCATGAAGGTCGCCCGCAGCGAGGAAGATCTTTCCATCGCTCTTGCAACCGCTCGCTCGGAAGCCGGTGCAGCCTTTGGCGATGACGCAGTCTATATCGAGAAGTATCTCGAAAAGCCGCGTCACATCGAAGTCCAGGTCATGGGTGATGGGGCTGGCAATGCCATTCATCTGGGCGAACGCGACTGCTCGTTGCAGCGCCGTCACCAGAAGGTATGGGAAGAAGCCAATTCACCGGCGCTCAATGCCGAGGCACGCGACAAGATCGGCATGGTCTGCGCCAATGCCTGCGCGGAACTGGGCTATCGCGGTGCGGGAACGATCGAGTTCCTTTACGAAGACGGCGAATTCTATTTCATTGAGATGAACACGCGTCTTCAGGTGGAGCACCCGATTACGGAAGCCATCACCGGCATCGATCTTGTTCATGAGCAGATTCGCGTTGCGGCCGGTCTCGGCCTGTCGGTCAAGCAGAAGGACATCCGCTTCTCCGGCCATGCAATCGAGTGCCGTATCAACGCGGAAGATCCGCTGACGTTTGCGCCCTCGCCGGGCCTGATCACCCATTATCACACGCCGGGCGGCCTTGGCATCCGCGTGGATTCGGGCGTTTATTCCGGCTATCGCATTCCGCCTTACTACGACAGCCTTATCGGCAAGCTCATTGTGCATGGCCGCAACCGCGTGGAATGCATGATGCGTCTGCGCCGCGCGCTGGACGAGTTCGTGGTGGATGGCGTTAAAACCACCCTGCCTCTCTTCCAGGACCTGATTGCAAATCAGGACATTGCCAACGGCGACTACGACATTCATTGGCTGGAAAAATATCTGGCCAAGAAAACCAAGAGCGAAAGCGCCTGACGAAAGTGACCGCAGGAGTGTCCCCGGACGACTATTCAATCGAACCGGAGCTGCTCCTGCGGGCCTATGCCACGGGAATATTTCCCATGGCCGAAGAAGCCGACGATCCGGAAGTCTTCTGGGTTCGTCCTGAGAAGCGCGGCATTATCCCGCTTGATGGCTTCCACCTTCCCAAAAGCCTACAGAAGACCATTCGCCAGGGCATTTTCGACATAAAGCTCGACAGTGATTTTGACGGTGTGATCGACGGATGTGCCAGCGGCACCGGCGAACGCGCGCGCACGTGGATCAATGGACCAATCCGCGAGGCTTACAAAAAACTGTTTGAAATCGGACATTGCCATACGGTGGAAGCATGGCATGAGGGCAAGCTTGTGGGTGGGCTTTATGGGGTAACGCTCGGACGCGCCTTTTTTGGCGAGAGCATGTTCACGCGCAAGCGTGACGCATCAAAAGTCTGCCTTGCCTATCTGGTCCAGCATCTGGTCAGCCGAGGCTTCGTTCTTCTCGACACACAGTTCACCACGCCGCATCTTGAGAGATTCGGCGCCGTAGAACTTCCAAGGAAGAAATACGAGAAACTGCTGGAAACTGCGCTTGACGAAATCGCGCGTTTCTAGAACACACCCCTCCGATTGCGGAGGATGACGCGCAAATAACAGGCTAAGTTTATTTGCGCTGATCCGGCGGAGGCACTTCCGACTTCTGCTTGCAGTCCTTCAGCCAGACGTCATAGATCGGGTGTTCTACAGCATTGAGGCCGGGGCTGTCGGCAAACATCCAGCCGGTGAAGATACGGCGTATTTTCCGATCGAGAGTAATTTCATCAACCTGAACGAATCCGTCCGTGCGCGGCGCTTCATTCTCCGTACGCGAATAACAGACTTTCGGCGTTACCTGGAGAGCGCCGAACTGAACGGTTTCATTGATGTAGACATCAAAGGTAGTAATGCGGCCCGTGATTTTGTCGAGACCCGAGAACTCCGCAACCGGATTGGTAATGCGTTCGGCCATCGCTGCCTGAAAGCAGCCGGCAGTCGCCATGAACGAGATCAGGGCAAGCTGAAAAGCCCTTTTGATCGAGTTTTTTCCGTTGCCGGGAGATTGCTTCGTCAAAACGGAGATCCGCATCCAAAGGGTTAAATTAAGCTGGAACAATTCCTAAGCATGAATTGTGACGATTCGTTGCCCTGTCGCAAGCCGCAATGCAGCCCCAGAGGGTGAAGCAAACCATCTATCCTCAGGCCTTTTCGCGATAGCGTCAAAAGTCGGACATAAGAAATCCGGCGCGGAATAACGCGCCGGACAAAGTCCGCAACAGATTATCAGTTGCCCGGTGTCCAGGCATCATATTCGCCGGTTACGCGCGGACGTTCCGCAGGCTCCGCACCCGGACGGGCAATGGCGCCCTTCGGACGATAAGCCAGCGGAGAACCAGTCAGGTTCTGCAGATGCGGCTTCTGCCAATCACGCGGCTTATAATCTTCCTTGGACGGCGGCGTGTCGACGCGATGATGCATCCAGCCATGCCAGCCCGGAGGAATGGCGCTGGCCTCGGCATAGCCATTGAAGATTACCCAGCGGCGCGTGCGACCTTCAGAGTCCTTGCCGCCCTGATAATAGATATTGCCGAACTCGTCCTCACCGACGCGCTCGCCCTTGCGCCACGTATGAAACCGTGTGCCGAGCGTCTGGCCGTTCCACCAGGTGAAAACTTGCGTAATAAATTTCTTCATGACCTATTCCAGATCCATCATTGCCACGGGTGATCAGAACCACCGGGTTTTCTTGCTTATGGCCCTATCGCCCGGCCATGGCAAGGGTCAAGTTGCCGCTGTCACAAGAGTATGAAGAGCCCAAAGTGCTACGCGCTTCAGGCTTTTATGTTCCCGCATGTCTTGCTCCCCAAACCGGTCTCCACTTTGGGGGACATGCTTTACATATTCCAGCCTTCGAGCGTCTTTTCCATGACCAGCACCGGCTCCTTGCAATTGGGATCGCCCCAATCTTCGTTGCGGCCGACCTTGCTGTAGCCCTTGCGCTCATAGAAATTGACCGCCTTGGCGTTTCTCTCGATCACTTCGAGCTTCATCGTCTTGACACCGGGAAAAGCCATCTCGATTTCAGCGAGAAGCATCGTCCCGATGCCCTGAACCTGCGTATCAGGGCGGACATAAAGCTGATGCAGCGAAGCCTTGCCTTCTTCGGACTGGCTGGCAAAAGCCATTCCGTCGATGCCGCCATTGCCGTTGTCGGCAACGATGAACTCCGAGTAAGGCTTCTTGAGATTGGCCTTCAGTACAGCGATGCTGTGCCACTGGGCGGTAACGGCATTCACCATTTCCCGCCCGAGGAGGTCATCGAAGGTCGCGTGCCAGGTCGATACAAGCAGTTCATGCACTGCCTTGAGATCGGCTTCTGTCGCGCTTCTGACCCACATTATTCTTCGATCCCGAGCTTGGCCTTGACCAGTTCATTGACCGATTGCGGGTTGGCTTTGCCGCCCGTTGCCTTCATGACCTGACCGACGAACCAGCCAGCCAGTGTCGGCTTGGCTTTCGCCTGCTCGACCTTTTCCGGATTGGCGGCGATAACGTCATCCACGGCCTTCTCGATCGCGCCGGTATCCGTGACCTGCTTCATGCCCCGTTCTTCAACGAGTTTCCTCGGGTCACCACCTTCATTCCAGACGATCTCGAAAAGGTCCTTTGCGATCTTGCCGGAAATCGTGCCTTCCTTGATGAGATCGATGATCGCGCCGAGCTGATCAGGCGTGATGGGCGATTCCTCGATATCCTTGCCGGCCTTGTTCAGCGCGCCAAGAAGGTCGTTAATGATCCAGTTGGCCGCTGCCTTGCCGTCGCGACCGGCAACAACTGCTTCATAATAGTCAGCAATCGCCTTTTCGGTCACAAGGATGGAAGCATCGTAAACGGAGATGCCTTGCGTTTCCACGAGACGCTGCTTCTTGACGTCCGGCAGTTCCGGCAGTTCTGCCGCGAGCGCATCCACAAAAGCCTGATCGAACTCGAGCGGAAGCAGATCAGGATCAGGGAAATAGCGGTAATCGTGCGCTTCTTCCTTGGAGCGCATGGAGCGCGTTTCACCCTTTACCGGGTCGAACAGGCGTGTTTCCTGATCGATGGAGCCGCCATCCTCGAGAATCGCAATCTGGCGGCGCGCTTCATATTCGATAGCCTGGCCGACAAAGCGGATCGAGTTGACGTTTTTGATTTCGCAACGGGTACCGAACTCGCCACCGGGACGACGAACCGAAACGTTCACGTCGGCGCGCATCGAGCCTTCGTCCATGTTGCCATCGCAGGTGCCGAGATAGCGGACAATCGTGCGCAGCTTGGTCAGATAGGCGCGCGCCTCATCCGACGAGCGCAGATCCGGCTTGGACACAATTTCCATCAAGGCGACGCCAGAACGGTTCAGGTCGACATAGGACATGGTCGGATGCTGGTCGTGCATGGACTTGCCTGCGTCCTGCTCCAGATGCAGGCGCTCGATGCCGATTTCCACGTCTTCGAACTGGCCCTTACTATCCGGGCCAACCGAAATCATGATCTTGCCTTCACCGACGATGGGTTGCTTGAACTGCGAAATCTGATAGCCCTGCGGCAGATCGGGATAGAAATAGTTCTTGCGATCGAAAACCGACTTCAGATTGATCTGCGCATTGAGCCCAATGCCCGTGCGAACCGCCTGCTTGACGCATTCCAGATTGATGACCGGCAACATGCCCGGCATGGCCGCATCAACAAGGGAAACATTGGAATTAGGCTCTGCACCGAACGAAGTGGAGGCACCTGAAAACAGCTTCGATTCCGACGTGACCTGCGCATGGACTTCCATGCCGATGACGACTTCCCAGTCGCCCGTGGCGCCGGAGATGAAGCGTTTCGGTTCTGGCGTGCGCGTATCAATAAGGGTCATAGTAACTCGTCTATCTCTTCCTGTGCGACGCAATGCGCAGCAAAAATTCTATCTGACTTTGGCTAAAACAAACGGCGAAGACTGGCAAGCCTTCTCTGCCCTTCAGCGTGATTTGCTCAAGCTTTCGTATGTAGAGCTCCCCAGCTCAGACTTCGCTAAAACCTATACGTCTGTAAAGTTTTTCGGCGCCAGAAGGGTTGTTCCGCTCCACTTTCAAACGAACCGTTGTCCGACCGCGGTGAAAGAAAAGTCGAAGCACCTGAATCAAAAGTGCCTCTCCCAAACCTTCCCGCCGCCTGCCTGGATCGACAACCAGATCCTTTACAAAGGCACCATTCCAGCACTGCACAAATGCTACGGGCCGATGGGACTGATCGAGAACCAGAACGGCCAGTTCCGGATCGTACTCGCTATCGGCTATCAGCCCATTGTACCAGTTGTCGAAACCGGCGACCGAACCGCCACCACCGGCATAGGCACGAACCAGCAAATCATGGGTGGCTCGGGCATACTCGCTAGCAAACGTAACTACGCTGACATCGGCTGGCCATGCAGGTTGGCGGGGCTCTTCGTGCATCGTCAGTTTCAGATGGAGATATGGCAATCCATTCATGTCACACCTCCAACGGCGAATTGAAGTTGAAATGAAAAGGCCGCGCAATGCGCGGCCTTCTCGTATAGATCAACCTTGGAAGAATTAAGCCTCTTCGGACTTGTCTTCGTCGGCTTTCTTCTTGGGAGCGGCCTTCTTCTTCGCAGCTGCCTTCTTGGCAGGCTTTGCTTCCGAAGCTGCATCTTCGTCTTCAGCCGTCAGCTCTTCCTTCGAGACCTTCTTGTCGGTCACGTTGATGTTGGCGAGCAGATGGTCAACGACCTTTTCTTCAAAGATCGGGGCGCGCAGGTTGGCAACGGCATCCGGCGTCTTGCGCAGGAATTCGTAGATTTCCTTTTCCTGGCCCGGATAGCGACGAACCTGATCGTAAACCGCGCGCTGCAGTTCTTCTTCCGTTACTTCCACGCCTGCCTTCTCGCCGATTTCGGAGAGAACGAGGCCAAGACGAACGCGACGCTCGGCGAGCTTGCGATATTCTTCGCGAGCAGCTTCTTCGGTAGTTTCTTCGTCTTCGAAGGTGCGGCCAGCCTGCTGCAGGTCGAAGTTGATCTGCTGCCAGATGTTGTTGAACTCAGCGTCAACAAGCTTCTGCGGCGATTCGAACTGGTAGTCGCCATCCAGAGCGTCGAGAATCTGACGCTTTACCTTCTGGCGGGTGATCTGGCCGTACTGGCTTTCGATCTGTTCGCGAACGACCTGACGCAGACGCTCAAGCGATTCAATGCCGAGCTTCTTGGCGGTTTCGTCATCGAGAACGAGTTCGTTCGGCTTGGCAACTTCCTTGACCTTGATGTCGAAGGTAGCTTCCTTGCCAGCCAGGTGCGCGGCGCCATATTCAGCAGGGAACGTAACGTTGATAACCTTCTCGTCACCAGCCTTGAGGCCAACGAGCTGCTCTTCGAAGCCCGGAATGAACTGGCCGGAACCGAGAACGAGCTGCGCATCGTTGTCGGCGCCACCTTCGAACGGCTCGCCGTCGAGCTTGCCGAGATAATCGATGGTAACGCGATCTTCGTTTTCTGCCTTGCCCTTCTTGGTTTCGAAGGTGCGGGTCGAAGAAGCGATGCGCTTCACCTGCTCATCGACTTCCTCATCGGAAATATCGACGACTTCACGGGTAACGGCGATCTTGGAGAAGTCCTTGACTTCGATTGCCGGCAGAACTTCGTAGTTCAGCGAGAAAACGAAATCGGCCTTGCCGTCGAGAACCTTTTCGGCCTCTTTCTCGTCTTCCGACATGATGACTTCGGGTTGGGTCGCCGACTTTTCGTTGCGGTCAGCGAGAATCGAGCGCGACGAATCGTTGAGGATTTCGTTGACGATCTCGGCCATGAAGGACTTGCCGTACATCTTGCGCAGATGACCTGCAGGAACCTTGCCCGGGCGGAAGCCGTTGATCTTGGCGCGACCGCGCGCAGTTTCGAGCCGCTCCGAGAGCTTGGCTTCGAGGTCCTTGGCCGGAACCACGACTTTAATCTCGCGCTTCAGCCCTTCATTGAGCGTTTCGGTAACCTGCATGTTCAAACCTTCACTTCTTGTCATTGTCCCGCCGTCACCGGCTTGCTTGCCTTGTCGCGGGAGAGAAATTCTTTTGCCTTATGGCAGTTGGTGCGGATGGAGGGACTCGAACCCCCACGGTCTCCCGCCAGAACCTAAATCTGGTGCGTCTACCAATTTCGCCACATCCGCTTCTGAACCGAAGCGCATTCCTCAGAACACACCATTATTCGTCTCAGATATTGAACCGCCCCTCGAAAGCGCGCGTCTCTATATCATCCAATTTTCCCGGTTCAAAGGAAAAAAGCCGCCTTCCCGTAGAGAATTACCGGGTTCGATCTGGCTACCCTTTTCCGTCTCTATATAGCGATCCTTCGCCGTCAGCCAACCCTTTTGAAACAAGGGGCGCTCTCGGCATCAATAAAGTGGCTCCTGATAGAGCTGCCTTCCGTCTTCCTGCAGGGCTTTTATGACCGGCATTCCTTTCGGATCGACGGCAACAACAGCGGTAATCCGACGCTCTTGCTGGCTGTCCTCGATCGCCCGTCCCTGCCCTTCAGGCACATAATATCGTTCGATGCCGAAATTGAGACGAACATTCGATTGCGGATCATCGGATATGGAATAGGCGGCTTCGCCGCGAATCTGCACTTCGCCCGCTGCAAGCTCCGAAAGAGGTGCGAATGAAGCGCGCGAAAACCGCGCTATGCCGTCCGCATCAGGCTTCACCGCCACATAGACAGTGCGCGAACCGGCGGAAGGCGTGCCCGCTATGTCCTTTCTTGCCAGGCTGGATATCTCGTAACCCAGCACAACATAGTCACCACGCATCAAGTCGCGCGGGTCGAAAGGTTCCGTCTGGAGTGTTACTTCCGCGCCTGAGCGCAGGACCGAGGCGCGTTTCTCGATGCCGGCATAAAGAATGCCGGTTTGCAGCAATGCGGTTATCGTCGCCCCGACATAGAGCCATTTGAACCGAGTGGTCATGGATGCACCTCCACACTGCTTTTCCTTCCGAAACGGTTCTCCATGCGCCGCACGAACGCAGCCAGCAACAAGACCAGAATGCCCGCAGTCAGGAAGAAACCGGAGGTCCCAATCATGGTGCCGACCGTCTCAAAAGCCAGATAGAGAACCTGAATCGAAAATGCGGCATAGGCGATGGAGCGCAGGCCGCCATTATTCCGTCCGGCTACAGCAATCGCTCCTATCGCAAGCGCCAGTATGAAGATGCTATATAATATGTCCCTATCCAGACTTGCGCCATCGCTGGAATAAGAGAGCGCTTGGTTGAGCTGAAGCGTGATGAGCGCCAGCAGCGCGAGAGCCAGGCCGTATGCCGCAAGCGGATGTGCGAAGCGGGTCAATCTTTGCACCGTCGCATGAGCAAAACCGTCAGCAAGTATCAGGCCGATTCCCACGACCAGCATAAGCACCAGCACCGTATTGCTCTCGTGCTCGGCATAAATGAGCAAAGCCCAACCGATGGAGAACATGGCCCACAGATGCGCCGCATGCCGCGAGCGTGTGAACAAGGCCGCCACTGCCCCGAACAGCAAAAGCAGCGGCCCGACCCAGCGATAAGTCATGTCGTCATAGGACGAGGAATCAAACACATAGGTGGAAAGATAAAAGCAGGCGACGCCAGCACCAAAAGCCGCCAACACTGGCGCGCGCAGAAGAAAGGCCGAAATCAGGACGCCAACGGACCAATAGATTGCGGCGGAATGGATGTCGCCGGACAAATGATACATCTGCCCCACAAGCGCCAGCCCTGCCCCGAAGGATGCGGCCCCTACAATATAGAGTGCCGCCGGGAACAGCTTGTCACCCCGAGCTTGCCGCCACGCGCCACCGAGATAGCTTGTCCATATAAGAACGAATATGAGGCCGATGCGCATGAGGCGCGGCATTTCCTGCCAGTTGGCGGCAACGAGCATGATAACGGCTGCACCAAGAAGCAGCCCGCCAAGGGTGGCCAGAACGGAACCGAGACTGAAGACCGAAGCCCGCTTTTCAAGGTCGGCGTTCAATTTCGATGCAGTCTCCGCATCGATCAGGCCGTCCCGCTGCCATCGCTCTATCAGGCGCTCAACAGATATGGAAAATGACAAATTAGCTCCTGCTCATTCCGTCAGTTGTTGCTGCCGCAACCGTAAGCGGTTGAGAACATATAGGAAATCGCGCTGGCGGCAAAGAGTGGATCAAATCGCTTTGCGGCAATTTTGTGCCCTACCAGTCTAATCGATTTAGAGTGACGTGCAGAACCCGCAAAGCAGCTATGCAAAGTCGGGTCTGCAACCTGCGAAAACAATAGCTTATATCATGGCCAACAAACGAGATGAATTGAACAGAACTCTAGTTCCTCAACGATGAAGGAATAGCACGATGAACCTGCTTCGCTCTTACAACAACTGGCGCCGTTACCGCGACACCGTCAATGAACTCAGCCAGCTCTCCACCCGTGAGCTGAACGATCTTGGCATCTCCCGCGCGGACATTCCGTTCGTGGCTCGCCAGACCAAGGCTCGCTAATTCAACGAGCCTCATAATTTTCCCGATATGGGTTTCTCCAAGTCTGGCTCCTCCTCCCACCAGACTTGGTTCATCGCAGAACCACCCTCCTCCCAGGTTCTGCGATAACAAGACCGGTTCTCCTCCTCCCAATGCCGGTCTTACCATAATGGCATCCGTCGCTCCTCCTCCCGCGACGGATGCCATTTCTTTTTGCGGCTCGATTCCTCGTCCCGGCGCGCCTTCTCCATTGAAGGCGTTCAGCAAAGGCGATAAGGGAATGGCCATGTCAAAAACACCCGATCTTTCTCCCGTTCACGTCGTCGGCGGCGGCCTTGCCGGTTCTGAAGCAGCATGGCAGCTCGCGCAGGCGGGCGTGCCCGTCATATTGCACGAAATGCGTCCAGTGCGCGGCACCGATGCGCACAAGACCGAGCAGCTGGCAGAGCTTGTCTGTTCCAACTCATTCCGCTCGGATGATGCTGAAACCAATGCCGTCGGCGTTCTTCATGCCGAGATGCGCCTTGCCGGTTCGCTCATCATGGCTTGCGCTGATGTCCATCAGGTTCCGGCTGGCGGTGCATTGGCTGTCGACCGCGAAGGTTTTTCGCAGGCCGTCACTGCCAAGCTTGAAGCCCATCCGCTGATTACCATCGTTCGGGAAGAAGTCACGGGCCTGCCGCCGGAGGAATGGGGAACGACCATCGTTGCCACCGGGCCTTTGACCGCTCCCTCGCTGGCGGAGGCCATTCAGGCGCAAACCGGCGCGGATGCGCTGGCTTTCTTCGATGCGATTGCGCCGATCATCCATTTTGATTCGATCAATATGGATGTCTGCTGGTTCCAGTCGCGCTATGACAAGGTGGGGCCCGGCGGCACCGGGAAAGACTACATCAACTGCCCTATGGACAAGGAGCAGTACGAAGCTTTTGTGGCTGCATTGGTCGAAGGCGACAAGACCGACTTCAAGGAATGGGAAGGCACGCCCTATTTCGATGGCTGCCTGCCGATCGAGGTGATGGCCGAACGCGGAGCGGAAACCTTGCGCCATGGCCCCATGAAGCCGATGGGCCTTACCAATGCGCACAACCCGACCGTAAAGCCCTATGCTGTCGTGCAGCTTCGTCAGGACAATGCGCTTGGCACGCTCTACAATATGGTCGGCTTCCAGACGAAGCTCAAATACGGCTCGCAGACGGGCATCTTCAAGATGATTCCGGGGCTGGAGAACGCTGAATTTGCGCGTCTCGGCGGCCTTCACCGCAACACCTATCTGAATTCTCCCGTGCTGCTTGACGGCACGCTTCGGCTTAAATCACGCGAGACATTGCGCTTTGCCGGTCAGGTGACGGGCTGCGAAGGCTATGTCGAATCGTCTGCGATCGGCCTGCTGGCAGGCCGTTTCACAGCCGCCGAGAAGCTGGGGCAAGCGTTGACGCCGCCTCCCGAAACCACGGCATTCGGTGCCCTGCTTGGGCATATCACGGGCGGACATATTGTTGCAGACGACGAGCCGGGCAAACGTTCGTTCCAGCCGATGAATGTGAATTTCGGCCTGTTCCCGCCCGTCGATGTGCCGAAGCCCGAAGGCAAGCGTCTGCGCGGCAGGGAAAAGACAATTGCCAAAAAGCGTGCGCTTTCCGCGCGTGCTCTCGCTGATTGCCGCCAATGGCTGGGGCTGGCTGAGTGATATTGCGACAGGCTTCAGGTCGATTAAACTGAAGCCTATCCTTTTTGGCCGCTCAGAAGTTGGCTCTGAACATGAGCCATTGCTTTCGGATCGCGGATATGTCCGCGATCTTCTCGGTGGCCTGCGTGCCGAGGCGCTCGATTGCTCGCAGATAGGCCGGGACAAGCGCCAAGGACAGAAACGCCGGAGCAAGGCTCTTCGGCAGTTGCGACCTGTTCTTCTCGAAAATCGCCAGATGTTCCCGCGCGAAAGCCAGCATGATGCTGATGACGCGTTCGGTGGCCGCTTTGTCTTCCCCTGCGAGCAAGGTTTCTCGCGTCACACCGACCGCCTGCAACATGTCTGCCGGAACATAGAGTTGCCCACGCCGCCGATGAATGGGCATCAGGCGAAGCAAACCGGTCACGGCCTGCGCTACTCCCGCATGGCCTGTTATCTCGGTTTGTGCCTGCGCGGCTTCCCTGTCGAGTATAAAACCGGCTAGCTGAATGATCGCCGACGCGGTTTCCCCGCAATAGCCTTCCAGATCATTGCGGCTCGGCATCGGGTCGTCATAGAGATCGAAAATGCGCGCTTCGCAGTAATTGTCGAAGGCGGCTCGCGGCAGCTCATATTTTTCAATGGTGGCGATCAGCGCTGCGGCGACGGGATGCGCTTCTGCACTGCCCCTTGTTTCGCCGTTGATGAGATCGCGCCACCATTGCAGGCGCACCTCGCCCGGCAGCGGTTCGTGGACCAGATCGCGGATGCGCGCGATCTCGGCATTGAATGCGTATAATGCCGCCAGACCGCCGCGACGGTCCTCCGGTGTGTAAAGCACTGAAAGATAGCGGTCCCGGTCCGCTTCGCGAAGCAATGCCAGGCAATGTGCCTCATTCTCGTTCATGGTAGTCAATCTACAGCAATCAGCGCTGCTGCAACCGCGCGATCTTCAGCCAGAAGCACATTATAGGTGCGGACCGCCGCACCCGTGCTCATGGGATCGGATGAAATGCCATGTTCGCGCAGGATGGCACGCACATCTTCAGGGATACGGCGCAGATCCATGCCCGTGCCCACCAGCAGAATTTCAATATCCGATGCCTGTTCAAGGATCATCTTGAGGTCAGCCTTGGCCAGTATCGGCGGCGTTGCGGGTGCCCAGCCATGAATGCCCGACGGCAGGCAAAGGACAGAACCGCGATGCGACATTTCCGCAAAGCGGAATCCCCCATTGCCATAGGCATCAATGGGCGCACGACCCGGAAAATGGGCCTCTCTTATCTCTATCCCATGGGCCATTGTCAGCTTTCCAAATTCAGCGATTGCGCCAGTTCGTCATCCATCGCGTCACCTTCTTGCGGCCCGCGCGGTTTGAGCCCGAACTGAACCAGCAACGGAGCCGCGATGAAGATCGACGAATAGGTCGCAACAATAATGCCGACGCTGAGCGCCAGAGCAAACATACGGATTTCCGTGCCGCCAAACGCATAAAGCGGCATATGGGCAAGGAACGTCACGAAGGATGTCGGCAGAGTCCGCGACAGGGTCTGATTGATCGAGGCATCGATGATGGCAGGCAGAGGCGCGCTTTTATAGACCCGCAGATTTTCGCGCACACGGTCATAGATCACCACCGTATCGTTGAGCGAATAGCCGATGATCGTGAGAATTGCGGCAACGCTCCACAGATTGAATTCCATGCGGAATACAATGAACATGCCCGCGAGAATGATGACGTCGTGCAAGGTCGACAACACCGCGCCAAGCGCGAGCTGCCAGCGGAACCGGACCCAGACATAAATGAAGATGCCGATCAGCGACAGAATTACAGCCAGAATGCCAGCACGCGAAAGCTGCTCCGAAACCGTCGGCCCGACCACTTCGACCCGCTGGAACGCGTAATCCTGCTCGAACTCCCCGCGCAGTTTCACCGCGACGGTCTGTTCTGCATCGTCGCCGACTTCCTGGCTTCCGATAATGACAAGGGCGGAGCGCGGTGACTTTGCCGGCAGTACACGGGCACTGTCGATGTTGAGTTCAGCAAGCCGTTCGGTGATGTCTTCAAGATTGGCGTCACCGCTGCGCGCCTGCAGTTCGACCATCGAGCCGCCGCGGAAATCAATGCCGTAATTGAAGCCGATATTGACGAACAGGGCGACGACGATGGCACAGGCCAGCACCGAGATGCCCAGCGTCACAAACTGGAGGCGCATGAACGGAATGTGCGTCACCGTCGGGACCAGTTTCAGGCGACGCTTCGGCACTTCCTTGGGCTTGGCCGTGCGGACCCACTGCGCGATCAGCAGGCGGGTGAAAGTAAGCGTGGTGAAAAGCGTCGTACCGATACCGACCGCCACCGTCAGCGCAAAGCCGTGAACCGTTCCCGATCCGAGCAGGAACAGAACGAGCGCTGCAATAAGCGTGGTGAGGTTCGCGTCGATAATGGTCGAAAGGGCGCGGTAGAAGCCGGATTCCATCGCCTGAACGACGGAATAGCCCTTGCGGCGATCTTCGCGCACACGTTCGTAAATCAGGATGTGGGCGTCAACAGCCAGACCTATGGTCAACACCAGACCCGCAATGCTGGCCAGACTGATCGACGCGCCGATCAGTGACAGTATTGCCGTCAGGATGATGATGTTGCCGGCCAGTGCGACCATGGCGATCACACCGAGGATACCGTAGGACAAGACCATGAACAGGCCGACGAGCAATGCAGCAAGCAAGGCGGCCAGTGCGGCGGCGCTGGCATAGTCCTCGCCCAGAGCCGATGCTATCGTGCGTTCTTCCAGAACCGTGACATTCTGTGGCAGCGCGCCGGAGCGCAATACCACCGCCATGTTGTTGGCGGCCTGAAGATCGAAAGCACCTGAAATCTGCAACTCGTTGGTATCGAGCTTCTCATCGACGGCGGGCGCGGAAACGATCTGGTTGTCAACGACGATGGCAAAGCTTCCGCCAACCAGATGCGACGTTGCCTCGGCAAGGTTCTTGCGACCCGCATCGTCCAGCGTGAGCGTGATGACGGGTTCGCTATCGTCGTCCGAAAGCGTCGCCTTCGCGTCGGTCACATTTGCGCCAGTCAGGATCGGCTCCTTCTTGACAAGATAACCGACCGGCGGGTCGTCATAAGAATAGATAACTTCACTGTCCGCAGGCGGCGTTCCACGAATGGCATCGTCCGGCCCCATGGTGCTGTCGACCGCACGGAAAGAGAAATTGCCGCGAACGCTGAGAATGTCCTTCAGAAGCTGCGCGTCATAAACGCCGGGAACTTCAACCCGAATCTGATTGCGGTTTTCCGCTTCGACCAGAGGCTTGCCATATCCCAGTTCTTCAAGGCGCTGGCGCATGATGTCAGCTGTGCGCTCAAGGCCCCCTCGCCCGGGATTTTGCACTTGCAGGACCAGGCGCGAGCCGCCGGAGAGATCAAGCCCAAGGGCGATCTGCTGTTTCGGCAGGAAATTTGGCAGCTTTGCCAGCGTTTCACGCGAGAAAAAGTTGGGGGATGCGATGACGAAACTCACGAGAACCGCGAGCCAGATCAGGGCAGATTTCCAGCGTGAAAAATAGAGCATGGAGCAGCAATTCCGTATCGGCTTGGATAGAGCATGCCGGAGTTCACCTGTTGCGAACCGCTCTCCGGCGTCGTGGCACGCGCCTCATATTTGGCGCTTGCCGAATAATGCACAGGCCCCGGTTATGGAAATCTTACCGGGGCCTGTGTGTCGTAAAAAGAATTACTTGTTCTTGTTGTCGGCGACAGGTTCGCCCTTGACGCGAACATCCATCAGCGTGCTGCGCATGACGCGGATGCGCACGCCTTCGGCGATTTCGACTTCCAGTTCGTTGTCGTCAACGACCTTCTGGACCTTGCCGACAATGCCGCCGCCGGTGACGACCGTATCGCCGCGACGAACCTGCGACAGCATTTCCTGACGCTTCTTCATCTGGGTCCGCTGCGGGCGGATGATGAGGAAGTACATGATCACGAAGATCAGGATGAACGGCAGAATGCTCATGAGCATGTCTGGTCCAGCAGCGCCGCCGGATGCTTGAGCGAAAGCCGGTGTTACGAACATTAGGAACTCCTCTGAAGTCTCGAAGACAAATTATTAACGGCATTACAATGGTTAGCGCGCCAAATGCAACCGGCGATGACCCCGCCTGCGCCAAGGTCGCACACTTTTCGCCTCCGCTGTGGCATGTTAAGCCAATACCCCTATCATCAGGGGCATGAAATGACGACCGAAGACATACTCAGCCAGAAACTGGACCGTTTGATCGCCGCTCTGGAACGCATTGCGCCGCCAGAAGCCAAAACACCCGATCTTGATGCCGCAGATTGCTTTGTCTGGGCTCCCGAACGACTGACCCTGGATCCGGTGAAGCGTGTTAACCGAGTGGATATCGAACTGATCCGTGGCGTAGATTTGGTACGTGACCAGCTTGTGGACAATACCCGGCGCTTCGCAAAAGGATTTCCGGCCAACAATGTGCTGCTCTGGGGCGCACGTGGCATGGGAAAATCCTCGCTGGTCAAAGCTGCGCAGGCAAGCGTCAATGCGGAAATGACGGACCGTACCCCACTCAAGCTGATCGAAATTCATCGCGAAGACATTGATAGCCTTCCGACATTGATGAATCTCATCAAGGATACGGACTATCGCTTCATCCTGTTCTGCGATGACCTTTCCTTCGATCACGACGATACGTCCTATAAATCGCTCAAGGCGGCGCTCGAAGGTGGTGTGGAAGGCCGTCCCGGCAATGTGATTTTCTATGCAACGTCGAACCGACGCCATCTCATGCCGCGCGACATGATCGACAATGAGCGCTCGACGGCGATCAATCCTTCGGAGGCCATTGAGGAAAAGGTTTCGCTGTCAGACCGTTTTGGTCTCTGGCTCGGTTTCCACAAATGCAGCCAGGACGATTATCTCGCCATGGTTGACGGCTATGCGGCCTATTTCAAGCTGGCATACGATCCTGCCAAGATGCATGCAGAAGCACTGGAGTGGTCCACAACGCGTGGAAACCGCTCCGGCCGTGTCGCATGGCAATATATACAGGATCTGGCGGGTCGCCTCGGCATTGCCATGTAAAACAATTGAACGACGCATAAAAGAGAAAGGCGGACTTTGGGGTCCGCCTTTTTTTGTTGTGTCACATTCCGATCAGGATTCCAGATATTTGGAAGGATTGACCGGCGCGGAATTCTTGCGCACCTCAAAGTGCAGCTTAGGAGATTTCGCGTTGCCGCTCATGCCCGACTTTGCAACTTCTTCGCCGCGACGGACTTTCTGGCCGCGCTGGACCAGTATCTGGCTGTTGTGACCGTAAACGGTAACGAGGCCGTTGTCGTGGCGGATCAGAACCGTCTGGCCAAACTCCTTGAGGCCGTCACCGGCATAGATGACGACGCCATTTTCAGCGGCCTTCACCGAGGTGCCTTCCGGAACCATAATGTCGATGCCGTCGCTTACCGAAGTGCCATCACGCTGGCCGAAACTTGCGAGAATGCGGCCACGCACCGGCCAGCGCATCTGCGAAATGCCGGTCGAGGAAGGCGCTGCCGCCTGATCCTTTTCGGCATCCTCGATCACCTTGTTGCTCGCCTGGGGCGGCGTGTAAGGCTTCACATCGGCGTTGGCGGCTGGGGCGGACGCTGTCTTGGCCGGGTTTTCCGGCGGCTGCGAAACTGCGGCAACCTGCGTTGCATTGCCAGCAGCGGCAGAAGGAATGACAAGCGCCTGTCCGACGCGGATAGCGCCGTTCGACAGTCCGTTGGCCTTCTTCAGCTGCTCGACAGGCACATTGTGCTTCTGCGCGATGGAGAAGAGTGAATCGCCGCTCTTAACCGTGTAGGTGCCGTTCGGCGCTGGCGGCGTGGTAGCATTTGCCCCCGCCGAGGCCATGTCGGTCGCCGAAGGCTTCTTGCCGTTGACGGCAGGCGCCTGCGGTACGACCGCGATATTATTGTCCGTTGGCCGTGGAACAGCCGGAGTCGCCGGAAGCTGACCCAGAACCTTTTCCTGCGCGCCGTTCACGGTATTGCGCGTAGCGGTGGCGGCACTGGCAACCTTGGTTTCGGCTGCATTGACCGTGTTGTTCACACGGTTTGCGGCCATATCCTGTGCCTGACCAACCTGGTTCTGGATGTGATTGGATGCCGCTGCAACCGGAGCCTGAACGGACTGGCGGGCTGCGGCGACCGGTGCCGCCATCGGCGCCGAGGACACCGGCGGCAGTGAATTACGCTGGACCGAACCGCTGGAAGCGGGAGCCACAGGAGCCGCGGATGCATAAAGATCGCCAGCCGGCTGCTGCGCGACACGCTGACTGGACGTAGAGCCCGTACTGATACCATCAGTGAAGCGCATCGTATCGGCACTGCACCCGGCACCAAAACCGGCAATCAGAACGATCGCGACATTCCGCAGGAGACGTTCAGACGTGTGCTGCAAAATTTGTAAACGCATGTTCAACTCGCCCATACTCGAAACTCAGTAAGGTGATTAAAACGCGTTAATGTTACTCTCTGGTTAAGAAGGGCCAATCTTCGAAAAAAGATTCACCAATTAAATACCATAAGCGCACAAAGCCGCCGAAAAGCCCGCCCCGGCGAGGCCGGAAAGAGCCAAAGAGCCTTCTTTTTGACGAATCAATACGCCGCCGTCACAGAACCGACGAGACACCTTCGATGAAGGGCTGGTAGCGGACCGCCATCAGGTCCTCCTGCTCGAATCGGCTGCCAACCTTGGCGACGCGCGTCATGACCTGCGGGCCATCGCCCGGACCGATGGGGGCAATCAACACGCCATGCGTCGCCAGAAGATCGACGAAATGACGCGGCACTTCGTCGAAGGCGAGCCAGATCAGGATGCGGTCAAACGGGCCGCCCGGCATTCCATGACGACCGTCGGCATGCTTGACCATGATGTTTTCGCGCTTCAGCGATACGAATTGCTGCAAGGCATGGTCGCAAAGCTTGCGGTAACGCTCGACAGTCGTGACGCGACCGGCAAGCGTCGACATGACGGCCGCCGTAAAGCCGGAGCCTGTTCCGATTTCCAGCACCCGATGACCGGGCTCCAATTTCAGCGCTGCGATGGCGCGGGCCTGTTCATCGATGCCCTCCATGTATTCACCGCAGTCGAGCGGCGCAGTGCGGGGGCTATAGGCGAGATGAGACCATGCGGACGCGAGAAAACTCTGGCGGGGCGTGGCCTCAATGGCTGCGAAGAGGCGCGGATCGTCAATACCGTATCCGCGCATCCGCATGACGAAGGATGCAAATCCTTCCCTGTCCGAAAGCCGTGGGCGCTCAGACGCTGCCTGCCTCATGCTTCAACCCCAAGTGCTGCGCTCAATTCTGCCCGAACCTTATGCGCGGTCAGATCAAGGTGCAACGGGGTTACCGAAATGCAGTCGGAACGAATAGCCGCAATGTCGCTATCATCGGCGACAGGCGCCTTGCCGCGACCGAAGTGCAGCCAGAAATAAGGGAAGCCGCGTCCGTCGCGGCGCTCGTCGAGGCGCGCATCGTGGCTAAGCTTGCCCTGTGCCGTGACGCGCACGCCCTGCACTTCCTCCGGGCCGCAGTTCGGGAAATTCAGGTTCAGAAGAACCCCTTCCGGCCAGCCAGCCTCCATCAGCTTCTTGATAAGGTCCGGCGCGTGGGCTTCCGCCGTTTCCCACGGCACGATACGGCGGTCGCCTTCATATTCGTATTCCTGCGACAGCGCGATGGCTCGTACACCCAGCAAGGTCCCTTCCATTGCACCGGCAACGGTGCCCGAATAGGTCACGTCGTCGGCCATGTTGGCACCGGAATTGACGCCGGAAAGAACCAGATCGGGCGCGCCCGGCAGCACGTGGCGCACACCCATGATGACGCAATCGGTCGGCGTGCCGCGCAAGGCAAAATGACGTTCGTCAATCTGGCGAAGGCGAAGCGGTTCTGACAGCGTCAGCGAATGCGCGAGGCCGCTCTGATCGGTTTCGGGAGCGACCACCCAGACATCGTCGGAGAGTTTGCGTGCGATCCGCTCCAGAACTGCGAGGCCTTCAGCGTGGATACCATCATCGTTCGTCAGCAGAATTCGCACGTCATTACTCCTTCATCTATCAATGATTCTGATTCACGCAGCTTTCTCGATCCGCGTGAGGCCGCCCATGTATGGCTGCAATGCTTCAGGAATATGAATGCTGCCGTCTTCTTCCTGATAATTTTCCATCACGGCGATAAGCGCACGACCGACGGCGACACCCGAACCGTTCAGCGTATGCACGAAACGGGTCGATTTCTCGCCTTCCGGACGATAGCGGGCATTCATGCGACGACCCTGGAAATCACCGCAAACCGAGCAGCTGGAAATTTCGCGATAGGTGTTCTGGCCCGGCAGCCACACTTCGATGTCGTAAGTCTTCTGCGCGCCGAAGCCCATGTCGCCGGTGCAGAGCACGACGGTGCGGAACGGCAGACCGAGGCGCTTCAGCACTTCCTCGGCGCAAGCAGTCATACGCTCATGTTCTTCGATCGAGCTGTCGGCATCGGTAATCGACACCATTTCCACTTTCAGGAACTGGTGCTGACGCAGCATGCCGCGCGTGTCGCGACCGGCGGAGCCCGCTTCCGAGCGGAAGCACGGCGTCAGTGCCGTATAACGCTGGGGAAGCGACTTCCCGTCGACGATTTCGTCGGCGACCAGATTGGTCAGCGGCACTTCAGCAGTTGGAATGAGCCAGCGGCCATCCGTGGTGCGGAAAAGGTCTTCCGAAAATTTCGGCAGCTGACCGGTTCCATAGACAGCTTCGTCGCGCACCATCAGCGGCGGCATTGTTTCGGTGTAGCCGTGCTCTGTCGTATGGAGATCGAGCATGAACTGACCAAGCGCGCGTTCAAGACGCGCAAGCGGCCCTTTCAGCACCGTGAAGCGCGAACCTGCGAGCTTGGCCGCACGTTCGAAATCCATGTAGCCGAGCGCCTCGCCCAGCTCGAAATGTTCCTTCGGCTGGAAAGCGAAGTTGCGCTGATTGCCGATGCGGCGGATTTCGACATTGTCGCTTTCGTCCTTGCCGAGCGGCACGTCTTCGAGCGGAATATTGGGGATGGACGACAGCGCGTCGTTCAGTTCCTTGGTCAGGCGGCGTTCTTCGTCTTCGGCCTGAGCAAGAAAATCCTTCAACTCGGCAACTTCCGCCTTCAGCCTGTCAGCCGTTGCTGCATCCTTCGCAGCCATGGCCTTGCCTATTTCCTTCGAGGCGGCGTTGCGGCGCTCCTGCGCAGCCTGAACCTTGCCGACATATTCGCGGCGTTTTTCGTCCAGCGCCATCAGTTCGGACGACAGCGACTGAGCCCCACGCTTGGCGAGCGCTTTGTCGAGGGTTTCAGGGTTTTCGCGTATCCATTTGATGTCGAGCATGGGAAAAGCCGTTTCGTGAAATTGAACAGAAGCAAGGCCGCACAACCTGCGACCTTACGGAATTAACGTGACAAATCAGGATGATGAAGCGTTATTTTCAGCGTCGGTGCTTGCCTGCGCCTCATCCCGCTTCTTCTCGATCATGCGAGCCACGATGATTGAAATCTCGTAGAGAAGGATCGTCGGCAAGGCAAGGCCGATCTGGCTCGCCGGATCGGGCGGCGTCAGCACGGCAGCCACGATGAAAGCGATGACGATTGCGTATTTGCGCTTGTCCTTGAGGCCCGCCGACGTCACCAGCCCGACACGCGCCATCAGGCTCGTGACCACCGGCAGCTGGAAGACCAGGCCAAACGCAAAGATGAGCGTCATGATGAGGCTCAGATATTCCGATACTTTCGGCAGGAGGGAAATCTGCACTTCACCGCTGCCGCCGGTCTGCTGCATGGCGAGGAAGAACCACATCACCATTGGCGTGAAGAAGAAATAAACGAGCGCGCCGCCCATCAAAAACAGGATCGGCGAAGCGATCAGGAATGGCAGGAACGCCATGCGTTCATGCTTGTAGAGGCCAGGTGCCACGAATTTGTAAATCTGCGCGGCAATGATGGGAAATGCCAGCACGATGCCGCCGAACATGGCCACCTTCACCTGCGTGAAGAAAAATTCCTGCGGCGCAGTATAGATCAGTTCTGCCTTCGAGCGATCCATGCCCGCCCAGTCTAGCGCCCACTGATATGGCACGACAAGCAGGTTGAACAGCTGTTTGGCGAAAGCGAAACAGAAAACAAATGCCACGAAAAATGCCAGAATTGCCCAGATCAGGCGGCGGCGCAGTTCGATCAGGTGTTCAAGCAGAGGCGCTGCGCTCTGTTCGATTTCGTCCTCGTCGCGTGTCACGCTTTGGTTCCTGTCTTCTTCGTGGTCTTTTTGGCAGGTGCCGTGGCAGCAGCCTTTGCAGTTTCCGATTTCGTTGATGCCGACTTTCTGGAAGTTGGCTTGGCAACCGGCGTTGCCTTGGCATCGGTCGCCTTATTCTCTGCCTTCGGCGCAGCCTTGCGAGCAGGCTTTTTAGGAGCCGGGGCCGGTTCTACGGCAGGCTCCGCAGCAGGCGGCACCGGAGTGCCGCCAGCATCAACCGGCGTGGTCACTTCGGCTACTTTTTCAGGCGTCGCCGGCGACATGGAGGACGTGGACTGAAGGCCAGCACGCAAATCCTCGCCCGCGCTTCGAATCGGATCGAACACCTGCGTGATCTTCGAACGCGGGTCGAGCTTGCGGGTCTCGTCGATGATGGTCTTTACATCGTCAAGCTCAGCCTCTTTCAAGGCTTCGTCGAACTGCTGCTTGAACTCGTTGGCGGTCGCGCGCATGCGCGCGGTCGCCTTACCGAATGCGCGCAGCATCTTCGGCAAATCCTTGGGACCGACCACTACGATCATCACGATCGCAATAATCAGAAGTTCAGACCAACCGATGTCGAACATATTCTTGATACCCCGCGCAATTCGCGCGCGCGTCCCGTCTTTCGGCGGAAAACCGCACTTGTAAATGGCAAAATATGCTGCGCGCTGTCCCGCCCGCAGCATGCTTTATCCGTTAAAGCGCTTCCCATTTTCGGGAAACATGCTCCAGATCAGGACTTGGTGGTTTTCTTGACGTCGTTGACCGTCTCGTCAGCCTTGGCGTCGATCGTGCGCGCATCATCCTTCGCATCGTCGTCGTTCATGCCCTGCTTGAAGTTCTTGATGCCCTTGGCAACGTCACCCATCAGCTCGGGAATCTTGCCGCGGCCAAACAGAAGAAGCACAACCGCCAGGACGATCAGCCAGTGCCAGATGGAAAAGCTACCCATTTTATTCCTCTCATTGCCGCGAGCGCGGCATGTTCCTGCAATGCCAGTTACGATTTAAGCGCTTTCAACAAATCTTTCAAACAGAAGTGTGACGGTGAACGGCTTTGCGACAAATAAAATTGGCTGCAAAGCCCAGACCGGGACTATTCACCGCGGGGCGCGAGCAAGCCAAGGCTTTCCAGATCGATATCTTCGAGCGGCTCTTCGTCTTCCGTCAATTCATCGGGGTCAATGTTCGGCACGGGAACGGCAAAACTCGACGGCATGCGCGCAGAGAGAAGCCCTGCCCCGCGCAGCTCTTCCAATCCGGGCAGATCGCGGATCTCGGGAAGACCAAAATGGTCGAGAAACGCATCCGTCGTTCCATAGGTTACCGGGCGACCGGGCGTGCGGCGACGCCCGCGCAATTTGATCCAGCCGGTCTCCATCAGAACGTCCAGCGTGCCCTTCGAGGTCTCGACACCGCGAATATCTTCCAGTTCGGCGCGCGTGACGGGCTGATGATAGGCAATGATGGCCAGCACTTCCATCGCAGCGCGTGAGAGCTTGCGCTGCTGCACGGCTTCGCGGCTCATGAGAAAGGCGAGATCAGGTGCCGTACGAAACGCCCATGCGCTGCCGACCTGAACAAGATGCACGCCGCGCGTTTCATATATTTTCTGCAAATGTTTCAAAACCGGTGCAACGTCGGCATTGGCAGGCAGGCGTTCCGCCAATGCCCGTTCGGAAACCGGCTCGGAAGACGCAAAAACAATGGCCTCGACGATGCGCGCAAGATCGGCAAGGCCCTGCGACGAAACAGAACCTTGTGCTTCCATCTGATCCTCGTCGCTATCGATTTCAGCCAGATTTCGACGTTCCGCTTCAGACATCCTCGTCCTCATCCAATTCGCTGATATCCCCGGTCGCCCGAATATAGATCGGCTCGAAAGGAGCGTTTTGCCTGACTTCCAGCTTGCCCTCGCGCACGAGTTCGAGGCTGGCGGCGAAGGAACTGGCGAGTGCTGACGCTCTCTCGCGCGGCGAAAGCGCGTAATCGATCAGGAAACGATCCAGAGAAATCCAGTCGCCAACCGACCCCATCAAGCGTACAAGCGCCACCCGCGCTTCTTTCAGCGACCAGACAGCCCGCTTGGCGATCTGCACCTGAGAAACGGCCTGACGCTGTCGCTGGGAAGCATAGGCGGTGAGAAGGTCGTACAGCGTACCGGAAAACTGGCTGGTCCTGTCCACCATGACCATTTCCGGCATGCCGCGCGCAAAGACATCCCGTCCCAGCCGGTTGCGGTTGACGAGCTTCGCAGCGGCATCACGCATGGCTTCAAGTCGCTTCAAGCGATAATGCAACGAAGCTGCCAGTTCTTCACCGGTTGCGCCGTCGTCGCCCTGCTGCTTCGGGATCAGCAGTTTCGACTTGAGATAAGCAAGCCATGCCGCCATCACCAGATAGTCGGCGGCAAGTTCAAGGCGCAAGGCGCGCGCCTGCTCCACGAACACGAGATATTGCTCTGCGAGCGCCAGAACAGAGATGCGGGCAAGATCGACGCGCTGGCTCCGTGCAAGATGGAGCAGAAGATCCAGCGGCCCTTCAAACCCCTGCACATCGATGAGAAGCGACGGCTCGCTTTCGCTGCGTTCGGTTTCGCTCTGCCACAGCGCATCCATCGGCACGAGCGTGCCGTCTTTGCCGTCTGTGTCTGCTCCCGATGCTGCCAAGCCCGTTTCCCTGTCGATGGCATTCACCGGCAGACCAGCCCGCCGGTGATGTCAGTTTACCAAGTTTTGGCGATTACGCTATCAGTTCGAACATGGCGCTGAATTCTGCACGCAGTTCTTCCTCATCGGAAAGATCGGGATCGCCTGCATAGACTTCTGCCAGATCGGCGCGACGCTTTGCCTTGCCTTCAAGAACCGGCACACGCGCTGCAACTTCCTTCAATTCTTCCATCACGCCTGCGCAATAGAGAACCATATCGCAACCGGCACCGATAATGCCGTCTGCAATGTCGCCAAGGCTGCCCGAGAGCGCCTTCATGGAAATGTCGTCGCTCATCACGAGCCCATCGAACTGGATGACATCGCGAATGATGGTGTTGATGACGGTCGGGGACAATGTCGATGGGCGCTGCGGATCAATGCAATCAAAAACGACGTGAGCCGTCATAGCCATCGGCAGATCGTTGAGCGACTTGAACGGCACGAAATCATGCGCGACCAGTTCATTCAGCGGAACGGTGACACGCGCCAGTTCCTTGTGCGTGTCGGCAAAGGCACGGCCATGCCCCGGCATATGCTTGACAACCGGCAGCAAACCACCGGCCAGCAAGCCTTCGGCAGCGGCTCGGCCCATTTCGGCAACCGCATGCGGATTCTTGGAATAGGCTCGTGCGCCGATGACGTCATGCGCGCCCTCCACAGGCACGTCCAGCACCGGCAGGCAGTCCACATTGACGCCGACCTTCAGCAAATCGAATGCATGGAGACGAGCGTGAAGCCATGCAGCGCGCAGCCCTGCCTCGCGATCACGCGCATAGATCGCGCCGACTTCCGAGGCCGAGGGATAGTTCGGGACGAGCGGCGGGCGCAGGCGCTGCACGCGGCCACCTTCCTGATCGATGAAAACGGGGGTCTGGTCCCGCCCTGTCAAGTCACGCATATGCGCCGTCAATTCGGAAACCTGTTCCAGACTTTCGACATTTCGCGCGAAAAGAATGAAGCCCCAGGGCCTTTCATCACGGAAAAACGCGATTTCGTCTTCCGTCAGTTTCGTTCCCGACACACCGGCAATCCATGCCTTGCAATCTTTCATGCGCTCTTCCCCAAAATTGTCTGGAAATGCTGTACTCAAACAAGCCCGTCCCGGTTTAACCGAAAAAATCAGAGCTTGGTAGTGGACCATGAAAAAGGGCGACCTAAGCCGCCCTTTCGATACTCAGTGTGTCGTCAATCACTGCGTGACGAAGCAGCTGCCGCCAGCGGACTTGAGCCGTGCGCAAAGCGCCGATGCATCTTCCTTGGAGCCGCCCTGAACGCGGACACGATAGTAAGTGCCCTTGCCCGGAATGTCGGCGCGCTTGATGTCCACACTGCGACCGCCGATCACGCTGCCAAACTTCTGGGCCATGTTCGCATAGGACTTCTGGGCCAGTTCAGCAGATGGCTGCGAAGCGATCTGGATGAAGTAACCGCCTGCACCTGCCGCCGATGCAACCTGCGGCGCAGCCTGTGCGGGAGCCGGGTTGGCAGCAGCCGGAGCCTGCGTGCGCTGCGGCACGTTGCCGACGATGTTGACAGGCTGTTCGGCGGGGCGCGACGGCACCACCGGAGCACGGACGGGAAGACGCGGCGCTTCCGCCGCAGGCTGTGGCTGCGGAGCCGGTGTTTGCGCAGCCGGTTCTGCTGGCGCATTGCCTGCTGCAAGCGCGGCGATTTCATCGCCACCCGCAGGCGCTGTTGCAGCGGGAGGCGCAGCGTTTACCGGCGGCAACTGCGAGGCAGTTTCCTCCGGAGCCGGAGACGGCTGGACGATAGAGCCATCCGGCCGCACGATCATGGTTTCCACTTCGCGCGGCTGAACCAACGGCGCGTTGTGGTCGGCGTTCTGATTCTCGACCGGAGCATTGTTTGCCACCGGCTGTTCGTCAGGCACATTGCCCGCCATATTCTCGCTGTCATCCGTGCCGGAAATATCCACCGGCTCTTCGCCAGACGTGATCAGCGATTTTTGTTCCGGATTGTTCGGCAGCGTACCGGCAACGCGGTCATAAACAGCCTTGTCCTGGTTCGGCACCGTGGCGCCGCCGGGATTTTCCGGCTGCATCTTGATCGGCTGATTGTCGGCGCGAATCACGACTGGTTCACCGGACCCGCTACCGCCGAGGAAATGATAGCCGATCCCGCCCAGCAGCACGGCCACACCAGCCACGCTTGCCAGGATAAGGCCGCGACGGCCACGAACCGGGCGATTGCGATAGGCCTCGGCAGCGCTGCCGAGGTCATCTTCCACCTGCATCGCGGCGCGCTCGCCATAGTCACCAGCTTCGAGCGGCTGCGCACCCTGCGCCGCCCAATGGTTGTAGAAATCGTCCTCATTGCCCCGCTGGCTGGAGGTATTGTTCTGCACCGGAGCCTGAGCGGTCGCCTGCGAGCGGCCATAGGCCCCCGCAGCCGCGGCGGCACCAACGCCCATCGCTGCGGCACCCACAGCGGCACCGAGGCTCGCGCCGGAGTTCGGCAGATAGCTGGACGCGCTTTCGCGGAAAATATCCTCAAAAGCCCTGTCAGCTTCGCTCTGCGCGTCTGTCTTCGCCGTTTCGTCGACGCCGACCGTGTTGAAAACCTCGGCAAATTCCGCTTCGAGATCGGTCAATCCGGCGTTGGCTTCCTCTTCGCCGTAATTGATTTCCGGCAGATCGAGAGAATGGGTCTGCTCGACCTTTTCTTCGGCCACGCTCAAGGTTTCAACCTCCGGCGCGGGCGCGCTGACAGGAGCGGAATGGATGCTACCGAACGACGGGAATGGAACCGGGGAAGACCGGTAGTCATCGTCGGAACGCACAGCATGCGCATAAGCGGTTGCTTCTTCTTCAGGCTCCGCGTTCAGATCAAGATCTTCTTCGGTGAAGAAATCATCTTCGATGAAAGCGTTTTCGTCCTGAACGTTTGAAACATCACCGGATGGCTCGAAACCGAAATCGTCCTCCGACAGACTGATCTCATCAAGTTCCGAAAGATCATCCTCGGTACCTTCGGCAGCAACCGCCGTTGCCGCTTCCTCGACGTCGAACGAAAAGTCGTCGTCGAAGGAGAAATCGTCTTCGTCATCCAGAGAAGGCGCTGCGGGCGGATAATCAGCCTGCGGCGTGGTCGCCAGCGTTTCCTGCCCCGGAACGCCGGAAGAGAAATTGCTCCGCGTGTAGTAAGGATATCCGGCAGGAACGGCCTGCGGCGCGTAAGCCTGCGCCGGTGCGGCGGGAGCGGCAGCCTGAGGCTCACTGTAAGCGGGTTCATCAAGCTGCAAATCATCGAAATGAAGATCGTCCAGTTCCGGCTCATCCTGATAGCCGGAATTCTGCACCGGAACCGTATCGTGATGGGCATTTGGCGTTTCCGTCGGCGCAACATGCGAGAAGTACGTCTCGTCATGAGAGACCGGCTTGGGCTCGTCGCCGAACAGGAGATTTTCCAGTTCATCCTCAAGCGAGACCGGCGTGGAAACAGCAGCATATGAAGGCTGCTCGGGCTCGACAGCCTGAACATTCCAGTCCTGAGTGTGCACAGGCCGGTAAGCCTCTTCATGCGGCTCTATGGCCGGCTGATAGATCGTCGGGTCGTAATTCGCTTGATCGATATGAATCGGCTCGACAGTTTCCCGCCGAACGTAGACAGACTGCTCCCTGTCGTCCGAATCACGCGCCACCGAATAGTCATCGTAGTCGAATTGCGGCACAGGCTCGGTGCGGTCGGCCTCTTCGAACTCAAGCGTTTCGAATGAAGGCGTTTCGAATGAAGGCGCTTCCATCGCGGGAGCCCGCTCATCCACTTCCATTTGAAGATCGAACTCGTCTTCCAGAGCAGAAGCAAGTTCGTCCTCATGCATCAGAGGTTCGCCAGACTGATAGGAATCATCGTGCGCCGGCGTGGCGAACTGTGACTGTTCCGCAGGCTGAGAATAATCGCTGAAGTCGCCCAGCAGCTCGCGTTCCAAATCCAGAGAGGGATCGAAGCCGGGATCGGTTCGGTCCTCAAAATGAGTATTCCCGAACTGAGTGGGGCGGCGCTCATTCCAAGCGACGTTGTCATCAGCAGGCGTGCCGAAGTCCATGATCCGCGACAGTTCCATCAGCGGGTCGTCTTCGTGCAACGGACGCTCGCCGTAATTACGGGGATTTGCACTGCTGTCCGTCATAGCGTGTTCCTAACTCAAACCCTGGACGCCGCAAGACGTCTCCATACATTGCTTTTTTAGCGAGGCAATGTGGGCAAAAGTTGACGGAAGTTTCCTGCGCCAGAAGGAAGACCAATGACTTGCGTTCATTATGGCCTTCCAACCGTTCGACTTGCCAACTTTTGCCTTCAATAAGTCTTTCGACCTGAAAAGCTTTGTGACAGCCGCCTGATCTCCGAGATCATCTCGAACCGCACAGCGCGGTCCGTAAACTGCGGAGACCATTCTTCGAGTATAATCCGTCTCAAAAGGCCTGCACCTTTCAAACTATACTCTAGCGCATTTCCGTTGGAGCATCCGCACCGATTATCGTCAATCCGGAGGTCAGCACATCGGAAACAACCTGTACCAGCCCTAGCCTGGCTAGCGACAAGTCTGGATCGTTAACCTTAATAAAACGTAAGTCCGGGTTCTCTGTGCCTCTATTCCATTGCGAATGGAACGTGCTGGCGAGGTCATAGAGGTAGAAAGCAAGCCTATGCGGCTCCTGATGAATGGCGGCGGCCTCGATCAGACGCGGATATTCTGCGAGCTTGCGAACGAGCGCAATTTCGCTCTCATCGGTCAGCTTGTCGAAATGCGCGGCCATGCCAACCCGGTCGAGATCGGCCAGGCCAAGCTGGTCCGCAGCCTGCCGGAAAACCGAATGGCAACGCGCGGAAGCATATTGCACGTAGAAGACCGGATTGTCCTTCGACTGTTCCGTCACCTTGGCAAAATCGAAGTCCAGCGGCGCGTCGTTCTTCCGGTAAAGCATCATGAAACGCACCGGATCGCGGCCCACTTCATCAACCACGTCGCGCAGCGTGATGAACTCGCCTGCCCGCTTCGACATGCGCACAGGCTCGCCGTCACGGAAAAGCTTGACCAGCTGACAGAGCAGCACCGTCAGCTTCGCCTTGCCGTCGGAAACAGCCCTTGCGACCGCCTCCAGACGCTTGACGTAGCCGCCGTGGTCGGCGCCCAGCACATAGATCATCTCGTTGAAACCGCGGTCGTACTTGTCCTTGAAATAGGCAACGTCGCCCGCAAAGTAAGTGAAAGCGCCATCGGATTTCATCAGCGGACGGTCGATATCGTCGCCCACTTCGGTCGAGCGAAACAGGGTCTGCTCGCGATCTTCCCAATCTTCCGGCAGCTGGCCCTTCGGCGGCGGCAGCTTGCCCTTGTAGACATGGCCCTTGAGCGTCAGGTCATTGATTGCATTGCGAATCGCCCGGGCGTGATCGACATGCAGCTTCCGCTCCGAGAAGAACACGTCATGGTGCACGTTGAGCGCATCAAGATCGGCGCGGATCATCGCCATCATGGCGTCGATCGTGCGATCCTTCACCAGAGCGAGCGCCTCGGCTTCCGGCATTTCCAGAAGCTTCGTGCCGAATTCCTTTGCAAGTTCCTGGCCGACCGGAACGAGATAGTCGCCCGGGTAAAGGCCTGACGGGATTTCGCCGATGTTTTCGCCAAGCGCTTCGCGGTAACGCACCATGACGGACCGCGCCAGCACATCGATCTGCGCACCCGCATCGTTGATGTAGTATTCCTTGACCACATCATAGCCCGCAAATTTCAGCAGATTGGCCAGAACGTCGCCCACGACCGCGCCACGGCAATGGCCGACATGCATCGGGCCAGTGGGGTTTGCCGAAACATATTCGACATTGACCTTCGTTCCGGACCCGAGCGTGGAGCGACCGAAATCCGTCCCTTCGTTCAACATCGCCGCGAGTTCGCGCTGCCAGTAGGTAGCCTTGAGACGCAGATTGATGAAGCCCGGACCGGCAACATCGACGGTTTCTACATCCTCATCCGAGGCAAGAGCTTCAGCGATGCGGCTGGCAAGTTCACGCGGGTTCTGACCGACAGCCTTGGAGAGCACCATTGCAGCATTGGTTGCAATATCGCCATGGGAAGCGTCTCGCGGCGGCTCGACACCGATGCGCGAAAGATCAAGTTCGCCACCATCTTTCGGTTTCAGATCAATATCTTGCAACGTCTTTTTGATACGTGCGTCGAAATCTGCAAAGATATTCATGGTCTGTCCTGTCAGGCTTACGCCGGGCTTGGTTTTCTCGCATTATCCAACGCAAAACCGCTTCGCACTTTTGCTGGAAATGCTTTAAATTTCCTACGGAACCCGACCAGTCTGCCGGAATTGCCGCTTCGTTTGGCCCCGATTAAGCTAAATCGGGTGTGCGGTCAAACAATCGTCGGTGTTCTCGCACGGCATAATTGTCAGTCATCCCGGCAAGATAGTCTGCAACCCGCCGCGCCCGTGCCGCCTCATCCAGCCTCTCGCAGCCCGACTGCCACTCTGGCGGCATGTGCGAGGGATCGGCGAAACAGGCATCAAAAAGGTCTTGCAGTATCTTGTCGGCCGCATGCCGGCGCACCACGACGCTGTCGTGGAAATACAGGTTCTTGAACAGAAACCGCTTCAGCACCTTCTCATCGGTTCTCATGGTATCGGAAAACGCCACCAGCGGGCCCGATTGACCATGCACGTCCTCCACGCTTTGCGGCTTTGCTACGGCCAGGCGACGTTGAGCTTCCTCGATCACGTCTTCCACCATGATGGTGATTTGCCTGCGCACGAGTTCATGCCCGGTGCGAACAGGATCGAGATCAGGATAGCGCGTCCGCACCAGATCGAGCAGGCGTTTCGTCAACGGCACCTCATCCAGCGCATCAAGACTTAGCAGCCCTGCCCGCAGACCGTCATCGATATCATGGGCGTTATAGGCTATATCGTCGGCAATGGCCGCGCATTGCGCTTCCAGACTGGCAAAGCGCGTCAGTTCCAGATCATAGCGTTCGTTGAAATCGAGAATCGGCAACGGAACCGGGATATCCGGATGTGTCGCATGAGCGCCCAGCAGAGGGCCATTGTGCTTGACCAGTCCTTCCAGCGTTTCCCATGAAAGATTAAGGCCATCGAAATCGGCATAGCGATGCTCAAGCTTGGTCACGATTCGAAGCGACTGTGCATTGTGATCGAAGCCGCCGTAAGCTTTCATGCGTTCGTTGAGCGCCTCCTCGCCCGTATGGCCGAAGGGCGTGTGGCCGAAATCGTGGACGAGCGCCACTGCTTCCGCCAGATCTTCATCGAGCCGCAATGCGCGAGCCAAAGCGCGCGCAATCTGGGCGACCTCTATCGTGTGGGTGAGCCGGGTCCGGTAATGATCGCCCTCATGCGCGATGAAAACCTGCGTCTTGTGCTTCAGGCGGCGAAAGGCGGTGGAATGGATGATCCGGTCGCGATCCCGTTGGAATGGCGTGCGGGTCGGGCTCTCCGGCTCCGGCACCAGACGACCACGGCTCCGCGCAGGATCACAGGCATAGGGCGCGCGCTCGCGATAACCAAAGCCTATTCCTTCCAGCGACATTGCGATGCATCCCTCACTGTAATATGATTACACAAACCGGTGCGAACCCGGTACAGACATTGACTTCCGCTATTCGCGTTCATAGCTATCAGCTAATCATGAAGGCAAGTATGCGGCTATCGGAAATCTGGAGAAATAGTCCAGTTCGATATTCGCATTTGCAAACGGAACAAGGCAGATGACAGGCATTACCGTTTCAGACTCCGCAGCAAAGCGGATCGCCAAGATTCTCGGATCGGAACCGGGAAAGACTGCCCTTCGCGTTTCTGTCGAAGGCGGCGGGTGTTCCGGTTTCTCCTATAAGTACGATCTGGTCGATGAGCAGACCGACGACGACATCGTTATCGAGAAGCTCGGCGCCAAGGTGCTGATCGATTCCATTTCGGTTCCCTATATGGACGGTTCGGAAATCGATTTCGTCGATGACCTGATGGGGCAGTCGTTCCAGATACGCAATCCGAACGCCACCTCGTCCTGCGGCTGCGGAACCAGCTTCGCCATCTGATCCGCGCTTGAAAGAGAAATTGGAAACCGGCTGTCGATAGGCAGCCGGTTTTTTCATGACTGCTAACCAGCCTCAAACCTTGACCGAGGCAACAGTCGCCTCGATATGGTCTACCAGAGCATCCGGCAGTCCGAGACGACCGGCCAGCATATCCAGATATCCGCGTTCAGCCCGGTTGTCGGGGTCGATTGCAAGGCGAGAGGCCGTATAAAGCTCGACCTTCTGCTCTTCTGTCTGTGCAGCGGAAACCAGAACCGCGATATCGACGGGTTCGGCCAGCTCTTTCTCAAGAAATGCTTCCGCTTCATCGTCGAGGCCGGAAATCTTCACCTTCTCCATGATGCGGGCACGCTCGGCGTCATCGATATGGCCGTCGGCTTTCGCAGCCGCAATCATCGCCTGCACCAGCGTCAGCGCAAAACTGTTGCTCATTGCTGGAGATTGCGGGTGGAACGGAGAATCGGCTGGAGGCGGCGGGAGAAGTTCAGGCTCCTTGGCAACCGGCTGTTCTGCCGTTTGGGGCGCCTGACCGGATTTGTAATTCTTGTAGGCGAGATACCCCAATCCGGCGATGGCCGCGATGCCGCCGACAGTCGCCACATTGCCCGCGAGCTTGCGCCCCGTCTTCGTGCCAAGAATGGCGGCGGCAATGGCACCGGTCGCGAGCGGGTTCTTCTTTGCCAGATCGGTCACCTGCCCGGCCTTGTCGCGGACACTTCCCGACGTACCGGGTATTTGTGATCCCAGAAACTGCTCGAGAAGTTTCTTGGCGTCGAACATTCGAATATCTCCTGTTTGGCTCCTGTCCAGAGCAAATAGGAATGCAAAACCGCCAATACAAAGGGTCCAGTGCCGAAATATGAGCGGAAATTGAAATTGCAGCCGATGAAAAGCTGTGACGCGTGACTGCGCGCTGCTTGCCCTCACCTCCCCAAGCGCATAATCATAGCGTCATGAAAATCGCGACCTGGAACATCAACGGCGTCAAAGCCCGTATCGACAACCTCCAGCATTGGCTGAAGGAGTCCTCGCCCGACATTGCCTGCCTGCAGGAAATCAAATCGGTCGATGAACAGTTTCCACGGCTGGAGATCGAAGCGCTCGGCTATCATGTGGAAACACATGGACAGAAAGGCTTCAACGGCGTCGCGCTTTTGTCGAAAAAATCACCCGATGAGGTCAATCGCGGTCTTCCCGGCGACGATAGCGATGAGCAGGCGCGCTTTATCGAGGGCGTCTATTCGACCGACAAGGGCGTTGTCCGTGTTGTTTCGCTTTACCTGCCGAATGGCAATCCGGTGGACACGGAGAAGTTTCCTTACAAGCTTTCGTGGATGCAGCGGCTAGAGCTTTGGGCCAGAGACCGCCTCGCCCTTGAAGAGCCGCTCGTGCTTGCCGGTGACTATAACGTCATTCCTGAACCGGAGGACGCCAGAAACCCCGGCCAGTGGGTTGGCGATGCGCTCTTCCAGCCGCAATCGCGCCAGGCATTCCGGAGACTGGAGAATCTGGGCTTTACTGATGCCATTCGAGCATCAACAGATGATGCCGGAATTTACTCGTTCTGGGATTATCAGGCCGGTGCATGGCAGAAAAACAACGGCATCCGCATCGACCATCTGATGCTGTCGCCGGAAGCTGCCAACCGCTTCATATCGAGTGATGTGGAAAAGCACGTCCGCGCCTGGGAAAAGCCATCCGACCATGTGCCGGTGACGATAACGCTTTCGATCTAAGAATCTGCTGCGCCCTGTGCAGACAGGCGCGATAAATCAGAAGAAGATCAGAAGTCATCCTTCGTGACATAGTCACTGGACAGAGCGATCGCGTTACGGCGATCCGCTTCACCGGCGATGGAGAACGCCTGCTCCTGCATATCGCGTATCCACGGGCAATCTTCCGTCGGGCAGCGTTCGAAAGCTGCGGTCATCATGGCAAGGCCACGGACGGTCTTGCCAGCCTGAAACAGCATGTTGCCCAGCATCGCCTGTGCGCCAACATTGCCTTTCTTGGCGGCAAGCTGGAACCAGCGCGCGGCCTGAACGGAATTGCGTTCTCCGCCGTCACCGTCCAGCAACATTTTTCCAAGTTCGAACTGGGCGGCGGAATCACCGAAATTCGAAGCGGCCTGCACATAGAGATTGCGCGCCATGCTCGGATTGGCATTGACCGGCGAGCCCGGAATGCCGCGCTTTACATAACCCGCAAGCGCCACGAGGGCATCAGCCACATAAGAGTCGTTTTCCGACCCCGGCTCCGAACCTTCGCGAACGATCTTTTCAAAAATCTTGTAGGCTTCGTAGTCGTTCTCAGGCACGCCGTCACCGTCGGCATACATGCGAGCCAGTTTCCACTTCGCGCCCTGATGACCACGATCCGCAGCATAACGCAGCGCCTTGATCGCCTCGTCCTTATGACCGTTCTTGTATGCGGAGAAACCGAACTTGAAGAGTTCAAACGGGCTTCTCGACTTTTCTGAATCGTCATTGAGGTCGAAAGCAAAGGCGCTGTTACAGGCAATGGCGAAGCCGAGAGCCATGGCAAGGGCGCTATATGAAAAACTGCGGATACGCATCACAACGCTGGTCTTTCACACACAGTGGAGGAAACATTCATAGAGGACAGAATGCACGCTGTTTTGGTCAAGACTGAGACCCGATCTTGGCCGAAAAAAGCCTTATCATCATTGGAAAGAATAAAAGGTACGCGAACAGGGCTGATCCTGTTTCCAATTTGTTTGCCGTGCAACAAAGCGCCCTTCGTCATTTCTGCCTGTCCTGCCGGAGCTCGCGGCTCCCAATATTTTATAGGCTTCTGCCTTTCCGCTGATCGGTGACGCCTGTTTGTGGCGGGAAATGGGCAAAATGAGCCTTCGCTGTTTCTAGCCTAAAGCATCGGTAAAGACTGTTGCTAATTGACAACAAACTGACTGTTGTTGTGACCAACAACGTACCCAAGTTGACGCGAGCCACGCGAGCTCACACTCTGTCGCAAATGAAGGATGCCATGGAGCCGGAAAGCCACCGATGAGCAAATACCGCCGCCCCTACAGGCGTCCCTATCGCCAGCCCCGCAAAAGCAACGGCATAAGTTTTCGCAGTATCTTATTGACTATATTACTTTTTTCTTTTTTAGCCCTGCTGATCGCCTATCTGCCGATCCAACCGGCAACCAGAGAGGCATTGACCGGCCCGGTCTATGTAATCGACGGCGACACAGTCATCCTTGGCAAGATCCATATACGCCTCAAGGGTATCGACGCGCCGGAGATGCAACAGCAATGCGTGCAGGCTGGCACCCCTTACGACTGCGGCAGGGAGGCTCGCAACATATTGCGATCCAGAATCGGCAAGTCCTCGATTCGCTGCGAGAAGGAAGGACGGGATCAGTATGGCCGCGAGTTGGCCCGCTGTTATCTTGGAGAAACCGATCTCAATGGCTGGATGGTCGAACAGGGATGGGCCGTCTCCTATGGCGATTATCAGCGCGAGGAAAGAGATGCGCGCCGCAGCCAGCGCGGCATATGGGCCGGAAAATTCGAGCAACCGTCACTGTGGCGCAAGGAGCATCACAACCAGCACATTGAACAGCCAATCGAACACAAACCGCCCCTGGCTGTAATACGCGATGCGTTTACCTATATAAGGGAACACATTCGCAATCTCATTGAAATGATTTATCCCCGGAGCTGATGGAATTCATGGAAAAACTGGACGAGCTCAAACACTCGATCCGGGCTTGCCGCATCTGCCGCGACACACCACGGTTTCAGCCGCCCTTGCCGCACGAACCCAATCCGGTCTGCATCGTCTCCGATACAGCGAAAATAGCCATTTGCGGTCAGGCTCCAGGCGTCCGGGTGCACAATACTTCGCTGCCGTTCAACGATCCGTCCGGGGATCGGCTGCGGCAATGGCTCGGCGTGTCACGCGAAGAGTTCTATGATCCGTCACGCTTCGCCATCGTACCGATGGGCTTCTGCTTCCCCGGCTATGACAAACATGGCGGCGATCTTCCGCCGCGCCGCGAATGCCGCCAGACGTGGCATGACCACGTTTTCGCTGCGATGCCGCAGCTGGAATTCATTCTTGTTGTCGGACAATACGCCCTTGCCTATCACCTGCCCGACTATCGGGGCCGCAACCTGACTGAAACCGTGAAGAACTGGCGGCACTTCATGGAGGCCCCCAATCAGGCCGGACGAATCGCGCTGCCCCTGCCTCACCCATCCTGGCGCAACAGCGGCTGGCTCAAGCGAAATCCGTGGTTTGACGCTGAAGTCGTGCCTGTTCTTCAGGCAAAAGTCCGCCATCTGCTGGGTGGCGATAAATAATTTTTACTCAATTCGTTTTCATCAGAATATTTTTCCTGTAACTTCGGCTCATTGCGAACCATAAGGTATGACGTTTCACCTATTCGCAAAGTTCGGGAAACGATTTCTAAAACCGGGAACGGAAACGCATGGACAGGCTAGACAGGAAGATACTGCGCTTATTGCAGGAAGACGCGACACTTGCTGTGGCAGACGTTGCCAAGAAAGTTGGCCTTTCCACGACGCCTTGCTGGCGCCGCATCCAGAAACTCGAGGAAGACGGCGTCATCAAGCGCCGCGTCGCCATTCTCGATCCCGCCCGCGTCAATGCGCGGGTCACGGTGTTCGTGTCGGTGCGCACCAGCTCGCATAGCCATGAATGGCTGAAGCGCTTTTCCGAAGTGGTTCAGGAGTTTCCTGAAGTTATCGAATTCTACCGCATGAGCGGCGACGTCGATTATCTGCTGCGCGTGGCCGTGCCGGATATTGCCGCCTATGACGCCTTCTACAAGCGCCTGATCAGCAAGATCGAAATTCGCGACGTATCTTCATCCTTCGCCATGGAGCAGATCAAGTACACGACCGAGCTGCCGCTCGATTACATGGTGCTCGACAAAGATAACAACTAACGCGGCTCCAGTTAAAACGGAATCGTGAAACCGCTCTAAATATTTGTTTTAAAAGAAAAGCCCGCCAAATGGCGGGCTTTTTTGATGCTCTGGCGAGCGTTATTTCGCGCCGGATATTCCAGCCTGTTCGAACGTCGCCATACCGCTATGGCAAAGTGCGGCCGCCTTGACGATACCGGCAGCGAGCGCTGCGCCGGTTCCTTCACCAAGACGCATTCCCATATCGAGAAGCGGCTCTTTGCCCATCTTTTCCAGCAGCTTGCGATGGCCCGGCTCGGCGGAAACATGACCGAACAGGCAATGATCGACAGCTTCCGGATTGGCGGCATAAAGGACCGCTGCGGCAGCGCTTGCCACGAAGCCGTCGACGATGACCGGAATTTTTTCCATGCGCGCGGCCAGAATTGCGCCAGCCATGGCGGCAACTTCGCGACCGCCGAGACGGCTCAACACCTCCAGCGGGTCGCCGAGATGCGTCTGATGGAGCGCAACCGCCTTCCGCACTGCGGCAAGCTTGCGCTCAAGCAGCTCACCCGTCGAGCCCGTGCCTGGCCCAACCCAATCTTCCGCCGTTCCGCCGAAAAGCGCGAGCGCGATAGCCGCCGCGATCGTGGTATTGCCGATACCCATTTCGCCGATGCACAGGAGATCGGTTCCGCCAGCAATCGCTTCCATGCCAAAGGCCATGGTCGCAGCACAGGTGCGCTCATCCATGGCAGGCTCTTCTGTAATGTCCCCGGTCGGATGTTCCAGCGCCAGATCGAAGACTTTCAGGCCGAGATCGTTGGCGATGCAGATCTGGTTGATGGCAGCGCCACCGGCGGCAAAATTCTCGACCATCTGCGCCGTGACGCTTGGCGGAAACGGCGTGATATTCTTGGCCGTGACACCATGATTGCCAGCGAAGACCGCGACCAGCGGGCGGTTGATCTGCGGCGTGCGCTTGCCCGTCCATGCGGCAAGCCATGCCACGATCTCTTCCATGCGTCCAAGCGAGCCAGCAGGCTTGGTCAGCGTAGCTTCGCGTTCGCGGACGGCCCTTTCCGCGCCCAGATCAGGCCCCGGCAGATTGCGGATCAGTTCCCGGAAATCGTCAAAAGGTAGGCCGCTGGCGCTCATAGGTTCAGTCCAATCAATGATGGGAGGTGTAAAATCGTTGGGCTCGTCCTATAAGCACTGACGCGAATTTTCAAATCACCTCTTTGAGTTGAAGCAACATTGAGGCGAATTATCGCGAAAATCCGTTTCGGAAACAAAGTGGAACAGTCACTTGCAGCGAAATAGTCTCCTTGGCGACACGATCCGGTCTCTGGGCTTTCTAAGCCGCCTCCCGCTTCCGCGAAGCTGGTTCGAGAACGGCGATGATTCGTTGCCGCGCAATGCCCGTGCCTTTCCGCTCGCCGGAGCGGTTCTGGGCCTGCTGGCTGGCATTGTGCTTTATGCGGCTCATGAAATGAAGCTTCCGCCCCTTGCTTGCGCGCTGCTCGCGATTGGCGCCTTGGCGGCGATGACCGGCGCGCTTCATGAAGACGGTCTTGGCGATACAGCCGATGGCTTTTTCGGAGCCTCTTCCGCTGATCGCCGGTTGGATATCATGAAGGATTCCCGTATCGGGACTTTCGCCGCGCTCACCCTGATTATCTTTGTCGGCGTGAAAGCGTCTCTCCTTATGGAGATCATCGATCATGCGGGTGCAGGATATGCAGTGCTTGCGCTGATTGGCGGCGAAGCGGCAAGCCGCGCTGGTATGCTGGCATTCTGGCACGCCCTGCCCTCGGCGCGTCCCGGCGGGCTTTCCGACAGTGTTGGCCAGCCGCAATGGGAGACCGTGGTTTGCGGCTCGGGAATCGGGCTGGTCGTTCTTGTCTTTACATTCATGCCTTCCGGCGGCTTCCTGTCGCTCATCAATGCGCTGGTGTTGATGATCGTCCTGCTTTTCGGCTTTGCCCGACTTTGCATGGCAAAAATAGGCGGACAAACGGGCGATACTCTGGGCGCGGCACAGCAGATCGGTTCGATTGCCGTTCTCGCCGGGCTTGTCATGGCCCTTTGATGCAACCACATTGCATCCATGGACACGACAACCATCGAATCCCCGTGCATATTGGTCTGCACGATCGACACCGAAACCGGCTTCTGCCTCGGCTGCGCGCGGACGCTGGATGAGATCGCACGCTGGTCCAGCATGAGCGCGGAAGAGCGAATGGCCGTCCTGTCCCTTCTCGCCGACAGGCATGAGACCATCGTAGAAAAGAGAATTGGCTGATGGGGCGCTTTTTCTGGCTCATTATTGCGGCAGTCGCGATTGTTGTCCTGCTGCTGATGTCCAACAATGACGGCGGTTCAACGCTGGGCATGGACAATGACGTGTTTGCCCGCGCAGCCTATCTGGGCATATGGGGCGTCGTGCTTGCCGCCGGTCTGCTCGGCTCCGGCATCAAGCTGACCGACTTTGCACGCAACATGGCCATGTGGGCCGTTATCATTCTCGGCCTTGTTGCGGGCTACCAATACCGTTACGAGTTGCAGGATGTTGCAAGCCGGGTCACGGCTGGATTGATCCCCGGAAGCCCTATCTCGGGCCGCAATGCCGATGGCGCGCTGACTGTAACGCTTGCAAAGGCCGCAAACGGCCATTTCGAGGTGAATGGACGTGTGAACGGCGAACGCGTTCACTTTCTGGTCGATACCGGCGCATCATCGGTCGTCCTGTCACAGCAAGATGCGGAGCGCGCAGGCATAGACACGGCCTCGCTCAACTATTCCGTTCCGATCATGACGGCCAATGGCACGGCAAGCGCGGCAGTCATCACTATTGCGACTTTGCAGATTGGCGATATCGAACGCCAGAATGTGCGCGCCATGGTGACCAGGGAAGGTCTGATGACCGGCAGCCTGCTCGGCATGAATTTCCTGCAAACACTCGGCGGTTTCACCGTCCGGGGCGACCAGCTTATTCTAATTGATTAAGCTGCTTCTGCTGCCGCTTCAGTCACCACGGCATAGGCCTGACGCAGCACATCGCTGGTTGCTCCCGGCTTGGTGGCATCCGTCGAAAGAATCTGCCGCCAGCGCCGTGCGCCCGGCTGTCCGGTGAAAAGCCCGACCATATGGCGGCTCACATGGGAAAGCCTGCCGCCTGCTGCGATGTGGCGATCAATATAGGCGCACATATCATCGATGATGTCCGCCATGACAATTTGCCCCTTCTCAACCCCATACAGACGCGCATCCACCTCTGCGAGAAGCTCGGGGTTGTGATAAGCAGCGCGGCCCAACATCACCGCATCGACCTTCCGCAAATGCGCTTGCGCCTCATCCAGCGTATTGATGCCGCCGTTGATGCCGACGAAAACATCGCCCAGCCGCTCCTTGAGGCGGTAGACACGATCGTAGTCGAGCGGCGGAATTTCGCGGTTTTCCTTAGGCGACAACCCTTTGAGCCAGGCCTTGCGAGCATGGACCCAAAGCGCGTCCGCTCCCGCGGCAAGCGTGAGATCGGCCAGAGTATCGAGCGCAACCTCCACATCCTGATCGTCAACGCCGATACGGCATTTGACGGTAACCGGGATGGAAACCGCCTCTTTCATTGCTGAAACACAACGCGCCACCACATCCGGCGTCTGCATGAGGCACGCTCCGAATGTGCCTGACTGTACGCGGTCCGACGGGCAACCGACATTGAGATTGATTTCATCATAGCCGTAATCGGCGCCGATCTTGGCCGCCTCTGTCAGCTTTACCGGGTCGGAACCGCCGAGTTGCAACGCGACAGGATGTTCGGCTGCGTCGAAGCCGAGCAGCCGGTCACGCGGGCCATGAATAATGGCGTCCGCCACGACCATTTCGGTATAGAGCAATGCGTGACTGGAAAAGAGCCTGTGAAAATAACGGCAATGCCTGTCGGACCAATCGATCATCGGCGCGACCGCAAAGCGGACATCGGGATAGTTGCAGCTTTTTGATTTTATTTCAGTCATTTATACAACAATCCTGAGAATGCGATTCAGTCGCAATCGGCGCTTTCGGCATTTATTTAAATTCGGAAGGGTGCCAAAAGCCACAATTGATCGAAATGATCAAGTTTCGCCGCTATCGCGGTCACTAGCGCTTTATATAGTGAAGCGCAGAAAAATTCACACCAGAGACAAAGTCTGGTCCCTCCACGACTGTCTTCCCGTCCAAGACGCACTATGATTGAGTGCAGAAGCATTCTCCCGATTCTCATCTGCGCGAGCATTTCCTGTTTTGAAAATGCTCTATCTTTCTGTTTTATGCATGTCTTTATCCCGAAACCGGTTCCCACTTTCGGGAGACATGCTCCAGTTCAAGGAAATTCGGCGTGACCTCCTTTTCCCCTTTCGGCAAATCATTCGATGCGTTTCTGTTCGACATGGACGGCACGATATTGAGTTCCATTGAGGCAACCGAACGGGTGTGGGCCGAATGGGCGATACGCCACGGCATCGATCCGGTTACGTTCCTGCCGACCATCCACGGTGTTCGCGCAGTGGAAACCGTCCGCCGCCTCGCCCTGCCGGGTGTCGACCCGATCCGCGAGGCGGAAATATTGCTTCAGGCCGAAATGGCGGATCTGGAAGGCATCGCGCCTATCGACGGCGCCCATGAGTTTCTGAGCGCGCTGCCGGAAGATCGCTGGGCAATTGTAACCTCGGCGCCGCTCGAACTGGCGCGCCGTCGCATCGCTGCCGCCGGGTTGCCGATGCCGAAGACGATTGTTTCCGCCGAAGACGTGGAGCGTGGCAAGCCAAGCCCTGAATGCTTCCAGCTCGGTGCGAAACGTCTTGGCTTCGATGCGCGTGATTGCCTTGTATTCGAGGATGCGCCAGCCGGTATCGTTGCCGGAGAAACTGCCGGTGCGAGCGTCGTCGTGGTGACGGCAACGCACCCGCATTCCCCGAAAACATCCCATCTCAGCATTGAAAGCTATCGCTATCTCCGACTCGACATTCTGGACGATGGCAAGCTGGCGCTGGAACCGACCACACCAATCTCGGTGGGTTAAATAACCCGCCGCCCTTCCCGCCAGACGGTGCGGATGATCGGAACATGGTCGGCGATCTGCACCCGAACCAGATCGGCCCGCTTGCCCGCAACGATCTCGCCGCGATCATCCAGCCCTACCGCTTTGGCAGGGTTGGCCGAAACCAGCCGAATGGCTTGCGGCAGTGAGATATTCGGGACGACATCCGCGAGGAAAAACGCTGATTGCATCATGCTGGCCGGGATGTAGTCCGACGAAATAATGTCGAGATTTCCGGCTTCGGCCAGTTCGCGCGCGGAGACATTTCCCGAATGCGAACCGCCGCGCACGACATTTGGCGCGCCCATGAGAACCGACATTCCGGACTCCTTTGACGCCTTCGCAGCCGTGTGTGTGGTGGGAAATTCCGCAACCCTTATTCCCTGCGCCTGCGCTTCCGCCACATGGTCCACCGTCGCGTCATCATGGCTTGCCAGAATAACGCCGCGCTGGTGGCAAAGGTCAGCAATCGCCTTGCGCGTTGGCGCTGAATATTGCTGCGATTGCCCGATACGCCGCTCGCAATAGAGCCTGAACTCTTCTTCCGAGAATTTCAGCTTGCGGATGAAATAGGTCTTGTAGGTCTCGATATCCGTAAACTGACGCTGTCCCGGCGCATGGTCCATCAGGGATACCAGCCGGACCAGCGGCTGAGCGCCGAATTTTTCAAAGGCTGGAAGGCAGTCGGGTGCCGAAACCTCACAACGCAAATGCAGGAAATGGTCGGCGCGCAAGCGGCCAGCCGCGCGGCCCTCGGCAATCGCCGAAGAAAGCTTGCGCATATCGTCGATACCTGTCTCGGCATCGTCATCGAAGCCGATGCGCAATGCGTCGAAAACAGTGGTGATCCCGGAGGCGGCAATCTGGGCATCATGCGCCTGCACGGCGGCAATCGGGTTCCAGCGCACTTTTGGACGCGGAGCATAGTGCCCTTCGAGATGATCCGTGTGCAGCTCTACCAGTCCGGGCGTCAGGAAATCGCCTTCCATATCCTCGCCGATGCTTGATGCGCCGGTAGAGATATCGGCAATCTTGCCATCCACGAGCTTCAGGGAACCGAGGACAACATCGTCGGCAAGCACGATGCGGGCGTTGCGTAGAACCGTTTCATTTCCCATCAGTTACGGCCTCCCAACCGCTCGTGAGGTCCGGGCCGATGCAGCCTTGCCGCCGGTCAGAGGATGCAGCGAATGTATCTCGAAAGGAGCACCTTTCTCAGGTTCCACGAACAAAGCGAGGTTCGCAACCTCCACGGCATCGCCCAGCAGCGGCGTGAAGAAGTCGTCCAGCGTTCGCTCCACGCGGGCGCGGTCTTTCTCTTCCACCGGGCCGGTCAGCGTCATATGAAAACGGAACTCCTCAAAAACATAAGGATAGCCCCAGCGCTCGATATTGTGCCGCTGTGCCTCGCTGAGGCGCTCCGGCCGTCGCTTCGCAATTTCCGTCTCGTTGAGCGGGGCGCGAAACCGGTCGAAGGCAACGACGACATCATTGGCGAGCTGGTTCAATTCGGCAACCGGCTCTTCCGGCACTAGCGCGAAGAACGGCCCGATTGCGTGCAGCTTGAGACGCGGAATGATGACGGGCGACGCCGACGATGCGAAATGCATCAAGGCCGAAAGCAGGTCGTTTTCGGTGTGTTGCTCATCCAGACGAAACGGAGCCTTCATCGTCGCATGAAAACCGTAGCGGCGCGGCTCTTCGGTCAGCCGGACGATTTCATCGGTCGCAAGCGAGCGAATCGCAGGCATCTTGACCGGCTCGCCGCTGAACGCATTGCGCCCGAGCCAGTTTGCGGCAACCTTCAAAAGCGCATCATTGGATGGCGGCGTGAAATAAATCGCATAACGCATGTCAAATCCTTAGGCGAGGTTCGCGACACGGCGTCAGCGGAACTCCAAAATATCAACGAGAGCATTTCCCGATTCTAAGGGCGATGCGGTCGGCGGATGCTTACACAATGAATGTGGCAAGTCGATAAAGGTCACATGACACTGCTGACGAAATGCCGACAAACCAATTTTACATGGGCGAAAATTAGTATAGGCGTTAGCCCCGTTTCAAGCGAGGAGACTGACATGGGCGGATTTGCATCTATCGGCGAATGCATGATCGAGCTTTCGGGCAACGAAGGCGACCAGTGGCGCATGGGGTTTGCGGGCGATACGCTCAACACTGCGTGGTACATGCGGGCGCTGATGGAAAAATCCTATCCCGTCGAATATGTAACCGCGTTCGGCCAGGACAATTTTTCCCAGAAACAACGTGTGTTCCTGACCTCCAACGGTATCGGTATAGCCCATAGCCCGATCATCGACGGGCTGCATCCCGGCCTTTACGCCATCACGCTCAACGGTGCCGAGCGCTCCTTCACCTATTGGCGCAGCGACGCTGCTGCAAGGCGTCTGGCCAGTGACCGCGAAGCGCTGGAAAAGAGCCTGACCGGCCGCGACATCATCTATTTTTCCGGTATTTCGGTCGCCATCATCCTGCCCGAGCATCGCGACACGTTTTTTGATGTCCTGCGCCAATGCCGCGCCGCCGGTTCGCGCATTGCCTTCGACCCGAATTTCCGCCACCAGCTATGGCCGGACCGCAAGGCCGCACAGGATATCATCAGCGAAGCAATGCGCATCGCCGATATTGCCCTGCCCACCTTCCCGGACGAACAGGCGCTGTTCGGCGACAAGGATGCCAGCGCCTGTGCTGACCGCCTTGCCGCGCTTGGCGTAAAGGAAATCGTCGTCAAGGATGGCACCGAACCGGCCCTGCTTGTCGCCGACGGTGAAAGAGTGCTGGTGCCATCCGTCGTTGCGCAAGCTGTGGACACGACGGGCGCAGGCGACAGTTTCAACGGCGCCTATCTCGCTGCGCGCCTGAACGGGCTTTCTCCCGTGGAAGCAGCCCGCAAGGCGCATCTGGTTGCAGCCCGCGTGGTCGAGATACGCGGCGCGCTTGCTCCAATGGAAACCGCACGCGCCGCTTTTGCTGATTGATCAAAGCATGTCTCCCCAAAGTGGGACCCGGCTTGGGGATAAAGACATGCGTGAAAACAAAAACTTAAAGCGTGTCGCGTGAGAAGCTGAAATGGCTGGTCTGGGCGTAAATCTCGCCCGGACGCAATATTGCCTGCGGGAAATACGGATATTCCAGCGATCCGGGCCATATCTGCGGCTCCAGGCAGAAGCCTGCATGTTTTCCGTAGGGGTTGCCCGTGAGGCCAATGCAATCATTGGCCATCGTATTGCCCGCATAGAACTGAACGCCCGGCTCTGTCGTCGAAATATCAAGGCGAATGCCGGAACGCGCGCCCTTCACCGACGCACATGGACGCAATGGTCCCCGCGCCGCCGCGAGGCAGAAATTGCTGTCATATTGGACCTGATGGCCGTTCTCCTCGAAGCGAATCGGGCGAAACTCCCTGAAATCATATGGCGTCCCTTTGACCGGCAGAACGCGTCCGTCCGGAATGAGAGCCTCGTCGACCGGCATATAGGCATCTGCCTCGATTTTAAGCTGGTGATCGAGAATATCGCCCTCGCCGCCGTCATCGAGATTGAAGTAGCTGTGATGCAGCAGGTTGCAGACAGTCGGCTTGTCGGTCACAGCCTCCAGCCGCACGATCAGCGCTCCCTCCTCATTGAGCATGTAGGTGCAGCTTACATTCAGATTGCCGGGAAAGCCCATTTCGCCATCCGTGGCCACCGTCGCAAGCGTCACGAAATCCGGGCCTGTCGCGGTTATCGTCCAGACGCGATTGCCCAATCCCTTGCTGCCGCCATGCAGGTTATGACGATCCTGAAAATTCGGCTCCACCTCATAGGTCGTTCCGTCCAGTTCAAACCGGGCATTGCGGATGCGGTTGGCCGAACGGCCTGCAATCGCCCCAAGATGCGGTGAATGCGCCGGATAATCGGCAAAGTCGCGATAACCGATCACAAGCGGGGCTGCGTGGCCTTCCATGCGCAAATCCTGAATGGCCGCGCCCCAGCTTATGATCTTGGCCGTCAGCGGGCCGTTGGAGATAGTGAGCCGGTGAACCGCCTGCCCGTCCGGTGCATATCCAAAGATTTCCGAATTCACGTTTGCCCGCCTGTAAATGATGCAGCGTTGAGATGCCCATGAATCCGCATCCATGCGCGAGGCGCAAGATGCGAGATGATCAAATAATGATTTTGAACAAAACTTGATCGAACAGAATAGCCGATGCATTTCGGGCTGTTTTCCCGCTGCAAACTGATGTTATGATGACGCTCAAACTATTGATTATTATGGGTAAAGACTAATTTAGAGGCTTTTCAAATGAAGTCGAATTTCCAGAAAGTCATGCCTTATGTTTTTAGTGAAGAAGGCGGTTATGTCGACAACCCCGCCGACCCCGGCGGCGCAACCAATATGGGCATCACCATCGCAACCCTGTCTGCGTGGGAAGGGCATCGCGTATCGCCTGAAGACGTAAAGAACCTGACAGAGGCGACCGCCACGAAAATCTATCAGGCGCAATTCTGGAACAAGATCGACGGCGACAGCCTGCCTTCCGGCATCGACTACGCAGTGTTCGACTTTGCAGTCAATTCAGGTCCCGGACGCGCGGCAAAGATGCTGCAAGGCGTTCTGGGCGTACCGGAGGATGGCGTGATCGGCGCAAAGACGGTTGCGGCTGCGAACATGCGGCGCGCCGGCGAGATCATCAATGCCCTGTGCGATGCCCGCGCAACCTGGCTGAAAGGACTGTCGACGGCATCGACCTTCGGAAAAGGCTGGCTCGCCCGTGTCGAGCGGGTACGCTCGCGCGCGCTGGCGCTCGCCGACAAATCGCCGGTCCCTCGCCCGGTCGCCGTCATGAACGAGGTCGCACCGAAAGCCCGCCAGGGCGATACGGCCTTCACATCTGCCTTGATGCATCCGGAAGCCCTGGGCACAATGGGCAGCGTCGCATCGGGCCTCGCGGCGATTGTATCCGGGGATGGCCCGGTGCAATATGCGCTTGCGATCATCATGATCGCCTGCGCTGCCGTAGGTCTATGGTACTTTATCAGGCGGGTCAGAAGCGAACCCTGACGGCATCGCAACAACCGGGCTTTGAGAATATTTCCAAAACAAGAGTTTGCCTTTATGTTGCGCTTCGCATGTTGCGCGCCTTATATGCGCATTCGAAAGCCCGGTGCTTGTGAAAGTAATATGACTTTCCCTATCACCGGAAAAACGCTAGACACGCGCAAACAGTCAGATGCGTGCCATCTGTGGCACCGCCATGAATAAAGGAATCGAAACTTGTCCTCTACTTTTGACAAAGTCGCCGACATCATCGCCGAAACCAGTGAAATCGACCGTGACACCATCACGCCTGATAGCCACACCATCGACGATCTGGGCATCGACAGCCTCGACTTCCTCGACATCGTCTTCGCTATCGACAAGGCTTTCGGCATCAAGATTCCGCTTGAGCAGTGGACCCAGGAAGTGAACGAAGGCAAGGTTCCCACCGAGGAATATTTCGTTCTCAAGAACCTCTGCGCAAAAATCGACGAGCTGGTTGCAGCCAAGAAGGCCTGAGCCAGAGCATAATATGACGGTATTCAAGGGTGGGCAGAAATGTTCGCCCTGATTCCGTTTCTGGAGCAGTTTCAGCAGCACGGGCAGAACGCAACTCATGCAGAACAATAAAGTCGTCATCACAGGCATCGGCATTCTTTCTTCGCTCGGCGAAGGGGTAGACGTGCATTGGAACGCTTTCTCGAAGGCTGGCAGTGAACCGCGTCTCGAAAAGCAAGCCTTTGCGCCCTATACGGTTCATCCGCTCGGCGAAGTGGACTGGAGCCTGCAAATTCCAAAGCGCGGCGACCAGCGCCAGATGGAAACCTGGCAGCGCCTCGGCACTTACGCTGCCGGGCTGGCGCTTCAGGATGCGGGCATGAAGGATGACGAGGCGCTCTGCGCGACCATGGATATGGTCGTCGGAGCCGGTGGCGGCGAGCGCGATATTACCGTCGACATGCAGATTCTGGATGAAGGCCGCACCCGCAATGATCGCGGCGTCATGCTGAACGAGAAACTCTCGACCGAACTGCGCCCGACCCTGTTTCTGGCGCAGCTTTCCAACCTGCTCGCAGGCAATATTTCCATCGTGCACAAGGTTACGGGTTCCTCGCGCACCTTCATGGGCGAAGAAGGTTCCGGCCTTTCGGCCATCGAGACCGCCGCCGCACGCATCCGCACCGGCCAGAGCACCCACGCACTGGTTGGCGGCTCCTACAATGCCGAACATTTCGACATGATTCTCGGCCATGAGCTTGGCGGCCTGCTCAAGCATGACGGCTGGGCTCCGCTATGGAGCCGCGACGGTTCGGCAGGCGGCGGCATGGTTTCCGGTTCCGGCGGCGTGTTCCTGGTTCTGGAAAGCGCCGATCACGCCGCAAAGCGTGGCGCGCGCGCCTATGCGGAAGTGGCCGGGATTGAAAGCGCGCAGATCCGCCGCGACAATGCCGACCTTGCCAACACCATCCGCGAACTCGTGCTTGCAGCCAATGACGGCAAGGAACCGTCCTATGTTGTTTCCGGCGCTTCCGGCGCGCATGAAGCGACCGGCGCGGAGAAAACCGCACTGGACGCCCTGTCGGCAGCCTATCGCGGCATTTCCGGCTTGACCGGCCACATGCGCGAGGCGCAGTTCCCGCTGGCGCTGGCGCTTGCAGCCATTTCCGTCTGGAAGGGCGAGGCTTTCGCGCCGCTGGATGCTTCCGAAAAGGACGCCGGTGGGCCAATCAGCGAAGCAATTGTCACCATCGTCGGCGCCACGCGTGCCGAAGGCGCAGCAAAGCTGGTGAGAGTATAAGATGACGAAATATACAGACCATCTCGGCCGTCCCATTGTCGCCATCACCGGCGCTGGCGTGGTTTCCTCGCTCGGTCAGGGCAAGGAAGACAACTGGGCTGCATTGACCAGCGGGAAATCGGGCATCCACACCATCACCCGCTTTCCGACCGACAATCTCAATACGCGCTTTTCCGGCACGGTCGATTTCCTGCCTGAAAGCGATGTGGGCGCATCGGCGCTTTCCGAAGCGCTGGCCCGGCTCGCTGGCGAGGAAGCCCTCGCCCAGTCCGGCCTTTCATCGACCGATTTCGGCGGCCCGCTGTTTCTGGCGGCTCCCCCGGTCGAACTCGACTGGAAAAGCCGCTTTGCGCTTGATGCAACCGTGAAGAATGAAGGCCCGGCAAGCTATCAGCTTCTGCTGGAAGCCTGCCGTCGCGCGCGTCAGGACGAACTCTTCAACACCACCCAGTTTGGCTATATCGCCGAACGCCTGTCGGAAGCTTTCGGCACGCGCGGCCTGCCGATCACGCTGTCGACGGCGTGTGCCTCGGGCGCAACCGCGATCCAGCTCGGCGTGGAAGCCATCCGTCGCGGCGAAAGCGACCGGGTTCTCTCTATCGGAACCGACGGTTCCGTCTCTGCCGAAGCGCTGATCCGCTTTTCGCTGCTGTCGGCCCTTTCCACCCAGAACGACAAGCCGGAAAAGGCTTCCAAGCCCTTCTCCAAGGATCGCGACGGCTTTGCCATGTCGGAGGGTTCTGGCGCTCTGGTAATGGAATCGCTGGAAAGCGCGGTTGCGCGTGGCGCCAAGGTTCTGGGCATTCTGGCGGGTTGCGGCGAAAAGGCCGATGATTTCCATCGCACCCGTTCCAAGCCGGATGCCTCGCCTGCCATCGGCACGGTGCGCGCCGCCCTTGCGGATGCCGGTCTCACCGAAGACCAGATTTCCTACATCAATGCCCACGGCACCTCGACGCCGGAAAACGACAAGATGGAATATCTGGCGCTTTCGTCCGTATTCGGCGACAAGCTGGCCTCCATTCCGGTTTCCTCCAACAAGTCGATGATCGGCCATACGCTGACCGCAGCGGGCGCCATCGAAGCCGTCTTCTCGCTTCTGACGATCCAGACCGGCACGCTGCCGCCGACCATCAATTACGACAATCCGGACCCCGCTATTCCGCTTGATGTCGTGCCGAATGTGAAGCGTCAGGCGGAGGTTTCTGCCGTGCTTTCCAACTCGTTTGGTTTCGGCGGACAGAATACGAGCCTTGTTTTGGCGGCAAATCCGAATTAATCGGTCCGGCAAATACGAATTTTCCCATGATCCCGGACGGTTCGCCGTTTCCGGGATTATGTCTTGAAAAGGATTACTTCATGCGCGCCTTGCAGCTTCTCGATGACCGCCGCCTTGAAATCACCGATATCACACCGCCGCCCGCCCCCGGCATCGGCGAGGTGACCGTGCGGATCAAGGCCGTCGCGCTCAACCACATCGACGTGTGGGGCTGGCGCGGCATGGCATTTGCCAAGCGCAAGATGCCGCTCGTTATCGGTGCGGAAGCCTCCGGTATCGTCGATGCTGTCGGCCCCGGCGTTTCCAACCTCCTGCCCGGCCAGCTTGTTTCGATCTATGGTGCGCGCACCTGCGGCCTTTGCCGCGCCTGCCGCGAAGGCCGTGACAATCTGTGCGAGCATGTCGGCGGCGTGCATGGTTTCCATCTCGACGGCTTTGCCTGCGAAGCGGTGAACCTGCCTGCCCGCCTGCTCGTTCCCGCCCCTCCCGGCGTGGACGCCATCGGCGCAGCTGTCGCGCCTGTTACCTTCGGCACGGTGGAACATATGCTGTTCGACAATGCCAAGCTTGAGCCCGGCGAAACCGTGCTCGTTCAGGCTGGCGGCTCCGGCATCGGCACAGCTGCGATCCAGCTTGCCAAGAAGATGGGCTGCACGGTCATCACCACTGTCGGCTCCGACGACAAGATCGAGAAAGCCAAGGCGCTTGGTGCCGATCACGTCATCAATTACCGCGAAGACCGCTTCGAGGGTGTGGTGCGCAAGCTCACCAAGAAAAAGGGCGTGGACGTGGTGTTCGAGCATGTGGGCGCGGACACCTGGGCGGGTTCGATGCTGTGCATGAAGCGCGGCGCGCGTCTCGTCACCTGCGGCTCGACCTCCGGCGTTTCCACCAACATGAACCTGATGCAGCTCTTCCAGCAGCAGCTCAAGATTTTCGGCTCCTTCGGCTGCCGCATGGAAAACATGGCCGACGCCATGCAGAAAATGGCGCGCGGCATCGTGCATCCGGTCATCGACACTGTGGTCGGCTTCAACGATATCGACACGGCGCTGAAGCGCATGGAAGGCCGCGACGTCTTCGGCAAGATCATTCTTGAGATCGACTGAGCCGCAATTCCATGATGTTCAAGCTGAAACTTCTGCTCTTCCGCTGGACCCGCAAGCTGAAGCAGTTCAACTACTGGCTCTGGGCACAGGCCGTATTTCTGCTGCTTGGCCTGCTGCGCCTGTTCCCGGCGAAGGCAGCGATCAGCTTTTCGGCAAAGGTGGCCCGTCTGGTCGGGCCGCTGACGCCACGCCACAAGGTGGCGACCGATAATCTGCGTCAGGCCTATCCAGAGAAAAGCGACGCTGAAATCGAGGATATCGCCCGCGAAATGTGGGATTCGATGGCGCGCCTCTTCGCGGAATATATCTTCCTCGATGCGGTCTTCGATTTCGATCCCCATGCCAACACGCCGGGGCTGGTCGAAGTGGAGGGCATTCCGATTTTCGAGCGCCTGCGCGACGAGAAGAAGCCGCATATCTTCTTTACCGCCCATACCGGCAATTTCGAGCTTCTGCCGATCTGTGCCGCCACCTTTGGCCTCAATGTCACGGCCCTCTTTCGTCCGCCGAACAATCCCTATATCGCCGACAAGGTCTTGAAGGCGCGCCGCACCAATATGGGCCATCTGGTGCCGTCGAAAGCCGGTGCGGCATGGTCGCTTGCGCATATCCTCGATGAAGGCGGCAATGTCGGCATGCTGGTGGACCAGAAATTCCGTCGCGGCGTGCCTTCCACTTTCTTCAATCGTCCGGTGAAGACCAATCCGCTATTGGCCAAGCTTGCGCGCCAATATGATTGCGACGTCTATCCGGCGCGCTGCATCCGCCTTCCCGGCGGACGTTATCGCCTCGAACTCTACGAGCGCATGGAATTGCCGCGCGACGACAAGGGCGAGATCGATGTAGCCGCAACCGCGCAGCTTCTGAACGATACCGTGGAAACATGGGTGCGCGAATATCCCGGCCAATGGATGTGGTTCCACAAGCGCTGGGGATAGGATTCTCGCCCCTCATGTGCTAGGGGCTGGCCAAAGTTACGGAGATCACATATGCGCCCCATCGCCATCGCCCCGTCCATCCTTTCCGCCGATTTCGCCCGCCTTGGCGAAGAAGTCGACGCCGTGCTGGAAGCCGGTGCCGACTGGGTGCATATCGACGTCATGGACGGGCATTTTGTGCCGAACATCACTTTCGGCCCGCAAGTGGTGAAGGCGATCCGTCCGCGCACCAAGGCATTCTTCGATGCGCATCTGATGATTGCGCCTTGCGATCCCTATCTGGCGCCGTTTGCCGATGCCGGTTGCGATCTCATCACAATTCATGCGGAAGCCGGTCCGCACACGCACCGCTCGCTGCAATCGATCCGCGCCCTCGGCAAGAAGGCCGGTCTGGCTTTGAACCCCGCAACGCCTGCCGAAGCGCTAACCAACGTCATCGAAGATGTCGATCTCGTCCTCGTCATGACCGTCAATCCCGGCTTTGGCGGCCAGAAATTCATTGCCCCGATGCTCGAGAAGATCAAGCGCGTCCGCGAAATGGTCGGCGACCGCCCTATCGACATTGAAGTCGATGGCGGCATCACGCCTGAAACCGCAGGCTCGGTCGTTGCCGCTGGCGCCAACATTCTTGTGGCCGGTTCGGCTGTCTACAAGGGCAATTCGGTCGAGAGCTATCGCGCCAATATCGATGCCATTCGTGCCGCAGCCGAAGCTGCGCGCAACCGTTAAACTCACACGTCTACAGGATACGCCCATGATCCCGCGCTATTCCCGGCCTGAAATGGTCGCCATCTGGTCGCCAGAAACGAAATTTCGCATCTGGTTCGAGATCGAAGCCTATGCCTGCGAGGCGCTGGCGCAACTGGGCGTCATTCCAAAGGACGCGGCAAAGACCATCTGGGAAAAGGGCAGCGTGGCGAAATTCGACGTCGCCCGCATCGATGAGATCGAAGCTGTCACCAAGCATGACGTCATCGCCTTCCTGACGCATCTGGCCGAATTCATCGGCCCGGACAGCCGTTTCGTGCATCAGGGCATGACCTCATCGGACGTGCTCGATACCACGCTCAACGTCCAGCTCGTACGCGCTGCCGATCTGCTGCTCGCCGACATGGACCGCGTGCTGGAAGCCCTGAAGAAGCGCGCTTTCGAGCATAAGGATACGGTTCGCATTGGTCGCAGCCATGGCATCCATGCAGAACCGACGACGATGGGCCTCACCTTTGCGCGTTTCTATGCGGAGATGGCGCGTGGCCGCGCCCGCCTCGTTGCGGCCCGTGCGGAAATCGCAACAGGCGCTATTTCCGGCGCTGTCGGCACTTTCGCCAATATCGACCCGCGTGTGGAAGAATATGTCTGCGCCAAGCTTGGCCTTGAGGCGGAACCTGTCTCGACACAGGTCATCCCGCGCGACCGCCACGCCATGTTCTTCGCAACGCTCGGCGTCATCGCCTCCTCGATGGAAAACATCGCCATCGAAATCCGCCACATGCAGCGCACCGAAGTTCTGGAAGCAGAAGAATTCTTCTCGCCGGGCCAGAAGGGTTCGTCCGCCATGCCGCACAAGCGCAATCCGGTCCTGACCGAAAACCTGACCGGCCTTGCCCGTCTGGTGCGCATGTCGGTAACACCTGCCATGGAAAACGTGGCCCTCTGGCACGAACGCGATATCTCCCATTCGAGCGTCGAACGCGCCATTGGCCCGGACACCACCATCACGCTCGACTTCGCGCTCAATCGTCTGGCTGGCGTGATCGAAAAGCTGGTGATCTACCCGGACAACATGCTGAAAAACATGAACAAGTTCCGTGGCCTGGTGCATTCGCAGCGCGTGCTTCTGGCGCTGACGCAGGCAGGCGTTTCGCGTGAAGACGCTTATCGTCTCGTGCAGCGCAATGCCATGAAGGTCTGGGAACAGGGCGCCGACTTCCTTGAAGAACTGCTGGCCGACACGGAAGTGCGCGCAGCGCTTTCCGAAGAACATATCCGCGAAAAATTCGATCTCGGCTACCACACCAAGCATGTGGATACGATTTTCAAACGCGTCTTCGGTTGAGATTTCGGCTCTGGCGGGCTGCAAATGGCGTCTTGAGTTTTGCAGTCGCATAATCTGATCCGAAAAGTCTGCAACTTTTCGAGATTATGCGAAGCTTCCGGTGCTCACGTCGTTTTCTCTGACGCATAGCCTTATCCGAAAAGTCTACAACTTTTCGGGGCTATGCTTGGGAGTACGCTCCGCTTCGGTTCTCGAAACCCACCATTTTCGCCACGCCATAACCAAAATCTGGACCGCGCCCCTTTGAGGGCCTCATAAATTGAATCCGAAAAAAGCCCCATGTTTTTGAAAACATGGGGCTTTTTATTATCCATAATGGCGTAGCTTTTATGCTTTGGTCTTGATCGTATTGACCACATTGCCCCACGGATCGACGAATGTGCTGTTGTCGCCGCCGCGCGTATCCTCCAGCTCGACCCACGCAAGGCCAGTGCGATCCATATCGCGTTTTCCCGCACCGGCACTCTGCCAGGCATTGGCCGCGATGTGGTGGTGGTAGCGTCCGGTAGACATGAAGACGGCCCGGTCGCCATAGGTCTGAACGGTTTCGAGGCCGAGTTCATTGTGCCAGAAGGTTTCGGCCTCCTGCGCATTGCCAACGCGCAGATGCACATGGCCCACGACCGTATTTTGCGGGGCAAAGGTCCATTCTCCGCCTTCCTGCTTGATGACATCCAGCAAATTGCCGACATCAAGCGGATCGGTGCTCATGGCCACGCGATCGCCATTCCATTGCCATTGGTCGTGCGGACGGTCGGTATAGATTTCGATGCCGTTGCCTTCGGGATCGGTCAGATAGATGGCTTCGCTCACCTTGTGATCCGACGCGCCGCTGACCGGCAGTTGCTTATCGATGGCGCGGCGCGACCAGCGCGCAAGGTCTCCTCGCGTGGGCAGCAAAAACGCGGTGTGATAAAGACCGGCGCTGCGCGGATCATCCGGCTTGGCGGCTGAAAACTGCTCAATTTCCATCAGCTCGCGGTCGCCTGCACCAAGTACAATCGATGCGCCGCGGCGGGTCATTTCTCGCAAGCCGACGACGTCGCGATAATATTCAGCCAGCGTTTCGGCATCGCGCGCCTTGAGGCCGACGCGCGCCACACGCATTGGCGTGGTCATTGCGAAAGGAAGCGGAGCGACCGGGCGTTCGGTTTCGACTGCCGTTGCTCTCAGTTGCTGTGTCATGTCGCCCTCCTTCGACGGCATTTCTGCGCGAACAGGAAGAATGTGGGCCATGACAGCAGTCCCGGCAGCGCCGAGGACCTTACGTCTGCTGATTGCCATGCCATTAACTCCGTCGCGTTTCAAATCTTGGCCGGAGCGCATTTCGATCTGGTTGGGATCAGGTCTGCACTCTAACTGTTGGCGCGCATCTTGTTCCGAAAACCGTTTCACACTTTTCGGGATGCGCCCTAAACATCACCATTTGGAGCGTGTTTCACAAGATCGCGATCAGCGAACAGGCTGTTCATCATTCACATGCCTTCTATGCGTTGCACGCGATACGCGCCGCTTGAAGAAGTCACAAAGCCTCTCTAAATGGGGAGCCATGAAAGTCAAAGACGCAGATATCCTCATCATCCCCGGCTATACCAATTCCGGCCCCGATCACTGGCAGACCCGCTGGGAGAGCAAACTCTCGACGGCGCGGCGCGTACAGCAGGCCGAATGGACCAAGCCAGTTCGTGAAGACTGGATCGGTGAAGTGGTAAAGGCCGCCAATGCCGCCACCAGGCCGATTGTTCTGGTTGCGCATTCGCTGGGTGTCGCCACTGCCGTTCATGCGCTGCCGCATATCCAGCACAAGATTGCGGGCGCGTTTTTTGTTGCGCCGCCGGATGTTTCCAACGACAAGATCAGGCCCAAACACCTGATGACGTTCGGCCCCTACCCGCGTGACCCCCTGCCGTTCCCGGCGATCACCGTTGTCAGCCGCAACGATCCCTTCTCCAGCTTCGAAGCAGCGGAAGATGTGGTGAAGGACTGGGGCGCGATGCTGATCGATGCTGGCGAATCCGGACATATCAATTCGGAATCCGGTCATGGCCCATGGCCGGAAGGCTCGATGGTATTCGCCGAGTTCATGACGCAGCTACAGCCGCCCAAGCATCACTGATCTTTGTGCAAATTGCATAAAAAAGGCGGGTCAGAAGCCCGCCTTTTCCGTCTTGTCTATTACGACGAGTTTAATCGCGAACCGCTTTTGTCAGCGTTTCGGCTGCGAGGCGGATATAGCCGCCATCATTGCTGAGCGTCAGGAAGCGGAAGCCAAGCGGAATGTAGCGGCGCGCAAATTCCGCAGTCGGCGAATAGATGCCTGCAAACTTGCCAGCCGCAATTGCCTTGCGCGCAATATTGCCGATCGGCTCCACAATCGCATCCGAATGTGGATTGGCCTCGCGTCCATTGCTCCAGGCGATGGAGAAATCCGCCGGCCCTACGAAAACACCATCGATGCCGCGCACGTCCAGAATGGCATCCAGCGCATCATAGGCGTCTCGCGTTTCGATCATCGCGAAAGCAAGTGTGTCGTGATTTGCGGTCGTCAGATAATCGTTGGAACCCGGCGTGCCGTAATCCGCATTGGCCCGGAACACGCCCCATGAACGCTCGCCCACCGGCGGATATTTCATGGCGGCTGCAAACCGGCGCGCATCCTCGACTGAATTGATCATCGGGGCGATGACCGCCTGCGCGCCGAAATCCAGCGCGCGGCTTGCCATGTCGAAACGGCCGACGGGAATGCGCACGACGGGCGGCTTGCCCGCATTCAGGATAAGGCCCAGCGAGCGAAGCACGCTCGCCTCATCGTGGCCGCCATGCTGCATGTCGAGCGTTACGGCGTCGAAAGCGCTATGGGCGAGAATTTCGACCGTCAGGGGTTCAGGAAGGGAGGACCATGCGGAAAGCACTGTTTCCCCGGCGCGAAGGCGCGACGACAACGACATTCGAATTTCCTTCATTTCATAAGCTCAGGGCGGAAATGCCACCGGCACATCCGCCCTGAATTATTCATCAATCCTGCTTCACCTGACGAATGGCTTCCTCAAGGAAAGCGAACATCTTCTCGCGGATTGCTTCATCGGCTACGCTGACATTGGCAGCGTCGAAGTCGGCGCGGATCTTGCGGAAAACATCCTCGTCACCGGCTTCCTCGAAGTCGGCGGCAACGACTTCCTTGGCATAGGCTTCCGCCTCCGCATCCTTCTTGCCAAGCTGGTCTGCGGCCCAGAGTCCCAGAAGCTTGTTGCGGCGTGCCTCCGCCTTGAAGCGCAGTTCCGCATCAAGCGCGAATTTCTTTTCAAAAGCGTCGCGGCGATCATCCATGCCAGTGGTCATTCCTAAAGCTCCCAGACTTACAAGTTAGAAGAGATCGTCATCCGTTCTCTTGCCTAAAGCTGGCAAGGGGCGCAAGATTATACAAGGGCTTAAAGACTACTTTCTTGCGACTCATACGTAAACTTGCGTCAGAAACGCCGAAAACGGGGGAACGGGCACAAAGCAGGATTGTTAAAAGCCCACAATTGCTATAGGTAGCCCGCGAGAATAGCGGCTGAGAGCCGATCACCATAAATATGGAAATCCGAGAAAAGCCATGAACCGTCGCCGCCGTATTTACGAGGGCAAGGCCAAGATTCTTTACGAAGGCCCTGAACCCGGTACGTTAGTCCAATTCTTCAAAGATGATGCAACTGCCTTCAATGCAAAGAAGCATGAAGTCATCGACGGAAAAGGCGTGCTGAACAACCGCATTTCCGAACATATCTTCACCCAGCTCAACCGCATCGGCATTCCGACGCACTTCATCCGCCGCCTCAACATGCGTGAGCAGCTGATCAAGGAAGTGGAGATCATTCCACTTGAAGTGGTTGTGCGCAATGTGGCCGCCGGTTCGCTGGCCAAGCGCCTTGGCCTGGAAGAAGGCACCATCCTGCCGCGCTCGATCATCGAGTTCTATTACAAGGCCGACGCGCTCGATGACCCGATGGTCACCGAAGAGCATATCACGGCTTTCGGCTGGGCAAGCCCGCCGGAAATCGACGACATCATGGCGCTCGCCATTCGCGTCAACGACTTCCTCACCGGCCTGTTCCTCGGCATCGGCATCCAGCTTGTCGATTTCAAGATGGAATGCGGTCGCCTGTGGGAAGGCGACATGATGCGCATCGTCGTCGCCGACGAGATTTCGCCGGATTCAGCTCGTCTTTGGGATATCACCACCAATGACAAGCTCGACAAGGACCGTTTCCGCCGCGATATGGGCGGGCTGGTCGAGGCCTATCAGGAAGTTGCGCGCCGTCTCGGCATCATGAACGAGAACGACACGCCGCGCCCATCCGGCCCAACGCTCGTGAAATAATATCCGCCCAGCCCGGAAGGGCATGATCCCGAAAGGTCGACACGGTTTTTCGGACCAGATCATGCCCAAACAACCCTTCCGGGCTGTTTCATTCGTTCTAAAATTGCAGGAACTACAGAGTGATCAAGGCACGCGTCACCGTTACACTGAAAAACGGCGTTCTCGACCCGCAGGGCAAGGCAATCGTCGGCGCGCTCGGCAGCCTCGGTTTCGACGGCGTCAGCTCCGCACGTCAGGGCAAGGTGTTCGATCTGGAACTGGAAGGCTCGGACAAGGCCAAGGCCGAAGCAGACCTGAAAGCCATGTGCGAGAAGCTGCTCGCCAACACCGTGATTGAAGATTATTCTATCGCCATCGCCTGAGCCCAATAAGGAAGCAGTCGCCATGAAATCCGCAGTCATTCTCCTTCCCGGTCTCAATCGCGATCGCGACATGATCGCGGCGCTGACCAAGATCACCGGACAGGCTCCGGTGACCGTCTGGCAGACTGACACCAGCATTCCCGACGATGTGGACCTGATCCTCATTCCCGGTGGCTTCTCCTATGGCGACTATCTGCGTTGCGGCGCCATTGCAGCCCGTATGCCTGTCATGCAGGCCGTCCGCGAGAAGGCCGATAAGGGCGTCATGGTCATGGGCGTCTGCAACGGCTTCCAGATCCTCGTCGAAGCCGGACTTCTGCCGGGCGCGCTGATGCGCAACGCCTCGCTGAAATTCGTCTGCCGCGAAGTGAAGCTCGAAGTGACCAACGCCAACACGTCGTTCACGCGCGGCTACCAGCCGGGCCAGATCATCCGCTGCCCGGTCGCGCATCACGACGGCAATTATTTCGCCGATGCCGAAACGCTGAAGCGCATCGAAGGCGAAGGCCAGGTCGTGTTCCGCTATGCCGAAGGCACCAATCCGAACGGGTCGGTCAACGACATCGCCGGCATCGTCAATGCACGCGGCAATGTGCTCGGCATGATGCCGCACCCGGAAAACCTGATCGAAGCGGCCCATGGCGGCATTGATGGCCGGGCGCTTTTTGCGGGCGCACTCGGCGTCGCGGCGTAAGCTGGCTGACATATGAACGGAAAAGGCGGCTCCCATCGAGCCGCCTTTTTTGTTGCGCCTGCTGCGCCTCAAAACTGCACTGGCAAAGCACCGTGTTTCGTGGCAGCTTGGCTTCAGGAGGCCTTTGACAAAGGACAAACCGTCGGGGTCGCCTTCATACTTGTTTCGTGCGTTTTCCCGGCACAAATCGTCCACATTTTTGCTGGAAATGCCTCACAGATTTTAGCGATAAAGAATCAGGGGATCTTCAATCATGCAGCTATATTCCAGGCCTCTCTCCCCCTACTCATCTTTCGTGCGCGGCGTTCTCTATCTCAAGGACCTGCCATTCAAGCCGATGAACCTGCCCTACCCGTTTCCGGCCGATTTCGCCAATATCACGCCGCTGCGCCGCATTCCGGTGCTGATCACCAGTTCCGGCGAAACGCTGTTCGAAGCCGCTGTCATCGCCGAATATCTCGAAGATCATTTTCCCGAAACGCCTGTTTTGCCCGGCACCCCGCGCGAACGCGCCCTGATCCGGCTTCTGGCGCGCGTGACGGAGCTTGAAGTTCTAGGCCCAGCAATGAAACTGTTCATCCTGTTGAGCAAGCCGGAGCGTGACAGCGCAAGCATCGAGCGCCTGTTCGACAAAATGCATACGGGGCTGAAAGTGGTTGAAAGCCGCCTCTCGGACAAGGCTTTCGCCGCCGGAGACGAGCCGACCCTTGCCGACTGCTGGCTGTTGCCGGTGCGTTTTCTCATGGAACCGTTGAAGAAGCTTTCCGGCAAAGCGGATTTGCTGGACGAATTCCCGAAATTCGATGCATATGAAGCCAAGGCGAAACAGCATCCGGCTTTCGAGCGCATCTGGAACGAGATGAGCGACGGACTGAAGGCCTTCATGCCGCAACTCGCCTGACATATTTACCCCCCCGCCCACATCTCATGCGTGCCTTTTTGAAGGCACGCACTATCGGAGCCCCTCCTTGAAGACCAAGACTTTCGCTCTTCTGGCCCTCCCGGCCATTGCAATGCTTGCGGCCTGCACCTCCAGCAAACCCACGACGCCCACTGCCGTCGATGTCAAAAAGGCGGCGCTTCCAACCATGGAGCGCATCGCGCTGGCAGCAAATAGCTGCTGGTTCAAATCCAAGGACAAGGATTTCCGTGGTTATACGCTTGCGCCGGAGCTGAACTCCTTTACCGGACGTCCGCGCATTCTGGTTGTGCCAGCCCGCAATCCGGCATCGCGTCCATTGCTTGTCGTGCAGGCGCAGGGAAATCCGGCTCGCGTCGAGACCTTCGGCCCCATGATGGGAGAAAGCCACGGCGGACGCATCGCCGCCGATGTCAACCGCTGGGCGTCGGGCCAGAGCGGCTGCCAGTAATCACAAGATGCGTCGCGGAAACGCCGGAATTGGCTTTCCGCGACAGATTTCAACGTAGGTGAAAGCGCACCTTGCGCGCCTCGCGCTCTGCTTCACAACGCTGGAGGCCGATGTCGCGCAACTGATCATCGGTCAGTTCACCCAGGGCGATCCGGCTGCGCCGCAGCATCATTCGATAAGACAGCCAATTCAAGACCCACCGTAAATATCCGCCTCCCGGCTGTGCGGCTGTTGCCAGATGCACCTGCAATCCTTTCGGCAGATCCGCAGCCGTATCAGCCACGGGCATGGGAAGAATTGTATCTATTGTCTCGGTCTGCGGTCTGAAGTAGAACATTGTCTCGGTCCATTCTTTGCCAGTTGGGAGCTGGAAAGCAGATGGCCAGGCGTCTGTGCGCCTGAAACCGTTTCACGCTTTTTCGGGATGCGCTCTAAATAGCGACGAATTGACTCTATAATTGACTTGGCAATAGGTACAATTTATAAGTTGTCACCATGACAAATTGGCTTCCAGACCTTTCCGGCAAGTCCGGCCCGTTTTACCTGCAACTTGCCGACGCCATCGAAGAGGCAATCGGAAATGGCGGATTGCCTGCTGGCACGAAGCTGCCGCCGCAACGCAATCTGGCCTTCGACCTGAAGGTGACAATCGGCACAATCGGGCGCGCCTACGCCCTCGCCCATGAGCGCGGCCTCGTCACCGGCGAAGTTGGCCGAGGAACCTATGTTCTGGGCGAAGAACCGGCAGACAATGCGCTGTCCGCCTCCGGCATTGCCGGGACCAAGCCTGCCGATGTTCCCGCAGGGAAAATTCGCTTCGACACCACGGCGGCGCCGGATGTCGGCCAGCACGAAATTCTGGCTAGTATCAATGCGGATGTTCACCGGGATTTTCCGCAGGATATAGCAAGCTATTCGCGCTACTTTCCGCAGCACTGGCTGGAAGCCGGACAAAAATGGCTTTCGCGAGCGGGCTGGCAGCCGGACCTCGACAACATCGTCGTCACCAATGGCGCGCAGGCGGCAAGCATTGCCATTATCACGGCCTTCACGAATCCCGGCGATCGCATCCTTTTCGAAAATCTGACCTATGCCCAGATCAGCCGCTCGGTACGCCTGCTCGGGCGGCGCACCATTCAGGCGGGGCTGGATGAATATGGCCTGATCCCGGAAGAATTCGAACGCGCCTGCCGCCAGCAGCACCCGACCCTCGCCTTCCTGATGCCGAACTTGCACAATCCGACTTTGTCCGTCATGCCGGAAGAACGGCGTCGCGCCATTGCCGACATTGCCCGGCGTTACAATGTCTGGCTGATTGAGGACGATATTTACGGCGTTATGTGCCAGAGCCCGATGCCGCCGCTGGCAAGCCTTGCGCCGGAACGCACATTCGTCGTTTCCGGCCTGTCCAAGGCCGTGGCCGCAGGCATACGCAGCGGATGGGTCGCCTGCCCTGCGCATTGCGCGCAGCGGGTGAAGGTGACGCACAAGATGGTTACGGGCGGCGCAGCATTCCTGCTCGCTGAAACCGGCGCACAGCTTGTATTGTCCGGCGAGGCAGATGCCATTCACGCCAAATGCCGTGAAGAAACCATCGCGCGCGAGGAAATAGCCCGCAAAATTTTCAGCGGGTTCGATTTTGTCTCCCGGCCCACGATCCCGTTTCTGTGGATGAGCCTGCCCGAACCGTGGCTTTCGGGAACCTTCAAGGCCGCAGCCTATGAAAGCGGAATCCTGATCGATGATGAGGACGAGTTCAAGGCCGGACGCGTGGACCAGATTTATCACCGGGTCCGCGTTGCCTTCTCCTCGCCTGCCGATCGCGAGGTGGTCGAAAATGGTTTTCTGACGCTGCGTCGCCTGCTTGAAAACGAACAGGCCGGATATGAGGGAAGCGTCTGACAGGCTTTACTCCGTTTTATCGTTACTGATATGCGATTGAGGCCGGGAAAGCGGTATTTTCCTGTCGCACTTCGTGAAAACATAGGTTAAAGAGGCGCCTTGAAACCTTAGGTATCCAGCCTTCGGCAGAGGGTTTTCGGGTGCCGCAGCCTGTGACGGGGTTCCCCATTTCCATGACTATTTCCAATACGCGAGACATCACGCCGGAATTGATCGAAGCGCATGGTCTTAAGCCGGACGAGTATCAGCGCATTCTTGAACTGATCGGGCGCGAACCCACCTTCACGGAGCTGGGGATTTTCTCGGCCATGTGGAACGAGCATTGCTCCTACAAGTCCTCCAAGAAATGGCTGCGCACGCTTCCGACAACCGGGCCGCGCGTTATTCAGGGCCCCGGCGAAAACGCGGGCGTGGTGGATATTGGCGATGGCGATTGCGTCGTCTTCAAGATGGAAAGCCACAACCACCCCTCCTATATCGAGCCCTATCAGGGTGCGGCGACCGGCGTTGGCGGCATCCTGCGCGACGTCTTCACCATGGGCGCTCGCCCTGTAGCAGCCATGAATGCGCTGCGCTTCGGCGAACCGGATCATCCCAAAACCCGTCACCTCGTCTCGGGCGTCGTTTCCGGCGTCGGCGGTTATGGCAATGCCTTTGGCGTGCCAACCGTTGGCGGCGAGGTGAATTTCGACAAGCGTTATAACGGCAACATCCTCGTCAATGCCTTTGCTGCCGGTCTGGCCAAGCATGACGGCATCTTCCTGTCGGAAGCCAAGGGCGTCGGCCTGCCGGTCGTTTATCTTGGTGCGAAGACGGGCCGCGATGGCGTCGGCGGCGCAACGATGGCATCGGCTGAATTCGACGAGTCGATCGAGGAAAAACGCCCGACCGTGCAGGTGGGCGATCCGTTCACCGAAAAATGCCTGCTTGAAGCCTGCCTCGAACTGATGGCTTCCGGCGCGGTCATCGCCATTCAGGACATGGGCGCGGCGGGCCTCACCTGCTCCGCCGTCGAAATGGGCGCCAAGGGCGATCTCGGAATCGAACTGATCCTCGATCATGTTCCGGTCCGCGAAGAGAGCATGACGGCCTATGAAATGATGCTTTCGGAAAGCCAGGAGCGCATGCTCATGGTTCTGAAGCCGGAAAAGGAAGCAGAAGCGCAGGCCATTTTCCGCAAGTGGGGCCTCGACTTCGCCATTGTCGGCAAGACGACTGACGATCTTCGCTTCCGCGTCATCCATCAGGGCGAGGAAGTCGCCAATCTGCCGATCAAGGACCTGGGCGATGAAGCGCCGGAATATGATCGTCCGTGGATGGAGCCGGGCAAGCACGCGCCGCTGCCTGCCAGCAATGTGCCGCAGGTGGAGGATTATTCCGCTGCCCTGCTCAAGCTGATCGGCTCGCCCGATCTTTCGTCGCGCCGCTGGGTCTATGAGCAGTATGATACGCTCATTCAGGGCAATTCCTTGCAGGTGCCGGGCGGCGACGCCGGTGTGATCCGCGTCGAAGGCCATGAAACCAAGGCGCTCGCCTTCTCGTCGGACGTGACGCCGCGCTATTGCGAAGCGGACCCGTTTGAAGGCGGCAAGCAGGCCGTTGCCGAATGCTGGCGCAACATCACCGCGACCGGCGCGGAACCGCTGGCTGCGACCGACAATCTGAACTTCGGCAACCCTGAAAAGCCGGAAATCATGGGCCAGCTCGTCAAGGCCATCGAAGGCATTGGCGAAGCCTGCCGCGCGCTGGATTTCCCGATCGTTTCCGGCAATGTCTCGCTTTATAACGAGACCAACGGCCAGGCCATTCTGCCAACCCCCACCATTGCGGGCGTGGGCCTAATCCCCGACTGGTCGCAGATGGCGAAGATCGGCGGCATGCAGGACGGCGATACGCTCATCCTGCTTGGCGGTGACGGCACGCATCTTGGCCAGTCGGTCTATCTGCGCGATCTGTTCGACCGCGCCGATGGCCCCGCGCCTTTCGTCGATCTCGCGCTTGAAAAGCGCAACGGCGAGTTTGTCCGCTCCGCCATCCGCAACGGTCAGGTTACGGCCTGCCATGACCTCTCCGATGGCGGTCTGGCGATTGCGGTTGCCGAAATGGCGATCAAGTCCGGCAAGGGCGCTGAACTCGATGCCGGCGACGGTCTGGCGCATGCCGTTCTTTTCGGTGAAGATCAGGCGCGCTATGTCGTCGCGGCCACGGCGGAAATGGCAAAGCTCGTTGCGCTGAATGCCGAAGGCGCAGGCGTTCCGTTCCGTGTGCTCGGCACGGTTGGCGGCGACCGCCTGAAGATTGGCAGCCTTGTTGATGTCAGCGTCGCCGATCTGGCTGGTGCCTTTGAAGGCTGGTTCCCCGGCTTCATGAGTGGCGAGCCCGCAACCGATAACTGATCCGGTTTTACATCGCTGATACCTTTTGCCGCCCGGATGGAAAGCTGTCCGGGCGGTTTGCTTGTCTTTGATTTAAGCGTTAGACAGATGGTTGTTGACGTTCCACGATGGTGCGTTACGATTCGACAGAACGATAAGAAAAGGCCGGAAACGGCAGGAGATTTTGCATGGCTATGGACGCACATGAGATCGAAAAACTGATACGCGAGGGGATTCCCGACGCAAAGGTGACGATCCGCGACCTTGCCGGTGACGGAGACCATTATGCCGCCGAGGTTGTCGCGGAAAGTTTTCGTGGCAAGTCCCGCGTGCAGCAGCACCAGATGGTCTATGATGCGCTGAAGGGCAATATGGGCGGCGTGCTGCACGCGCTCGCATTGCAGACGAGCGTACCGGAGTAATACGGGTTCTTTCGCGGGAACAGCGTCCGCTGCGGCAAGATGTTGCTCCCGCGAAAGCAAATTTCTCGCGCATTTGACTTGCTTTCACCCGATCCGGGTGGTTACCAGCATTCAAAGCGACTATATGGGAGATATCCTCCCATCCTGTGCCGGAATTTGGGCCGGCATTTTGAAAGGACCGCAAATGACCGGCATCAACGATTTCATCGACAATGAAGTGAAGACCAACGACGTCGTGCTTTTCATGAAGGGCACGCCGGGTTTCCCGCAGTGCGGTTTCTCCGGTCAGGTCGTCCAGATCCTCGACTATCTCGGCGTGGAATATAAGGGCGTCAACGTCCTGTCCTCTGACGAACTGCGTCAGGGCATCAAGGAATATTCCAGCTGGCCAACCATCCCCCAGCTTTATGTGAAGGGCGAGTTCGTCGGCGGCTGCGATATCGTGCGCGAAATGTTCCAGTCAAACGAGTTGCAGGCACTTTTTACCGATAAAGGTATTGCAACCAAGGCTGCTTGAGGATTAATTGCCGGTTATACGGCTTTAGTCTCACTTTTTCAAAGGCGCCGTTCAACGGCGCCTTTCGCGTTTTGCTAGATGCTCAACGACGGATTCGATCTGTCGGCTTCTGCTTTCAAAATTTTGTCTTTCGTATCGTGTCTCCCGACGCGATGCGTCACCTTGCCAGGGAATGCCAGTCATGCCGCTCGACATCAAGAACGGTTCGCCGGACCAGAAAACCTCCATGCATGGGCGTGGCGAATTCATCGCGCTTATCGCAGCCATCATGGCCATCAATGCGCTGGCGGTGGACGTCATGCTGCCCGGCCTCCCGCAGATCGGCGCAAGCCTTGGCATTCAGTCAGAAAACCACGTCCAGTTCGTCATTACCGCCTATCTGCTCGGTTTCGGCGTTTCACAGCTGTTCTATGGACCGTTGAGCGACCGCTTCGGCCGCAGGCTGCCGCTGTTCGGCGGACTGGCCATCTATATCGCGGCAGCCCTTGCAGCGGCGGTCGTGACCGATTTTACGACGCTTATCGTCCTGCGCGTATTGCAGGGCCTCGGCGCAGCCGGTACCCGCGTGATCGCCGTCTCGGTCGTCCGCGACAAGTTCGCCGGACGCCAGATGGCCGAAGTCATGTCGCTTGTCACGATGGTATTCATGATCCTGCCCGTGGTTGCACCGGCGACGGGCCAGCTCATCATGCTTTTCGGTGAATGGCACCTGATCTTTCTGTCGATGGCCGTGATGGCGCTCATTGTGGGCATCTGGGCCTTCCTTCGCCTGCCCGAAACGCTGCCTGTATCCAATCGGCGCCCGCTGACGATCAAGAGCGTGATTGGCGGCTTCGGGATCGTTCTGTCGAACCGCGTCGCCCTGTTCTACACGCTCGGCACGTCGTTCATCCTCGGCGCACTGTTCGGCTATATCAATTCCGCACAGCAGATTTTCGTCGAAATTTACAAGCTCGGCGCGTTGTTCCCGGTCGCTTTTGCCGCCGTCGCCATGACGCTGGCGCTTGCCTCGTTCCTGAACTCGCGCCTGGTTGGCCGCTTCGGCATGCGCCGGATTTCCCAGACGATGCTGCTTGTCTTCACCGGGTTCAGTCTTTTGTGGATGGTGCTGTCGGTCATGATGGAAGGGCCGGTTCCCTTTCCGATCCTGATGGCGATCTACATGACCATCATGTTCTCGTTCAGCCTCGTGACCGCCAATTTCAACGCGCTGGCAATGGAGCCGCTCGGCGAGGTTGCCGGGACGGCCTCATCCGTTCTGGGCTTCGCCCAGACCGTGATCGGCGCGGCATTGGGCGCAGTCATCGGCCAGTCCTTCGACGGCACCACGACACCAGTTGCGACCGGCTATTGCGTGCTCGGATTTGTGGCTCTTGGCTGCGTGCTGATTGCCGAACGCGGACGGTTGTTCCGGGCGCAGAACCCGCGCGCAGAACACGTGATCTGATCGCGCTGACGATAAAGAAAACCCGCACGGGCTGGCAATGCTACGTGCGGGTTATACTCTTCATCTAAGCGAAACGGGTTGGGAGCGCTTCCAATCCACTCCGCTGCAAGCGCCGAAAACACAAAATAGAGGCTATGGCCTGCTATTCTTCCCAAAGTGCGGCCTGAATGGACTGCCAGCTCTCCTTGCTCGGCGCCACCAGAAGCCCGCCGCCGGTGTGGGACGGCAGATATGCGCTTCCATCCCACCGCGCCAGATAGCCGCCCGCTTCCTGATGGATCAAGGCTCCGGGAAGATGATCCCAGGGCATCAACTTGTTATAGACCGCGAAATGTGCGCCGCCTGTTGCGATAATCCGATATTCGTGCGCCGCGCAGCGATAGCCAATCTGCGACAGGAATTTCGTATGATTGCGCGCCAGGCGCGACCGCATCGGCTCCGCCGTATACTGCCATGAAATCGAGCCGGTCATCTGATCGATCGGAGCCGGTTCGGCAACGCTGACCCGGTTCACATCGCCACTGGCGCGGCGAATGTAGCTCCCGCCGCCCTTCGAAGCCATGATCCAGTCATTACCGACAGGATCGTGAATGATACCGGCAACGGTTTCACCTTTCGACACAACCGCCAGCATCACGCCAAAAAGCGGAACACCGGAGGCAAAGTTGAAAGTGCCGTCGACGGGGTCAATTGTGAAGGCAAGCTCCGCATCATCGAGACCGCCAAGCAAAGCGGGATCGTCGGAACACGCTTCCTCACCGACGATCACCGCGTCGGCAAAGCGCTCCTTGAGCCTTGCGGTGATGTACCGTTCAGCATTCACATCCGCTTCCGTCACCAGATCGGCGGCTGAGGTCTTCTGCCTTATATCGCCAGCATCCAGCCTGCGGAATCGCGGCATGATTTCCTGACGCGCCGCATCGGCCAGCAAGTCCGCCAGCCATTCCATCTGCCCATCATCAAACCGCATGATCGCCCTCGCCGTTCAACATCAGTCCTGCGAAATCGAACAGCTTTCGATCCAGCAGATGGCTCGGGCGCACATTCGTCATGGCGCGGATCATCGTGTCCTTGCGCCCCGGCATGCGCTTTTCGATGTCGGTCAGCATGGCTTTCATCGCGTTGCGCTGCAACCCGTCCTGACTGCCGCACAGATCGCATGGAATGATCGGGAACTGCATCGCAGTCGCAAACTTTTCGAGATCGTCTTCCGCCGCATAAGCCAGCGGGCGGAACACCATCAGGTCACCCTCGTCATTGACCAGCTTCGGCGGCATCGCAGCCAGCCGTCCGCCGTGGAACAGGTTCATGAAAAAGGTCTCGAGAATGTCTTCCCGGTGATGACCGAGAACAACCGCCGAACAGCCTTCCTCACGCGCAACCCTATAGAGATTGCCACGGCGCAGGCGCGAGCAGAGCGAGCAATAGGTGCTCGTTTCCGGCAGCTTGTCGGTGACGATGGAATAGGTATCCTGATATTCGATCCGGTGTTCGATCCCGTAACGATTGAGAAAATCCGGCAAAATATGCTTGGGAAAATTCGGCTGGCCCTGATCGAGATTGACCGCCAGCAGTTCCACCGGCAGCAGGCCGCGCCATTTGAGATCAAGCAGCAGCGCCAGCAGACCGTAGGAATCCTTGCCGCCTGAAAGGCAGACCATCCAGCGCTCGCCGGGCTTCACCATCGAGAAATCCTCGATGGCCTGTCGCGTCAGACGCAGGAGGCGCTTGCGCAACTTGTTGAATTCCACCGTGGCCGGCACATCGCGGAACAGGGGATGACAGCCGCTGCCGTCGGCGTCTTCGGCAATATCAGGATCGAAAGCGTTCATCGGGCTTCCCGAAAAATTGAGGATGTTGCAGGCTTCATACCGAAAAGCTGGCGCAGGGAAAACCGGGAAACCGCAATTCTTTGCCGTGAAGTGCCCGATCCTACGCAAAACTGCGTCGCGCTTTTGCTGGAAAGGAAAAAGCCGCGCTGCATGCACAGCGCGGCTTTTCGATTTCGGCATATATCCGGCGCGCCTGAGCGCGCACAGGATTAACGCGAATAGAATTCGACGACCAGGTTCGGTTCCATCTGGACGGCGTAAGGCACATCCGAAAGGGTCGGAACGCGGGAGTAGGTCGCAACCAGCTTGTTGTGATCGACTTCGATATATTCCGGAACATCACGTTCTGCGAGCTGAATAGCTTCGAGAACGATAACCAGCTGCTTCGACTTTTCGCGGACTTCAACAACGTCACCGGCCTTCAGGCGGTAGGACTGGATGTTGACGCGGCGACCGTTCACATTCACGTGGCCGTGGTTGATGAACTGGCGGGCAGCGAAGATCGTCGGAACGAACTTGGCGCGGTATACGACTGCGTCGAGACGCGATTCCAGCAGACCGATCAGGTTTTCGCCGGTGTCGCCCTTGCGGCGAGCGGCTTCTTCATAGGTCTTGCGGAACTGCTTTTCGGAGATGTCGCCGTAGAAGCCCTTGAGCTTCTGCTTTGCGCGCAGCTGCACACCGAAGTCCGACAGCTTGCCCTTGCGGCGCTGGCCGTGCTGGCCCGGGCCATATTCACGACGGTTTACCGGGGACTTCGGACGGCCCCAGATGTTTTCGCCAAGACGGCGATCAATTTTGTACTTAGCGGATTCGCGCTTGCTCATCGCATTTCCTTCAAAGGTTATAGCGCCGGAGGCGCTGGAGGAAACGCGCCCTCCTCTGCCCTCCTTTCGGAGAACTGACAGGATGAAGCGCGCGAGCGCAATCTTCATCCACGGGACACGTCAAATGAAACGCCGGTGCGAATACGCGCCAGCGATGGGCGGCTTTTAGTCATGCAGCTATTGTCTTGTCAAGCGCGCAGGGTCGAAAAAGCCGGAAAAACCGGTGTTCGGCACGTGTTTCCTACCATTTGCTACGCCCTGCCATTAAGCGTGAAGGAACGCCATTCCCTGTTTCATCATTAGCCCTGACTGAACTTCTACTCATGAGGCTTCAATGGCTCTGTTTTTGCTTCCGTCCGGCAAGGGTGCATTTACCGCTCTGATCGCGCTTGGGCTCGTTATGATACCGTCTTTATCCGGCACTTTTTCCGGCGAGGCGCAGGCGCAGACCTTAATCGAACGCATTCTTAAACAGGACGCACAAAAGGCAAAGCCACATCGCAAACGCCCGGCGGCGAGGCACACACGAAGGAAATCCGCTGCAAAGCAACAAACGGCAAGACCCACACCAAAGGCTGAAGCGGAACCCGGCATCGCTCTGCCCGTGCCAATCCCCGCCCCGCGCCCGGAGGAACCGGGAAAGATTAAACCGGAACCTGAAACCACGCCCGTTCCAGAGGAAAAGCCGGATACGGAACCGCTGAAGCAGCCACACACCACCCCTCCTCCATCTCCGGATCTTCCGGCGAAACCTTCAGAACCGGCCGGCAATCCGAAGCAGACGGACGAAAAGCGGCAGGAAGCCAAGCCGGAAAGCGACGAGCGAATCTATCAGGTGTCCTGCCCGGCGCTCATTTCCGGAGAAGTCGAGGGCAAGCTCCTGCCTCCGATCAAGGACGGCGAGCAATGCGGCGTTCATTCCCCTTTGTCCCTGACCGCCATCGGCAAGGAAGAGCCTTTGAAATTCGCCAATGCGGTGACCACGAATTGCGCGATGGCGGTGACGCTGGCGCAGTGGAGCACCGCGGTCGCAAAGGCCGCGAAGGATGTTTACGGTCCGGGTTCAAAAATCACCGAAATCGGCGTCGGCTCGGATTATCAATGCCGGAAGGTAAACGGCGCCTCGTCGGGGCGGGTTTCCGAGCACGCCTTCGCCAATGCGCTCGACATCATGTCGTTTACGTTTTCAGACGGCAGCAAAACCCGGCTGGAAAGCGGCTGGAATGGCGCGGACAAGGAAAAGGCTTTCTGGCGTGCGGTGCACAGCGCAAGTTGCAAGCTTTTCATGACCGTCATCGGTCCTGACGGCGATGCCGCCCATCGCACCAACATGCATCTCGATCAGGGGTGCCATGGCAAGTCCTGTCTTGCACGCATTTGCCAATGAGCTATCGTAAGCATCGGAATTTCATAAAAAAATCAGAATTGCGCCTGTAAGCTGCTTTCCATTATCGGTTCAATCCCGCCAATCGCGGTGAATGGCGGGTTTCCAGAAGGACATGGGCATGAAATCGACCAAACTCATACTTTCCGTCATTTTCGCACTTGGCTTTTCCGCCGCCGCTCATGCGGACGCCGTTCCGAAGAGAACGAAGGATTTTACTGCGAATTACCAGACTCTGGTGAAGGATCAACAGGCAGCCCCACAGATCGCGGACTGCATTGCGAGCGCCTATGATTATGTGAAGAAAAGCAAGAAATATGACCGCCTCGGCTTTACCAAGGACGACATTTCTAATGCTAAAACCAATGACAAGTCTTCGAAATTCAGTTCCAGCGACCCGCGTAAGGTTTCCGCTGTGATTTCGGTTCCCGGCGGAGCGCGCAACAAGGGCGTTTCGGCGAAATGGGACAGCATCACGCTGCGCTGCGGCATTACCGACGGCAAGCTGAAGGCGATCGAACTCGCTCCAAGCGCGGTGGGCAAGTAAGGCACAACAATTGCGGCGAGTGCCTGATGGCGCTCGCCATTTCATTCAATGCTTCTTTCCGCTTTCCTTGTGCTGCGGCAAGCCCTTGCGTCTGGTCTCCGCGAATTCTTCCAGTTCCTTTTCGGTCATCGATTCATACATTTGTTTCGACGCACCAAAGAGTTCGCTCTTCTTCATTTCACCGCGCTTGGCGGCAAGTGCTGCGCCGGCTGCTTTCTGTTGGGCCTGTGATTTTGCGGGCATTGGCCTTCTCCCTGTTTCGACAGGAGGAACGCATATGGAGGGGGCCGGTTCCGGATTAATCGCCGTTTCCGTCAAAACGTGAACGCGCAACGCGAAGGGCTGCGCGGTTTCTGACTGCCCACTGACCCAGCACATCGATGGGAACAGCCAGAGAATGCCCAAGTTCGGTCAGCGAATACTCCACTTCCGGCGGGGATGTCGGACGCACATGCCGCGACACAAGGCCGTCCCGCTCCAGCGACCGCAGCGTGACCGTCAGCATGCGCTGCGAGATTCCCTCAATGGCGCGCCGCAGCGCATTGAAACGCATGGAACCACCCTGAAGGTTGAAAATGACGAGGATGCTCCAGGTGTCGCCAACCCGGTCCAGCACTTCGCGGATCGGGCAGGAACCGTCATCACCGGTTTCAAAGGCTGGCGTCGAAGAGAGCAAAGGCGTCTTGCCATCAGGACGTGTCGGTATGGTCATCTTGTTTCTCCGGAAAAACCGGTCCTCCATTTCACCGTCGACACGGGCTTCCTTCCAAAAGCGCGGCGGCATACGGAAAATAATGTTTTAAAACAATGCTATAAACAGACTGGGGAGATCCTCCCTTCCTCTGAACCCTTGCCTTTGGCACGGTTACTTCCATGTATCCTGACCATGTAAAAGTGCGTTCTTCACAAGCATTGCGGCATGACTTATTTGGTTATCAGAAATAACCTGCTTATGAAACATACCTTAATTCGTTCAATGCGAGAAGGAGAATATCATGGTCAAGATCGCACTCATCGGCGCAACGGGATTTGTGGGCGCCGCAATTCTCAAGGAAGCCGCAGCACGCGGCAATCCGGTGACCGCGCTGGTTCGCCATCCCGAGAAAGTTGAAAAGCTTGCCAATGTTACCGCAGTGAAGGCTGACGTGTTCGACACCGATGCGCTTGCAAGCCAGCTTGCAGGCCACGACATCGTGATTTCGGCCTACAATCCGGGCTGGGGCGACAAGGATATCCGCGAAAAGCACATCAATGGCAGTCGCTCCATCACCGAAGCCACCAAGAAAGCCGGCATCAAGCGCCTGATAGCGGTTGGCGGCGCTGGCAGCCTTTCGATCAACGGCAAGCAATTGGTCGACTCGTCCGAGTTCCCTGCTGAATGGAAGGAAGGCGCGCTCGGGGCGCGTCAAGCACTTGAAGACCTGCGCGGCGAGGATGGACTGGAATGGACATTGGTGTCGCCAGCGATCATTCTCCAGCCGGGTGAACGCACCGGAAAATATCGTCTCGGCGGAGACGAACCAGTGTTCGACGACAAGGGCGAAAGCAAGATTTCGGTCGCTGATCTGGCCGTCGCCATTCTCGACGAGGCAGAAAAAGGCCAGCATATCCGCAAGCGCTTCACAGCCGCCTATTGATGCCAATCACAAAAACGCCATGTTTTTGACAGGCGTTCGCCGCAAAATCGGTGGTGAAAAAGCTCCATCGCCACCGGTTTTTCGCGCAAGCAGACCGCAAAACGGGCCCGCCCCCGTTTTGCCTTAATTATCTCAAACCAACTCCACGTCCACAACGCCCTGAATGGATTTCATGGCGCTGGCGATCTGCGGACTGACGCGATAGCGATGCGGCAGCTCGATCTCGACTTCCCGCTGGCCGTTATCCTTGATGACGATGAGACTCACCTGCCCGTCGCCGCGCGTGTTGAAATGCGGCGCGATATGACGGACCGCATCGGCCGAGCGCAGATAAAGCCGCATCGCTTTCTGCATCCGGCAGGCCTCATCTTCGAGCGACTGCACCGTCTGGATGCGCAAGCCAATGCCTTCGGGACGGTTTTCCGCCTGAACCGTGATCACCACCGACTTGCCGCTTTCCAGCAGATCGCGATATTGCGCCAGGCCTTCTGAAAACAGCACCGCCTCGAACTGGCCGCTGGCGTCCGACAATGACACAATACCCATCTTGTTGCCGGTGCGGGTCTTGCGCTCCTGCCGTGCTGTGACGGTGCCCGCCAGACGCCCGGCATTGGCGCCGCGCTTGACGGCGGCGGAGAAATCCGCCCAGCTTTGAACGCGCATGCGGTTCAGCACGTCGCGATATTCATCGAGCGGATGCGCCGACAGATAGAAGCCGACCGCCTGAAATTCGCGATGCAGCATTTCCGATGGCAGCCAAGGTGCTGCCTGCGGCAGGATAAGCTTTTCCTTGGGCGCGCCGGACAGGCCGAAAATATCGGACTGGCCGCTTGCGGCATTTTCCTGCGTGCGCTGGGCAAAGCCCATGATGCGGTCCATGCCCGCACTCATGGCCGGGCGCTCGCGACCGAAGCAATCCATCGCGCCGGCATTGATGAGGCTTTCCAGCACCCGCCGGTTGACGATGCGCGGATCGACCCGCTCGCAGAAATCCTCAAGGCTTTCGAAAGGCTTTTCGGCTCGCACCTCGACAATATGATCGACAGCCGCCTCGCCGACGCCCTTGATGGCGGCGAGCGAGTAGAAAATCTTTTTCTCGCCAACCTCGAACGGACGGAAGGAAGTCATCACCGATGGCGGCACGACCTCAATGCCCAGACGGTTCGCCTCGCGGCGGAAATCGTTGAGCTTGTCGGTGTTCGACATATCGTAGGTCATCGACGCGGCGAGGAACTCGACCGGGTAATGCGCCTTCATATAGGCTGTCTGGTAAGAGACGATGGCATAAGCGGCGGCGTGCGACTTGTTGAAGCCATAGTCGGCGAACTTGGCCAGCAGGTCGAAGATCATGTTGGCCTGCGCCTTGTCGACGCCGCCCTCAATCGCGCCATCCACAAAACGGACGCGCTGCTTGTCCATCTCCTCGCGGATCTTCTTGCCCATGGCGCGGCGCAGAAGGTCAGCTTCACCGAGCGAATAGCCGGAGAGCACCTGCGCGATCTGCATCACCTGTTCCTGATAGACGATAACGCCTTGCGTTTCCTTGATCAGGTGATCGATCTTCGGGTGAATGGAGGCAATCTCCTCCTCACCGTTCTTGCGCGCATTATAGGTCGGGATATTCTCCATCGGGCCGGGACGATACAGCGCCACAAGCGCAATAATGTCCTCGATCCGGTCCGGGCGCATGCCGAGCAGCGCCTTGCGCATACCCGCACTTTCAACCTGGAACACGCCGACCGTTTCGCCGCGCGACAGCATTTCATAGGTGAGCGGATCATCGAGCGGCACATGGGACAGGTCGATCTCGATGCCCTTGCGCGCCACCAGCTTGACCGCCGTTTCCAGAACGGTCAGCGTCTTGAGGCCGAGAAAGTCGAACTTGACCAGTCCCGCCTGCTCGACCCATTTCATGTTGAACTGGGTGACCGGCATGTCGGAGCGCGGATCGCGATACATGGGCACCAGTTCCGACAACGGACGGTCACCGATCACGATACCGGCGGCGTGGGTCGAGGCGTGGCGGTAAAGCCCCTCCAGCTTGAGCGCCATATCGAGAAGCCGCCCGACGACCGGCTCCTTCTCGCGCTCCTCGTTGATCTTCGGCTCGGTGTCGATTGCCTGCGCCAGCGACACAGGATTGGCCGGGTTCTGCGGCACCAGCTTGCAGAGACGGTCGACCTGACCGTAAGGCATTTCCAGAACGCGCCCCACGTCGCGCAGCACGGCACGGGCCTGCAAGGTTCCGAAAGTGATGATCTGCGCAACCTGATCGCGCCCGTATTTTTCCTGCACATAGCGGATCACCTCTTCGCGGCGATCCTGACAGAAATCGATATCGAAGTCGGGCATCGAAACGCGGTCCGGGTTGAGGAAGCGTTCGAAAAGGAGCGAGAAACGCAGCGGATCGACGTCGGTAATCGTCAGCGCATAGGCGACGAGCGAACCGGCACCCGAACCACGGCCCGGCCCGACCGGAATGCCATGGGCCTTGGCCCATTTGATGAAGTCGGCAACGATCAGGAAGTAGCCGGGGAACTTCATGCGGGTGATGATGCCGATCTCGTATTCGAGACGCTCGGCATATTGCTCCGCCGTATAGCCTTCCGCGAGGCCCGCCGTTTCGAGGCGCATCTTCAGGCCTTCGCGCGCCTGTCGCGCCAGTTCGTCAGCCTCGGCCTGAACGTCCGCTTCCGGGTCGTCCGATTCGCCCGTGAAGCGCGGCAGGATCGGCTTGCGCGTCTGCGTGTACCAGCTGCAGCGCTGGGCAATCTCCACCGTGTTTTCGAGCGCTTCCGGCAGATCGGCAAAGAGTGCCGCCATTTCCGCACGGCTTTTCAGATGATGATCCGGCGTCAGGCGACGGCGATCATCATTTGAGAGAATCTGACCTTCCGCAATGGCGAGAAGCGCATCATGGGCCTCAAAATCTTCCGCCTTGAGAAAGAACGCCTCATTGGTGGCCACCAGAGGCAGGTCCATCTGATAGGCAAGCGCCACCGTCTTCGCTTCCAGCGCACGGTCGTAGCCTGCCTGACGCTGCAATTCGACGTAGAGCCTGTCGCCGAAGGCTTCCCGCAGGAAAGCCAGCCGCGCCTCGGCCCTGTCGGGACGGTCGGCGGCAAAAGCGCGGCCGATCGGCCCCAGTGCGCCGCCGGAAAGCACGATGACATCTTTCGCCAATGGCGGCAGCCAGCTGGCCTCAATATGCACCGGATCACCTGCCGGTGTTTCCAGAAACGCGCGACTGACGAGCCGCACGATGTTCGCATAGCCCTCTTCCGTTGCCGCGAGCAGCACGATCGGGGCAAGGTCCAGCGCAACCCGGCGATTGACGCTGCGGCCATTATCATTGTGGTCGCCGAAGGCGACATCGACCTGACAACCGATGATGGGTTGCAGCCCGTCCTTCGATGCCTTCTGCGCAAATTCAAGCGCACCGAACAGATTGTTGGTGTCGGTGACTGCGATAGCCGGCGCCTCATCGGCAATCGCCTGTTTGATGATCTTGCCGAGCGGCAATGCGCCCTCCAGCAAAGAATAGGCCGAGTGTACACGCAGATGCACGAAACGTGGCGTCAAAGCACCGTCATTTGCTGCGCTGGCTGCTGCTGCATCACTCATTCCATCGACCCCGATCATCTGCCGAGCCGCCCGGATGGACATACATCCGGCGCTCCAAATCCATGCATCGGACTTTCCGAAAATCGATTTCGATCTTCGAGCCGATACAGTAGCCGCGTGATAGCACATTGCTTCAAGCATGAACCACATTCGTGATTCATCACGGCTGGCGACTCTGTCGCCTGAAAGCATCAGTTTCGGGGAATGATGTGGCGATGTCCAGTAAGACTATCGCCGCCCTGGCGCGGGTTCACAGGAACCCGCCGAAGCACTTCCAGTTTTCCGAAATCACCGGAAATGCCCTATCTTTTTACGCATGTCCTTTTCCCCAAAACCGGTTCCCGCCTTTGGGAGACATGCTCTATTTCCTTCAAATCGCGCTCACCCAGATGGCGAAGGTTGCAATGAACAGGCTTACCGAAATGAAAGACAGAACGTCGTGGACGAGATCGGTCATGTGAGAAACTCCTCTGTGTTCACGTATGTTTATTTTTTGTTCTATTTTTGTTCCAAAGTCAACACCCGTTTTGCAACGGCATTCATTTTAGGGTTTACGAATAGTGAATACACAACCGCAGCACGGACCACGGAAGAACAGGGGGATGGTAGTGCTGCCGGGCTTTGAACGAGGGCCTGTTCAGGCGGAGCGGCACCTCGCTCTTCGAGACGCCGCCTGCGGCGGCTCCTCACGATGAGGTGCTGGGCCGCGCTCGGGCACAACGCGATGCCCAAATAGAAATGCAATTCAGCGGACCGCATCTGCCCTGAGTACATTCAACCCAAAGCAACTGGCCAGAGCGTCGATCAGGCCGGAACACGCTGATAGCGGAAACCGCACCTCGCCTTCGAGACGCCGCCTGCGGCGGCTTCTCAGGATGAGGTGCCAAGGTGATCTAGAAATATTACAGGTCGACGACCTTGCCGTCCTTCAGCGTCACGCGCCGGTCCATGCGGCCAGCCAGTTCGTGATTGTGGGTGGCGATGAGGGCAGCAAGTCCCGACTGGCGCACGAGCGCTTCCAGAGCACCGAAGACATAAGAGGATGTCGTCGGGTCGAGGTTGCCGGTCGGCTCGTCCGCCAGAAGGACGAGCGGCGCATTGGCGACGGCACGGGCAATGGCGACACGCTGCTGCTCGCCGCCGGAAAGTTCCGACGGGCGATGCGAGGCACGCTTGCCAATCTTCATATATTCAAGAAGCTGCTGTGCGCGCTCCGCTGCCTGCTTCTTCGACAATCCGCGGATCATTTGCGGCATCATCACGTTTTCCAGCGCGGAAAACTCCGGCAGGAGGTGATGGAACTGATAGACGAAGCCGATGTCGTTGCGGCGCACCGCCGTCCGCTCATCGTCGGAAAGCTTGCTGCAGGAGCGCCCGTCAAGGAAAACCTCTCCCTCATCGGGACGTTCCAGAAGGCCTGCTGTGTGCAGCAAGGTTGACTTGCCCGCGCCCGATGGCGCGACAAGCGCAACCATCTCGCCGCGACGAAGCGTGAAATCGGCATCCTTGAGGATCACCAGTTCACGGTCGGCTTCCTTATAGGCGCGGCCGACCCGTTGCAGCCGCATGATGATTTCAGCCGCCATTATTCATACCTCAATGCTTCGACCGGATCGAGCTTGGCAGCGCGCCAGGCCGGGAAAATGGTGGCGATGAACGAAAGCACCAGAGCCATGACGATGACGGAAATCGTCTCACCCGGGTCCATTTTCGCAGGCAGTTGACTCAGGAAATAAAGTTCCGGATTGAAAAGCGTGGTGCCGGAAAGCCACGAGAAAAACTCGCGGATACGCTCGACATTGAGGCACACGACGACGCCCAGAACCACACCGGCCACCGTGCCGGTGACGCCGATGGCAGCACCCGTCATCAGGAATATGCGCATCACCGCGCCGCGGGTTGCCCCCATGGTGCGCAGGATCGCAATATCATGCCCCTTGTCCTTCACCAGCATGATGAGGCCGGAAATGATGTTGAGCGCTGCCACGAGCACGATCAGCGTCAGGATCATGAACATGACATTGCGCTCGACTTCCAGCGCCGAGAAGAAAGTCTGGTTGCGCTGGCGCCAGTCGACGAGCGAGAGCTGGCGTCCTGCCGCCTCTTCCACAGGCGCGCGCATCGCATCCACCTTGTCGGGATTATCGACAAAGATTTCAAGCGATTGCACCTTGCCTTCCTGATTGAAGAAAAGCTGCGCCTCGGAAAGCGGCATCATGACAATCGACGCGTCATATTCCGACATGCCGATCTCGAAGATGGCGACAATCGGATAGGCCTTCACGCGCGGATTGACGCCGAAGGGGGTCACATCGCCATCGGGCGAGATCACGCGCAGCGTATCGCCGATGGAAAGGCCGAGATTTTCCGCCATGCGGGTGCCGATGGCGACGCCGCCGGCCTGATCGAAGCCCTGGAGCGTGCCCTGGCGAATATTGGTGGAAACGAGCTTGAGCTTTTCGAGATCTTCCTCACGCAAGCCCCGGATCAGCGCGCCGTTGCCAGCGCCGATATTGCCCTGCACAAGCGCCTGCCCTTCCACCACGGGAATGGCGAACTTGATGCCGGAAATGCCGTCGATCCGCTTGATGAGATCGGCATAATCGTCCAGCGGACGGTCAATCGGCTGCATGATGAGATGGCCGTTGATGCCGAGAATGCGCGAAAGAAGCTCGGCGCGGAAGCCGTTCATCACCGCCATGACAATGATGAGGGTCGCCACGCCCAGCATGATGCCGGTGAAGGAAAAACCGGCAATGACCGAGATGAAAGTCTCGCGGCGGCGCGCACGCAGATATCGCCAGGCGATCATCCGCTCATAGGCCGAGAATGGACCCGACTTCGGAGCCTTTTGGGCTACCTTTGCCTTGTCCCCGGATTTTGCTGCCGCCGCGTTGCTCATGCTTCTGCCGTCAAGAGATTGATTGCAGCTTCAACGCTCAGGTTCTGGCGTTCGCCGGTCTTGCGATCCTTGATTTCGACTTCACCGGCGGCAACGCCGCGCGGGCCGACGATCACCTGCGTCGGCAGGCCGATCAGGTCCATCGTGGCGAACTTCGCGCCCGGACGGTCATCCGTGTCGTCGAGCAGCGGATCGACGCCTGCATTGGTCAGCGCCTCGTAGAGCTTTTCGCTCACGGCGTCGCAACCTTCATCGCCCGGCTTCATGTTGACGATACCGGCACCGAACGGCGCGATGGCCTTCGGCCAGATAATGCCTGCATCGTCGTGGAAGGCTTCGATGGCGGCCGCGACAAGGCGCGACGGGCCGATGCCGTAGGAACCCATGGAAACCAGATGTTCCTTGCCGTCCGGGCCCTGCACTTTCGCGCCCATCGGTTCGGAATATTTGGTGCCGAAATGGAAGATGTGGCCGACTTCGATGCCGCGCGCGGAAACCTGATTTTCAGGCTTCACCTTGGCCCAGTCGGTCTCGTCGTGCATTTCGTCGGTCGCCGCATAAGGCGTCGTCCAGCGCTGGACGATGTCGGTCAGCTGCGCATCGTTGCGGAAATCGGTGTCCGCGCCCGGCACGGCCAGATCGAGATAGGCCTTGTCACAGAAAACCTGGCTTTCGCCGGTTTCCGCCAGAATGATGAACTCGTGGGAAAGATCGCCGCCAATCGGGCCGGTATCGGCGCGCATCGGGATCGCCTGCAAACCGACGCGGGCAAAGGTGCGCAGATAAGACACGAACATGCGGTAGTAAGCCATTTTCGCGCCCTCATAGTCGAGGTCGAACGAATAGGCGTCCTTCATCAGAAATTCGCGCGAGCGCATGACGCCGAAACGCGGACGCACTTCATCGCGGAACTTCCACTGGATGTGGTAGAGATTGAGCGGCAGGTCCTTGTAGGAGCGCACATAGGAGCGGAAAATGTCGGTGACCATTTCCTCGTTGGTCGGGCCGAAGAGCATTTCACGCTCCTGGCGGTCCTGGATGCGCAGCATTTCCTTGCCGTAGGCGTCATAGCGGCCGCTTTCGCGCCACAGGTCGGCGGACTGGATGGTCGGCATCAGGATTTCATTGGCGCCGGCGCGGTTCTGCTCTTCACGAATGATGTCGCAGACCTTGTTCAGCACCTTCAGGCCGATCGGCAGCCAGGCGTAAATGCCGGCCGACTGTTGACGGATCATGCCCGAACGCAGCATCAGCCTGTGGGAGACGATTTCCGCCTCCTTGGGGTTTTCCTTCAGAATAGGCAAAAAATACCGCGACAGACGCATCGTAACCACCAATCAAGAGGGACTGCCTGAATGCTTCAAGAATCAGGCAAAAATTAAGCATATTCGTCGGTTTCTTACCGGGTTCTAGATCGGTTGGAAACCCGCCTGGAAAAGCTTTCGCGGCAGCGGATTTCCCCATCCACAGCCATGATCGCCTGCCGAATGAACGGTCCGCGCGAAACAGGGCATCCAGATTCACATTCAAATTCAATATATTACAGATATATCACGGTCCTTCGCGAAAATTTGCGAAAGAATTATGACGCCATAGAAGATTTTTCGTGACAAAAGCTGTGCAGTTCGCTATTTTTTTCAGCATAAGAGCAACAACGGAATAAAACCGTTGGTTTCACGCGGTCAAAGTCTTGGGAGGATGGATCCAGGCGCGACTTTCGCAGCCGCCAGTCAAATGGAAACGGATCGAACGCGTATTTGATTAGCAAGGCGAAAGCCTTGCTTTTTTTTTGCACTTGCAGAATGGCCCTCCTCTCCGCAATTCCGCTGTTTTTTATGCTCGAATAACACATTGATTTTGTGGGATTTATCGCGACGCCCTCAGCGCATCCAAGTATTAAATTTCACTTAAGTATAAATCGATTTATTCACCCAAAAGTCCTTGGAAAACTGCCTCCCCGTTACAAATGACGGCAGGTTGCAGCCTGCCGCAGATTCAATAGGTTACGCTCTATGCCTCTTATTGGATACAACTTTTGGTAGAGCGCTCCACTTTTCTTTATACAAAAAAGAGGCTGCCTAATTTTTAAGCAGCCTCCAAATCCGTGTCGCGATAGCGGGTCAGGTCACCTCAGGTCGGGGAAGAAATGCGGGATATCGTCGAGGCCGAAACCGCTGACCTGCGTCAGATAATAATAGAGCCCGAAAATGAGCGTGGCGACCGCCGTCGTCCGCAGGAAGGCGCGTCCGATGCGTGGCTTGGCGGGAGCGCTTGCCACCGTGCCCAAAGTCACTTCATTTTCTTCGGCCTGCGTGCGCAAGCCAACCGGCAACAGCGCGAAAAGCGTTGTCCACCAGATGATGAAGTAGATCGCGATGCCAGAAATCAGAGACATGATTACACCTCTTCAAGCTCGATCAGCGTACCATTGAAATCCTTGGGATGAAGGAACAGGACCGGCTTGCCATGCGCGCCGGTCTTCGGTTCTCCGTCACCGAGGATGCGCGCGCCCTCCGCCTTGAGCCTGTCGCGCGCGGCGATAATGTCCGTGACCTCGTAGCACAGATGATGCATGCCGCCGGACGGGTTCTTTTCCAGAAAGGCCGCGATGGGCGACCCCTCGCCCAACGGCTCCAGCAATTCGATCTTGGTGTTGCCGACGTCGATGAAAACCACGGTCACGCCATGTTCAGGCAGCGCCTGCGGCTCGGTAACCTTGGCACCGAGCTTGCCGCGATAAAGCGCGGCTGCGGCATCAATATCCGGAACGGCAATCGCCACATGGTTCAAGCGTTCGAGCATCAGCACCTCCCTTGCTGTTATCCGCTGCGGCTCAGCGTATCCTATTCACGAACACGGTCACCACCGGCTTTTTGCCCCATGCGTCATTTGCCGCAGCGCGAACGGCACGGCGCACGGACTCGCGCACCAGCTCGATATCCTTGCGGCGAACGCGCGGAATGCTGTCGATTGCCTCAATGGCCGCATCCAGCAGAATGTCTTCCATCAGGTCGCCCACGGCGTTTTCTTCCGGCACGCCGAAAGTCACCAGATCCGGTTCATCGATGATCTTGTGTTCACGGTCCAGCAGCACCGAAACGGCCACGTGGCCGACATAGGCAAGCTTGCGGCGCTCGACCATGCCGATTTCTTCCTCGTCGCCGATCAGCTTGCCGTCCTTGTAGATGCGGCCGACCGGCGCTTCATCGATGATTTCGGCCTTGCCGGGCGCCAGACGCAGCATGTCGCCGTCACGCACCTGCGCGACCTGCTCGATGCCTTCCATCGCGCCAAGCGATCCTTGCGCAACAAGGTGAGCGGCCTCGCCATGCACCGGCACCAGAATCTGCGGGCGAACCCACGAATACATGCGGCGCAATTCGCTGCGGCGCGGATGGCCGGACACATGAACCAGTGCATCCTCATCGCCGATGATCTTGATGCCGCGATCGATCAGGCGGTTCTTGATGTCGAGAATGGCCTTCTCGTTGCCCGGAATGGCACGCGACGAGTAGATGACCGTGTCGCCTGCCGTAAGAGCAAGGCTGCGCATTTCATCACGCGCCAGCTTGGCGAGTGCGGCCCGCGGCTCGCCCTGGCTGCCGGTCAGGATCATCACCACATTTTCGCGCGGAATATAGCCGTAATCCTCTTCGCTGAGATATTCCGGCAGGCCTTCCATATAGCCAAGCTCGGTCGCAACGGAGATGGCACGCTTCATCGAACGCCCGACCACCAGCACCTGACGGCCAGCGTCACGCGCCGCCTCGGTAATCGAGCGGATACGACCGACATTCGAGGAGAAGGTCGTAATCGCGACACGGCCACGTGCATTTTCAATCAGTTCACGCAGGCTATCACCCACCTGACGCTCCGAAGGCGATTCCCCCTCGCGCAGCGCATTGGTGGAGTCGCAGATCAGCGCCAGCACGCCCGCATCGCCAATGGCGCGGAAACGCGCCTCATCGATAACCGGCCCCAGCGACGGTTCCGGGTCCATCTTCCAGTCACCCGTGTGCACGACCGTACCGAGCGGCGTCGTAATGGCGAGCGAAACCGGCTCTGGGATCGAGTGCGTGACGGCAACCGCTTCGACCTTGAAAGGCCCGACTTCAAACTTTTCGCCAGCCTTGTAGATCGTGATCGGAATATCAGGCGCGCCAAATTCGGACTGGCGCTTGGCTTCCAGCAAACCAGCCGTAAACGGCGTCGCATAGACCGGAACCTTGAGGCGCGGCCACAGATCGAGCAGCGCGCCAAAATGGTCTTCATGCGCATGGGTGATGACGATGCCGCGCAGGTTGTGCTTTTCAGCTTCGAGATAGCGGATATCCGGAAGGATGAGATCGGCGCCCGGCTGTTCCGGTCCGGCGAAGCTGACCCCCATATCCACGACCAGCCACTCGCGATTATCCGCGGGGCCGAAGCCGTACATGGCCAAATTCATGCCGATTTCGCCCACGCCGCCAAGCGGCAGAAAGACGAGTTCCGTAGTATTGGATCGGGCCATGAAATTTCCTCTATGACTATCGAGCGGTCTTGCCGCATCAACTGGACCTAAAGTTGTCCTGTTGCAACCCTGGCAAGACAAAACAAAGCAATTATTTGCGTATTGTAGCAGCAGTCCCGAAATAGACATCGCCAGCCGTTACCGCAACCCGCGAGCCATCATCTTCGCGAATAACAAAACGGCATGCCTCGTCGATCGTATCAAAACGCCCCTCGATGATGCGCCCTTCAACCTGCATGGTGACATCCTGGCCAAGGCCATGGGCGCGCTGCAGCCAGCGCTTGCGAATATCATCAAGGCCGCGCCCCTCGTTCCAGACGCGATAATTGACGGACCATGCATCCGACAGGGCTGCGAACAAGGTCTCCGCTTCGCATTTGCTGCCAAGGGCACGCAGGGAGGTTGCCGGATAAGGCAAGTCATCCGGAAACGCGACCACATTAGTCCCGATCCCGATGGCAACGGCGAACAGGTTTGTCGCCAGAATGGAGGATTCGAGCAGGATGCCCGACAGTTTGGCGCCGTTGACCAGAACGTCATTCGGCCATTTGAGGCCGATTGTCGGCGGCACGGCAGGCCCGGTTGCGGCGAATACCGCGTCAAGCGCATCGGCGAGCGACAGGCCCGCGACAAACCCGAGCGTTGCCGCCGTCTTCATTTCATAGGATTCGACAAGGAGAAGCGTGGAAGCAAGATTGCCTTCCGGCGTGGACCAGGCACGGCCCCTTCTTCCGCGGCCGCTTTCCTGCCTCTTCGAAACAAGCCACAGCTTGCCCGGATCACCCGCGGCTGCCCGTTCCAGAGCAACCGCATTGGTGGAACCTACCGTCTCGAAGCTTTCGAGACGGTAGCCCTCATTTTTCGCAACAGGCGAAAGCGCAAAACTCATTTATGCTTCCGCCTTGTGCATTGGTCAGAAGAACGTCTTGGCTGCGGCTTCGGCAAATCCGCCGATCGGGCCAGCAATGAAGACGTAGAACAGCACGAAGGCACCCGTTACACCGAGGACGAGGCGAAGCTCGCCCGCGACCGGCACGAAACCGCCCGTCGGCTCATCGAACCACATGATCTTGATCATGCGCAGGTAGTAGAACGCACCCACGACCGAAGCCACGATACCGATGATGGCGAGCGGCAGGAGACCAGCCTGCACCGCGGCAAGGAAGGTGTACCACTTGCCGAAGAAGCCAGCGAGCGGCGGGATGCCAGCGAGCGAGAACAGGAAGATGGTCATGATCGTTGCCAGCACCGGATTGGTGCGGGACAGACCGGCCAGATCGTCGATGTTCTCGACATTGCCGTCCTTGGTGCGCATTGCGAGGATGAACGCGAAGGTGCCGAGCGTCATGGCAAGGTAGATCGCCATGTAGATCATCACGCCCTTCACACCGATCACCGTTCCGGCGGCCAGACCAACGAGCGCGTAGCCCATATGGCTGATCGAGGAATAAGCCATCAGGCGCTTGATGTTGCGCTGGCCGATAGCGGCAAAGGCACCGAGGATCATCGAGGCGAGCGCGATGAAGATCACGACCTGCTGCCAGTCATGGGTGACCGGGGCAAAGGCTTCCGAGACGACGCGGATGATGAGCGCCATGGCGGCCATCTTCGGCGCGGCGGCGAAGAATGCCGTTACCGGGGTCGGTGCGCCTTCATAGACGTCCGGCGTCCACATGTGGAACGGAACGGCGGAAATCTTGAATGCCAGACCGGCCAGGATGAAGACCAGACCGAACACCAGGCCGAGTTCACGCTGTCCGCCGGAGACGGCCTGCGCGATTTCGGCAAAGCCGATATGGCCGGTGTAACCATAGACGAGCGAAATGCCGTAAAGCAGCATGCCCGAGGACAGCGAGCCAAGGACGAAATATTTCAGGCCGGCTTCCGTCGAGCGGACGCTATCGCGGTTGAACGCTGCCAGAACGTAGAGCGCCAGCGATTGCAGTTCGAGGCCGAGATAGAGCGACAGCATGTTAGAGGCCGAAACCATCAGCAGCATGCCGAGCGTGGAAATCACGATCAGGACCGGGAATTCGAACTTGTCGAACTTTTCCGCCTTGGCGAAACCGACCGACATGATCAGCGTCACGATGGAGCCGATCAGCGTCAGCACTTTCATGAAGCGGCTGAAACCGTCATTGACGATGGCTCCGCCGAATGCGGCGCCGTTCGTCGGGAAAAGGATGACCAGTGCCAGCGCCGCAATAAGCACCGCGACGGATAATCCGTTGACGAGCGTGGTCGCCCGTTCGCCGGAGAACACGCCAATCATGAGCAGTGCCAAGGCGCCCACAGCAAGGAGAACCTCCGGTGCTGCAAGGGTCAGATGAGCTATCAGATCAGTCTGCATGACCTACGCCTTTATTTCTTACTGTGCCGGCACGGCGCTCGCGGTGCTCGCGAGTGCTGCGTCGTAATGTTGGACCAGGGCGTTCACGGCACCGGCGGTCACATCGAAGACCGGGGTCGGATAGACGCCGAAGAAGATGGTAAGCGCCACAAGCGGATAGAGAATGAGCTTCTCACGCGGGCTGAGGTCGAGAAGCGCCTTCAGGCTTTCCTTGGTCAGCGCGCCGAAGATCACCTGACGATAGAGCCAGAGCGCATAGGCCGCCGAGAGGATGACGCCCGTGGTTGCGAACAGCGCCACCCAGGTATTGACCCGGAACACGCCGAACAGCGTCAGGAACTCGCCGATGAAGCCCGAAGTACCCGGCAGGCCGACATTCGCCATCGTGAAGATGAGGAAGGCCACCGCATATTTCGGCATGTTGTTCACCAGACCGCCGAAGGCCGCGATTTCACGGGTATGCATGCGGTCATAGATCACGCCGACGCAGAGGAAGAGCGCGCCCGACACGATACCGTGCGACAGCATCTGGAAGATGGCGCCCTGGATACCCTGCTCATTGGCTGCGAAAATACCCATGGTCACATAGGCCATGTGCGCAACCGACGAATAGGCGATCAGCTTCTTCATGTCTTCCTGCACCATCGCGACGAGCGAGGTGTAGATGATGGCGATGACCGACAGCGCGAAGATGAACGGCGCGAAATCAGCGGAAGCCAGCGGGAACATCGGCAGCGAGAAGCGGATGAAACCATAGCCACCGAGCTTCAGGAGGATACCGGCCAGAATGACCGAGCCCGCAGTCGGTGCTTCAACGTGCGCATCCGGCAACCAGGTGTGGACCGGCCACATCGGCATCTTCACCGCGAAGGACGCGAAGAAAGCAAGCCATAGCCATGTCTGCATACCGGCCGGGAAGTCGTACTTCAAAAGCTCGACGATGTTCATCGTGCCAGCCTGCCAGTACATGGCCATGATGGCGATGAGCATCAGCACCGAGCCCAGAAGCGTGTAGAGGAAGAACTTCAGGCTTGCATAGACGCGACGCTTGCCGCCCCACACGCCGATGATGATGAACATCGGGATAAGGCTTGCTTCGAAGAACACGTAGAACAGGAACAGGTCGAGCGCGCAGAACACGCCGATCATCAGCGTTTCCAGAATGAGGAACGCGATCATGTATTCCTTGACGCGCTTTTCCACCGACACCCAGCTTGCCAGAATGCAGAAGGGCATGAGGAAAGCCGACAGCACCACGAACAGGACGGAAATACCGTCCACGCCCATGTGGTAGCTGATGCCGCCGCCCATCCAGTCGACCTGCTCGACCATCTGGAAGCCAGCGTTCGAATTATCGAACCCTGCCCAGACGACGAGCGACAAGATGAAGACGAATATCGTCGTCAGCAGCGCGACGTTGCGGATATTGCGACGCGAAGCCTCGCTGTCGTCCTTGATCAGAAGGATCAGTAACGCGCCGACGAGCGGCAGAAACGTGACCGTTGAGAGAATTGGCCAGTCGGTCATCAGAAAGAGCTCCCGAGCATCATCCAAGTGACGAGCGCGGCGACGCCGATCAGCATCGCGAATGCGTAGTGATAAAGGTATCCGGACTGCATCTTGACGACGCGGTTGGTAACGTCGAGCACGCGGGCCGAGACGCCATCCGGGCCGAAGCCGTCAATAAGCCAGCCGTCGCCACCCTTCCAGAACACGCGGCCAAGCCAGCGAGCCGGACGCACGAAGAGGAAATCGTACAGCTCGTCGAAGTACCACTTGTTGAGGAGGAACTGGTAGAGACCACGATGACGGGCGGCCAGCTCCTTCGGCGTTTCCGGCGAACGGATGTAGAAGATCCAGGCGACGATGAAGCCGAGAACCATCGAGATGAACGGCGACAGCTTAACCCACAGAGGAACATGGTGATATTCCTCAAGGATCTGGTTGGCAGCCGATGTGAACAGCGCGCCCTTCCAGAACTCGGCATATTCGTGGCCGAAGAAGAGTTCCTTGAACAGCACACCGGCAAAGAGCGCGCCGACGCCGAGGATCAGCAGCGGAACGAACATGACGGCAGGCGATTCATGCACGTGATGCATGACTTCCGCCGAAGCGCGCGGCTTGCCGTGGAAGGTCATGAAAATCAGGCGCCATGAATAGAAGCTCGTGAAGAGCGCGGCGATGATGAGAAGCGTCGAAGCGTAGCCGCTGGCAGCACTGTGCGAAGCGAAGACGGATTCGATGATCGCATCCTTGGAGAAGAAACCGGCGGTGCCGATAACCGTGCCCGGAATGCCGAGGCCGGTAATGGCGACCGTACCGATGACCATCATCCAGTAGGTGATGGGGATCAGCTTGCGCAGGCCGCCCATGCGGCGCATGTCCTGCTCTTCCGATACGGCATGGATGACCGAACCGGCGCAAAGGAACAGAAGCGCCTTGAAGAAAGCGTGCGTGAACAGGTGGAACACAGCCGCGCCATAAGCGCCGACGCCGAGCGCCGCAAACATGTAGCCGAGCTGCGAACAGGTCGAATAGGCGATGACGCGCTTGATGTCGTTCTGCACGAGGGCGACCGTTGCCGCGAAAAAGGCGGTCGTCGCGCCGATGATGGTCACGACCAGAAGTGCGGTCTGCGACAGTTCGAAGATCGGCGACATGCGGGCGACCATGAACACGCCCGCGGTAACCATGGTAGCGGCGTGAATGAGAGCCGAAACCGGGGTCGGGCCTTCCATGGCGTCCGGCAGCCAGGTGTGCAGCAGGAACTGCGCCGACTTGCCCATCGCGCCCATGAAGAGCAGCAGGCAGGTGATCGTGATCGCGCCCTGCTTGTCGAGCTGATAGCCGAGGAAGTTCAGAACGACCTGGTTGGCATCGGCAGCGCCTTCAGCCGGCAGATAGTTGGCGGCTGCTGCGAAGATCGTGTTGTAGTCGACCGACTGGAACAGCGCGAACACGCCGAAGATGCCGAGCAGGAAGCCGAAGTCACCAACGCGGTTGACGACGAAGGCCTTCATGGCGGCGGCATTGGCCGAAGGCTTCTGGAACCAGAAACCGATCAGGAGGTACGAAGCCAGACCCACGCCTTCCCAACCGAAGAACATCTGGACCAGATTGTCCGATGTGACCAGCATCAGCATGGCGAAGGTGAAGAGCGACAGATAGGCGAAGAAGCGCGGACGATGCGGATCGTGGTGCATATATCCAATGGAGTAGATATGCACGAGAGCCGACACCGAGTTCACCACCACCAGCATGACGCCGGTGAGCGTATCGATGCGCAACGCCCAATCGAAGGAAAGCGCGCCCGAGCTTACCCAGTGCAGGACCGGGATGCGGACGGTTTCCGCGTCGTGGCCGAGCGGTATCTGGAAGAACACGACCCATGACAGGATCGCGACGATGACCATGAAACCGGAAGTGATGTATTCGCTCGCCTTGGCCCCGATCTGATTGCCGAAGAGACCGGCAATCAGGAAGCCGAGAAGCGGAAGGAAGACGATCGCGTAGTAGAGCATTTGCCCGTCAACCTTTCATAACATTGACGTCTTCCACCGCGATGGAGCCGCGATTACGGAAGAAAACAACGAGAATTGCCAGACCGATGGCCGCCTCAGCAGCCGCGACGGTCAGAACGAAAAGGGCGAAGACCTGCCCGACCATGTCGCCGAGCTGGCTGGAGAACGCCACGAAGTTGAGATTGACCGAAAGAAGGATCAATTCGATCGACATCAGGATGACGATGACGTTCTTGCGGTTCAGGAAGATGCCGAAGACGCCAAGCGTGAACAGGATGGCCGAAACGGTCAGATAGTGGGCGATACCGATTTCCATATGCTTATCCTCAGATGCCTTTGCCCGTTTCGACCTTCTTGATCTCGATCGCCGTTTCGGGCGTGCGAGCAACCTGGGTCGGAATAGACTGGCGCTTGACATTCGGCTTGTGCCGCAGCGTCAGAACGATGGCGCCGATCATCGCGACCAGAAGGACGAGACCAGCAACCTGGAAGTAGAAAACGAAGTCGGTGTAGAGAATGTCGCCCAGAGCAGCGGTGTTGGTCCGCTCGGCTACATTCGGGATCGGCACAGCGCCCTGCCCCAGCTTCGGCGTGAACATGCGGCTTGCGAACACGAAGATCAGCTCGCCCAGCAGGATCAGCCCGACCAGAGCGCCGACCGGCGCATATTGCAGCGCGCCGCGCTTCAGTTCGGAGAAATCCACATCCAGCATCATGACGACGAAGAGGAAGAGAACCGCCACAGCACCGACATAAACGACGAGCAGGATCATGGCGAGGAACTCGGCCCCCGTCAGCAGGAACAGCGCCGCCGCGTTGAAGAATGTGAGGATCAGAAACAGCACCGAATGCACGGGGTTGCGTGCCGCGATCACCATGAACGCGGATGCGATCATGATGAAGGCGAACAGATAGAAAAACGCTGCCGCAATACCTGTCAGCATGGGGTTCCCCCAACACCTTTCCGTGAGCAAAGCCCTATTGCTTCGCCCGCTTTATTCAAAATCATGTTCAAGCATCGGTTTTCAAAAGATTTCCAAAAACCGATGCCTAAACCCTTTATCGCATTGTCCCAAGCAAAACCGCTTCGCGCTTTTGCCGGAAATGCTCCAAACCAATCAGCGATAAGGCGCATCCATCGCGATATTGCGCGCGATTTCGCGTTCCCAGCGGTCGCCATTGGCAAGGAGCTTTTCCTTGTCATAGTAGAGTTCTTCGCGGGTTTCGGTCGCGAATTCGAAATTCGGACCTTCCACGATCGCATCCACCGGACATGCTTCCTGGCAGAAACCGCAATAGATGCACTTCACCATGTCGATGTCGTAACGCACCGTGCGGCGGGTGCCGTCATTGCGGCGCGGACCGGCCTCGATGGTGATGGCCTGCGCCGGGCAGATCGCTTCGCAAAGCTTGCAGGCGATGCAGCGTTCTTCGCCGTTGGGATAACGGCGCAGCGCATGTTCACCGCGAAAACGCGGGGAAACAGGACCTTTTTCATGCGGGTAGTTCAACGTCGCCTTGGGCGCGAAGAACTGGCGCATGGAGAGAAAGAACGCGCCGACGAATTCCTTGAGCAGGAGCGATTTGGCCGCTTGAGCGAATGAAGCCATGAGTTTTACTCCTTACGCCAGACCGAAGACTTTGAGGAAGGTCGCGGTTGCGACAACCATGAAGAGCGAGATCGGCAGGAACACCTTCCAGCCAAGGCGCATCAGCTGGTCGTAGCGATAACGCGGAACGAAAGCCTTCACCATTGCGAAGAGGAAGAAGCAGAAGCAGAGCTTCAGCATGAACCAGATGATGCCCGGAACCCAGTTGAGGACCGCGATATCCACCGGAGGCAGCCAGCCGCCGAGGAACAGGATCGTCATGAGGGCGCACATCAGCGTGATCGCCACATATTCGCCGAGGAAGAACAGAAGGAACGGCGTGGACGAATATTCGATCATGTGACCGGCCACGAGTTCCGATTCCGCTTCAACGAGGTCGAATGGCGGACGGTTGGTTTCAGCCAGAGCCGAGATGAAGAAGATCACGAACATCGGGAACAGGCAGAGCCAGTTCCAGTCGAGGAACGAACCCGGCAAGCCAAGCATCGTGCCGAGGCCGGTGTTCTGCGACAGAACGATATCGGTCAGGTTCAGCGAACCGGCCGTCAGAAGCACCGTCACGATCACAAAGCCGATGGAGACTTCGTAAGACACCATCTGCGCGGCAGAACGCAGCGCGCCGAGGAACGGATATTTCGAGTTCGACGCCCAGCCGCCCATGATCACGCCGTAAACTTCGAGCGAAGAAATGGCGAAGATATAGAGAATGCCGACATTGATATTGGCAACCGCCCAGCCTTCATTGACCGGAATGACCGCCCAGGTCGCCATTGCCAGAACGGCGGAAACGAAAGGCGCAAGGAGGAAGACACCCTTGTTTGCGCCAGACGGAATGATCGGTTCCTTGAAGACGAACTTCAACAAGTCGGCGAAGGCCTGGAACAGACCCCAGGGACCGACAACGTTCGGGCCGCGACGAAGCTGTACCGCTGCCCAGATCTTGCGATCCGCATAAAGCAGGTAAGCGACGACGATCAGCAATACGACGAGCAGAACGACCGACTTCAGCGCTATGATAAGCGCGGGCAAGACGTAAGCTGCAAAAATTCCTTCCATTGTTCCGTCTCTCTCTCGCTTACTCAGCTGCCTGTTGGAAGCCGCCGGCCGCGAGCGCCGAGCATTCGGCCATGACGGCGGAAGCGCGCGCGATTGGGTTCGTCAGGTAGAAGTCCTTGACCGGGGAAACGAACGCAGCGCCGTTGCCCGGATTGGATGCTTTCGCCGCCAGCGCGACGAGATCGTCGGCGGAAGCAGGCGTGATGGTGTCGATGGCCGCCATATGCGGATAGTCCGCATAAAGCTTGGCGCGAAGCTGCTGCAGGCTGTCGAATGGCAGGCGCTTGCCAAGGCTGTCGGAAAGAGCGCGCAAAATCGCCCAGTCTTCCTTTGCCTCGCCCGGTGCAAAACCGGCGCGGTTGCCAAGCTGCACGCGACCTTCGGTGTTGAGCCAGGTGCCCGACTTTTCCGTATAGGCTGCGCCCGGCAGGATAACATCGGCGGCGTGCGCACCGGCATCGCCATGCGTGCCGATATAAACGACGAAGCTCGAGCCCTTCTTCGTCATGTCGAGTTCGTCTGCGCCGAGCAGGAACACGACATCGAGATTGCCCAGCATGTCGCCTGCGACCTTGCCGCCCTCACCCGGCACGAAGCCGAGGTCCAGAGCGCCAACGCGCGAAGCGGCGGTGTGCAGAACGGAGAAGCCGTTCCACTCATCCTTGATCGCGCCGACGTCCTGGGCGAGCTTGGCAGCAGCCGACAGAACGGCACGACCGTTTTCGCCGGTGAGCGCGCCCTGACCGATGATGATCAGCGGACGCTCAGCCTTGGCCAGCACGTCGCGGAATGCGTTCTTGCCGGAAGCCACGGCTGCGAGCGTCTCAGCGCCAGCACCCAGATATTCGTAGTTGTAACGCAGTTCAGCCTGTTCGCCGATCAGGGCGACCGGGAAATGGCCCATGCGCTGACGCTTGCGGATACGGGCGTTCAGAACAGCGGCTTCAACGCGCGGATTGGAACCGATGATGAGCAAAGCATCAGCGTTTTCAATGCCTTCAATGGTCGAGTTGAAGAGATAGGTTGCGCGGCCCAGAGCCGGATCGAGAGCTGCGCCATCCTGACGGCTGTCGATATTGGCAGTGCCGAGCGAAGCCATCAGGCCCTTCAGCGCATAGATTTCCTCAACCGAAGCCAGATCGCCGGCAACAGCACCGATCTTATCGGCGGAGGTAGCGGAAACCTTGGCGGCGATAGCAGCGAAAGCTTCCGGCCAGCTTGCGGCGACCAGACGGCCATCCTTGCGGACATATGGGCGGTCGAGGCGCTGGGTGCGCAGGCCGTCCCAGATGAAGCGGGTCTTGTCGGAAATCCACTCTTCGTTCACCGCTTCGTTGACGCGCGGCATGACGCGCATCACTTCGCGGCCACGGGTGTCGACGCGGATGTTCGAGCCGACCGCATCCATCACGTCGATGGTTTCGGTCTTGTTCAGCTCCCACGGACGGGCCTGGAAAGCGTAAGGACGCGAGGTCAGTGCGCCGACCGGGCAAAGATCGATGACATTGCCCTGCAATTCCGAGGTCATGGCGCGTTCGAGATAGGTGGTGATCTCGGCGTCTTCACCGCGGCCGATGAGGCCGAGTTCGGAAATGCCTGCAACTTCCGTCGTAAAGCGGACGCAGCGCGTGCAGTGAATGCAGCGCGTCATCACCGTCTTGACGAGCGGGCCGATATATTTGTTTTCGACCGCACGCTTGTTCTCGCGATAGCGCGAACCGTCGGTGCCGAAAGCCATTGCCTGATCCTGCAAATCGCACTCGCCGCCCTGATCGCAGATCGGGCAATCCAGCGGGTGGTTGATGAGCAGGAATTCCATCACGCCTTCGCGGGCCTTCTTGACCATCGGCGTGTTGGTGAAGATTTCAGGCGCCTCGCCATTCGGGCCGGGACGCAGATCGCGCACGCCCATGGCGCAGGATGCCGCCGGCTTCGGCGGTCCGCCCTTCACTTCAACCAGGCACATACGGCAATTTCCGGCGATGGAAAGCCGTTCGTGGAAACAGAAACGCGGCACTTCGGCGCCCGCGGCTTCGGCAGCCTGAAGGAGCGTATAGTGATCGGGTACTTCGATCTCTGTGCCGTCAACCTTGATCTTTGCCATCGTTTATCCAAACCTGCGGCTTAAGCCGCATTTTCCAGATCTCAAACTCGTGCCTGCCTTTGTATTGGCATGGCCTTTTCCGAAAACCGCCAGGCACTTTTCGGGGCCATGCCCTGCCGGGCAGGCTCACACAACTTATTCAGCCGCTTCCAGACGGATATTGCGGCTCTGAACGGCGTTGCGGGTATAATCGTCAATGCGCTTTTCAATTTCCGGACGGAAATTGCGGATCAGGCCCTGAATAGGCCATGCAGCCGCGTCGCCGAGCGCGCAGATCGTGTGACCTTCAATCTGCTTGGTCACGTCGAACAGCATGTCGATCTCGCGCTTCTGCGCGTTACCCTTGACCATGCGTTCCATCACGCGCCACATCCAGCCGGTGCCTTCGCGGCACGGCGTGCACTGGCCGCAGCTTTCGTGCTTGAAGAACGCTGCCAGACGGGCAATCGCCTTGATGATGTCGGTGGACTTGTCCATGACGATCAGGCCGCCGGTGCCGAACGACGATTTCTTGTCGCGCATGCCGTCGAAATCCATGATGGCGTCCATCATGTCCTCGCCCTTGATGACCGGGCACGACGCGCCGCCGGGAATGACCGCCAGCAGATTGTCCCAGCCGCCGCGAATGCCGCCGCCATGCTTTTCGATCAGCTCGCGGAACGGAATGCCGAGGCCTTCTTCGATGACGCAAGGCGTGTTCACGTGACCGGAAATCTGGAACAGCTTGGTGCCGACATTGTTCGGGCGTCCGATGGACGAGAACCAGGCCGCGCCACGACGCAGGATCGTCGGCGCAACGGCAATCGATTCCACGTTGTTGACGGTGGTCGGGCAACCGTAAAGGCCCATATTGGCCGGGAACGGCGGCTTGAGGCGCGGCTGGCCCTTCTTGCCTTCAAGGCTTTCGAGCAGCGCGGTTTCTTCACCGCAGATATAAGCGCCAGCGCCGTGGGTGACATAAATGTCCATATCCCAGCCGCACTTGTTGCCCTTGCCCAACAGACCGGCTTCGTAGCATTCGTCGATTGCCGCCTGGAGGGCTTCACGCTCGCGCATGAATTCGCCGCGCATGTAGATATAGGCGGTGTGTGCGCCCATGGCGCAACCGGCAATCACGCAGCCTTCGATCAGCGTATGCGGATCGTGGCGCAGGATTTCGCGGTCCTTGCAGGTGCCGGGCTCGGATTCGTCGGCGTTGACAACCAGATAATGCGGGCGACCGTCGCTCTGCTTGGGCATGAACGACCACTTGAGACCCGTCGGGAAGCCAGCACCGCCGCGGCCACGCAGGCCCGACGCCTTCATCTCCTCGATGATCCAGTCACGGCCCTTTTCGATCAGCCCGCTGGTGTTGTCCCAATGGCCGCGCGCCATTGCACCCTTCAGGGAGCGATCCTTGAAGCCGTAAATATTGGTGAAGATGCGATCTTTATCAGCCAGCATGTCTCACCTGTTTCCGTTCGTGTTTGCCAATATCGAAGTCATCATACCGGCTTCTTTCCGAATACCTTGATGTATTCCTCGACGCCGCCCTTGGCCAAAGCCTTGGCCTGCTTTACCCAGTCCTCGCGCTCGATGCGACCGTGGAAGCTGAGATAACCGTCGACCCATTCGCGCTCGGCCTTCTTCCAGGAAGCAACCTGCTTGTAGGTGAAGATGCCAAGCTCGTGCAGGGTCGCCTCGATCTTCGGACCGACGCCGGAAATCAGCTTGAGATCATCAACCGCTTCCGGGCGCTCCATGGCAACCGGACGGTTCTTGTCGTCAAGCTTGTATTCCTGCTTGGCCTCAACCGAAGCGGCCTTTTCGGCTGCATTCGAAACCTTGACCTCGGAAGGCGTCTTGAGCGCCGGAGCGGTTTCTGGCGCGTTGGTTACGGGCTTGGCCGTATTCGACGGCGTGGCCGCTGCAACTTCGGCTTCCGCCTTTGCCTTTGCTTCCGCTTCGGCCTTCGCCTTGGCTGCGGCAGCGTCCGATGCCTTGCGGGTTTCGAGGCCGATCTTCTTGTAGTCCAGATCTTCCGTCAGCGACGTCAGGCCATTGATCGGATTGGACGTTTCACGACCGACCTGCGGGCCCGGCTTGACGGTATCGCCCTTGCCAGCTTCGAAAGCGTCGATGATTTCGGCGAGGCGTTCCGGCGTCAGGTCTTCATAGGCGTCCTTGAAGATCATGACCATCGGCGCATTGGCGCAAGCGCCCTGGCATTCCACCTCTTCCCACGACAGCGTGCCATCGGCATTGAGCTCGAACGGGTCGTGGTTGATCTTGTGGCGGCAGACATCCATCAGCGCTTCCGAACCGCGCAGCATGCACGGCGTGGTGCCGCAAACCTGAATGTGGGCGCGCGTGCCAACCGGCTTCAGCTGGAACTGCGTATAGAAGGTTGCCACTTCCAGAACGCGGATCAGCGGCATGTCGAGCATGCCTGCTACGTGTTCAATGGCGGCTTTCGTTACCCAGCCATCCTGCTCCTGCGCACGCATGAGCAACGGAATGACAGCCGACTGCTGACGGCCTTCAGGGAATTTTGCGATCGTCTTGTGCGCCCATGCCTGATTTTCCGCGTTGAACGCGAAAGCAGCTGGCTGGACGGCATCATCTGCGAGACGGCGAACGGACATCAGCGGTCAACCTCACCAAACACGATATCGAGCGAGCCAAGAATTGCCGACACGTCGGCCAGCATATGGCCGCGGCACAGGAAATCCATGGCTTGAAGATGGGCAAAGCCCGGAGCGCGCAGCTTGCAGCGATAAGGCTTGTTGGAGCCATCCGATACGAGGAAGACGCCAAATTCACCCTTCGGTGCTTCAACTGCTGCGTAAACTTCACCGGCAGGCACATGGTAGCCTTCCGTGTAAAGCTTGAAGTGATGGATGAGCGCTTCCATCGAGCGCTTCATCTCGCCGCGTTTCGGCGGCACGATCTTGTTGTCGGCGTTGGAAACCGGACCGACGCGTTCCTTGCCGAGAAGCAGGTCGACGCACTGGCGCATGATCTTCGCCGACTGGCGCATTTCTTCCATGCGGATCAGGTAACGATCATAGCAGTCGCCGTTCTTGCCGACCGGAATGTCGAATTCCATCTCGTTGTAGCACTCATAAGGCTGCGACTTGCGCAGATCCCATGCAGCGCCCGAACCGCGCACCATGACGCCCGAGAAGCCCCAAGCCCATGCGTCTTCCAGCGAGACGACGCCGATATCGACGTTACGCTGCTTGAAAATACGGTTCGGCGTGATGAGGTCGTCAAGATTGTTGAGCGTCTTGAAGAACGGATCGATCCATTTGCCGATGTCTTCAACGAGCTGATCCGGCAGATCCTGATGGACGCCGCCCGGACGGAAATAGGCTGCGTGCATGCGCGCACCGCAGGCGCGTTCATAGAACACCATCAGCTTTTCGCGCTCCTCGAAGCCCCAGAGCGGCGGCGTCAGCGCGCCAACGTCCATGGCCTGTGTGGTCACGTTCAGCAGGTGGTTCAGGATACGGCCGATTTCCGAATAGAGAACGCGGATGAGCTGGCCGCGCTTCGGCACGTCGATGCCCAGCAGGCGTTCGACGGCGAGCGCATAGGCATGTTCCTGATTCATCGGTGCCACGTAATCGAGGCGGTCGAGATAAGGCAGGGCCTGAAGATAGGTCTTGGCTTCCATCAGCTTTTCGGTGCCGCGATGCAGCAGACCGATATGCGGATCGACGCGCTCGACCACTTCGCCGTCGAGCTCAAGCACCAGACGCAGCACGCCGTGCGCGGCAGGGTGCTGCGGACCGAAGTTGATATTGAAATTGCGGACCTGAGTCTCAGCCATGTTCAGCTTCCTGTTTGGCTGCAAGAGCCGCCAAGAACTCCTCGCCGGTCATCCGGTGGGTGTCATTGGCAAAATCGTAATTCGCAGGCTTGTTATCGATGAAGATTTCTTCGGCGAAATGGAAACGCTCCGGCTCGGCGAAGGCTTGCATGGAAACGGCCATCTTGCCGTCATGCGCGCCGCGCCAGAACAGCGACGAACCGCATGTCGAGCAGAACAGGCGCTCGCCCCATTCCGAGGAACGATAGACGCTGAGCGCGGCTTCGTTCTCGATCTGGACCGACGTGTCGCACATCACAGCCATGAACGTGCCGCCGGACCAGCGCCGGCACATGCTGCAATGGCAGACATCCATTTCCATCTTTGCCGGAGCAGCGGTGAATTTCACCGCTCCGCAAAGACATTGACCGTTCAATCTCTCGCCTGCGCCCATGAGTATGTCCTCAGTTCGCCTTGGCTTTCTCGTCGCCCGGCAGAACGTAGTCCGTTCCTTCCCATGGCGAGAGGAAGTCGAAGTTGCGGAACTCCTGGCGCAGCTGTACCGGCTCGTAGGCGACGCGCTTCAGCTCGTTGTTGTAACGAACCTCGACGAAGCCGGTGAGCGGGAAGTCCTTGCGCAGCGGATGACCTTCGAAACCGTAGTCGGTCAGGATGCGGCGCAGGTCCGGATGGCCGGAAAACAGGACGCCGTACATGTCGTAGGTTTCGCGCTCGAACCATTCAGCGCCAACGAAGACCGGAACGGCAGACGGCACCAGCGTATCTTCGTCAGCCTGAACCTTGACGCGGATGCGCTGGTTCTGGCGCGGAGACATAAGCTGGTAGACGACATCGAAGCGCTTGGCGCGCTGAGGATAGTCGACGCCTGAAATATCCGTCAGGTTGACGAACTGGCACTGCACATCATCCCGCAGGAAGGTCAGAACGCTGATGATGCTGGCGGCCGGAACCGACAGGGTCAGCTCGCCATAGGCCAGCTTCGCCTCTTCGATCGCATCGCCGAGACGTTCCTTGATGTAGCCGGAAAGTTCACCGAGAGCTTCTTCGCTCATGATCAAATGTCCTTTTCTTCGGCCTTAGCGTTCAATGGTGCCGGTGCGGCGGATCTTCTTCTGCAGCATGAGAATGCCGTAGAGCAGCGCCTCAGCGGTCGGCGGGCAGCCCGGAACGTAAATATCGACCGGAACCACGCGATCGCAGCCACGCACCACCGAATAGGAATAGTGGTAGTAGCCGCCGCCATTGGCGCAGGAACCCATCGAGATAACGTAACGCGGCTCCGGCATCTGGTCGTAGACCTTGCGCAGAGCGGGCGCCATCTTGTTGGTCAGCGTGCCGGCGACGATCATCACGTCGGACTGACGCGGCGAGGCGCGCGGAGCGATACCGAAACGCTCGGCGTCGTAACGCGGCATGGAAATGTGCATCATTTCCACGGCGCAGCATGCGAGGCCGAAGGTCATCCACATCAGCGAGCCGGTACGCGCCCAGGTAATCAGAGCGTCAGCGGAGGTGACGATGAATCCCTTGTCGGAAAGCTCGCTGTTCAGATCGTTGAAGAATGCATCGTCGGAACCGACAGGCTTGCCCGTGCGCGGGTCAAGAATGCCCTTCGGCTGCGGAGCCACGAGCGTCGTGTTGGCTGAGGTCAATCCCATTCCAGCGCTCCCTTCTTCCATTCATAAATGAAGCCGATGGTCAGAACGCCAAGGAACACCATCATCGATGCAAAGCCGAACCAGCCGATTTCACCAAAGGACACGGCCCATGGGAAAAGGAAGGCGACTTCCAGATCGAAGATGATGAAGAGAATCGACACCAGATAGAAACGGATGTCGAACTTCATACGGGCGTCATCGAAGGCATTGAAGCCGCACTCGTAAGCGGAAAGCTTTTCCGGGTCGGGCTGTCTGTAAGCGACAAGAAACGGCGCAACCAGAAGGGCTACACCAATTACCATCGCAATGCCGAGAAAGATGACGATCGGCAGGTAGGAACTTAAAAGCTCGTTCATGGTCCTTTATCCGGCTTGAATACGAGGCTGCGCCGCCTGTCATAAGCTTTTTGAAGCTCACGGCCATGCGACACATTGCATCTGTTGCAACCTCGTCGCCCAAGCAGCTTCAAAAGGCATACCGTGCGAACTAAGCGCTTTTCGCCCGGACGGTTATCGCAGCGCACGCGCAAGCGCAACCCCTCCGGCACGTTCTGTTGGGCAAAGTCGCGCCAAGATGCTTAACAAGCCATGCATCCGGCCCGCTTATCGCCCTTAAAACCCCTATAACATGAAAAGATCATAATTTCGTGAGGAAAAGTCGCACGGCCTGCCTCACTCGGCAATCGCCGGGAGAATCAATTGCCAGCAACTTGGGAATAAAAATCGGCGGGGCCCAACCCGCCTGAAAATGCACTCAAGGAGCGGCGGAAGCCCCCGCGCCGACCAGCCTGCCAGGCAGATAAAGCACAAGCGATGCCGCGCCCCTGATTGCGGAAGCGCCGTCCGCCAGCACCGCCTGACCCGTCGCCTGGCTTGCCCGCGCGTTCAATGCCCCCAGCGAAAGAGTGCCGTCGCTGACCAGAGCCATGAGTGACGGCGAAGATGCAAAGACATTGTGCGCGCCACCATCCAGATCGGTCGCGTCTATCACAGCGATTCCATATTTCTGGAGCGTCGGGATACTGGTGCCGTCCCCTACCCGCGCATGACCGCCGGTAATGAAGGAAGAGACGCCGAGCGCCCGATCACTGCGCGATGTCATCACCGCCGTCGGATGCGGCATGGGGTCGATATCCTTTATCTGTTTTTCAAAGACGTCGAGATCGATGTCGGGCGCGGCGAGCAGCAGCGCCGTGATGCGACGCAGCACAACCTTTTCGCCCCGCAGCGACAAGGTTCTCAGCGCCTCCATGGTAACGAAGCCGCCCATGGAATGGCCGACCAGAACAATGCGTTCGGCCTTGCTGCGGGCGACAAGCTCGAGCAGCCGCGCCAGACCGTCCCGCGCAAAGTCGGCGCTGTCGCGATCATAGACATAAAGGCCGAGATCGCCGCCCGATGGCCAGGCATATTCGACCGCCACCGACTTCATCTTGTAATCATGGACGAACTGCGCGGTGCGGAATGTGCTGTCGGCAAAATTATTGTTGTAGCCATGCACGAAGATCAGGATTTCCCTGTCCTTCGGCCCCTGCTTCGCCAGGGCTGCATTCAATTGTGCGAGAAATTGTTCCGCATTGTCGTATGGCTGGAATGCGGTCGCCGCGAAATTCCTGGCCGGGTCCGGCTTGTAGCCGGTCGACTCGACCTGTCCTTTGACATGGGCTGCGGGAATGCCGACATCGACCTGCGCGAAATTCAGCGTCTTCGAGCGATTTGAATTGTAGGGCTGCGAGAAATCAGCCGAGCGCTGGCGGCTCGTCGCGACATAGATGGGCACCACCGCCGCGGGCTTCGCCGGCTTGACGATCGCGGCTTCAGCCGCTGCCACCGATTGCGGGCTTGAATTCGGCCCGTGCCACAACACGGCGCGCGGCGTGTCACAGCCGGAAAGAATCAAAAACGTTGCAAGCACACCAAGAAAAGCGTGTCGGGTCATCGTCGCAGCGATCCGTTCCTGTGATCCGGTTCCACGCGATTGAAAACAGGAAATCAGGCCCTTGGCAATGCACGGGCAAGGCGGCCGGTTTTCCGTGGCGACTTTTCAAGGCGTAAGGGCGCCTGCCCCGAGGATGGAAAATTCCGTTCGCGTTTGCGGTCAAACTTGGAATGGAAGCGCATCAAATGCCGAAAGCCTTGCGAAGCCATGCCTTCAGATCGCAGTCGCACCGGCTATCATGGAGCCTATTGTCGACTACAAGGAGGTCACGCATGAGCCATTACCTGCTCGCCAGCGGCGATCTTCTCGCCATCGCAGCGATCATACTGTCGGTCGCTTATCTGTCGTGGAAGCAGTTTTCCAAATAACAGCCGCGACCCGGTAATTTCCTGGAGATTCCTTGAAAACGAGGCGGTGGGCGCCACTTTCGCATCAACTTCAATCTATCGATATGTTGAGAGGAAAGTGGCGCGAGTGACGGGGCTCGAACCCGCGACCTCCGGCGTGACAGGCCGGCACTCTAACCAACTGAGCTACACCCGCGCATTTCTCGGCAACCCTGAGGCTGCGTCGCACCGGCGTTTCCGTCCGGTGTGAGCGGTCGTTTAAGGGGTTCTCGAACAAGTGTCAAGCGCGTGTTTGGAGAAGAATCGCGATATTGTGAAAATCATTCACAGGACGTTTCGACGCCCTCCCGATGTGAGCAATTCTCCAGCATTCCAGTTAAACTGAATCACTGAAAAAGCTCTCTCCTCTTCCACGCACTATCCTGCGCAAAATCGCTTCGCTCTTTTGCTGAAAATGTTCTGGCTGGAAAAGAAGCGAAAAAGGCGGTGGGCGCCACTTTCGTGTCAACTTCAATCTATCGATATGTTGAGAGGAAAGTGGCGCGAGTGACGGGGCTCGAACCCGCGACCTCCGGCGTGACAGGCCGGCACTCTAACCAACTGAGCTACACCCGCGCATTTCTCGGCAGCCCTGCGGCTGCGTCGCACCGGCGTTTCCGTCCGGTGTGAGCGGTCGTTTAAGGGGTTCTCGAACAAGTGTCAAGCAAGGGTCGCGAAGAAAGGATAAGAATTTTCGCTTTTGCGGCAAAACACCCGATTTCCGGGCTTTTTCAATAGGATCGAACTTATCCACAAGTCCGCTCCGGCCTCAAATCGAGGCCGGTTTTCAGAATCATCCGGGTCGCCTCCGCCAGCACGCACTTCCTCGCGGCAACAGGCAGGCTGCAATTGCCTGCTTGATTTCAAACCGACTGGTTGGTATTGTTTATTGAGGAGTACGTTCATGGCACGCAAACAGAATCCATCAACCCGGCCCAATCTGCTTGATGCAGCGCTTGGCGTTATTCGCACCAAGGGCTACGCCGCAACCACGGTGGACGACATATGTGCCAAGGCATCGCTGTCGAAAGGCGCTTTCTTTCATCATTTCTCCAGCAAGGAAGATCTGGCCGTTGCCGCCGCGAACTACTGGTCGGAAACAACGGGAGCGCTTTTTGCGGATGCCGCCTACCACGCTCTGGAAGACCCGCTTGAGCGCGTGCTGGCCTATGTCGAGTTGCGCAAGCAGCTCATTCAAGGCGAACTGCCGGATTTCACCTGTCTCGTCGGCACCATGACGCAGGAGGTCTACGAGACCAATTCCGTTATCCGGGATGCCTGCTGGGCCAGCATTTCAAGCCATGCGGACACGCTTGTCCCCGATATTGCAGCCGCGATGGAACGCTATGCGGTCGCCGGTGATTTCACCGCCGAAAGCCTCGCTCTTCATACGCAGGCGGTTATCCAGGGTGCCTTCGTCATCGCCAAGGCAAGCGGCAATCCGCAGCGCGCAGTCGAGAGCATCGACCATCTCAAGCGATACATAAGCCTGCTTTTCAAGCACCCCGCCAACTGACAACCACATGGGAGGAAACCATGCCCAGCACAATTCGCCTGCACCGCGTATTCGCCACCAAGCCGGAAAAGGTCTATCGCGCTTTCATCGAGCCGGACGCCATCGCCAGCTGGCTGCCGCCTTATGGCTTTGTCTGCACCGTCCATGAGCTGGAGGCAAAGGTGGGCGGCAAGCACAGAATGTCTTTCCGGAACTTTACGACGGGCCAAGGCCACTCATTCGGCGGCACATATGTCGAACTCGTTCCGGGAGAAAGGCTCGTCTATACGGACAGTTTCGACGATCCCAACCTGCCGGGCGAAATGAAAGTCACGATCACGCTGAAAGCTGTATCGGTCGGGACGGAAATCAATATCGAACAGCAGGGCGTGCCGGATATCATTCCCGCTGAGGCCTGCTATCTCGGCTGGCAGGAATCCCTCGAAAAGCTGAAGAAGCTGGTCGAGCCTGAAATCAACCAGTAACGCCGTTTCACGAATGAGATGCGGGGGTGGCAACAAAGACTGCCCGCCCCGCATCATCGATTGAATGGAATATCGGACAGAAATTCCCGTCTTCTTTGAGATACAACAAATCCGGTTTGCGCCTGTCACTCTAGAATGGCTCCAATGATGATGCGGCTGTCGTCATCATGCTTCGAAGCCTGACAGCCACGGAACAATAAAATGTCGGCAGAACCTGTCTCCCCAACCCCGGTAATTGATGTTCGCACCATACCGCCCATTTCGCGGCACGCGACGATCTTCTCCATGATCGATGCGCTTGAACCTGGTGAAGCGCTGGAAATCGTCAACGATCACGATCCGGTGCCGCTGCGCCACCAGCTTGAAACCCGCAATCCGGCCACTTTCTCCTGGGTCTACAAGGAAACAGGCCCGCTGTGGCGGGTCGAGATCGGCCGCCGAAAAGTCCATCATGGCGCGGGCCATGAATGCACCTGCGGCAATCACTGAAGTCTCATAGGCACCCTGACCCGGACGAATTGAGATGATCGGCGCGACGCTTTCCCGTTGGACCCTGTCCTATTTTACCGCTTCGCTGGCTTTCCTCGTCTTTGGGCTTGGATTGATGACAGGTGGTTTCGGCTTTCCGGTTCATGGGATTCGCGCCGCCGAGACGCTCATTGTCGTGCATGCCATTTCCATCGGATGGCTGGCCCTGCTGATGAGCGGCGCACTCATGCAATTCGTGCCGGTTCTGGTGAACGGGCGCTTATGGGGAAGCCGTGCGAGCCTCCCCGCCTTGCTTCTGCTGGTGGCGGGCCTTTGCGGCCTGCTCACCGGCTTTGCGGGCATGGCGGGGCTGGCGGAAAGTCCGGCATGGCTGCTGCCGGTCTCCGGCATCCTGCTGACCTGCGGTTTCTCCATCATTTTCGTAATATTGGGCATGACGCTCTGGCTTGCCCGCCCGATCGCCCTGCCCGCACGGTTCGTCGCGGCCGGCATATGCTGCCTTGTGATAACCGCCCTGCTCGGCAGCGTTTTCACATTCACGCTTTCCGGATTCGCGGACCAGGCCGTCCTGCTCGATATTGCCGGATCAGCCTTGCCGGTTCACGCTGCGCTTGGCCTTGGCGGCTGGATGACGTTTACCGCCATGGGCGTCAGCTACAGGCTTCTGACCATGTTCATGCTTTCGCCCGACGCCGTGCGGCAGACAACCAGAATCATATGGTGGGAAGGCGCTGCCGCCCTCACCATCCTCGCAGCCGGGATCGTCATTGCAGCGATGGAAATGGGATCGACCGAGGTTGCCGTCACAGCGGCTCTCGTTCCCGGCATCGCCTGCGTCGCTCTTTATATGATCGATATTCAGGCGATCTACCGGCAACGCAAGCGCAAGACGATTGAATTGAACAGCGCCGCCAGTATTCCGGCCTTCATCGCGCTTGGGCTGTCGCTGCTGCTGGCGATTGCCCTGTTCTGGACAGGCACCTCCGATCAGATGATTGCCGGTCTCGTCTATCTCTTCACCTTCGGCTGGCTGAGCGGCCTGAGCCTCGCCCAACTCTACAAGATCGTACCGTTCCTGACCTGGCTGGAATGCTATGGCCCCGTCATGGGACGCGCGCCGACGCCGCGCGTGCAGGATATGGTCAGCGAACGCCGCGCGCGGCAATGGTTCGCTCTTTATTATAGCGGCGTCGCAGTCGGGACGCTGGCCCTCATCGCCGGTTATCCGACCGTGTTTCGTCTGGCCGCAGGTTTGAATCTCGTCGCTATACTCGGATTGACCATGCACTTCTTTCGCGCCCGGCGGCTTCTTGATGTACCCAACGGCCTGCGTCTGCCAAAAGGGGCAACCCTGCCGCATCTGATCTATGCCGGTGAACCAATTTTCAGGAGATCGAAATGACACCCTCAGTTCAGGACATCGCACACCATGTGCTGGATGTGCGCCCGCTGATCAAGGGCGGCGTGGAACCGTTCAATGCCATCATGGAAGCAGTCGACGGCCTTGCGCCGGGGCAAAGCCTCCTGCTGATCGCGCCGTTCAAACCGGCACCGCTTTTCAGCGTCATGGAACGCAAAGGCTTTTCCGCAAAGGCCGAGCCTCTGGAAAACGGCGACTGGCAGGTGCTTTTCAGCCCGGCGGCGGATACCGCGCCGGAATTGCAGTTTTCGGAGAATGTCGTTTCGCCGGATGTCTGGCCCGAACCGTCGCGCTATCTAGACTGTTCCGACATGCAGCCGCCGGAACCCATGGTGCGCATTCTTGCCGAAGTGGAGGACATGCCCGCTGGTGCGGTTCTGTTCGCCCTCCTGCACCGGGAGCCTTTGTTCCTGTTCCCCGAGCTGGAAAATCGCGGCCATGCATGGGTCGGCAATTTCGACGAGACCGGCAATGCCTATCGCATCATGATACGCATCGGGCAGCCGAGGTAGTTGCCATGCATCCCGCAGCCGATGCCCCGATGGAACAGCAAATCATCGACAATCTCCGTCTGGTGCTCGATCCCGAACTCGGGTTCAACCTGATCGACCTTGGCATGATCTACAGCATCGACATACAGAACGGCGGCGTTGTCGATATCAGCATGACGACCACGACACCCGGTTGCCCCGCAGCCGGTTTTCTGACCGATGCCGTGCGCGCCAGCGTCGAATCCGTCGAAGGCGTTCGCGCGGTGAATGTCGAACTGACCTATGAACCGGAGTGGATTCCGGAGATGGCAGCGCCTGAAGTACAGGCCCGATTTGGAGAATAATCCAAAGCCACGCGAACTATCATCGCAACCAGCGAACGGTGCCAGACTGTTCGCTGGTTTCTGTTTGGGCAGAACCTTTTGCCGTCAAGCCTTTGCGCCAGCGCAAACAAGACGAAACATAAATCAATCAATCAAGTTAAACCATTGATATTGCAATATTAATATTACCCGATTTTCTGCATCACCTTGATCGCAGTCAAGGACCATCCACACGACCTTTTCTATAGTCGTCATGACAGAGCAGGAAATGCTCGGTCCTATCGTAAAGGAGAGTATCGATGGTCGACCAGATGCAAATCAGCCGCCGCAGCATATTGGCGGGAGCCGCCCTGGCTGGGGCGCTCGCGCCGGTGCTGGCAACCACATCGGCCTGGGGACAGGGCGCGGTGCGGAAGGCAAGTGCTGCGGAGATAGCGGCCCTGCCGCGCCAGAAGGTGGAGTTGGTGGACCCTCCCTTCGTGCACGCCCACAGTCAGGTTGCCGAGGGCGGCCCCAAGGTGATCGAATTCACCATGGTGATCGAGGAAAAGAAGATCGTCATCGATGACGCGGGAACCGAAGTTCACGCCATGGCGTTCAACGGCACGGTTCCGGGACCGCTGATGGTCGTGCATCAGGACGATTATGTCGAGCTGACGCTCATCAACCCCGAAACCAACACGCTGATGCACAATATCGATTTCCACGCGGCAACGGGTGCGCTTGGCGGCGGCGGGCTGACCGAAATCAATCCGGGTGAAAAGACCATCCTGCGCTTCAAGGCGACCAAGCCCGGCGTCTTCGTCTACCACTGCGCACCTCCCGGAATGGTTCCCTGGCATGTCGTCTCGGGCATGAACGGCGCGATCATGGTGCTGCCGCGCGAGGGACTGCATGACGGCAAGGGCAAAGCCCTGACCTATGACAAAATCTATTATGTCGGCGAGCAGGATTTCTATGTGCCGCGTGACGAGAACGGGAAATTCAAGAAGTACGATGCGCCGGGCGACGCATATGAAGACACCGTCAAGGTCATGCGCACCCTCACCCCGACCCATGTCGTGTTCAACGGTGCTGTCGGCGCCCTCACCGGCGACAAGGCGATGACGGCGGCAGTTGGCGAGAAGGTCCTGATCGTCCATTCGCAGGCCAATCGCGATACCAGGCCGCACCTGATCGGAGGTCACGGGGATTATGTCTGGTCGACCGGCAAGTTCAACACGCCGCCGGACGTCGATCAGGAAACCTGGTTCATCCCGGGCGGCGCAGCCGGAGCAGCTTTCTATACGTTCCAGCAGCCGGGCATCTATGCCTATGTGAATCACAATCTGATCGAGGCTTTTGAACTTGGCGCGGCAGCCCATTTCAAAGTCACCGGCGAATGGAACGACGACCTGATGACCTCGGTTCTCGCGCCGTCGGGCACATAAGGCAAATGCATGAAGGCGCTTCGCCTCCCGGGGCGCCTTTGACCAAATCTTCCCCAATGATGCTTTAGGATGAAAGGCTCGGGGCTGCATCCGTCTGCCTCCCGGATGGATGCGGTCCCTTGTTATCCGATGGACAAGTGCAAAGGAAAGAAGTGCCTGCGTGAGCTTGCGGTGGCCGTTCCGGCGGTTCTGCTGGCGGTTGTCGCGGGACTGTTCGTCGTTGACGCCGTGGGACGTCCGGGTCAGTCGCTGCCGGGTGCGTCCGCGCTGCGTCCCGAAACGGTTGTCATCACGCCCCGCACCATGACCTATCGGGCCGATGGCGACTTCCAGAAGAACAATTATCCGGTGGACGCCCCGTTGACGACCCGCAGGCTGTCACGGCCATTCGAGATCATGAAATATCAGGTCGGCACGGCTGACTACGAGCTTTGCGTAGAGGACGGCGCGTGCCAGTCAGCCGAGGCCCTGCCGCACAATCACGATGCACCGGGTGCCGAAGCACCTGTCGTCGGCGTCAGTTACGATGATGCACAGGCCTATGCCGACTGGCTGTCGCGCAAGACCGGCGAAAACTGGCACCTGCCGACAGACGAGCAATGGGCTTTCGCCGCAGGCTCGCGCTTTCCCGATGATGCGCTGGGCATCGAGGATGATTCCGCCAGCAATCCGGCAGTCCGCTGGCTGAGGGACTATGAAAAGCAAAGCGCCCGCAAGCTGGACAGAAGCCCGGCGCGACGCCCTGCCGGAGCATTCGGCGTCAATGAACTCGGAGTAGCCGACATTGCAGGCAATGTGTGGGAATGGACGCAGACCTGCCACCGCCGTGTCAATATCGATGCCTATGGCAAGCAGGTTGCGGAAGTGCCCTCATGCGGTGTTTATGTGGTCAACGGCAAGCACCGCGCAGCGATGAGCTCGTTCATCCGCAACCCGAAAACCGGAGGATGCAGCGTCGGCGTCCCGCCCGACAATCTCGGTTTCAGGCTGGTGCGCGACAACCGCTGGTATGCGATGGTGTGGAAGCGCATCCAGAACATCGGCGCATGACGGATTAGCTGTGAATGCCCGATCCCCGGCTCCGAAAACAATTCCAAGCCTGCATTGCTGTGCTAAGGTAGATGCAGGATTTTGGAGTGTGAGAAACGCAATGTCCATGATAGATCGCGGACTCGTCAGGAAACTGTCCCTGTTCGCCAAAATGAGTGACGGTGAACTCGACAAGCTTGTTTCCTATGCAACTACAAAGCGTGTTCCTCCTGGAGAAGCGATCTTTGAACAAGGTGACGATGCGGTTCTTTTCTATCTCCTCCTGCATGGGCGATTGAAGGTCAATCAGGTGACGCCGGACGGACAGCAGATCATCGTCCGCATGGTGCATCCGGGCGATCTTTTCGGATTTGCCAAAGCCTTGCAGAGAAGCGATTATCCCGGCACGGCGGTCGCCGTGGCCGAAAGCATCGTTCTCGCCTGGCCGACCGAGCTTTGGGACTATTTCGTCGAGCAGAATCCCGGTCTGGCGATGAATGCAATCCAGACCATCGGCAAGCGGCTGGAAGAAGCCCATACGCGCATCCGCGAAATGTCGACGGAAGAAGTGGAACGGCGCGTCGCGCACACGGTTCTGCGTCTTGCGCGTCAGGCTGGACGCAAAGAAGAAGACGGTATCCGCATCGATTTTCCGATCACGAAGCAGGATATCGCCGAAATGACCGGGACGACGCTGCATACGGTATCGCGCATTCTCACCGGCTGGGAATCACAGGGATTCGTTCGCGGCGGACGCCAGAAACTGACCGTTCTCAATATGTCGGGCATCAGGCGGCTTGCCGACGGCGAGCGATAGAGCGGCGGTCAAACACGAAAATTCAGGCGAAAACAGCCGCCCACAACGAACTGAAATCCAACTAAAGCAAATATTTAAAGATAGTTCTTTTCAAAGAGATTCGGGATGACGGGCAGCGCATTCGTGGCGCCCGTCTCCCTCGCCTACTGACCGAGGAAAAGGACAGCGGCAATCACGATGGAAGCCGCAACGGCGGACAGGGTGCCAGCGCCTTGCAAGGCCCCCATGCGATAGAGAACCAGTGAAAAGCCGATGATCGCCGGTGTCGCGACCATGAGTCCGATCTGTGCGTCCGTCATTGAAATTCCCTTTGCTATGGTGGCGATACAATGTCGCCATCACTGCACTTGTTCTTTGCCAAAACGCAAAGAAGCTCCCAATTGCGGGCGCTAGGCATGTTCCATGTCTGGAACCGAAGATTTGAGCATAGTTGCAGTGGGTTCAGAGGATCGCCCGGAAGACGATCTTCTGCTGTGGATTCTCGTGTGGAGCGAGCTCGTCGCCTTCGCGATCCTGCTGGTCGCTTTCATGGTGATGTCGATCATCGACGTGGAAGGGGTGGCGCGGTTGCGTTCGCATCTGAGCCCTGCCCTCGCGGCGACCAACACCGTCGTGCTCCTGATGAGCGGCTGGCAGGCGGCAATCGCCGTGCGCAGGCGCAACGATCTAAGCGAGGCTCGCCGTCCGCTTTTATATGCCGCCTTTTTCGGCCTGGGTTTCGTAGCGATCAAGCTCGTTGAATATTCGCATGAAATCCGGTTCGCGGGCGATGAGGCGGCTGGTTCCTTCTTCGAGCTTTATTTTCTGCTGACCGGCTTTCACCTGATGCATGTGCTGTTCGGCTCGCTCATTCTGGCGCTCGTCGCTTGGCGACCGACACGCTCCAATGTCCTGCTGATCACGACGCTCTGGCACGCCATCGACCTCGTATGGCTGGTGATGTTTCCTGTCCTTTATCTTGCCTGAGGCCCGCAGTGTCCGACCGTGATCCTTCCCTGACCCGAACATTCGTTTTTCTCGTTCTCCTTGCGGTGAGCGGCGCATTCATCGCAGCCACCAGCGGCGGAATGCTCGCCGCCATCGTCGCCGTGTTGATTCTGGCTTTTGCGAAAGGCTGGTTCGTCATCCTCGATTTCATGGAAATGCGCGGAACCAGCGGCACATTGAAGCCGACCCTTCTGGCCTGGCCCGCCATTTTGCTGGCGCTTGCGCTGGCGCGCTCCATCATTGTCCGTGCTCTCTTCTGAACATCTGTATTGGTCTTTGCCAAATCGCAAAGAAGGCTTTCCCCCGACCGATAGAACAGTCCTGTCCCGTGATGCTGGCGAGGGGAATGACCAGCCGCATTATCGACGGGGGGATTTGTTGCCGGGGCCTTGTCCCCCGGCATATGAAAGGACGAAGGGATGGCAGAACGCCTAACCAAGACCGGCGCCCGAAACGTCTTCTATGGCGGGTCTATTTTCTTTTTCGCGATCTTCGTGGGGCTGACGGCGCACAGCCACTATTACATGAAAACGACATCCACGGATGAATCCACGCTGACGACCTCGGTCGCCCGCGGCAAGCACATCTGGGAGAAAAACTCCTGCATCAACTGCCACACGCTGCTTGGCGAAGGCGCCTATTTCGCGCCTGAGCTTGGCAATGTCTGGAAGCGCTGGGGCGGCGAAGAAGACCCGGAAGGCGCACGCGAGACGATGAAAGCGTGGATGCAGGCACAACCCACGGGGATCGAAGGGCGTCGCCAGATGCCCCAGTTCAACCTGAGCGAACAGGAACTCAACGATCTGGCTGATTTCCTTGAATGGACCAGCCGCATCAAGACGCAGGACTGGCCGCCCAACGAGGCAGGCTGAGCGCGGGATGAACGGAGTTACACATTATGAAATATGAAAGCCAAAAGGTCGCGATGCTCTATTTTTATGGAGCACTCGTGCTGTTCATCGCGCAGGTCGCATTCGGCGTTCTCGCCGGTACGATCTATGTTCTGCCCAATACGCTCTCCGAGCTTCTGCCCTTCAACATCGTCCGCATGATCCACACCAACGCGCTGGTCGTGTGGCTTTTGATGGGGTTCATGGGTTCGACCTATTATCTGCTGCCGGAAGAAACCGAAACCGAACTTTACAGCACCAAGCTTGCTGTCATCCAGTTCTGGCTGTTCTTCGTGGCCGCAGGTATCGCCGTTGTCGGTTACCTGTTCCATATTCACGAGGGGCGCGAATTTCTCGAACAGCCGTTCATCATCAAGGTCGGCATCGTCGTTGTCTGCCTGATATTCCTGTTCAACATCACGCTGACGGCGCTCAAGGGCCGCAAGACCACCGTGACCAACATTCTTCTGTTCGGTCTGTGGGGGCTGGCGCTGTTCTTCCTCTTCGCCTTCTACAATCCGATCAATCTCGCGCTCGACAAGCTTTACTGGTGGTACGTCATCCATCTGTGGGTTGAAGGCGTGTGGGAACTGATCATGGCGTCGATCCTCGCCTTCCTGATGATCAAGCTCAACGGCATCGACCGCGAAGTCGTGGAAAAATGGCTCTATGTCATTGTCGGCCTCGCCCTGTTTTCCGGCATTCTCGGCACCGGCCACCATTATTACTGGATCGGCGCACCCGGCTACTGGCAGTGGATCGGCTCGCTGTTCTCCACGCTGGAAGTCGCGCCGTTCTTCACCATGGTCATCTTCACCTTCGTGATGACATGGAAGGCCGGTCGCAAACATCCGAACCGTGCGGCCCTTCTGTGGTCCATCGGCTGTTCGGTCATGGCCTTCTTCGGGGCAGGCGTATGGGGCTTCCTGCATACGCTGTCGTCGGTCAACTACTACACCCACGGCACGCAGCTTACTGCCGCCCACGGACACCTCGCCTTCTTCGGCGCCTATGTCATGCTCAACCTCGCAGTCATGGCCTATGCGATCCCCGAACTGCGCGGGCGGGCGCCCTATAACCAGATGCTTTCCATGGTGAGCTTCTGGGCCATGTGCACCGCCATGTCCGTGATGACCTTCGCGCTGACCTTCGCAGGCGTCGTCCAGACCCATCTCCAGCGCGTGTTGGGAGAAGGATTCATGAATGTGCAGGACCAGCTGGCCGTATTCTACTGGATACGCCTCGGCTCCGGCGTCGTGGTGGTGATCTCGGCCTTCATGTTCATCTGGGCCGTGCTGGTTCCGGGCAAGGAACGCCGCGAAAACGCAAGCCCCTTGATACAGCCCGCCGAATGATCGCTGCCAACAAGCCCCGCCATTGGCGGGGCTTCATTGTCTGACACAAAGGAAAACGGCCATGAACCCCATTCTCAGAAATGTAGAAAATGCCAATGTCTCGATCCCGCCATACAGCCCGTCGGGCAATGAATGTGCGCTCTTTGAAATGGCCTGGACGCGCAAGCTGCCACTGCTGCTGAAAGGTCCGACCGGCTGCGGCAAGACGCGGTTTGTAAGCCATATGGCCGCGAAGCTCGGCCTGCCGCTTTCAACGGTTTCCTGCCATGACGATCTGGCGGCTGCCGATCTGACCGGGCGTTATCTGCTGAAGGGCGGCGATACAATATGGGTCGACGGCCCGCTGACCCGCACCGTGCGCGATGGCGGCATCTGCTATCTCGACGAGATTGTCGAAGCGCGTAAGGACGTGGCCGTGGTTCTGCATCCGCTGACTGACGACCGCCGCCTTCTGCCATTGGAACGCACCGGCGAATTGCTGGAAGCGCCGGATGCCTTCATGCTCGTCGTGTCCTATAATCCGGGCTACCAGAACCTGCTGAAGTCCCTCAAGCCAAGCACACGCCAGCGCTTCGTCGCCATCGAGTTCGACTTTCTGCCCAAGGAACAGGAAATCGCGGTGGTGAGCGAGGAAAGCGGCCTCCCTGCCCACAAGGTTGCGCCGCTGGTGGCACTGGCTCACCGCTTACGCGGCTTGAAAGGGCATGATCTGGAAGAAGGCGTTTCCACACGCCTGCTGGTCTACTGCGCGACGCTGATCGAGGCAGGCATGTCGCAACGCGAAGCGGCGCGCGCCGCGATGATCGAGCCGCTGACCGATGAGCCGGACGTGAAAGCCGCCCTGATTGAAGTCGCTGATGCAATGCTGAAATAGGCGGGGCCGCAATGCTGGATTTTCTGGAACTGGAGGAAACAGTCGGTCGGGCGTGGCATCGCCTGATCGGCAAGACGGGATCGTGGCCGCATTATCCCGAGCACGCCGTACAGCTTGGCGATATTCGCCAGAAGCTCGCCATCTGCTTTCGTGGTTTTGGCGGCGATGTTGCCGTGCAGATTGCCCCTGCCCGCGCCCGAACTTCCGGGCACAGGCTGGGGCTGCGGCAGCGCATGGCTCTGGGCGAGGAAAAACTCAGCCAGCCATTGCGGGACGAAGCGACTTTGATGCTGCCGCCGGAGATCGCGCTCTTTCCCGACAGCGCGCTCAATTACGATCTTTATGTCTGGCTTGCCGGTTACATGGCCGTCATGCCGGTTGAGGTGAAGGAGCCTTCCAACGATCCGCTGCGCCGCAATCTTGCGTCGCTTGCTTTGGCGTCGGAGACGGTTGCGAAGACTTGCGGGGTTTTTCCCGGTTTGCAGAACCGCTATGCGCGCCTGTGCGAAGCATTGCTCGCTGTACGTCCGAAACGTTCGCTGCATGGGCTGGAGCGACAGGTGGAAGAGCGCATTCTGGCGCTTCTGAAGCAGGGGGCCGGATTGCCGGATGACAGTCTCCCCACGATCTTTCCCCATTGCGCGCCAGCGGGCTATCTGCCTGCCCTGCCCGTTCCGCTCTGGCCGGAATTGATAAGGCGGGAGGAAACCGCGCCGCGTGACAGCGACGACCAGCCCGTGCCCGGCAGCAAGGTGGAAGGCGTGGAAACCGGGCGGCAGATCGCCAACCGCGAAAAGCAGGACCCGAGACTGGCCGACCGTAGCCCGTTCATTCTCAACCGTTTCGAGAAAATCCTGGCCATGGCCGAAATGGTAAGCGTCGACCGGCCAACCGACGATAGCGATGAACAGAACGCCAAATCCGCCGATGAGCTTGACGATCTCACATTGGGCGAGCGCAAGGGCAGACCGGCTGCGCGTTTCCGGTTCGACCTCGACCTGCCGCCTGAAGCCGTCGACCGGGCGGCTCTTTCCGCCAAACTGACCTATCCGGAATGGGATTACCGCAAGGCGACCTATCTTCAGGATCATTGCAGCGTTCTGGCGGCACCGGCGCAGGCCCGCGAAGACGCTCTGGAACTGGATGACGAAGCGCGAAACCTCGTGCGCCGCGTGCGCCGCCAGTTCGAGATCCTGCGTCCGGGCCGCGAATTGATGCGTGCACAGCTCGATGGCAATGATCTCGACCTCGATGCCGTAGTTCGTTCGCGGTGCGACTTTGCCGCTGGCGGTCAGGGCAGCGACCGTGTGCATCTGATGAGCCGCCCCAAGGCGAACGACCTTGCCGTCACCATTCTGGTCGATGTGTCGCTATCCACCGATGCGTGGATCGACAACCGGCGTGTGCTGGATGTGGAAAAGGAGGCGCTTCTGGTTCTGGCCAATGGCATTGCTGCCTGTGGCGACCGCTGCTCCATCCAGACCTTTACCTCGCGCCGCCGCTCATGGGTGCGGGTCGAGACCGTGAAGGACTTTGACGAAGCTTTCGGGCCAGCGGTCGAGCATCGCATTGCCGCGCTGAAACCCGGTTTCTACACGCGCATGGGAGCAGCCATCCGCCATTCGACCGCAAAGCTTGCCGAACAGCCCAACCGAAAGAAGCTTCTGCTGGTGCTGACGGATGGCAAGCCGAACGATGTCGATCACTATGAAGGCCGGTTCGCGCTTGAGGACAGCCGCAGGGCGGTCCAAGAAGCGCGCGCCAGAGGCGTCAACGTCTTTGCCGTGACGGTCGACCGCGAGGCGAGCAGCTATCTCCCCGCACTTTTCGGCCGGAGAAACTATGCGCTCGTCGCCAAATTGTCGAAACTGCCATTCGCTCTGCCTGCGATCTATCGGATGATGACTGGCTGAGCCGGACAGGCAATTTTCGCGATGTGCCTCAAGCAGCTTGAGGCTGTCGCACCGACGAGAGGTGGCGAACCACAACCGGCACCAGCAGCGCCAGCCCCACGAGCGAGGAGTAAATCTCCGGCGCAACCAGAAGGATCGCGGCCACGATCAGCAGGACATTTTCCCATGCCTTGGTGCGCACCAGGAAAAAGCCCGACAGTGCGGCGCCAAGCGCGGTGATGCCGATGGCGCAACCGAGGAAGGCCACGGAGAAATCCAGCCAGTTGAAACCCGACGTGACCAGCAGCAGCGACGGAGAGAACACAAACACGAATGGCACAAGCACCTTGCCGAGACCGAGCCGGAAGGCTGTATTGCCGGTCTTGAACGGATCAGCACCCGCCATCCCCGCCGCCGCATAAGCGGCGAGCGCGACAGGCGGGGTGATGTCCGCCAGCACGCCATAATAGAAGACGAAGAAATGGGCCACGATCGGCTCGACACCCAGCAGCCCCAGCGCAGGTGCGGCGATGGTCGCCATGATGATGTAATTGGCCGTCGTCGGGATGCCGCAGCCCATCAAAATGCAGACGATCCCCGTCATGATGAGCGTGAAAAGCAGCGTCAGGGTCTGCGGACCAAACCAGGCGGCAGGCAGAATGGTGCCGAAATAGGTGGCGAGCTGCGCCGCCGTCGACGTCACGATATAGGAAATCTTGAAGCCGACGCCGGTAAGCGTGACCACACCGACGATAATGCCGACAGTCGCCGCCGCCGCGCCCACGGCGAGCGCATATTTGGCGCCATCGCGCAATCCGTCAAAAATCTCGCCTATCGACATGCGCTTGCGCGGGTTGAGCAAACCCACCGCGATACACAGCGTAATGCCCCAGAACGCCGCCAGATAAGGCGTGTAACCCGACAGAAGCACCCCGATCAGCACGACCAGCGGAATGACGGTCGGCCAGTCGCGCTTGAAAGCTTCCTTGAGGTCGGGCAGCTCTTCCTTGGTCATGCCGCGCAAGCCGTTGCGCTTTGCTTCGAAATGGACCTGCATCAAGACGCCGAAGAAGTGCATGAAGGCCGGCACGATGGCCGCCAGAATGATCGTCGTGTAAGGCAGGTTCAGGAATTCGATCATCAGGAATGCGGCGGCACCCATGATCGGCGGCGTGATCTGCCCGCCGGTCGATGATGCGGACTCAACGGCGGCGGCGAAATGGCGCTTGTAGCCAAGCCGGATCATCGCCGGGATGGTGAGCGAACCGACCGTCACCGTATTGGCGACCGACGAACCGGAAATCATGCCGAAAAGGGCCGACCCGAAAATGGAGACTTTTGCCGGACCGCCCGCGAAACGGCCCGCCACCCATGCCGCGCAATCCAGAAATAGCTGGCCGAGGCCGATGCGGGTGGCAAACACCCCGAACAGCACGAAATGGAAGACATAGGTTGCGACCACGCCAAGCGCGATGCCGTAGATGCCCTGCGTCGTCAGATAAAGATGGTCGACAAGCTGGCTGACGGTCGCGCCGGGATGGACGAGAATGCCCGGCATATGCTGCCCGTAAATGGCATAGAGCATGAACAGGACGGATATGATCGGCAGCGGCCACCCGACCGAGCGCCGTGTCGCTTCCAGCAGAACCAGAATGAGAAGACCGCCAAGCACAACGTCCGTCGTCGTCGGATTGCCGACACGGAACGCCAGATCGTCAAGCGGAATCATCGGAACATGGGCAACGGACACGACCGCGATGATCGCCAGCGCCCAGTCGATGATGGAAATGCCAAGCGGCCTCAGCCATGACGACGTCGTGGGCTGGTCGTAGCCCTTGGGGGAAAACGGAAAGACGAGGAAGACCAGACCAAGCACGAAGGAAAGATGGATGCCGCGATGCACCATTTCCGACAAAAGGCCAAAGCCCGCCGTGTAATAGTGGAAGAGGGAAAGTATGATGAGCAGCCCGCCGACGATGCGCGCTGCCAGCGGTGCCAGCGGGCGAAAGCGTATCTCGGAGTCGAACTTTTCTTCCAGCTCGCGCGCCTTGGCCTCATCCAGTTCCATGGGCGACAGTTTCGTCTCTTGCTCGCTCGCCATACTGTCCTCTCCATTCAGAGCGCAGCCGATTCAACTGAATCGGGAAATCGCTCTAACCGCTTGTTTTAACAAAATTATCGATATGAAAGATGCTTTTTCGAACTGGAAGAAAATGCACGGAGTTCGGGTGAAACTCCGTGCATCTTGTTCATCCGAACGGAATGGGCGACTTATTTCAGTACGCCTGCTTCCTTGTAGAAACGCTCCGCACCGGGATGCAGCGGAATGCCGAGGCTCGTCGTCGCCGTATCGAGCTTGATCAGCTTGCCTTTCGCATGTCCGGCATCGAAAGCCTTTCTGCTGTCGTCGTTGAACAGGGTCTTGGTGATGTTGTAGACCAGTTCATCCGGCTGCTTGGCGTTCGTGACCCACTGTGCCGCAACCGCCAGCGTTTCGGTTTCGCCGACATCCTTGTAGGTGTCGGTCGGCACCGTATCCTTGGAGAAGAACGAATATTTTTCCAGAATCTTCTGAGCTTCCGGACCGGATATCGGGACCAGCGAAATGCCGTTCGACGTCGCCAGTTCCGAGATTGCGCCGGTCGGATAACCGCCAACGAAGAAATAGGCATCAAGCGCGCCGTCCTTCAGACGCTCGCCAGCCGGACCGGGCTTCAGATGCTCGGCCTTGATGTCGCTTTCGCTCAAGCCATATGCTTCCAGAACGATGCGGGCATCGACAATCGTGCCTGAGCCCGGCTCATCGATGGAAACGCGCTTTCCCTTGAGATCGGCAACGGATTTGATTCCCGCATCCTTGCGGGCGACCAGATGGATCGTCTCGGGATAGAGCGTAGCAATCAGGCGCAGGTCCTCGACCTTGCCCTTGCCCTCATAAAGGCCGGTGCCCGTATGCGCCCAATAGGCGACATCGGACTGGGTGAAGCCCGATTCGAGCGAACCGGACTGGATAGCGTTGATGTTCGCGACCGAACCGTTCGATGAAACCGCCGTGGCCACCAGACCGGGTACGCCCTTGTCCCCTGCCCCGGAAATCGCATTGGCGATCAACCCGCCTATCGGATAATAGGTGCCAGCCGTGCCGCCGGTGCCGATGCGGAAGAAGGCCGGAGACTGCGCGACGGCAATGCTGGCCCCGACAGCAAAAATGCCTGCAAAGACGGCAACCACACCGCGCCGGGTGATTTTTCCCAATGTCATAACTGTTCTCCGTTCCCTGGATAATTTTGTTCAAATTGTGTCGCCGAACATGGAAAGACCGACGCGGCTTGTCAAGCACCACTTCCGGGATCGCTAATCTGCCAACGCTCCTTCACACTTCTCTCAGGGGCACGCCAGGCCCTTGCTTATCTTATTCATTTCATTCCGAGAATGGCAAATCAACAATTGTGGAAAAGTGCAAATCTTAAATAATAATGAGACTAACACATAATATTCATTAAATAATAATCCATGCCCATAAAATACATTCTCTTTATTCAATCAGATTATAATCCTACAATACGTCACTCATCGATAATCCCGTCACGGATTGATCATATGACTTGAATCTACAGATTTTCTCGCTATCTTACTTTCATGGCGTGTGCTGCGTGCGCCCAGGGAAAACCCTGAATACGGAGACTGTTTTTAACCGTTTCTGTCAGGGAGCTGCCATGGCTGGTCGCATTCAAAATACTATACGCAATTTTCTCGATAGTGAGTCGTCAGGCGGCCTGTTGCTCATAGCTGCGGCCATAGCGGCGCTGCTGGTGGCGAACTCGCCGCTTTCGGAAACCTATTTCAGCGCTCTCCATGCCTATCTCGGCCCGCTTTCTGTCCAACATTGGGTCAATGACGCGCTGATGGCGGTGTTCTTCCTGATGGTCGGGCTGGAGATCAAGCGCGAGATGGTCGACGGCCATCTTTCCTCCTGGCCGCGCCGCATTTTGCCGGGCGTAGCTGCTGCGGCAGGCATGGCGGTGCCTGCTCTGGTCTATCTGTCCTTCAACCTCGATAGCGGCGCATCTCACGGCTGGGCGATCCCGGCTGCGACCGACATTGCATTTGCGCTCGGTGTCATTTCTTTGCTGGGATCGAGAGTTCCCACGTCACTGAAGGTGTTTCTCGCCGCCCTTGCCATCATCGACGATCTCGGCGCGGTAATTGTCATCGGGCTGTTCTACACAACCGGCGTTTCTCTGATCGATCTGGGACTGGCTGCGGCTGTCGTAGCCGCGCTGCTGGTCTTGAACCTGAGCGGCGTAAAACGTTTGACGCCCTATCTGCTATTGGGCCTCGCGCTGTGGTTCTTCACCTACCGCTCCGGCGTTCACGCGACCATTGCGGGCGTCCTGCTGGCGCTGACCATTCCAATCAAGCGCACGCCCGCGAAACCCGAAGCGACAATTGCCGAAAGCCCGTTGCATCTGCTCGAGCATAGCCTGATCAAGCCGGTTTCGTTTATCATCGTGCCCATATTCGGCTTCGCCAATGCAGGCGTCAGCTTTGCGGGCCTCGGCACGGAAGCGTTTTTCGCGCCGGTGACCGTCGGCGTCGCCGCCGGTCTGGCGGTCGGCAAGCTCGTGGGCATTTTCGGCGCAGTGTCGCTGCTGGTAAGAAGCGGAATTGTGGACCTGCCAGCCGGCGCAAGCTGGACGCAAATGCTGGGCACGACGCTTCTATGCGGCATCGGCTTCACCATGAGCCTGTTTATCTCGCTTCTCGCCTTCAATGACACCATGCTGCAAAATGAAGCGAAGATCGGAATCCTGATTGGCTCGCTTGTCGCCGGACTTGCCGGTTTCATCGTCCTGCGGTTTGCAAGGCGAGCAGACGGGCGAAATTTCGGCGGTTAAAGCTCGACAGGTTCCCTGGGGTGCATAAATCCGAACGGGAACCATCCGGCTCCCGGCGGGTTATCCTGTTCTTCCCGGAGGATCAGGCCGTGCCCCACAGTTTCTGGAAAGGCTATCTCAAACTCTCGCTCGTCACATGCGCGGTGGAACTGACGCCTGCGACCAGCGACAGCGAAAAGGTGCGCTTTCACACCCTGAATGCCGAGACCGGAAACCGGGTGATCAGCCGCTATGTGGATTCGGTTACGCGCAAGCCCGTGCGCGATGACGACGAGGCAAAAGGCTTCGAGAAAGACGATGGCAGCTATATCCTTCTTGAAGAGGAGGAACTGGAAGCCGTAGCGCTTGAGAGCACGAGAACGATAGACATCAACAAGTTCGTGCCGCGCGACAGCATCGGCTGGATCTGGTACGACAAGCCGCATTATCTTGCCCCTTCCGACAAGGTCGGTCAGGAGGCCTTTGCCGTCATCCGGGAGGCGATGGAGAAAAGTTCGGTCTTCGGCCTGGCCCGCCTCGTCATGTACAGGCGTGAAAGAGCGGTGCTTCTGGAACCTTGCGGGCGCGGGATTGTCCTGTGGACGCTGCGCTTCGGCGATGAGGTGCGGAAAGCCGCCGATTATTTTTCCACCATTGAGGAAAGCAAACCGGACACGAAGCTGTTTTCCATGGTCCGCAAGCTTATCAAGGACAAGACGGAAGACTGGAACCCCGACTTCCTTCAGGACCCCGTGCAGAAGAACCTCCAGTCCATGATTTCCGCCAAAAAGAAAAAGAAACCGGCAGCCGGATCGAAGCCCCGCAAGGCAGCACCGGCCACGGAGGGCAATGTCATCAATATCATGGACGCATTGCGCAAAAGTCTCAGCAGGGAAGGCAAGAAATCGTAAAGCCAACCGCTCCGGGCGCTGGAGCGGTGTAAGGTGTTGCCACTTCTTATTTTTTCATTTTCGGCAATGGCGTTTCCGCGCTGCGGAAATCCTGCCAGGGGTCGCTTTCCAGCGCGGCCAGCCGGGTCGGCGTGTTGGGAATGGTAAAATGGGCTGGACCTATCGCCTGCGTGACTTCATCCCAAGCAAGCGGCATGGAAACCGCAGCGCCGGGGCGCGCCCGCGGCGAGTAAGGCGCTACGGCAGTCATGCCACGCTGATTGCGCAGGTAATCGATGAGAATCCTGCCTTTGCGCTTGGCCTTGGAGATCGTCGATACGTAACGATCGGGGCTATCCGCTGCCATCTGGTCGGCAATAGCCTTGGTAAAACTTTTCAGCGTGTCCCAGTCAGCCTTGGGCTTGAGCGGCGCCACCACATGCAACCCCTTGCCGCCGGATGTTTTGGCAAACGCCGCCAATCCGGTTTTCTCCAGACGCTCCCTGACTTCCAAAGCTGCTTCAATCACGCGTGACCAGGGGACACCCTCGCCCGGATCAAGATCCATCGTCAGTATATCCGGCAATTCCCAGTTCTTGAGCGTCGACCCCCACGGATGAATTTCCAGCGTTCCGGCCTGCACCAGACCAATCAGCCCGTTGAAATCCCGGATGCTGATATAGGGTTCCTCCGCCTTGTCCTTTGGGTCCTGAACTTCGACAATATGTTCGTTCAACCCTTTCCATGCGTGCTTCTGGAAGAAGTGTTCCCCTTCGATGCCGGTCGGACAGCGCACCAGCGCCAGAGGACGGTTGACGATAAAAGGTTCGATGCGGGGCCAGACTTCGGCATAGTAATCCGCAAGCCCTTGTTTTGTAACGCCCTCCTCCGGCCAGTAAACGCGGTCGGGATGTGTGAGTTTCACGTCGATTTCCCCGGTGCCTTTGTCGGAAACACGAGCTGACACGGCTTGCTCCTCCCATATTACATCGCTGGCGGCCTTATCCTCGCGCAGCCCCCTGAAAGAAGCGTGACGCAATCGCTTGTCGGCAGTCCATGCGCGAAATTCGATTTCCGCTACCAGCTTCGGCTGGACGAAGCTGGCGCCCCGCCTTTCATCCGCTGTCAGAGGCACAGCAAAGGGGCTTTCCTCAAGCCGCATGGCATGCAGCCGCTTGTAAAGTTCCTTCGCAATATTGACAGAAAAGCCCGTTCCCACCCGGCCCACTGGGACCAGCCCCTTTTTATCGTGTACCCCCAGCAGCAACGAGCCGATTGCCCCTCGCATTGCCGTTGAGGGAACATAACCCGCAATGACGAATTCCTGCCGTCCGATGCATTTCGATTTGCGCCAGTCGCCGCTGCGCCCGCTTTTATAGGATGCGCCCTCCAGCTTTGACACAATGCCTTCAAGCCCTAGCCCGCAGGCGTTCTTCAGCACCGCAGCCCCATCGGCATCAAAGGCCTCGCTGAAGCGCAAGGTCGATGATTTGGCAGGGACCAGTTTTTCAAGCAGCTTCTTGCGCTCGACCAAGGGAGACCGGCGAAGGTCCTGCCCATCGACATAAAGAAGATCGAAGAGATAATAAGCGAACCGATCCGAACGCCCCTCGCTCAAATCTTCCTGCAAAGCTGAAAAGTCGGACAGTCCCGACCGGTTTTCTACAACGATCTCACCGTCAAATATGGCTTCGTCCACTCCAGTCCCAACGAGATCGTCAATGATCGACTGGCCAAACTTGCCCGTCCAATCCAGCCCGCTGCGCGAATAAAGCGTGGCCTCGCCCCGCGCAACGTGGGCCTGGATGCGATAGCCATCGAATTTTATCTCGTGAAGCCAGCGGTTTCCCTCCGGCGCAGCGGGTACAAGCGTGGCAAGCTCAGGCTTGACGAAACCCGGCATCGGCCCCGGATGCGCATTTTTAGGAACCGGCTCCACAGGCTTCTCTGGAGCGGCGGCCTTCTTCCTGATTGCCCCGGTTTTCGATGACCAGCCCGGCGCTTCGTCCTCAACATCGGCGATGCCGCGACCGGTCTTTACGGATTCGGGCTGTTCTTCAAGAATGTCAGGCTCGTTCTCGTCTCTGGCAAACTCGTCCTCTCCCTTGATGAGAAGCCAGTTTTCCCGCTTCTCGCCCGGCTTTCCGTGCATACGGACCAGATGCCAGCGCCCTTTGAGTTTTTCTCCGGCAAGCTCAAACTCAAGATGCCCTTTCTTGTATTGCTTGTGCGCATCGCCGGTGGATTTCCAACGCCCCGTATCCCAAACGATGACCGTGCCGCCGCCATATTCGCCCTTGGGTATTGTGCCTTCGAAGCCTGCATATTCAAGAGGATGATCCTCTACATGCACAGCAAGGCGCTTTTCGCCGGGAACGAGGCTCGGGCCCCGCGTTACGGCCCAGCTTTTCAGCACGCCGTCCATCTCAAGCCGAAAATCATAATGCAATCTCCGGGCATCATGCTTCTGCACGACAAAAAGATCACCTTTCGCACGGGAGGACTTGCCGCGCGGCTCCCTGGTCAGGGTAAAATCGCGTTTCTTGCGATAGGTTTCGAGCGGCTGTCCCATGATCAGCCAGCCCTTTTGGCAGACTTCGCATCGGGTTTAGCCCGGGATTTCGTCCTGCCTTTTGCAGTTTTGGCCGATGCTCGCCCTCCGCCCAGACCGGCGCTCTTGCGGAGAGCCTCCTTGAGATCGATGACCTCGGCAGTTTTCGGCGCAGCCGGCTTCCTGAGCGGCTTTCCTTCAATCTTTGCCTTGATCAAGTCAGCCAGCGCCGTATCGTAGCGATCGTCGAAACCAGCAGGGTCAAAACTGCCCATTTTGGTGTCGATGATGTGTTTTGCCAGATCGAGCATTTCCTGATCGAAGCTGAACGCGCCCAGATCGGCAAATGCGTCTGATGCGGCGCGCACCTCATACTCGAAATTGAGCGTAGTCGCGATCAAGCCGTCGTCATATGGGCGAATGAGAACCTGTCGCGCACGACGAAAGAGAACCGTTTCCGCAATTGCGGCTACCTTTTCGGCCTTCATGCCCTCGCGCACGAGCACGAAACTCTCGTCATCTCCCGCCGGAGCCAGATAATATGGCCGGTCGAGATAGACATCGTCGATCTCATCGCATTTGACGAAACGGGTGACATTCAGCGTCTTGTCGCTTTCTGGAATAGCGGACGCGATCTCCTCTTCGTCAAAGCTCAAATAAGAGCCGGATGAAACCTCGTATCCCTTGACCTGTTTCTCGCGCGGCACGGGCTTGCCCGTATCGCTGTCCACGAATTCCCGGCTGAGACGATTTCCGGTCTTGCGATTGACCAGATGAAACGAAACGCGTTCGGAGGTCGATGCGGCGGTGAACAGCGCGACAGGACACAGAAGCTGTTCGATTTTCAACTGGCCTTTCCAGTTTGCACGGGGTGCCATGGATTGCCTCGCTCATTTCAAGCGCCATCTTCATGCCGGGTGGTTCCCCCGGTGCGTTTCAGATAGTGCGCATATCCGAAACCGCCGACGAGAAGCACAGGCAATCCGATCAGTACGATCCAGAACAAGAACTCACCCATTTTGCCCTCCATCGCTGTCGGCGGGAGCGGCTCAGGCCAAAACAGGACACTGGAACCGCCACGCGGGACAAACTCATGAAGGGACACTATTGTTCCGACATCGCGACCAAAACGCGGGCATCAGATCGAAGCAGGATCAGAAATCCGTCCAGTGGACTGATTTCCCTGCGCAGGCGTTTCTCACTTTTCGGGATGCGCGCTATCGGTCTGTTCTTCTGGGTCTGTTGCGCGCGTCGGCAAACGGCGGTGAAATCTCGCTCCTGCGTTCCGCGAGGAGATTGAAATCAGCATTGGGCCTACGGTCCAGGGTCTTATCGATCGCCTTGCGGCGCCATTCATTCATATCGAGAACATAGGTCGCCCACATGCCATAGCGAGCCGACATGGCAGCACGTTGATAACCCATATATTGCGGATAAGTGAGATAGGGCGAGTCCACACGTGCCCACCCCACGCGAAGCATCTCAAGGCCGAGATCACGGCCGCGAGCTGCACAATATGCACGCGCAACCGCGCCATCTTCATAACCGACCACCCTGCACGTGACCGCGTCTGCTCCGACCGTCCTCTTTAGCCATGCTTTTGCAAACGGGCCACAGGGGACAGGCATCGGAACTTTGTTTGCCTGCCCATTCTGCTGTGGAGTGAGCGCCCATTGTGGCAGCTCGCAGGCGTCGATGTCAGCAAGACGTATGCGTTGCGCGTAGGTCGGGAACCAAAGGGTTCGACCGTCCACCACAACTGCCCGCCCTTCAATCGTCGGGAGTAACATGAATTGGCCCGGCTGCGCCGCCTGCGGCACCCCACCGGGCTGCTGCAGAATTGCGTCTGCCGCAAACGTCGGTGAGCAGGCCAGAGCAACGGATATGATAACGGTGAGGCGCTTCATTGGTTCGCTTTCTTCGTCCGGTATTTACCATTCCCCTTCCCGGGGCATCTGAAGATTCACGGCTCTCATTCACTGGCCTTCGATATGAATTGCCAGAGGCCTACACGTTGCTCCCGCGCCTTCGACTCGGCTGCAGCATAGGGAGCATAACGAGGACGCCCATCTCCGCGTAACGCAGCGGAGGCAAAGCCACTCGAAATCAGGACCAGCGCGAGATCGACGCGATTTTTGTCTATCATGGCATAGCAGGTGACATAGGTAGCATCGGCGGCCTTCATGACCGGAGCGCAAACGGGACTCGCGTCTTTGATATATACAGACAGAACTGCAAGCGAAGCATCGCCGCGATCCTGCTTCTCGCCTGCGTGGTTTGTAAATGTGGCGCCGCGAGGAAAGGACTCGACACCAAAGAGACGATAACGGTTTCCATCGGCCACCCAGCTATCGCCGGTCTCAAGCTTTACGCTGGGCTGAAGGTCGAAATATCCATTCGGCGCAGCAAACGCCGAGAACGAAAACACCCCACCGGCTAACGCGCATAGAAGGCTCCGCTTCATCATTTCTTCACCTGCGATTCGTCTCGCTTGCCACCCTGCACTCTTCCCCCTGATTGGTGCGCTCCCTTCGGACGGCACGCCCGGCCCATTCTGCTTTCCGGAAAGACGCCTTCAACGCGCTTTTGCAAAACAGAGACTTAATATCAGGGATATATTCACTTAAACTTGAATAATTCCTATCCTGTATTACTGCAACTCCATATTTATACGCCCCTAATTATTGGGTTTTTTCATCAATAAGAATCCATGTATTGTAATATCAATAATAGTTTCTTGTGTATTATTCGCGCCTTTTCTTTAATACAGCTAATAAAAGTATAGAAACAGGACAAGGAATGATAATGACAGGGGGAGTTAAAAGAATAATTCTATCAGGCGCTATACTTTCAATCCAGATTTGGATTCCATTTGCTTGGTGTAGTGAAAACGAGGGGTATGCTTCGCCCATCCAAAAGAGCAGCGAGAAATCTGCTCGCAGTGACGCGGGCGACAAAGTCTCTGCCCAGACGGTATTCAACCGTCGCTGGCCATCCGCGAGCAAGGAATTCGTTGTCGGAGCAGACGGGATTGCCGCGGCCGCGGAAAATGGACGGGGTGCAACCGGACAGGCGAACGATGCCGGCAATACTGCCATCGCATATGCGGCAACCGGTTCGCTCAGTGACTTTGTCGGCACGGCGAACAGCAACCTTTCCGACAAGAGCCGCGATGCGACATCGAGCGGATCAACGGTATCGTCCGTGCCGGAATGCGGCCCCTCCCCGCTCCCCGCTGAAAAGATCAAGATGCTGGTGGAGGAGGCTGCGCGACGGCATCAGGTAGACGAACACTTTGCGAACGCGATCGCCTGGACTGAAAGCCAATTTGACCGATCCCGAAATTCCGACAAGGGCGCGCGTGGTCCCATGCAGCTTATGCCGGACACAGCGGCCCGGTTCGATGTCCGGGATGTCTGCGATCCTGAAGCCAATATCGAAGGCGGAATGAAATACCTTCGCTTCCTTTTGGATGAGTTCCGCAATCCGCTGCTGGTAGCTGCCGCATACAATGCGGGCGAAAGCCGCGTTTACGAGTATGGCGGCATTCCTCCGTTCAAGGAAACCGTCAGTTATGTGGCGAAGGTCGTCAACTACCAGCTCGGCATTTCCATGCCTGCCCCGAAAAACAAGCTGTCCGGCAAGTATACCAAATCGGCGCCTGCCGCAGCCAACAGTCCTGAATCGGGGGTCATAGCGATCAAGAAAATCGGCACCTTCGTGGGCGGCGTGATGCGTTTTTAAGAGGAGAAAAATATGAACAACGAATTGCACAAGGATTGGCAAATCACCACTGCAAAACTGACAGCCTGTCTTTGCCTGCTGGCTGCGGCGCAGATTGCAGGAGCCGATGCGGCACTGGCAGAAGGCGTAAACAATGCCTTCGGACCGATTCAGGAGACTTTTAAGACATTCGTGGACTTCATAGATGGCGATTTCGGGCGGCTGCTTGCCACCATCGCCGTCATAGGTCTCGGATTTCTGGCCTTCGCCGGCCGCCTTGGCTGGTTTTTTGCCGGTAGCGTGATCCTCGGTATCGGGCTGGTGTTCGGGGCTAAATCAATCGTCGAAACGTTGAGCCTAGCGGTTGGGAAATAACGATGACGGAATACGAGGATGTCAAGCCGCATCTGACCCCATTGGTGATTGGGCTTACCCGATCACCAACAATCTGGGGCGTGCCCTATATGGCGGTCGTAATCGTGATTGGCGTCACCGTCATTGGGTGGCTGACCACCAAGTCCTTCTGGGTACTGCTCTTTGCGCCAATCAGCTATCTCGTCCTGTTTTCGCTTTGTGCATGGGACAACAAGATACTCGATATTCTGGAGGTTACGAGCCGCAAGACACCAAGAACTCCCAACAAGTCTTTCTGGGGAACGAACTCATATGGACCTTAGCGCATGTTGAAAATAGTCAGGGAAGAGCTCGGCTTTGGAAAAAATGCTCACAAAGAGCGCCCGATGGCAACGCACATCCCCTACCTGCGACACCTGTCCGATACTGTGATCGGCCTGGAGAATGGCGCGATAGTATCGACTATCAAGCTTGCAGGCCTGTTCTTTCAGACAGAGGATCAGGCGGAACTCAACATGCGCGCCAGTGTACAGAACACGATCATTCGAGCACTGGGATCAAGCCGCTTTTCCGTCTGGTCAACCATCGTCCGACGGCAGGCGGACACAGAAATCACCGGCTCGTTCGAGGATCCGTTCTGCGACCAGCTCAATAACCGCTATCTGAATCAGTTGCGCCACAAGCGCATGTTCAGCAATGATATCTACCTGTCCATCGTTCGCACCGATATGCGTGGCGCGCTTGGCCTGAGTGATATTGTCAGCCGTACCTTTACAAAATCAGGCGGAGCAGAGGCCCGGGACCGACAGGTGCGGGAAACGGTGACGGACCTTGAGGAACTCGTCTCCAATGTCACGCGGGAACTGCAGAAATATGGAGCGCGCACGCTTGGCATTACCTATCGCGACGGAGAGCCCTATTCCGAGCCCTGCGAATTTTTCAATTCCATTCTGACCTGCGGCATTTTCCGGAAGATGCGATTGCCGCGGATGGGTATCCGCAACTATGTCGGGACCTCGCGTCTGCATTTCAGCAAGCGGGCGATGCAAACGCAGGCCGCTACAGAGGAAGACAACCGTTATGGCGCGATGCTTTCCATAAAGGAATATCCGCCCTATACGGGTCCTGGAATGCTGGACGGGCTTCTGCAGGTGAACCACGAGTTCATCCTGACGCAGAGTTTCACCATTTCCGACAAACCGATAGCCCAGGAACGCATCACGCGCCTTCAGCGCCAGATCGCGGCATCGGACGAAGGCGGAAGCTCGGTCGAAAGCGACATTGATTTCGCCCTCAACAGCCTCATGAACCAGGAGGCTGTTTTCGGCATTCACCATTTCTCGTTGCTTTGCCTGTCACGCGATCTGGAGGGCTTGAGCAAGACCGTTTCAGAACTCGGAAGCTGCCTGACTGATATGAATATCAACTGGCTGCGCGAGGATATGAATCTCGAAGCGTCCTTCTGGGCCCAACTTCCCGGCAATCACAGTTATCGCGCACGCAAGGCCATGCTGTCGTCAGCCAATTTTTCCGGCCTCTCCTCAATGCATAATTTTGCGACTGGCCAATCCGACAACCTGCATTGGAAATTGCCGATCACGATCCTCGAAACCACGTCGCAAACCCCGTACTGGTTTAACTTCCATCGTCGCGATATCGGCCATTTTCTGGTCACCGGCCCCACCGGTTCCGGCAAGACCGTTGCCCTGACATTCCTGCTGGCGCAGGCAATGCGTGTCGATCCCACGCCGAAGGCGGTCTTTTTCGACAAGGACCGCGGCGCGGAGATATTTGTCCGGGCCATGGGCGGAACTTATGAAATTCTCTCGCCCGGCACGCCGACAGGTTTCAACCCGCTTCAACTCGAAAATACCGGACCCAACCGCGATTTCCTGCTGCGCCTCCTGAAGTCGATGCTGCGGACAAATGATCGTCGCGAGTTCTCCCAGGAAGATGCCGACACGCTTGAGCGCGCGATTGTCCGGATCATGCAGGAGCCCGCCGCCCAGCGCAATCTGCCGAACCTTTCCGGCCTTCTGGTTGGCCGTTCACGAGCGGATGCCAACGATCTGGCCTCGCGTTTGCGGCCCTGGATCGACGGGGAAAAAGCCTGGTTGTTCAATGCCCAGCAAGACGTCCTATCTTTTTCGGGGTGCAGCGTTTTCGGCTTCGACATGACAAGCGTCCTCGGCAATGAGGATATCCGCACGCCTGCCCTGATGTATCTCTATCACCGGCTCGATGAACTCCTGAACGGTGACCCCGTCATGTTTTTCATGGATGAGGGCTGGCAGTTGCTGATGGACGAGACATTCAGCAATTTCATTGTCGACAAGATGAAGACCATCCGCAAGCTCAACGGCATAGTCGGGTTTGGCACGCAGTCGGCAGCCGATATCGCCAAGGCGAAAGCGTCGCACACGCTGATTGAACAATCGGCCACGAATATTCATTTCCCAAATCCGCGCGCCGACGAGGAAAGCTACATCAAGCGTTTCGGACTGACGTTCAAGGAATTCAATTTCATCAAGAATACCCCGCCCGAAAAGCGCACCTTCCTCATCAAGCACGGGAACGATTCCGTAATCGCACGCCTCGATCTCTCGACAATGCCCGATCTGGTGAAAGTGCTATCCGGGCGGAAGGAGACCGTCGAGGAGTGCGCAGCCCTGCGGGAGCGTCTTGGCGACAATCCCGAGAACTGGCTGCCGATATTCTGCAAATGGACGAAGGAGTCCTTCGAGTAATTATATAAGTACTTATACTTCTACCACAGGAGGAATGCAAATGAGAATCCATACAATAATATTCTCAACTATAATTGCCGTATTAAGTACAAGTAACGCATTCTCTCAAGTCGTATTTGACCCATTAAATTACACCGCCAACAATAGTATAGACACTACTAGCAAATCTATACTTACAAAGAATACTGAAATACGAACAGATACAGAAAACATCTTAAAAAAAGCAACTAAAATAAGCGAAGATCTTGCGAAAACTCTAGAAGCAATTACCAAGCCACGCACACCGGATACTACAACGCAAACTGCGGCTCAGACTACTGGGGACGACGATTTTACCAGAATGGAGAAGACCATAGATGCTTTAATATTATATTCTGATGGAATCAAACAACAATACGAGACAAGAATCACGAAAGACAACAAGTCGAATAAAGATCCATTAGTAGAGAATGTTTCACGCACAACAACAGATATTAGTTCATTTGTAAAGGGAACTCTAGCTCTCCTGAAGATAAGGAAGAAAAACTATATTGCGATGGCTCAAAATATTGGACAAACAAAAGATATAAAAGATTCTATAGATCAGAATAGCGAGATACAAGCTCAAAACGGCCTGCTTTTAAATGAGCTTGCAGGAATTAGTAACAATATGCTGGCTTCTAACCAGACGGACACACGAAACCGCACTACGAATTTGTATCGAAACATGATGACGATGGGCTACAATGATAATTAATTCAACATGTTTGAGATATTGTGCAGCCTTATTATTCCTCGGCAGTATCGCAGGCTGCGGCTCAGTTAAAGAGAAGACCGCTCCATGCAAGCGTCCGGCGAACCTCACGTCGTTTGCCGAAGATCCCCGCCATGAATGCGGGCCAATGGCGTTGATCAATACCGATCGCGCCAGCGCTTTGGCAGCAATAACAGCGATAACAACCCAATAAACGGAGGCACGCGATGGCTGACTTTCTGGGTAATATACTAGTTCGGATGGATGACGCCGGTATCGGTTTTTCCCAATCTGTCTATACGAGCATCGGCACCCAAATTGCGCCACTGCTCAATGTCATGCTGATTGCGTACGTCACCTATTATGGTCTGCAACTCATATTCGGCACATCGCAAATTACTGTGGCCGCAGTATCTGCCCGTATACTTCGCATGGTTGTTATTGTTCTGCTCATACAAAACTGGCGTTATTTCAATGACTTTATCTACAGTCTACTCAATGCCCCCCCCAAGGCATTAGGCGAGAAATTATTGAGCACTCTCAATTCCGACATGAAAGACATAACCACTGGGTTATCGAAAATCTGGAGTGGCGCGAACCAGGCTGCCGGTGCCCTTGCCGAGCAAACCGGGTTTGAAGCTGTTCTTCCGTCACTTGTCGGCATATTGATAATGACCACGGCAATGCTGTTTATCGGCCTGGCACTATCCATGTTACTACTGTCCAAGGTCGCAACGTGGTTGTTGATCGGACTGGCCCCAATTTTCATTGCCTGTATGCTGTTCGAACGATCCAGAGGAATTGGCTGGGCGTGGTTTGAGCAATTGCTTCGGTATGCACTGCTTCCTCTCTTTCTATACGTCGTGTGCGCCTTTCTCATTAGGGTCATCGAGCCTGATCTGACGGAAATGATTCGTATCGCCAAAGGAAGAAACCTTACCTTGACCGAAGTAGCGGGTTTTATCTTGCTGTGTACGGCTGGTATATTCGTTGTGGCCAAGGTTTTTACCATCGCCCAAGGAGTTGCAAGCGGTATAACCGCAAGAATCGGTGATTTCTCACGAAGCGTGAGCTATGCAACCGGCCTTGGCAGCCCCCCTCAAATCGCACAGGTGAACGCACAATCCAGCTCCCGTCGGAGTACACGACCGCGCTTTTTTTATCGCTCCAACCTTGGCGGCGTTTCGGCCTCGCCAATCCGTCAAGGTGAAATAGAAGCAATGCAAAACCGGATCCGCAGCCACAGCCTGCCGCAGTAAAACTGCACGTCCCCGCAATTTATTGGTTAGATCATGACTGATACAAAAGAAGCTGCATTGAGAAATTACTTTCAGGACGGCGACCGTTGGGAGAACGAGATCGTCCGGAAAGCCAAACGATCAAGAAACCTCGCATGGTTCGTCACGGTGATTTTCGGCCTGATGTCGGTGTTTGCACTACTTGCGCTCGTCATGCTGGTACCGTTGAAATCTTTCGAACCGGTCATCGTGGTCGTCGATAAAGCGACGGGGTACATCGAGACCAAGAGCGGTCTGACGAAAGCGCAGAACCTGACGGAGACGCGCGCCATCACACAGGCCAACATCGTGCGCTACATCCGAATGCGGGAGGGCTACGATCCTTATGCCATCAGCGAAAATTATGGCATCGCAGCGTTGTTATCGACCGGGGACGCCGCAAACGATCTGGAGCGCCAGTATAGCATTACAAACTCCGAAAATCCGATGCGCATCTATGGAAAAGACAAGCAGGTGCGCGTCGAGGTAAAATCCGTCACCTTCCCGAACGACTCGACCGCTCTCGTTCGGTTCTCCACGACTGAAAAATCCTATACCGACGCCATAACAAGGCATTACATATCGGTAGTTCGCTATCGCTATACGAACGAACCCGCCACCAATGCGTGGCGTTTCGAGAACCCCCTCGGCTTTCAAGTCTATAATTACCGGAGGGATCAGGAAACGGTCACTGATGGGGGCAAAGAATGAGAAGGCTAATTTTGTCGACCGCAGCCTTCTTGGCCGCAGTTCTTCCTCATGCCTACGGCGCGCAGACGCCCCGGCCCGGCTCGTTAGACGCCCGCGTGACGAACGTCGTGTATCAGCCCAACAATGTCGTCAAGATTTCCGCAACATACGGAGTTTCGACAATGATCATCTTCGATGAAGATGAGAAGTTCGAGATAATTTCTCTCGGCGACACAGATAGCTGGCAGATTGCCCCGGCTGACAAGGGCAACATCCTGTTCGTCAAGCCGACGGCGAAGAACGTCAATACGAACATGAATGTCGTTACTAGCAAGCGCATCTATTTTCTGGAGTTGCAAGACTATGCTCCCAGCGCCGGCAAGGAGGTCTTTGGCGTCCGTTTCACCTATCCTGAAAAGGATCTGAATGCTTCAATTCGCAAAGAAGCAGAATTTCGGGCCGCAAACCCCAATATCTCCATGATTGACAAGGCAAACGTCAATCTGGACTACTCGTTTACGGGCGACACGAAACTGAAGCCAGCGATGGTCTTCGATGACGGCAAAAAAACATTCTTCAAGTTCCCCGGCCGGACACCCGCAATCTTCGCGGTGAACAGCAATTTTTCCGAAACACTTCGGAATTTCCGTAAGGAAGGCGAATATCTGGTGCTGGATGGGACAGCCACGCAATATACGCTGCGCGACGGCGATCAATGGATATGCATTTTCAATCTGAAAAAACCGGATTTCGCCGCACCTGATCCCGCCATTATGGGCCCCGCTCCTGATCCCGCAGCAACCAGGCGTAGAAGGAGCGGCAACTGATGAAACAATCCCCCGAACTCGAAGCCCTGTCTGCGGTCGACGAGGCCCAGGTCAGCAACAAGAATGCCAGGCGCAACCGGACGGCTGCGATGGCAGCGTTTCTGCTGGCCGGAGTGGGGATGGTCTATCTTATCCTGAAGCCATCCGACACACCGGTCAACCTCATGAATGGGGACGAGCAATTCAACACGACATCGTTCCGCCCGCCTTCTTTCACCCGTGAAAAGGATGTGCAGACGCCGCCGGAGCCAGAAGTAACAAACCTTCCCCCACCGCCGCCGATGACAACCGAGCCTGCCGCGCCGCAGGTCGTCGAGGAGTTTCCAGAAAGGTTCAAATCCAAGCTGATCGAGATAGACAACTCCCAGGCTGCGGCATCTGCTGACAATGAAGGAGTTGACGGAAATTCAAGCGTAGCGGGCCGCGACAGCAGCAGCAGGTTTCTTGCCGCATCCGCCGCCATGCCGGACCGGAACGCCAAGGCTACGAAGATCAAGCGTATTGATGCTGTCGTGCCGGAAGGCACAATGATCCCCGGCATTCTTGAGACGTCCATCGTGAGTGACTTGCCGGGACAGGTCCGGGCGATCACCTCGGAAGATGTCTATTCCTTCGACGGACGCCGTATTCTCATTCCGACCGGAACCCGTCTCATCGGCGAATACCAAAGCGAGGTCATGACAGGTCAAACCCGGGTGTTTGTCGTATGGACGCGCATGCTGCGCGACGATGGCGTCTCTGTTCGCCTGAACTCAATCGGCACCGACAGTCTCGGACGTTCGGGCCTGACCGGCATCGTCGATAAAAAATGGCGCGAACGGTTCGGCGCATCGATCATGCTGTCCATCGTTGGCGCCGGCGCAAGCTACCTGACAGGATATGGCAGCGGCAGTACATTCGGCCAGAACAACGACGATGCCAAACGGGGTGAGGCGCTGGCACGTCAGACCATCGCGGAAACCTTCAGCCAAATGGCAAATACGGCTCTGAGCGACGGCCTGCGCGTCAAGCCGACAATCAGCGTCCATCAGGGTGAGCGCATCTTCATCTTTGTGCGCCAGGATCTCGATTTTTCGGCGATGTACGATGACCCCGTGACGGAAGCAATAAAGGAAATCCGCCGTGAACGTCGTAGCAAATAGCATTACTGCCGCCAAACACAGCAGACATTACTTCCTGGAACGGGCGCTGGAGCCGTTGAGACCATTTCTTGACGACCCCAGAGTCGTTGAAATCGCCATAAACAGACCCGGTCACGTCTATATTGAGCGTCTTGGTGTCGAGCATATGGAATTTTATGCCATAGACGTCCTTACTGCATCCGAAATTCAGAATATCGGCGAACGCGTTGCAGGTTCGACGGATCAGTTCATAAGCAAATCTGCGCCGATCCTGAGTGCAGCACTCCCAAGCGGGGAGCGTATCCAGGTGGTCCTTCCACCTGCTGCTCCCGAAGGCGGTTCGATCTCCATTCGCAAGCAGGTCGTCAACGACATCACTCTGGAAGAATATCGCGACAGCGGATCGCTTGAAAAAGTCTCGGTGGCCGTAGGCGGATTAAGCGATATCGACCGTCAGTTGATCAGCTATCTGAAGCAAAACAGGATTTACGACTTCATTCATACCGCGATTACGCAACGCATATCGATTCTGATCAGCGGGGGCACGTCGTCGGGAAAAACCACATTCCTGAATGCCTGCCTGAAATCGGTACATCCGAAAGAGAGAATCCTCACGCTGGAGGATACGCGCGAGCTGTTTCCGCCACAGGAAAACCGCGTTCATCTTGTCGCGTCCAAGGGGGGACAAGGAACGGCCGATGTCACAATCCAGCATCTGCTCGAAGCTTCGTTGCGAATGCGGCCAGATCGGCTTTTCGTGGGCGAAATTCGCGGCGTGGAAGCGTTCTCATTCCTGCGGGCGATCAATACGGGGCACCCTGGTTCCATGTCGACAGTGCACGCGGACACACCTCTGGGGGCCTATGAGCAAATCGCCATGATGATGATGCAGGCCGGATTGTCCGGCGGATATGCCAAGCATGACCTCATGTCCTATATCCGAATGGTAATCCCCATCGTCATCCAGTTGCGCCGTGATGGCGGGAAGCGCGGCGTCTCGGAAATTTTCTTTGCGCGAGAGGAAGACTAACCCGCTCAGATTGTAGTGTTCTTTCTATGATTTCTGCTCCGGGCATGTTGCATACGCGAGCAACAGAAATCGACTGGCGGCTGTTCAGACAGTGCTGGCTGTCTCGAACGGTCAATCATCTTGTCTTCCAAACTTGCTTCAAAAAATCTATGCACATGAATGTTCAGCCAGCAGGCGGCTCTCGCCGAGCCAAACATCACCGGCTGCAATTTGCGAAAACATCGCCCAGCCCCCTCTTTCGGGGAGACGCACCCGAGCATTTTTCCGGCAGCATATCGCTTGCTTTTCAACATGTTGGGTGAGATCGGCGAGCCTGCCAGCCGAGCCACCGATGGAATTGGACAACGCCGTGCCGTCATTGTCCGCATTCAATTGTCGGATCGGGCTCACACTCGACCTGCGTCGGCTATTCAGCCCAGAACCTGAACAGTGAGAGGCCCGTAAAAATGTAGGAAGGTGCGATATCGAGCTTTGTCGTGAGCGTAGTAACCGCGTTCCAGATCGCAAGGCCGACAGATTTATTGAGAAAAATCATGATCAGGAATGGCCCCAGAAGCGGTGTGAAAGCATAGGCCTGTTTCTGCATTTCCTCCGGCAGGTAAGGCGACAAAATCCCGAACCCATCCAGCCCTGGTATTGGCAGAAGATTGAGAACCACCGCCGAAGCCTGAAGCGCGGCCAGAAACGCCACGGCCGACCAGAAATCGTCATTGTCCATCGCATAGGCCCAGCCACTCACAAAGGGTAGCCCCAGGGCCAGAAGAACGACCAGATTTGCCAGCGGGCCCGCCGCTGAAATCAGCGCTCCCCAATGCTTGCTGCGCACCGCGCTCCTGTCGATCGAAACCGCGCCGCCGGGCAGGCCTATGCCACCGAGCATCAGATAAACAAGCGGCAGACCGAAGCTCGTCAACGGATGAGCATAAGCAAACGGATCGAGGCTTAGATATCCTTTTGAAACGACGGACCGGTCACCCCCCATATAGGCAGCCAAGGCGTGCGCACCCTCATGCATGCACAGCGAAATTATCCAGCCTGAAGCAACAAAAACGAAGACAGCCACAAGCGACTGAGTGGCTTCGCGAAAAAGCGCGACACCCGACCCAATGAAGAGAACGCACATGAAGATGAAGTTCAGACTTATACCTTTATAAGAGGCCGTATTTTTATAAACATTATTCATTCAACAAACCACCGCACGGAAAACCATGTAAAAACACAACGCTCGCCAAGAAAAATATCAGAATGAACTCCAATACCCCCCTTGGCGACATCTTTCTCTCGGGAGAAGGCATTATATTCGAGCGCATTTCGATCCGACTAAATCTGATCGGCGCTTTAATCTTTTGTATTTACGTACATCTTATCCGGAAGCCGCCGCCCCCTCGAACAGGATGACGAACTCGAACCGGAAATCTGGAAGACGATATTTTACCCGGGAAGTAAATCTGTCGGCGACCATTTTGCACGTATTTTTATCGCCGGCGGAGCGCATTAACTTCAGTTCCCTCCAGTTTTTCAATCGCACGATCAATATCAGCATCATCATATGAGGAGGTACTCTCCACGCGATCAATTTGCACTTATTGCGCGCCGATGCGCAGGCGGAACCAAATCCCACACGCGCGCGTTCACACTTCACGACCAACCTGTTGGAGACTGAGTGTGAATAGAAACGGGCTTTATCTGATTATTGGCGCGCTGATCGTCGTGGCCGCCGGCTTGGCGGTTTATGTCTATCGCGAAGAGACCAAACCCGCCGGGATCGAGATGAAAATCGGAGAAGACGGCGTTTCCATTCAGGAGAATTAGGATCGAAACGAAGTTATAAACATATAAACCGATTAAGATTTCAAGCGCTTACGCTTTGTGATGAAACGTTTTCGCCCTCGCCATGTTATTTGGGGCACCAGATAAAACGGAGGACCAAATGGGTATCCAGACTGTTTCCGATGAGCTTTATCGTCGTCATGAACGCGAATGGGCAGAGCTGCGCAACGCGGTTGAAGCAAGCGAAGCCAACCAACGGCAGCAGGAAAAGGCATCAGGCCAGACTTCCTGCGATCACAAGACGTCTGGCCACCAGTAAGTCTTACCAACCTGCCTCGAAACGCCGCGAAAGCGGCGTTTTTTGTTTGCGTTGCATCGGTCGGGCCGCAACCCGCCAGAAGCTTCGGTAACCAAATGCGAAGGAACAATTGGTAGCGTCTCCCTATCGCGATTCGAACAGGAGACAGACGATGGCTGCACGCAAACGCACCACCCGCTCGCCCAAGCGCTCCACCAAGCGTTCAAGCAAGTCGTCGGGGCAGTCTTCCGGCTCGTCCACTCCCCTGCTCGCGCTAGCCGCCATTCTGGGCCTCGGTGCTTTCAGCCTGTGGGCAACCACCCAGCACAAGAGCCCGCAAGCCGCGTTAACAGCGCTGTTCCAGCGCCCTGCCTCCAAGCCGGTTGCGCAGCCCGCCGCGAGAACGGAACCGAAGGCGACCGTCACCAGCAAGGCGCCTGAAAGCAAGGCGCCTGAAAGCAAAGCACCGGCGAAGGATTATGGCGCTGCCGTCGGCCCTGTGCCGCGTCCGTCCGCGCCCGTTGCGGCACCCACGCCGCAAAAGCCTGTCCAGCAGGCTGCCATCCAGACCGCCACCCCGCCGCGCCCCGCAAGTCAGGTCGTTGCGCCTCCGCCCCCGCCGCCTGCGGCTGCGCTGCGCTCAATGCCGCCGCGCGGCATCAACACGCCGGCAAGCTCGCCATCGGTGATCTATGCCAAGGCGCGCCTCACCATTCACAAAAATGCCTGGGACAAGTCGCCATCCATCGGCGTCGTGGAAAAAGGCCGCGAGATGCGTTCCTATGGGAAGACCGGGCGCTGGCATCGCGTGATCGTCCCCAAGACCAACATGATTGGCTGGGTGCACGAGGACCAGCTTATCGGCGGACGCAACAAGCCGGACAGCGCCAGCCTGATCACCGGCTCCGTTGCGAAGAAGCAGCAAACTGCAACCGCAGCCGCGCCCCAACAGGCTCCCCGACCAGCGCATTCGCGCATGGAGCCGCCCAAGGCTGTCGGCCAGAAGAACTAATTCGGACGACGTGCCATTGCCTCCAGCTGCCGGTCGCCCGGCAGATAGTCAAACCCTGCATCGATCAGCGATGAAGTGTCCGCGACCAGATCGCCATAAAGCTGGTCGTAAAGGCCGCTTTTGCCCGCAGCCGTGAGCAGGAGCCACATGAAGACCGGCGGAAGGGGCAAAAGCCGCGAAGGCTTTCCCAAGGCAGCCCGAAGCTTCGTCACGAGTTCCTTCGTGGAGCGCGGTTGCGGCTCGGCAAGATGGAACACGCGCCCGGCGACCTTGTCCGCGGGCGCAACGCTTAAAAACGTCAGCGCACGCGCGACATTCTCAAGAGACACGAAACTGCGCCTGTTGTTTGCCAGACCGAAAGGCAACGGCAATCCGCTATCGCATAGCTTTATCAACGCTTTCAGGTTCGCCCGCGCTCCGGGACCGTAAACGAGAACCGGGCGTGCGATGACAATCTCGATCCCGCTTAATGCCAGCAGATCAGCTTCCGCCTTGGCCTTGGCGCGACCATAATCATCGCGAGGGTTTAGCCGCATGTCCGGCGTCAGCGGCGACGGGTTTCCGGCAATCGTATAGATCGTGGACACGAAAACGAAGCGCCTGACACCGGCAGCTTTTGCCCTGACGGCAAGCTCCACCGCCAACCGATGATTAACCGCATCGAACGTTGCGGCATCCGGGCGTTCCGCGCCGGTGCGATGCGCGAGCGCTGCACAATGGACGAGTGTTTCCACGCCTGAAAAGGCTGGATCTGACAGGTCATTGCGGGACAAGGGCAGCACTTCGTGCCCCTCCCCGGCCAGCATTTGCGTCAATGCGCTTCCGATAAAACCGCCTGCCCCGGTGACCGCTATTCTCATCCTCAGCGTTCCGGCTGTTCGCTGTCGGCCAGAACCTGTGCGGCAAGCGTGCGCGTGATGCGGCTTTTCTGCTCCAGCGCCGCGCGGTCGAGCTTGTCGACAATGCGGATTGCAGACAGAAGCGAGCGCTCGATCCGGCTGACCAGATAGGCGACGACATGGGGTTCCACGCTCACCTGCCGGTCCGCGAAAAGCTTGTGAATGACGCCGGAAAGCAAGAGGTCGTCCGGTTCGGCAATTTCCACAACGGTCGCGGCCTTGAGGCGCGAGGCAAGATCGGGAAGCTTGACGTTCCAGTTCGCGGGCCACAGGCGGGACGTCATCAGCAGTGAAGGCCCAAGCCCTTGAGCCGCATTCTGCCGGACGCTGTTGATGAGATGGAAAAGCCCGGTTTCGTCGAAAGGCGTGCCGCCGATATCGTCGATCAGTACCGGATATTCGGCAGCGCCATTCACGGCTTCTTCGGTGATGTTGGATGGATCAACCAGAAGCGCGCCCGTTCCGGCACGCCAGATTTCCGCAAGATGCGTCTTGCCCGAGCCAGTCGGCCCGGCAAGAATGGTGACCGGCGACAGCCAGTTCGGCCAGCGATCAATGAGATCAACGGCGGCGCGGTTGGAGCCCGTGACGATCAGGTCCTCCCGGTGATAACCGGGCTGATGCTCAAGGTTCAACGGAATCTGGCGCGGTGCCTCACGCATCGCGGCCTCCTGCACATCCTGTTGTAACGCCTGGCCGGTTGCGACCCAATCTCATTTCTCTCTGCCCGCATTCTCGCCTGCCTCGATCAGCGGCCCGGCATCCGGGTCCGGGTGATGATAGGCAGGATCATACATCGGTGATTGGAGATAGCTATTCAATGCGAAGCGCACAAGCACCCCGACCGCGGCTGCGGCAGGCACAGCCACCAGCATTCCAGTGAAGCCGAACAGCGAGCCGAAGGCGAAAAGCGCGAACATGAGCCAGACCGGATGCAGCCCCACGGATGAGCCGACGAGCTTCGGCTGGAGGATGTTGCCTTCCACGAACTGGCCAAGGAAAAACACGCCCGCAACGGCACAGATCATGATCCAGTCAGGCCAGAACTGGACCAGCGCCACGCCGATGGCGAGCGCCAGGCCGACAAAGGAGCCGATATAGGGAATAAAGCTGATGAGACCGGCGAAAAAGCCGATCAGCAGGCCAAAATTGAGCCCCGTCAGCGTAAGGCCGATGGCGTAATAGGTTCCCAGAATGAGGCAGAGCGTACCCTGTCCGCGAATGAAACCGGCGACGGCGGCATTCATCTCGCGCGCAATGCCGCGCACGGTGTGAAGCTGGCGACGCGGCACCCATGAATCGATGCTTGAGACCATGCGGTCCCAGTCCAGAAGCATGTAGAATGCGACCACCGGCGTAACGACAAAAAGCCCCGCAATATCAATCAGGGATTTCCCCGAATTCCACAGGGACTGAAGCAAGGTCGAGAGGAAACCGGCGCCCTGCTGGAGCAGCGAACTCAGATTCTGCTGAATGACGGAACTGTCAATGCCGATATATTTCTTCAGCCAGTGCGAATCCTCATTCGCCAGCAGGGACTGCAACTGGGTGATATATTCGGGGATTTTGGAAATGAAATCCGCAAGCTGCGTTGCAAGGATCGGCACGACGATCATCAGGCCGAGGATCAGCGCCATCAGGAAGATGAGCAGGATGACGACCGTGGCGGCAAGCCGCGAAAGGCCGAGGCGCTCCAGCCTGTCCGCAACGGGATCAAGGAAGTAGGCCAGCGCCATCCCGGCCACGAAAGGCAGCAGGACGGAACTGAACACGACAAGGAACAGGACGAAGACCGCGACGGCGCCAATCCAGAACATTGCCTGACGGCGCACCGAAGAGCCGGTCAGCGCACCGACTTCCACATTGACGTGAATGTCGCCATCGCGAACCGTCGCTTCCGATTGACGGATCGTTCGGCTGGCGGTCGTGCGCGTCGGTGTCGGTTTCTTGACCATGGGCGTCCATTTTCCAGGAAATAAGCTTGATAAGCCTGTCCTGATAGCAGGATGGCGTTACGGATGTCTTATTGCGAACGGCGACAAGTTAGAACGGCCTGCGTGAATTGCAATGTTTGATCGAAAGGTCGCTCGAAGCACAACCCTCTATCGCAAGAGAAATGATCCATCACGATTCCAGGCAGAATCCTGCGCTAATTCGCTCTTTTCCGGCTTTGTGGCCTTGCGGGCAGCGCCGTCTCGTGTCATTGCGCGCACATTCTCTGTTTATCGCATTTTCTCAAGCAAAACCGTTATACGCTTTTGCCGAAAATGCATTAGACAACTGCGTGGATAAGCACCCCCTTTCAGGAGCAGGCCATGACCATGGAAAACAAGCCCGCCAATAAGCCCGCCGACAAGTCTGCTGCCCAGAATGGCCTGACCTACGCGCAGGCTGGCGTCGACATTGATGCTGGCAACCTGATGGTCGAGAAGATCAAGCCGCTCGTGCGTTCCACGCGCCGTCCCGGTGCGGACGGAGAGATCGGCGGCTTTGGCGGCCTGTTCGACCTCAAGGCTGCGGGCTTCAAGGACCCGGTGCTCGTTGCCGCCAATGACGGTGTCGGCACCAAGCTGAAGATCGCCATCGATGCCGACAAGCACGACACGGTGGGCATTGACCTTGTTGCCATGTGCGTCAACGATCTGGTCGTGCAGGGTGCCGAACCGCTCTTCTTCCTCGACTATTTTGCCACCGGCAAGCTTTCGCCGGATCAGGGTGTCGATATCGTTGCGGGCATTGCCGAAGGATGCCGTCAGGCCGGTTGCGCGCTGATCGGCGGCGAAACCGCTGAAATGCCGGGCATGTACCGCGACGGCGATTATGATCTTGCCGGTTTCGCGGTTGGCGCGGCTGAGCGCGACCGCCTGCTGCCGCGCGGCGACATTGCCGAAGGTGACGTCATTCTGGGACTTGCGTCGTCCGGTGTTCATTCCAACGGATTTTCGCTGGTGCGCCGCATCGTCGAGCTTTCCGGCCTCGGCTGGAAGTCCGATGCACCGTTCCAGCCGGGCGCGACGCTCGGTGAAGCGCTGCTTACCCCTACACGTATCTATGTGAAGCCGCTTCTCGCCGCGATCCGCGCTTCGGATGGCATCAAGGCGCTGGCGCACATCACTGGCGGCGGTTTTCCAGACAATATTCCGCGCGTCCTGCCGGAAGGTCTTGCCGCCGAAATCGACCTTGCCTCCATTTCCGTTCCGCCGGTCTTCTCCTGGCTTGCCAAAACCGGCGGCGTCGAGCCGAACGAAATGCTGCGCACCTTCAATTGCGGCATCGGCATGATTGCCGTCGTGAAGCCTGAAAAGGTCGAGGAAGTCGTAGCCGCCCTTGCCGCCGAAGGCGAAAAGGTCGTCACGCTTGGCCGGATGGTCAAGCGCGAGAAGGATGGCGTCGTCTACAAGGGCCAGCTTGCGCTATGAGCCGCAAGCGGGTCGTCATCTTCATTTCGGGCGGCGGCTCCAATATGGAGGCGCTGATCCGCGCCGCTGAAGCTGCGGATTTTCCAGCCGAAATAGTGGCTGTATTCTCCGACAAGGCAGAAGCTGGCGGTCTTGCCAAGGCGCAAGGCGCAGGCATCGCCACGCAGGTTTTCAAGCGCAAGGATTATGCCTCGAAGGATGCGCATGAAGATGCCATTCTCGAAGCGCTCGCCGCCTTGAAGCCGGATATCATCTGCCTTGCCGGATATATGCGCCTTCTGTCGGGCCGCTTCATTGCTCCCTATGAAGGCCGCATTCTCAATATTCACCCTTCCCTGCTGCCGCTGTTTCCCGGACTGCACACCCATCAGCGGGCCCTCGACGCGGGGATGAAGGTCGCTGGCTGCACCGTTCATCTGGTGACCGAGGGCATGGATGAAGGTCCAATCCTGGCGCAGGCGGCGGTGCCGGTGCGCGCCGGAGATAATGCGGAAACACTTGCAGCGCGTGTCCTGAAAGCCGAACATCAGCTCTATGCAGCCGCCCTGCGCAAATTTGCTGCCGGACAGGCAGGGGGCCAGTCAGATGAACCGGCAGACTGCGTGGTTGTTAGCGTCTGACCGCGGCAAATTCATCACACACGAAGTTTTTTGTTAACAAAACTTTAATCTCCCGCAAAAAGCTCTAATTCCCCCTCCTAACGGAACTTGCTTCGGCAAACCCCGTTAAGAGTCGTGAGAAACGTCTCTTTCAATATGTTTTTAGAAGAGGACAAAGACATGTCTCTCCGTTTTTCGACTTCCTTCCTGTCCGCAATGGCCGTGGTTTCCGGCATTGCGGTTACGGCTCCAGCCATCGCAGCCGACTTCGTAGCTCCTCCCGCTTCGGGTCGCACCCAGCCGCGCTCGGAAGTCGGTATGCTGTCCTGCGACATCTCCCCGGCGATCGGCGTGATCATCGGCAGCCAGCAGGATATGGATTGCGTATTCCAGCCTGCCCGCGGTCGCGGCCCGATTGAGCATTACACCGGCACCATTACCAAGCTCGGCGTCGATGTCGGCTTCATCAATGGCGGCCGTGTCGCCTGGGCGGTATGGGCTCCAAGTGTTCGTCCGGAAGGCGCGCTTCAGGGCCGCTACGTTGGTGCTTCCGCCAATGCAGCCATTGGCGTCGGCTTCGGCACCAATATCCTGACCGGCGGTTCGTGGAAGACGATTTCGCTTCAGCCGATTTCGCTTCAGGGCCAGCGCGGCCTGAATGCGGCTGTCGGCGTTTCCAAGCTGAAGCTGCGTTACGCTGGCTAACAAGCGGCGCGAATTGCAACAACGCCGGGCGCATATNNATATGCGCCCGGCGTTGTTGGATTAATATTTATGCATTTATTTTGCGTATCCAGATTTTGGTGTCATGCACCGCCAGCCCGCCATAGGGGGCGGCAGGTTCAGCGCCAACCAGAATGTTGATCCCCTCGCCGCGCTCGAATGCCGAGTTCGGGAAAATGCCCTCCGACACGACGACCCCGCGTTTTTGCCCGGCGCGCAGCACGGCATGAAGCACCAGCTCGCCACGATGATTGCCGATCTCGATGCGCTCGCCGTCCTCAATGCCAAGCTCTGCCGCATCGTCGGGATGGATCAGAAGTTCGGGCCGAATTTCCTTGGCAAGCGAGGTCGGCGTTTCGGCAAAGGTCGAGTTCAGGAAATTATGGGCCGGTGAGGTCGTCATGCGGAACGGATGTTCGGCATCCGCCGTTTCGATCACTTCCCAATGGTCCGGAAATTCCGGTATCGACTGATGAGGCCCCTGAAGCCCCATGACTTCCGGCGGCTTGTTCGGCGAAGGGCTTCCGGTCCAGTCGGGGCGGAAGCGGAACTTGCCGTCAGGCCACTTGAAGCCATTGATGTAATGCGCTTCCTCGAAGGGCGGCTGCAAATCGACAAACCGCTTTTCCTTCAATTCGTCGAAATGCGGCAAATCGCTATTGGCATTCATGTTGTCGATCAGCGTGCGCTCGTCGAGGTCGAAGCCGGGTAGATACCCGACGCCAAGCCGTTTGGCCAGTTCGTTGATGACGAAGATGTTCGGGCGCGCATCGGCGAGAGGCTCGATCAGCTTCGGCCCCAGAACCACATGCTGCTGCCCGCCGCCGCGATAAATATCGTCGTGCTCAAGGAAGGTCGTCGCAGGCAGGACGACATCGGCCATCTTCGCCGTATCGGTCATGAACTGTTCATGCACGGCGACGAACAAATCCTCGCGCGCGAAGCCCTTGCGGACCAGCCGCTGTTCCGGGGTGACATTGGCCGGATTGGTGTTCTGGATCAGCATCGCCATGACGGGCGGGCCATCAAAAAGCGCTTGCCGGTCACCGGTGAGAATGCGACCGATCTTCGACTGATCGAGAAAGCGAATGCCGACATCCTGCATGGCGCGGCCTTCGATCTCGCGCTTGTCCATCTTGAAGATGCCGGAATTGGAATGAAACGCACCGCCGCCTTCATGGAGGAATGCGCCCGTGACGCAGGCAATCGAAGCGGCGGCATGCATGTTCACCGCGCCATTGCGCTGACGGGTGAAACCATAGCCCAGCCGGAAATAGGTGCGCTTGGTCTTGCCGACGAGATGAGCGAAGGCCTCGATCTCTTCAACGGACAAGCCGGTAATCGCCGCTGCCCATTCCGGCGTGCGGGTTTGAAGATGCTTTTCAAGCCCCTTGGGATCGTCGGTATAGCGCTCCAGATAATCCCAGTCGGCCAGACCGTCACGGAACAGCACATGCATGACCGCACAAGCAAAGGCGCCATCGGTTCCGGGCTTCAGCACGATGCCCATATCCGCCTGCCGGACGGTCGCATTGGCGTAAACGTCGATGACGACGATCTTCGCGCCGCGCTCCTTGCGCGCGCGGACCGCATGGGTCATGACATTGACCTGCGTGGCGGCGGCATTGGTGCCCCAGATGACCACGACATCGGCTTTGGCCATTTCACGCGGATCGGGGCCGGTCAGGCTTCCGGTTCCGGCAAAATAGCCAGTCCAGGCCATATTGGTGCAGAAACTGTCGAACTGATTGGAATAGCGCTTGGCAAAGCGCAGACGATTGATCGAGTCGCGTTGCACCAGCCCCATCGTGCCTGCATAGTAATAGGGCCAGACGCTTTCGCTGCCATAATCCTGCTCGGCTTTCAGAAAGCGCTCGGCAATAAGATCAAGGGCTGCTTCCCATGATGCCTGTTTCCACTGCCCCTCGCCTTTCGCGCCAGCGCGAACCAGCGGATGCTTCAGGCGGTCGGGATGATGGACGCGTTCGGCATAGCGCGCCACCTTGGCGCAGATGACGCCAGCCGTGTAGCTGTTGTCCTTCGCGCCGCGCACGCGCCCGATGGTGCGCTCGTCGAGAATTTCCACGTCGAGTGCGCAGGTTGACGGGCAATCATGCGGACAGGCCGAATGACCGATCTTGGTATTCGAAATGGGGGCGTGCTGGTTCATACTACTTTATTAGCTCAAGCCACTTGCCGCAGAAACGAATTTCTGCCGGAAGATTGTCACAGTGACGAAATAAATTTTCACGACAGGCGCAATGAAATCGCGCCGAAGACAATAAGCCCTGCAGCCACAAAACGCGACAGGCCGACTTTTTCTTTCAGCACCAGGAAGGAAATGAGCACGCCGAAGAGGATCGCCGTCTCCCGCAGTGCCGCGACGACGGCAATTGGAGCCATGGTCATCGCCCAGAGCGCCAGGCCATACGACCCCAATGTGCCCACCCCGCCGATCATAGCCGGTCGCCAGTGATTGCGCAGATATTGGATGAACCGGTCCGGCTCGCGATAAAATGCCCAACCGGCAAGCGGAATGGCGTTCATCAGGAACAGCCAAAGCGTATAGGACAATGGCTCTCCCGAAACGCGGACGCCAAGGCCATCGATGATCGTATAGCTGGCAATGAAACCGGCATTGGTGAGGGCCAGCAAGGCGGTACGGCTTGAAGCGCCGCGATTTCTGCGCCGGGCGTCAAGCGCCATCGCCAGAACGCCGGAACAGATCAGGATGATGCCAAGCCAGCTTTGCCAGCCCATGACCTCGCCCACCAGAGGCGCGCTCACCAGCGCCACCAGCAAGGGCGGCGTGCCGCGCATGATCGGATAGGCTTCGCTCATATCGCCGGACTTATAGGCTGCGGCCACCAGCGACATGTAGAAGGTCTGCGTGACCGTCGACAGCAGCATGTAAATCCAGCTTGCCGGGTTCGGCAGCGGCAGAAAAGGCAGGATAAAAAGAGCGATCAGCCCGGCAGCGCCGGTAACACTGGCAGCGCCGAAAAACTTGTCTCCGCTTCCCTTGACGATTGCGTTCCAGCTCGCGTGGAGGAACGCGCCAAAGAGGACGATCAGAAGGACGCCACCAGACATTCAGGACTCGACTCAAAGGATAAGGAGCGGATGCTGAAAGTTGTATGTCACATTTGTGACAGAAGAGATATTGCAGGAACGACGCAGACCGATGCCTTTTGAGCATTTCTGCCCCTTGCCGAAAACAGGCCGACATGAAACAAGCGCAGCCATGAATTATCGTCACGCCTATCACGCCGGAAATTTTGCGGATGTCGTCAAGCACGTCATCCTGGCCCGTCTCGTCGAATATCTGAAGCGCAAGGAGCAGGCCTTTCGCGTCATCGACACCCATGCGGGCATTGGTCTTTACGATCTGAAGGGCGTGGAAGCCGGCAAGACCGGTGAATGGACGGGCGGCATCGACCGCATCGTGGAAGCCATCCAGAAAGGCCAGATCGAGCAGCCCGCGCTGGAATTGCTGGAGCCTTATCTTGGCGCCGTCCGTGCCGTCAACGAAGGCGAAGCGCTTCGCCATTATCCGGGTTCACCGCTTCTCGTGCGGCATTTGCTGCGCAAGCAGGACCGTTTGTCCGCGCTGGAACTGCACCCGCAGGATTCGGCCAGGCTGGCGAAACTCTTCGACGGTGACTATCAGGTGCGCGTGACCGAGCTCGACGGCTGGCTTGCGCTTGGCGCCCACCTGCCGCCGAAGGAAAAACGCGGCATGGTGCTGGTCGATCCGCCTTTTGAAAAGGAAGGCGAATTCGACCGCCTGGTCGACGGCCTCGTCAAGGCGCACAAGCGTTTCGGTGGCGGCATCTACGCGCTTTGGTATCCGGTAAAAGACCGCAGGGAAACCGAACGTTTCACCAAACGCCTGCGTGAAACCGGTATTCCCAAGATCATGCAGATCGAGCTTGCGATTCGCGCGCCTTCCGCCGAACCGCGCCTTGATGGCACGGGCATGATTGTGGTCAATCCGCCTTTTACACTCGAAAGTGAGATGCAAATCCTGCTTCCCTGCCTTACCAAGCTTCTGGCCGAGGAAAAGGGGAGCAATTTCAGCATCAAGTGGGTGCGCAGCGAGACGGATCGCACTTGACCCGGAGAAATTGCTAGCAGAAACTGCGCCTCGACGAGGCTTCGGCCATCACAGAATTCAGCGAGCTGGCTCGCAATTTCGGACAGGATAGAGATATGCAACGAACCCTGGATCGCATCGGACGATTTTCACGCGCAGCCGCTTTCGCCGCAGCCGTCCTTCCCCTGACGCTGGCTTCCCTGCCCGCGAGCGCCGCAGACTATCTTGTTCCGGCTCCCGCAGGGGTTGCCGATGCGGGCGCATGCAGCCAGCAGAGCGTCCTGCGCTCGGTGGTTTCCGATTTCGGCTATCAGGTGCGCCACGTCCCGAACCTGCCGCAAGTCGGCATCACGGCCATGAGCGACGTTCAGCTGACGCGCTATGAACCAAAGACCAACCCGGCCCAGATCGAGCGCACCTATTGCAAGGCAACCGCCGTTCTGACCGATGGCCAGTATCGTTCGGTCTGGTATATGGTTGAGGAAGGCCAGGGCTTTGCCTCCATGGGCCGCAACGTCGAGTTCTGCGTCGACGGTTTCGACCGCTGGTATGTATATGACGCCCGGTGCCGCGTTCTTCGCTAACACTACAGTTGCATTCTTCGTGATGCCGGCCTGCCGCTTTTTGATTCAGGCACTGAAGCCTCAGGGCAACCATTGAGTGGAGGGCATATGCTGCGGAAGTTTGGCGCTGCTGCGATCACGTTGCTTGCAGCGGCGATGGCGAACGTCCTGCCTGTACGCGCCGATGACATTCCGGGCGAGTTCGACTTTTATGTACTCGCCCTCTCCTGGTCGCCAAGCTACTGCGCATCGGAAGGCCCGCGCGCCAACAAGCAGCAATGCGGCACCAACCGGCCTTTCGGTTTCGTGGTGCACGGCCTGTGGCCGCAGAACGAATGGGGTTATCCGGCGAACTGCCAGCTTGACAATAATCGAAGCGGCGGCAGCTATGTGCCGCGACGGATTATTTCCAGCCTCTCGGACATCATGCCCGCTGCCGGTCTCGTCGCCTATCAATGGCGCAAGCACGGCAGTTGCTCGGGCCTTTCACAGAATGATTATTTCGACACGCTGCGCAACGCTTTCGATCAGGTCAAAATTCCGCCAAGCCTGCGCAGTCTTGGCAGTGGGCTGGCTGGCGGGCGGCGCGTCGATCCCATGCTCGTTGAAAAAGCCTTCGTCGCCGCCAATCCCGGCATGAAGCCGGACGGTATTTCGATCAGCTGCAAGCGGAATTACCTGCAGGAAGTCCGCATCTGCATGACAAAGGACCTGCAATTCCGTTCCTGCGGCGAGGTGGACGCCAATGCCTGCCGAAGCCGCTCCGTGATGATGCCCGCCACGCAATAGACCTACTTAGCCTGTTCAGGAAATTACGATGACACAGATCCTCTATTCACCTGCTTCGCCCTATAGCGCGAAGGTTCGCATGGCCGCGCACTATGCGGGCATTCCGTTTGAAAGCGTTGTCGTCAATACCGCGGCTGAACCGGAGAATCTCATCCATGCCAATCCGCTCGGGAAAATTCCGACACTGGTGACGGATGACGGCAAATCCGTTTTCGACAGTCGTGCGATCGTCCAGTATCTGGACCGGGTTTCCGGCAAAAAGCTTTTCCCGCGCAATGCCGAAAAGCGCACCGACGCGGAGCGTTTTGAAGCCATTGCCGATGGTCTTTGCGACGTGCTTCTGGCGCATGTCTATGAACGGCGCATGCGCCCGGAAGAGAAGGTTCACCAGCCTTGGCTCGACCTGCAATGGCGCAAGGCCGAACGCGCGCTCGACCTTCTGAACGAAGCGCCGCCGCGTCTGGCGGGCAAGCTGCATGCGGGACATATCGCCGTTGCAGCGGCGCTTGGCTATCTGGCGCTGCGTTTTGAAGGCAAGTGGGAGCGCAACCGCTCCAAGCTCAAGCGCTGGATGAAGCGTTTTCAGGAACTGCATCCGGAACTGACGGAACTTCTGCCGCGCGGCTGATTGGTCTGGAACGAATAAAACCCCGGATTTCCCGGGGTTTTCTCTTGCAGATCATTGGCTTTTATCGATCGCCTGCAAAATCCGATAAGCAGCCTTTATGCGCTCGTCGTTCGGATAGTTCCGGTTGGCGAGCAGAACGATTCCCGCCTGCTTCGCTGGAACAAAGGCCGCATAGGCGCCGAAACCGTTGGTGGAACCTGTCTTGTTGATGAACATATCCGCCGAGGGCGCGTGCGGGGGATCGAATTTCTCGATCTTATGGGATTTCCGCGCCATGTCGGACGAGTTGCCCGCCAGAAGCGTGTCGAGCGTGACCGGATAGGCATAGATTTCCCAACCGAGCCCCTGATTGTTCGCGCCGACACGGTAGTAACCCGTATGGGTTGCGGCGACGGCTTTCTGAAACTCGGGCGCAAGCGGCGAGCTGTCGATATTCAGCGCGACGAAACGAAGGAGGTCGGGCGCCGTGGTCTTGATGCCGTAGGCCTCCGCATCCAGCGTGCCTGCCGACACCCGGGTCGGCGTATCGGTCTTGGTATAGCCGTAGGCATAGTTCTTCATCCGGCTTTCCGGCACATGGACGAACGTGTTTTTCAGGCCGAATGCGGGCAGAAGCTTCTGCTCCATCAACACGTCGAACGGCTGGCCCATGCTGCGCGCCGCGAGATAGCCGAACAGGCCGATGCTGGGGTTGGAATAACGGCGCTGCGTACCCGCCGGATAGTCCGGCTTCCACTTCTTGAAATAGGCCAGCATGGAACTGTCGTCGGTGACTGCATCGGGAAACTGCAAGAGCAATCCCCCCGGCGTATAGGTTCCAAGATCGAGCATGGTGATCCTGTCGAAACTGCTGTCTTTGAGTTCGGGAGCCCATCTGGTTGCGGGATCGGACAGGGAGAAGGCGCCGGTCGCCAATCCATAACCGCCAAGCGTTGCAGTGAAGGTCTTGCTGATCGAGCCTATCTCGAAAAGCGTATTCTCATCGACTTTCTGCCCGCTGTCCTTCGATGCCACACCATAGCCGAAGAAATGGCTTTTGCCGTCGATGGCTATGGCAACGCCCATGCCGGGGATTTTCTGCTCGGCCATGAGCGGGCGCACAGTTTCATCGACAATGCGGCGCAGGTCGTCATCGTTCAGCTTGCCAGCCGCCAGCGCGCCGCTGGCGGGGATGACAGCCGCGCCAGAAAGGAAACCAATCAAAAGTGTCGTAGATTTTCTCATGACAGATGAATAAACCTCATGATTATGCGTTCGGCTGCATCTTAATCAAGACATAGCCGTCGCTGCGCGATCCATTATACTGAAACCCGTTATCTGCGGGATGCAAGCCTTTCAGGCCCTGCTGATATACGATGCTTGCGCAGCAACGACAAACGACGTTATCTAGCATTTGGCATTAGAAAAATTTGGGTATCCATGGTTCGCCCGCATCTCCCGCTCAATTCGCTGCGCGCCTTTGAAGCGTCGGCGCGTCACCTCAGTTTCACCAAGGCCGCGATTGAGCTTTGCGTCACGCAGGCCGCTGTCAGCCATCAGGTCAAAAGCCTTGAGACCCGCCTCAATGTGACGCTGTTCGAGCGCCTGCCGCGCGGGCTGATGCTGACCAGCGAAGGAGAAACGCTGCTTCCCACATTGAAGGACGCATTCGACAGGATTGCCGGAACGCTTGAGCGTTTCGAGGCTGGGCATTACCGGGAGATATTGCGGGTGGGTGCGGTCGGGACGCTTGCGGTCGGCTGGCTTCTGCCGCGCCTGCGCGATTTTCAGAAAAGCTATCCGTTCATCGACCTGCGGCTTTCGACCAACAATAACCGGGTGGATATTGCGGCCGAGGGGCTGGATTACGCCATCCGATTCGGCAGCGGTGCCTGGCACGGCATCGATGCAACCCGATTGCTGGAAGCGCCCTTGTCGCCACTATGCATTCCGGAACTCGCGCGCGAATTGCGAACACCGGCCGATCTTGCGCGCCAAACGCTGCTGCGCTCCTATCGTGCCGATGAATGGGCGCAGTGGTTTCTGGCGGCGGGCGTTACGGGTGACATGCCCCTGCCCCGCAGCATCATGTTCGATTCGTCGCTTGCCATGATGGAAGCCGCCATGCAGGGAGCAGGCGTTGCGCTTGCGCCGCCGCTGATGTTTTCCCGGCAATTGCTGTCGGAAGCCGTCATGCAGCCCTTCGAAACGACGGTGACGATGGGCAGTTATTGGCTGACGCGGCTGCAATCGCGGGCGGAAACCGAAGCGATGTCGGCCTTTCGCGGCTGGCTGATGGAGACAGCAAACAGCTGAATCTAAAAACAACGCAACAAAAAACCGGGCAGTCGCCTGCCCGGTTTTCCGTGTTCAATTATGAGATAATTAGAACTTGTAGCCAACGCCGACGCGGATGTCGTGGGTGTCGAGCTTGTTACGGACCGACTCGGTGCCAAGATCATAGGTCTTGTTGCCGAACTGGGTGTAACGGTATTCGACGCGGCCCAGGATGTTGTCCGTGAGCTTGGCTTCCAGACCGGCGCCAGCAGTCCAACCAACGCGGAACTTGCTTTCGTCGTCGAAGCCGTTGTCGAGCTTGACCTGCTTACCAGCAACACCAGCGGTGATGTACGGCATGACCGGGTTCAGGTCGTAGCCGAGACGGCCACGCAGCGAGCCTTCGAAGCCTTCCTTGACTTCCAGGCCGTTCTTGGACTTCTTGGCCCAGGAGTAGCCGGCGTCGCCTTCAACACCGTATACGAACTGGTCCTGCTGGAAGTTCCAGCCAGCGTAAGCGCCAGCCTTCATGTCATCCGGCTTGATGCTGCCGTCGGTGTTGGTCTTGACCTTGTTCCAGCCGTAGCCGAGGTACAGACCGGTGTAGCCGCCAGCCCAGCTGTACTGCGGAGCCATTTCGACCGGAGCCGGAACAGGAGGCTGTTCCTGGATGGCATCAGCAGCGAAAGCAGTCGCAGAGAACGGCAGCAGCGCAGCCGAGGCGATTACGAGAGACTTAAGAGTGCGCATAGCATTCTCCTTACACAAATTACATTTCGCGCGGTCCCTTATCGGGCGGACGGCCTTGGGAGCAAATCGTCCATGCCGCGCTGACCGGATCGGTATATCGGCGGTAAATGCGGCACGAAATGCCCGCTTCTGTGGAGAGAAACTGTCGAGAAAATGGCAAAAATGCGATGTTGCATTATCGCAACGCCGAATATACCCGCCTATATAGTTGGTGCATGCCGGTTGCGGTGCCCCGCGGCGTCCGGCAAGGTTGAACGAAGCCGCTGAAATCCCTACAAATTTGTCAGCTATGAAGATCGGGCGCGCTGTTTTTAGCTGCATTTTTCCGATCGAAGTGGCATGAAATCGACTGAAGAATCTCGATAAGAAAGTGTTTACCGTGTTGAATGATCACGAGCCTCGCCTGCTTGCCAAATGTCCGGTTCTGGTAACCGGCGGCGCGCGGCGCATTGGAAAGGCAATCGTCGAAGACCTTGCCGCTCATGGATTCCCGATCGCCATACACTATAATCACTCCATCGATGAAGGCGCGGCCCTTGCGAGCGCCATAACCGAACGAGGCGGCACCGCCTGCGTGGTACGTGCAGACCTTTCGTCCGAAGCCGATGTGCGCAATCTGGTAAAGGATGCGTCGAACCAGATCGGGCCGATCCGGCTTCTGGTCAATAATGCCTCACTTTTCGAAGATGACCGCATCGGGCAACTGGACATGGCGCTGTGGGACAAGCATTTTGCAATTCACCTGAAAGCCCCCGTCCTGCTGGCCGAAGAAATGGCGAATGCCTTGCCCGATGGTGAGGATGGGCTTGTGGTCAATGTAATCGACCAGCGCGTGTGGAAGCTCAATCCGAACTTCTTTTCCTATACGCTCTCGAAAACGGCGCTTTGGAATGCCACCCGCACCATGGCGCAGGCGCTTGCGCCGCGAATCCGGGTCAATGCAATCGCCCCCGGCCCCACATTGCCGAGCGAAAGGCAGAAGCCGGGTGATTTCGAACAGCAGGTCGAGAAACTTCTTTTGCAGCGCGCACCGGAATTGTCGGAATTTGGGCGTACTGTTCGCTATTTCTGGGAAAGCCGCTCCGTCACCGGCCAGATGATCGCGCTTGATGGCGGCCAGCATCTGGCATGGGAAACCCCGGATATCGCAGGAATCACCGAATGACTGGAAACCGCAAGAACAATGATGATGCTGCCGCGAACCTGCCGTCGGATGACGAGCAGGACGTGGCCGGTATCATCATTGGCGACGCGGAAACCGAAGAGGACGATGAGGGCGACGACATAATCGACGTTCCGGCAGCGCCGTCTGCCGCCGATTCCATTCAATGGGATTCCTCGGATGGCCTGCCGGATATTGAGGGCCTGAGCGGGCAGGACATCATCAACGCCTTCGTCAAGCGTCTGCCCAACAATCCGGGCGTCTATCGCATGTTCAACAGCGATGGCGATGTGCTCTATGTCGGTAAGGCGCGCAATCTCAAGAAGCGCGTCTCCAACTATGCGCGCGGCATAGCCCATTCGAATCGCATCGTGCGGATGATCCGTGAGACGGCGATGATGGAATTCGTCGTTACCCGCACGGAAACCGAAGCGCTGCTGCTGGAAGCCAATCTCATCAAGAGATTGCGCCCGCGCTTCAACGTGCTGATGCGCGACGACAAGTCGTTTCCTTATATTCTGCTGACCGGTGACCATCGGGCGCCCGGCATCTTCAAGCATCGCGGCGCCCGGTCCCGCAAGGGCGATTATTTCGGCCCCTTCGCCTCGGCTGGCGCCGTGGGCCGTACGATCAACGCGCTTCAGCGCGCATTCCTGCTGCGAACCTGCACGGATTCGGTTTTTGAAACCCGAACCCGCCCCTGTCTTCTCTATCAGATCAAGCGCTGTTCCGGTCCCTGCACGCATGAAATCAGCGACGCGGACTATGCCGAGTTGGTGAGCGAAGCCAAGGCGTTCCTGTCCGGCAAAAGCCAGTCGGTCAAGGACCATCTGGCAGCCGCGATGCAGGCCGCATCCGCTGATCTCGATTTTGAACATGCGGCGGTCTATCGCGACCGTCTGGCCGCACTTTCCCATGTTCAGTCACATCAGGGCATCAATCCGCAGACGGTGGAAGAGGCAGACGTTTTCGCCATTCATCAGGAAGGCGGCATGACCTGCATCCAGGTCTTCTTCTTCCGCACCGGCCAGAACTGGGGCAACCGTGCCTATTTCCCGAAAGCCGACAGTTCGCTCGGGCCGGCAGAGGTTCTCGGGGCCTTCCTGTCCCAGTTCTACGACGACAAGCCGTGCCCGCGTCTTGTTCTCTTGTCCGAGACTGTGGAGGAACAATCGCTGATCGCCGAAGCGCTGTCGACGCGCGCGGGACATAAAGTGCAGGTCAATGTGCCGCAACGCGGCGAGAAGAAGGACCTTGTCGATCACGCGCTCACCAATGCGCGCGAAGCGCTTGGGCGGCGGCTTGCCGAAACCTCGTCGCAGGCGCGCCTCTTGCAAGGCATGGCCGAAACCTTCGGTCTGTCGCAGCCGCCGCGCCGGATCGAGGTCTATGACAACTCGCATATCATGGGCACAAACGCTGTCGGCGGCATGATCGTTGCCGGGCCGGAAGGTTTTGTCAAAAACCAGTACCGCAAGTTCAACATCCGCTCGACGGACATTACGCCGGGCGACGATTTCGGCATGATGCGCGAGGTGATCGAGCGGCGCTTCTCGCGGCTGGTGAAGGAACACGGCGCGCCGGAAGAACAGACCAATGCTGAGGCGACCGATGCGTTTCCCGCCTGGCCCGATGTCATCCTGATTGACGGCGGGCAAGGTCAGGTGGGTGCCGTGCGGCAAATTCTTGGCGAGCTTGGCATCAGCCATCTCGTCAATGCAATCGGCATCGCGAAGGGCGTCGACCGCGAGGCGGGACGCGAGCGCTTCTTCGTGGAAGGCAAGCAGCCCTTCACGCTGCCGCCGCGCGATCCCGTGCTTTATTTCATCCAGCGCCTGCGCGACGAAGCCCACAGGTTTGCCATCGGCACGCACCGCGCCCGGCGCAAGAAGGAAATGGTCAAGAATCCGCTGGATGAAATCGCGGGAATCGGCCCCTCGCGCAAGCGTGCGCTTCTGCACCATTTCGGAACCGCGAAGGCCGTTTCACGCGCCGCCGTTGAAGACCTCATGCAGATTGACGGCATTTCCGAAGCGATGGCAAAGACAATTCACGACCATTTTCGCGACAAATGACCTGGAGCGCGTTTCGATCTGATTGAATCAGATCGGCGCTCCAAGCTTTTCTATTTCAAGCATAATCTTGTCGATCCTCGTTTCACTCCGGTCGGATTATGCGCTAATTTTGTCCGGGATCGGGGCGCGAGCGTCATTACGTCCCGGCAGAACACGTCCGCAGGTGTTGATTTTATGTGTCATCCCTGATGATGTGCCCAAACGAACGATGCGGCGGAACAATGCAGAAGAATCATACCCTCTCCCTACCCAATATCCTCACTTACGGCCGGATCATCGCCGTTCCCCTTGTGGTATTGTGTTTCTTTATTGAGGGACGGCTGGAATCGAGCGATTTTGCTCGCTGGACAGCCCTCGGTTTGTTTGCAGTCGCCAGCATCACCGACTTTTTTGACGGCTATCTCGCCCGCATCTGGAAGCAGACCTCGACCATCGGCCGCATGCTGGACCCGATTGCCGACAAGCTTCTTGTCTCCGCCTGTCTCCTGCTGCTTGCTGCCGACGGCACCATTGCCGGCTGGACGCTTTGGGCCGCCATCATCATCCTGTGCCGCGAAATCCTGGTTTCGGGCCTGCGCGAATATCTTGCCGAGTTGAAAGTCAGCGTTCCCGTTTCGCGTCTCGCCAAATGGAAGACGACCGCGCAGATGATCGCGCTTGCTTTCCTGCTGGCAGGCCCTGCCGGTGACAAAATCATGCCCTATGTAACGGAAACAGGCATTGTCCTGCTTTGGGTGTCGGCCCTTCTGACGCTTTACACGGGATGGGATTACTTCAAGGCGGGCCTCAAACACGTGATGGATTGATCCAGTGGCGGTAAAACTCGTCTATTTCGCATGGGTGCGCGAGAAAATCGGCAAGGGCGAGGAGATTATTGAACTCCCCTCACCCACAACGACCGTCGGCGGTCTGATCGGCCATCTGAAATCGCGTGGCGACGAATATGAAGCCGCCTTCGAGCATGAGCATGTCATTCGGGCGGCGATCAATCAGGAACATGCCGAACACACTGAACTGGTGAATGACGGCGACGAGGTTGCGCTCTTTCCGCCCATGACGGGAGGATGAAATGAGCGGGCAAACTTCGTGCCCACTTTTCGTCGGCATAAGAAGCGAAGATTTCGACACGGCGGCGGAACTGCGCAAGCTTCAACAGGGGCGCACGGATATCGGCGCCATCGTCACCTTCACCGGGCTCTGCCGTGATGAAAGCGGCACGCTTTGCGCACTGGAACTGGAGCATTATCCGGGCATGGCGGAGGCGGAAATCACCCGCATCGCCCAACAAGCCATCGCGCGCTGGCCGATAACAGCGTTGACGATCATTCACCGTTACGGACTTATAAAACCAGGCGAAAACATCGTTCTGGTGGCCGCGGCGTCATCGCATCGCCATGCGGCTTTCGAGGCCGCCTCATTCCTGATGGATTACATGAAAACCAACGCGCCGTTCTGGAAGCGGGAGCATCTCGCGGACGGTTCGGTCGGCGGGTGGGTGTCATCCAAGGAGGAAGACGAGAAGATACGCGAACGCTGGAAACTGGACTGATCTTCCGATTAGAGCGCCGTGCCTCCTTACGGACGCACGAAGGTCGCTCCAACCTATTGAATCTACGCATCGTGCTTTCCGAAAATCGATTCCGATGTTCGGGCCGATGCTTCGAGGTTTCACAATTGATCTCGATTTTTTATTTTAATCGCGAATTAACTATTTAACCCCCTAGAATATTGGGTAATTCAGGTGACGTGTTCTTGCGCCGCCATAATTTTCACATGAAGATTTCGCTAATGTCGGCGGTATGAATCAGACACCGACAGGCGATGATGACAGACAGGTTGGAATCCGCATCAGCGCCATCTGTCTTGTAACAAACAACGCATGCGGGAACGGAAGTTTCGGGCTTTGACGATGCGAAATGGACTGGCGAAAACCCTTTCAATTGCTGCGGCACTCGTGGTCGGCATTGGCGCGCTTGGCGGCGCTGCCTTGTTCCTGACCACCTCGATGCCGACAAGCAGCCTGGCGGCGGAAAAAACCATTAGCGGCAAGGTCATGTATCGCGAGCGCATCGCGCTGCCGCCGGAAGCAAGCCTGACGGTTCAGCTTTCCGACGTCTCGCTGGCCGACGCGCCCTCCAAGGTCATTGGTGAAACGCGGATCGAATCCGTTCAGGGTTCGCCGATCCCGTTCGCCATCAATTTCGATACGGACCAGATCCAGTCCGGCCATTCCTACGCCTTGCAGGCGCGGATTTCCGCTGGCGACACGCTCTGGTTCGTCAATGACGAGCGCTACGCCATAGATCCCGAAAACCCCGGTGAACCGGCGGAAATCAGGGTAGTCATGGTGCGCAAGAGCGGCGATGAAGGTGCAGCCATCGGCATCGAGGGCAAGGACTGGCTCGCGGAAGACATTCAGGGCGGCGGCGTGATCGACAATGCCCAGACGACCCTGACGGTTTCGACCGATGGCGCCGTCAGCGGCTCCGGCGGCTGCAACCGCTATTTCAGCAAGGCAACCGTCACCGGGGAAAATATTTCCTTCGCCGAGATCGGATCGACCTATGTCCAGTGCCCGCCTGCCCTCATGAACCAGGAGCGCAAGTTCCTCGACGTGCTCGGCAAGACCAGATCCTACAAGATCGACATGGGCAAGCTCGTTCTCTTCGACGACGACGGGAAGGAAGTGGCAAGGCTCGCGCAGAGCCTTTGAAACTTGTGTTTGCGTATCGCTTAAGCAACAAAAAAGCCCGGTCGAACCGGGCTTTTTCTTTATATTCTCGTTGGGATCAGCCGACGATTTCGGTGCCCGAGAACCAGTATGCGATTTCTTCCGCGGCGGTTTCCGGAGCGTCCGAACCGTGTACGGAATTTTCGCCGATCGACAGGGCGAATTCCTTGCGGATGGTGCCTTCGTCAGCGTTTGCCGGGTTGGTTGCGCCCATGACTTCGCGGTTCTTGGCGATGGCGTTTTCGCCTTCCAGAACCTGAACGACCGTCGGGCCGGAAGACATGAATTCGGTCAGTTCGCCGAAGAAAGGGCGATCCTTGTGAACAGCATAGAAGCCTTCAGCTTCACGCAGGCTCATCCAGACGCGCTTCGAAGCGACGACGCGCAGGCCAGCTGCTTCGAGCTTGGCGGTGATGGCGCCGGTCAGGTTGCGGCGGGTCGCATCGGGCTTGATCATGGAGAAGGTACGTTCGATTGCCATTATGACACCTTGTGCTGGGATTTTCAGAAAAGTGAGGCTCTATACCGTCGATAGGCCCGATTGCCAAGAGGCGAACCGATTAGCACCTTGAGACGACAGAAAATTGATTGCATAGATGGTGCCGCGTCGATTCAACCGCGCAGGGAGCGACAGCTAGGGGGCTTTCATGGAACAGCACTTTCAAATGTTTGCCTATTACAACCGATGGGCAAATGAACTGGTCTATGCCGCCGCCGCCGAGTTGAGCGACGAGGAATACAGGCTTGATCTCGGCCTGTTCTTCGGCTCCATCCATCGCACGCTGAATCACATACTGGTTGCGGACCGCATCTGGATGAAACGGTTCACCACCGAAGGCGACCATCCGAAGACGCTCGATGCAATCATTTCCGACAATTTCATCATATTGCGCGATCTGCGGCAGGCGGAAGACGCGCGCATATGCCGCTATGCGGACGAGCTCGACACCCAGAAGCTTGGCGGTCGCTACAGCTACACGGCGCTCAATGAAATGCGCACGATAAGCCAGCGGCTGGCTCCGTCGCTTGCCCATATGTTCAATCATCAGACGCATCATCGCGGACAGATCCATACCGCGTTCACAAGACTGGGGACGGAAGCGCCGTCACTCGATCTCATGCATTTCCTGCGAACGGAAGGCGGGCGGCGTTTCGCCTGACTGATGTTGATACTTGCGGAAACGCTTCAAGCCGTGCAAAAGCGCTTTCATCATGCTTATCCTTGACGACATTTCCGTACGCATCGCCGGACGCCTCCTGATCGACCACGCCAGCGTGACGCTGCCAGCGGGATCGAAAACGGGTTTCGTGGGACGCAACGGCACCGGAAAATCCACGCTGTTTCGCGTGATTACGGGCGATCTCGCGCCGGAAACCGGCAACATCTCATTGCCGAAAAACACCCGTATCGGTCAGGTCGCGCAGGAAGCGCCCGGCACCGACGAAGCGCTGATCGAAATCGTCATGAAGGCAGACAAGGAGCGCGCGGCGCTTTTGGAGGAAGCGGCCACCGCCACCGATCCGCATCGCATCGCTGAAATTCATACGCGCCTTGCCGATATCGACGCCCATTCAGCGGAAGCGCGCGCTGGCGCCATCCTCTCCGGCCTCGGTTTCAGCGCGGAAGCGCAACGCCAGCCAGCGTCAGCTTTCTCTGGCGGCTGGCGCATGCGCGTTGCACTGGCTGCGGTTCTCTTCGCCGAGCCGGACCTGCTGCTGCTCGACGAGCCGACCAACTATCTCGACCTTGAAGGCGTGCTGTGGCTGGTCGACTATGTGAAGCGTTATCCGCACACGGTCATCATCATCAGCCACGACCGCGATCTCCTGAACTCGGCCACCAGCTCGATCATGCATCTCGACCAGAAGAAGATCAGCTTCTGGCGCGGCAATTACGACCAGTTCGAGCGCCAGCGGCACGAGATGCTGGAATTGCAGCAAAAGGCCCATGCCAAGCAGGAAGCCCACCGCAAACATATGGAAAGCTTCGTGGAGCGGTTCCGCGCCAAGGCCACCAAGGCGCGGCAGGCCCAGTCGCGCCTGAAGGCGCTGCAAAAGCTCAAACCCATCGAGCTTTATGTCGAAAGCCATGTGCAGCCTTTCCGTTTCCCGGATGCGGAAAAGAAGGCCGCCTCCCCGATCATCGCGCTGGACAACGCTGATGTCGGCTACGTGCCGGGCAAGCCGGTACTGCGCAATGTGACGCTTCGCATCGACAATGACGACCGCATCGCCCTCCTCGGCTCGAACGGCAACGGCAAATCCACGCTGGCCAAGCTGATTGCTGGCCGCCTGACGCCCGAAAAAGGCACGCTCACGGTTTCGCCCAATCTGAAGGTTGCCTTCTTCGCGCAACATCAGCTGGATGACCTCATACCGGAAGACAATGCCATCGAGCATGTGCGCAAGCTGATGCCGACAGAGCCTGAAGCAAAAGTCCGCGCTCGTGTCGCACAGATGGGCCTTTCGACGGAAAAGATGCTGACACCGGCGAAAGACCTTTCCGGCGGTGAAAAAGCGCGCCTCCTGATGGGCCTTGCGACCTTCCACGGTCCGAACCTGCTGATCCTCGACGAACCGACCAACCATCTCGATATCGACAGCCGTGAGGAGCTTGTGCATGCGCTCAATGCGTTCAACGGCGCGGTGATCCTGATCGCCCACGACCGCCACCTGATCGAAGCCACGATGGAACGCCTCTGGCTGGTGCGCGAAGGCGGCGTGAAGGCATTTGAAGGCGATCTCGATGAATACCGTCAGATCGTTCTGGCCGACGCCAAGGGGGAACCGGCTTCCGACCGTGACGACAGTGCCAAGATCAACAAGGCCGAACAGCGAAAACTCGCTGCCCAGAAGCGCGAGGCCATGGCGCCGCTGCAAAAAAAGATCAAGGAAACCGAGGCCTTGATTCAAAAGCTGCAGAAACAGATTCAAGTCTTCTCGTCACAACTCGAAGACCCGGCCCTTTACGAGAAGGAGCCGCAAAAGGCGATCCGCATCAACAAGGACATGAGCGATGCCCGCTCTGCCCTTGCGGATGCTGAGGACAAATGGCTGGAAATGTCGGCCGAATATGAAGAAGCAATGGCCGATTAAAAGCGGCCATTTCTTAGAGTGATTCCGGTTAAAACGGAGTCGTTGGAACCGCTCTATCTGTTTGTTTTTACGCATGTCTTTATCCCGAAACCGGCTCCACTTTCGGGAGACATGCTCTAGATCCGTACTATGCGGCCATCAAGAAAAGCGCGATTGCAAGCACAACCCAGCCGATAACGCGCATGGCGACCGGCAAGGGACGAGGCATCAACCGCACCGCCAGAATCGCGAAAACGACGGTCAGAACCGGAAATCCAAAATAAAGAGCGGCATAACCGCTTTGCCCCTCGAAAGAGGAACCGAAGAGCCCCAGCCTTTCGAGCGGTATCAGCGCGAGAAGCGCGGCCAGAGCCGAAAGCAGCAACAGCAGCAATCTATCGGAAATCCGGCCAAACATCGTTATCAATCAGCTCTGGGGACGCAGTCGCGTGCGCATCAAGGCATAAAGACCGAATGCGCCGAGGATCAGGCCGATGGTCGTATAGACCTCATCGGGCGTTTCCGCCCCGCGCCGCAACACGAGATCGGCTTTTGAAATCTGAAGCCCGTCCGTATTTCCCTGTACCAGACGAAATGCATAAAGCCCCGGAATGACGGGATCGATATCGCCTGCGCTCTGGCGCAGAACGCTGCCGTCCTGCGGGCGGTCCGTATTGATGGAGCCGCTGGTCGAAGCGAAATCAAGCCCCTGCGAAAGAACAGGCATCCCGTCGCGGCTGACAGCGAGCGTCACCGCCGAACGCCGTTCGGCTGGGACATAGCCCGGCAAGGGCGTCGCATCGATGAACACGCGCACCGGACCATCAGCCGCCGACAGCCTGACTTCCTGTATCTTGAAGCCACTCTGCCGGTTTTCCAGCATGGTCCAGCGGCCAATCTCGCTACCCGTGAAATGGCGCATATACCAGGGATAGCCGATAGCAAGGCCGAAACCGGCGACGATCATCAATATGAAAAATGCCCGCATCACGCCTTGCGCTCCCAGCGGCGATCCGGCGTTTGCTGCCAATAGGTCAAATCGTGGTTCTCCGCCTTGAAGCTCTTCCATTGCGCCCGGGCAATATCGAGCTGCTCCTGATCGTGCCCGTCGAACATGACGACAAGCCGCTCATAGGCATCCGCCTGTTCCAGCCCCGCACCCTCTACGAGAAAGCGCACCGTCGCGCCATTCGGGTTGGCTTCACTCGTGGTCAGCAGGACCGGCTGGTGTTCGGGGTGAGGCTCCTTGTCGGTGCCATGCGCCACGAAAGAGGTGTCGGAGAAGGTCCAGAGCAAGCCGTCGAGCGCATCGCGTCTTTCTTCACTGACGGTCTGGATCGCGACGCGCCAGCCGCGCCCGAGCGAGCGCTCGACCAGACCCGGCAAGGCCTCATCGAGTGTGGATTCCGTCAGATGGTAGAAGAGAATTTCCGCCATGCACTATCCGTTTCGCGAAAGGGTGGAGAAACTGATTCCGCTTCTCCACCCATCTTATTGTTTTAGCTTTCGAAATGATCCCGGACAAGGCGGTCCAGCAGGCGCACGCCATAGCCGGAAGACCATGTCTGGCTATATTCGCTGGCAGGCGAACCCATGGCGGTTCCGGCAATGTCGAGATGCGCCCAAGGGGTCTCGCCGACAAAGCGCTTGAGGAACTGCGCCGCCGTGATGGAGCCGCCATAACGGCCAGCGCTGTTCTTCATATCGGCGAACTTCGAATCGATCATCTTGTCATATTCGGTGCCTAGCGGCAGGCGCCACAGCTTTTCGCCGGTCGACTGGCCCGCATCGTAGAGCTGGTCCGCAAGCTCGTCGTCATTGGAGAAAAGACCGGCATGATACTGGCCGAGCGCGACCATGACAGCGCCCGTAAGCGTGGCCAGATTGATGATGAAGCGCGGCTTGAAACGGTCGTTCGTATAGTGCAGCGCATCGGCCAGAACGAGGCGGCCTTCCGCATCGGTATTGATGACTTCAATCGTCTGCCCGGACATGGAGGTAACGATATCGCCCGGACGCTGGGCGTTGCCGTCGGGCATGTTTTCCACAAGGCCGATAACGCCGATGGCATTGACCTTTGCCTTGCGCCCGGCCAGCGCGCGCATCAACCCGGTGACGGCTGCCGCGCCGCCCATGTCGCCCTTCATATCTTCCATACCGGCAGCAGGCTTGATGGAGATGCCGCCCGTATCGAACACCACGCCCTTGCCGACGAAGGCAATCGGCTTTTCCTTGCTCTTCGCGCCCTGCCATTCCATGACGACCAGCCGCGGCGGACGAACGGAACCCTGCGCCACGCCCAGAAGCGCGCCCATGCCGAGCTTCTTCATTTCCTTTTCGCCAAGAATCTCGACCTTCACACCAAGCTTTTCGAGCTTTTCGGCTTCCTGCGCAAACTCGACGGGGCCCAGAATATTCGCAGGCTCGTTGACGAGATTGCGCGCCTGGATAACGCCGTCCGCCACTGCTTCGGCAACTTCGAAGGCACGCTTTGCCGTATGCGGATCGGCAACGCAGATGCTGACCTTGGCCGCGTGTTTCGGATCGCCATTGTCCTCATTGTTCTTGCGCGTCTTGTAGCGTTCAAACTTGTAGGAGCGCAGAATCATGCCCAAGGCGAGATCGGCTGCTTCATCTCCGGCAATGTTGGTCTCGGGCAAGGCGAGCGTAACGGTTGCGCGTTCCGCCTTGCCGATTCGGGCAAATGCAGCGCCGCCAATCTTCAACCAGTCATCATTGCCAAGCTTGCCGGGTTCGCCAACGCCGACCAGCACGATCTTTTCAACCCCGCCGGGAGTCGTTTCGATTGCTTCAGCCGTCTTGCCCAACGCGCCAGTGAATCCAGAAATTTCGGCAATACGCCTGATCTTTTCCGCACCGCCAGCAGCCAGAGCCGCTTCGTCGGCAAAGCCGCCGCCCTTGGCGACGAGGACGATGGACACGCCTTTTTCCGGTACTGCAAAATCGCTGAAAGAGATCGAAGGACGTTTAGACATGACAACTCCAAACTTGGTGTCGATTTGAGAATGACACGATTGTGTCGCGACTTTTCCCTTCTCATGTGAGACGAATATGGCGAAACAGCAAGAGTGGAACCAAGATTGTTCCAGTTTTAGGCTGTAGTGACGAATTAACTTGTGGTTTGGTATGAGCAAAGAATCTTCAGCTTTAGGAGCGNNTCCTGTTCAGCAACAAAATACCCTCGCGCCAAACCGTAAGTTAATTCGTCACTACAGCCTAGCCAGAGGAAAACCGTGCAAGACACAATTGCAAACCCGTCGCATCGGCTCGCAGCAAAAACTGGTTGCCTTGAAGCGGCTCATCACCCATTAAGGACAATGACAGCGCTGGCATCTTCGCGGTGGTTTTAGTAATCTGTTAACCGCGTTTATTGGGTCAATCTTAGCCAAGCGTCATTAGTTTAATGATTATCACGAGTGCCGCCGCCTTTTCCGGGTGCGCGCTCATCAACGGAACCGGGATGTAGACTCCACCTATGCGATTGATCGAGTTGTACATCCTGCGCCGGGTGGCGATCATGTTCCTCGCAGTGCTTGGCGCTGCGGTCGGAATCACCTGGACCGTGCAGGTGCTCCAGCGCATCGACTTTCTGACCACCAGCGGCCAGACATTCCAGACCATCGTTCAGTTCAGTTCGCTTTTGATACCCTCGGCCATCCCGCTTGTGATGCCGTTTGCGCTGATTATCGCGATCACGCAGACGCTTTCCACCATGAACCAGGATTCCGAGCTTGTCGTCATCAATGCGTCCGGCGCACCGCGCAGCGCGGTCATGCGCCCGATCCTGATTCTCGCTGCGGCCATTTCCATCGTTTCGTTTCTGGTGGCTAATTATGTCGATCCCTATGCACGCATGAACATGCGCGCGATGATCGCCAATGCCAGCGCCGACCTCATGAATGTCATCGTTCAGGAAGGCAATTTCCGCAAACTTGCGGACAATCTCTATATCCAAGTCGCGGAACGGCGCGCCGATGGCAGCATCGGCGGGCTTTTCATTGCCGATTCCCGCGATCCGGCGCTCGACCTCATCTATTATGCTGCCGATGGCGCGATCGCTTCGACGCCGAGCGGCGACATGCTTTTGATGCAGAACGGCGAAGTGCAGCGCCGTGATGTGTCGGATGGCACGGTTTCGATCATCAAGTTCAATTCCTATGCGTTCGACCTAAGCCAGTTCGCCTCGGCAGGCGATGATTTCGTCATCTATGCGAAGGACCGGCCGCTTTCCTATCTGCTGAACCCGGACCCGAACGATCCCATCCTCCAGACGCGTCCGCTGCGCTACAAGGCCGAATTGCACCGGCGCCTGACGCAATGGCTCTATCCGGTTGTGTTTGCGATGATTGCGCTGGCCTTCGCAGGCGATTCCCGTTCGCATCGCGAGGCGCGTGTGTCCGCCTCCTTCTCGGCGATCAGCACCGCCCTTCTCGTCTATTGGGCAGGCTATTTCGCCTCTGACCGCGCCGACAAGGATGCAGGCTATATCGTCGTGATGTACCTCGTCCCGCTTGCGGTCATCCTCGTGACGGGCTTTGCGCTCGCCACCGGACGACGCATCGGCCTGCCCGACAAATGGAACGACCGCATTCTTGACGGTTTCGACAGTTTGAGACGCCAGGGCTCGGCACTCTATGCCCGCATCACCGGACGTTCGCGCAATAATGCCGGAGGAAAGGCATGATCGGCTGGACGCTTGGGCGCTATTTCTTCATCCGCTACGTGCAGATCACGCTCTATTTTCTGCTCGGCATTTTTGCTTTGTCGCTGCTTCTCGATTTCACCGAGAATGCGAGCAAGCTTTCAAACCTGCCGGATTATTCCGTGTGGGCAGCGCTTGGGCTTTCCGCCATGCGCGTGCCCTTCATCATGCAGCAGATGATCCCCTTCGTCGCCCTGTTCTCGGCAATGGCGACACTGATCTCGCTCAACAGAAAATACGAGCTGGTCGTTGCGCGCTCGGTCGGCGTGTCGGCCTGGCAGTTTCTTCTGCCCGCCTGCTTCGGCGCCTTCCTGTTCGGGCTGGCCACGATCTTCGTCCTCAATCCGTTCGCTGCTTACGGCTTTGCAAAGGCCGATGAAATCGCTTCCACCTGGAAGACCGGCAAGATTACCGATGTTTCCGCCCTGCGCGATCCATGGCTGCGCCAGAAGACCGATGAAGGCGAAACCATCATCGGCGCAAAAAGCATTCTCGATCAGGGCGCGACGCTTGCCGACGCGACATTCATTCAGTTCGATGAAAAGAAGAATATCAAGGAACGCTACGACGCACGCACGGCGCAGCTAAAGGACGGACACTGGCAGCTGACCGACGTGACGCGATTCGCGCGCGGCCAAGAACCCCAGAAGATGGCGAGTTTCCAGATCGAGACGCAGCTGCGCCCGGAATATGTGGAAGAAAAGCTTGCGACGCCGGACACGATCCCCTTCACGCAGTTGCGCCGCAAGATCGAGGTCGCGCGTTCCTTCGGCTACTCCGCAAACGCATTTGACATGCAATACCAGTCACTTCTGGCTTTGCCGGCATTGCTGATGGCGATGACTCTCATTGCTGCAACAGTGTCGCTGAAATTTGTGCGATTTGGCCAGTCGGGAGCGATGATTCTGGGTGGCGTTATTGCAGGCTTCATGCTTTATGTCGTTTCGGTGCTGGTGAAGGCATTCGGGAATGCGGGATTCGTTCCGCCGTTCGTGGCTGCCTGGGTTCCGGTTATTATCGCGACATTCTTTGGTGTCTCCTTTCTGTTGCATAAGGAGGATGGTTAGTGGGTTCGAGTAACGCCCGCATGGTATTGCCCCATTCACTCTCGCGCCTTGCGCGCGGGACGGCCTTGGCGTGCGTCCTTGCTTTGCCTTTCATTTCTGTCGCGGCCCTGCCCTCACCCGCATCGGCTCAGGACGCTCTCGGCGCCAATTACCAGAGCGATCCGAATGCCCGCATGCTTCTGCAAGCTGACGAGCTCGTCTATGACCGCGATGTGAACACCGTCACGGCACAGGGCAAGGTGCGCATCGAATATGACGGCAATCATCTGGTTGCCGACAAGGTGACCTATAACCAGCAGACGCGGCGCATGACCGCAACGGGGAATGTTGAGATCGTCGAGCGCGACGGTAACAAGATCTACTCCGACCATATGGATATTACCGACAGTTTCCGCGACGGCTTCGTAAACGGCCTGCGCGTCGAGACGACGGACAATACCCGTTTTGCCGCCGAAAGCGCCGAGCGCAGCAATGGCGAAATCACAACGTTCAACAATGGCGTCTATACGGCCTGCGAACCTTGCGCCAAGAACCCCGACAAGCCCGTTCTCTGGCAGATCAAGGCCCGCAAGATCATCTGGAACAGCGCGACCAAGACCGTTCGTTTCGAGCGTGGCCGCTTCGAGTTCCTCGGCATGCCGCTTGCATGGTTCCCGGCATTCGAAATGGCCGACCCGACGGTGAAGCGCAAGAGCGGCTTCCTGTTTCCGGGCTTTTCCTACAAGGATGAACTGGGCGTCGGCATCAAGAATTCGTATTTCTGGGCGCTCGCGCCGAACTACGACCTGACGCTTTCCACGACCGGCTATACCAAGCAGGGCTTCCTCACCGAAGCGGAATGGCGTCATCGTCTTGAAAACGGCACCTACAATCTTCGCATTGCCGGCATTCACCAGATGAAGCCGGAAAAATTCGATGCGGCTTCTGTAGACCGCTACGAAGACAATCGCGGCATGGTCGCCTCGAAGGGCGATTTCGAGCTCAATTCGCGCTGGCGCTTCGGTTGGGATGTGATGGCACAGACCGACCGGAATTTCAGCCGCACCTACAGCATTGACGGCTATAATGCCGGAACGCAGGTTTCGAAGATCTACCTCACGGGTATCAATAACCGTAACTATTTCGACCTGAATTTCTATCGCTTCAACGTGCAGGAATCCCTCCTCGCGGACAGCCCGTACGAGATGCACTCGAAGCAGCCTTGGGTCCTCCCGAGCCTGGATTATTCGTACACGGTGCCTGATCCGGTCTATGGCGGCGAGCTGAACTTCAATACCAATCTGCAGGTTCTTTATCGCCAGAATGCGAATTATACGCCTGCGGTCAGGGATGTTAACGGCAACCTTATCGGCCCTCGTTATCCCCGTGTTCCGGGCTTCGATGGAACCAATGCGCGCCTGACCACCGAAGCGGAATGGAAGCGCACATTCATCACGCCTGCCGGTCTGGTCATCACGCCCTTGCTGGCGTTGCGCGGCGACGCGATTGGCGCCAATACGAACTTCAATCTGGCAGATGCCGGTTATACGGATGCGCTCGTGCGTTCGGAGGCGTTTCGCGCCATGGCGACCGCCGGGCTTGAACTGCGCTGGCCGATCCTGTTCTCGAGCACCAGCTCGACCCATATTATCGAGCCTATTGCGCAGCTTTATATTCGCAATAACGAACGCTATGCTGGCGAATTGCCGAATGAGGACGCACAGAGCTTCGTCTTCGACGCGACCAACCTGTTCTCGCGTGACAAGTTCTCCGGTTATGACCGTGTTGAAGGTGGCACACGCGCCAATCTCGGCCTGCGCTATTCGGGCAACTTCGACAATAGCGACTGGGCTCTTTACGCACTTGGCGGCCAGTCCTTCCAGCTGGGCGGCGTGAACTCGTACGGCACGAGCGATTTCCTGAATGTTGGCGCAGATTCCGGCCTGCAGGATGCACGCTCGGACTATGTGGCCATGATCGGCACGTCCAACTCGACGGGGCTTGCTCTCGCTGCTCGCGGGCGCTTCGACAAGGATAGCTTCTCGGTTCGTCGCGGCGAACTTGAAGCCCAGCAGAGCTGGCAGAAGCTGACGGTTTCGGCGCAATATGCCTATATCGCGCCTCAGCCAGCTTACGGATATAACGATCTTCGTCAGGAAATCACCGGTTCGGCCACAGCGCGTATCAACACGAACTGGCGCGTTTTCGGTTCGGGCACCTATGATCTGGTTTCCGAAACACTGGTCCGCGCATCGTCAGGCCTCGCCTATGATGACGAGTGCTTCACCTACTCCATGAATTATATCCAGACCCGTAACCCGGGCGATGATAAAGCATCCCACGGCGTCGGCTTCAACATTTCGCTGCGCACACTGGGTGATATAGGCAGCGGCAGCCAGACATTCTAAACTTAAGAGACCGGAAGCGTTGGAAATGCTTCCGGTCTTTTCATTTCATTCGATACAGAAATTTACACTTCAGAGCTTAATCTGGCTTCCTTTTTGCAGTATTCAGACGATACAAGCTTCGTAAAATAGCTTTTGGGTCATTGTTTCGCCGCACTGGCTCATTTATACAGGCAGCTTATGATGAGCCGCTGATATGATTGTTGCTCGGCTGAATGGCGACAATGACCATGCCGGGGATATATCCGGTGAGAATTGTCGTTGGCCAACCGGAAGGAATCGGGAAAGAAAGATGATGATTGCAAGACCTCTTTTCGCCTCCATGCTGAGCGCCGCAATCTGCCTGACTACGCTGGGGACGGTTGCAGTTCCGGCATTCGCTGCAGGTGCGGGTTCTGAGGTCAAGGTCATCGTTTCCGGCAACGCCATCACCAATAGTGACATTCAGCACCGTATGGCCTTCCTGAAATTGCAGCGCAAGGGCGGCAATCTCAGTCAGGTTGCCAAACAGGAACTGACTGACGAAATGTTGAAGCGCATCGAAATGAAATCGCGCGGCATCAACATTTCGGATCAGCAGGTCGACGAGGCTTATGCCGGGTTTGCCAGCCGCAACAAGATGAGCCTGGCGCAACTGAACCAGTTGATGAACCAGTCGGGCGTCACGCCGGATCACTTCAAGAAGTACATCATGGTCCAGATGGGCTGGGGTCGTCTTGTCAGCGCCCGCTTCCGTGCGACCGGCATGGTCAGCGAGCAGGATGCCGTCCAGCGCATGCTGAAGGAAGGCGGCAAGAAGCCTGTCGCAACCGAATACCGCCTCCAGCAGGTCATTTTCGTGGTGCCCGCTTCCAAGCGCTCCCCCGCCCTGCTTGCCAAGCGCAAGCAGGAGGCAAACGCGCTCCGCTCGCGCTTCCAGAGCTGCGATGCGACCCGTCAGCAGGCCAAGGGCATTCTTGACGTGACCGTTCGCGATCTTGGCCGCATCATCGAGCAGCAGTTGCCGAACGAATGGTCGAAAGCGATCAAGTCCACGTCGGTTGGCGGCACCACCCCACCGCAGGAAACCGAAAAGGGCGTAGAGTTCCTGGCTGTCTGCTCAACCAAGCAGGTATCGGATGACCGCGTCGCCCAGCTCATTTTCTCCATGGAAGGCGCGGATTCTCCTGAGGGACAGGAAAAGAAGGCGGAACAGCTCAGCGAGAAATATCTGGGCGAACTGCGCGAGAAGGCGAAAATCATCAATCGCTAGAGCATTTCCAGTTTGAATGGAAACGTCGGAACCGCTCTAACTGCTTGTTTTGTCGCATTTTCCAACGCAAAACCCTGACGGTTTCATCTGTCTCCATGGAATATTGACGCGATGTCGGCAGCACCTGTTCCTCCTCTCGCCCTCAGCATTGGCGATCCATCCGGCATAGGCCCCGATGTTGCGCTGGCGGCATGGTTGCGGCGCAACGAGCTTTCGTTACCGCCGTTTGCCTTGCTGGCAGATCCGCAGCAACTGGCCGCGCGTGCGCGACATCTCGGACTTCAAATCGAGATTGAGGACATCAGCGCCGTTTCCGCCGCAAGCCGTGTATTTGCTCACGCATTGCCGGTGCTTCCGCTTGAGAACAAGCTGACTGAGTGTGTTGGCAAGCCGCTGCCGGAAAACGCTGCGGGCATTATCGAAGCTATTGAGCGGGCGGTTGAACTTACCCTGAAAGGTGAGGCAGCGGCAGTCGTCACCTGCCCGATTTCGAAGAAACCGCTTTACGAAGCAGGATTCCAGCATCCCGGCCATACGGAATTTCTGGCGGAACTTGCAGGCAAGCACATGGGTAAGCCGGTAACGCCGGTCATGATGCTGGCAGGGCCGCAGCTTCGCGCTGTTCCAGTCACCATTCATATTCCGCTTTCCGAAGTTCCCGTCCGGCTGAACACGGCGGAGATCATCGAAATTTCGCGGATTACCGCCGCCGAACTGAAAATACGCTTCGGCATTCCTTCCCCGCGACTGGCCATATCCGGGCTTAACCCGCATGCTGGCGAAGGCGGGACCATGGGCAAGGAGGACGACGCCATCATCCTTCCTGCAATCGATGCGTTGCGCCGCGAAGGGATAGACGCTCGCGGCCCCCTGCCTGCCGATACCATGTTTCACGCGCCTGCCCGCGCAACCTATGATGCCGCGATCTGCATGTATCACGATCAGGCGCTCATCCCCGCCAAAGCGCTGGCCTTTGACGAAACGGTGAATGTGACGCTGGGCCTTCCCTTCATTCGCACGTCGCCCGACCACGGCACCGCTTTCGATATTGCAGGCAAGGGTATCGCCCGTCCGGACAGCCTCGTGGCCGCTATTCGTCTGGCGCAGCAACTGGCAGAAAACGCGGCGAACGGTTGAGCATGAGCATAGATAATCTTCCTCCCTTGCGTGAAGTGATCGAACGGCATGACCTGATGCCGAAGAAATCGCTCGGCCAGAATTTTCTCTTCGATCTCAATCTGACCTCGAAAATTGCGCGTCAGGCTGGCAATCTGCAAGACCAGCCCGTTATTGAAGTCGGTCCTGGCCCCGGCGGCCTGACCCGCGCGCTTCTTGCGCAAGGCGCTTATGTCACGGCAATCGAGCGCGATGAACGATGCCTGGATGCGCTGGCCGAAATCGAGGCACATTATCCGGGTCGTCTGCGCATTATCTCCGGCGACGCGCTGGAGCAGGATTTTTCGGCCCTGTTTCCAGACGGGCCGAAGCCGCGCATCGTTGCCAATCTGCCTTACAATGTCGGCACGCAGCTTCTGCTCAACTGGCTGCTGGTCGAGCCATGGCCGCCCTTTTACTCGTCCATGACGCTGATGTTCCAGCGCGAGGTTGCCGAACGCATCGTCGCGGCGCCCGACAGCGATCACTATGGGCGTCTGGGTGTGCTTGCCGGATGGCGAACCGTTTCCAAGATCAGCTTCGACGTGCCGCCGCAGGCATTCACGCCGCCACCGAAGGTCATGTCGTCGGTCGTGCATATCATCCCTCGGGAAGACCCGCTGCCCTGCGACGCGCAGGCCCTCGGCCAGATCACCCAAGCTGCTTTCGGGCAGCGCCGCAAAATGCTGCGCCAGAGCCTGAAACCGGTTGGCGGAGCCGAGCTTCTCGAAAAAACAGGTATCGACGGAACACGCCGCGCCGAAACGCTCAGCGTCGAGGAATTTGTCGCGCTGGCGAATGCCTATCGACCGATAAAGTAATCAGTGGTGACGGCTGCTTTTACCCGACGCTGACTTTGTGGTTTCGGGCACAGCAGGCATGACGGGCAGCTTCATTTCGTTGACGATCTGCCCCACATGGTCGATTTCCTCGCGGAAGCTGTTCAGGGATAAGCCGGTCAGCTTTTCACCAGCGTTGAGACGCGCTGTCAGCGGGTCGACATACTGATCGCCGACCTTGAGCTCGTAATAGAGATGCGGGCCGGTCGAGTAGCCCGTCGAGCCGACATAGGCGATCACCTCTCCCTGCTTGACCTTTTCGCCGACCCTCAAGCCCTTTCTGGCCGAAGAAAGATGCGCATAGGTCGTGCTATAGCCACCCTGATGGCGGATACGGACATATTTGCCATATCCTTTTTGATATGAGATCAGTTCCACCACGCCATCGCCTGCCGCAACGATGGGCGAGCCGGTCGGCGCGTCATAGTCGACGCCATTGTGATGTTTGCGCACATGCAGAACGGGATGAACGCGCCAGCCGAAACCATCGTTGAGACGGCCATTGGGCAGCGGCTTCGGCATGAGATATTTCGTCATGGACGAGCCATCTTCATTAAAGTATCCGGCACCGCCATCGCCTTCATGTCGGTATAGGCGACGGCTTTTCCCGTCTGTCGTGAACTCGACGAAAACCAGTTCCGGTTCCGTCTCGGCACTTCTGCGGAACAGAAGGTCGATCATGTCCGGCTTTCTGGCGCCATTCAGCGAAATGCCGTTCTGCGAAGCCAGCTTCTCGACCTCGCTGACGATGGCGCCCGGCGCGCCCGCCTGCTCCAGTCGGGACGGAATAGAGCCGCTGCTGTCCGGTGCCTTTTGCGGGCGATAGGCCGTCAGCATCGCATCGCGTGACAAGCGGGCAAAGAGGCGTTCGTTGCCGGTGGCCCGAAAAACGCCGTCGTCAGCTCGTCCATAAATTGCCTTATCGATATCGCCATGCACGAAGCGCGCGAGCGCGATATGCTGCTCTCCATCGGCCTGCTGCCTGGACTTGTCGACCAGCAGCTCAAGATTATCGCCCGGCACCAGTTCTGTGCGTGCCAGGGCTTCTTCCAGGCGCGTGCTGTCCTCGACAGCGATACCGGCCGCCTGCAACAATGCGCCCAATCGTTCGCGAGACTGTGGCGCAACGACAATCTCATGCACTTTTGCCCCCGCACCAACCGCCGGTTTGGCGAGGCTGACATTGATCGGCACGCCTCGCTCCAGTTCTTCCTCGGGTCGTTTCGGCATGGATTTCCGTTGGGAGTTCCCTCCGCGCAATGTGTCATCGATCTGAGATCGGTTGGAACCTTTGAGGTCGAGCACCACATGCTGATAGGTGTAGAGACGCGCGTCACCATCCTCGACGCCTTCGGCGATATCGATACGCCGCGATATGCGGCTGGCCGGATCGGCATTTACTGCTGGCAGCAGTCGCGCCTCTTTCAGTGCAGCGTGATGTTGGGCCAGGGTCGTTGGGTTCACCAAGACAGGTTGTGCGGCGTGACCATGGCGCACAAGCCGCCCGGTCGTAAACAGAAGTCCGCCTCCAGCAATGACCGTTGCGGCTGCCAGCGCCAGACAGAACCGCAGATGGGTATGCAAGGAAAACCGGACCTGCCCGAATGGTTTCAAGCTGTGGGAGGAAAGCGGCTCGCCCTTCAGGGCGGCGCCAAAGGCCGCAAGCTCCCGCTCCGCCGTTGCAGCAGCCCTTGTTTCGCTTGCTGGAGCTGATCCGAAGACCATTTTTACAGTTCTCTACCGCTGGAGTATCGGCGGATAAGCGATAAAGACAGCGGCTAAAATAAGGCTCGCCGCGGAGATATCCACGGCAAGCGAACCAGTTTCAGAAAACTGTTGTCGATCAGGCCTTCGCACGCCCACGGCGATGTTCGATCAGCATCGACCACGTATAGAGCGCAAGCCCTGCCCAGATCAGCGCGAAGGCACCGAGCTGCGCGGCCGAAAACGGCTCATGGAAAATGAAGATGGCGAAGAAGAACAGCATCGTCGGCGTCATATATTGCATGAGACCGATGGTCGTATAGCGAAGCAGTTTCGCGCCGCCCGCATAGAGGATCAGCGGGATGGCCGTGAATGGCCCGGCCAGAAGCAGCATCGTCACATTAAAGGCAGGTCCGGTCGAGAAATGGTCCTGACCGTTTGCCGCCAGCCACAGCACATAGCCGAGCGCCGGAATGCACAGAATCAGCACTTCGAGCGTGAACCCCTGCAACGGCGCCATAGGCAGTGATTTACGGAAGAATCCGTAAAGACCAAATGTGATCGGCAAGGCCAGAGATACCCAAGGCAGGCCGCCGGCATTGATAGTCAGCAAAAGCACTGCCGCAAACGCAAATCCAACGGCAATATACTGGACCTTCGTCAGACGTTCACCAAGAAACAGCCCGCCCAGAACGACATTGAACAGTGGATTGATGTAATAGCCAAGCGCCGCACCCATCACCTGATCGTGCGCAACAGCCCAGACATAGATCGACCAGTTGGAGGTGATAAGTGCAGCTGTCAAAGCCGCCATGGCCAGCATGCGCGGCTGGCGCACCGCATTGAGAATGTCCCGGAACTGCCCGAGGGCAACCAGCAGAAGGAGCGCGACCGGCACCGACCAGATCACACGGTGCGACACGACCTCCATTGCCGGAATGTGGGATAGCGCCTTGAGATAGAATGGCAAGGCACCCCAGAGCCCATAGGCTCCAAGAGCCATCAGAAATCCGCGTGCCCCATCGGAAAGGCGCGTATCGGTGATGGTCTGATCAGACATGCCTCTCTCCTCGGGCGAAAACGGTCCGCCCATTGCAATTGGCAGACGGATCAACATGGAACCGCTATGCGCTCAACAATCCATAAAATCCATTCAATTAAACTGATCCAAGCATCAATCGTCGTGAACAGACGAGTTTACTCGGCAGCGGCCTGCCCGGCCATCGAGCGGTTTTTCATCAGCTTGTAATTGACCGAATCCATCAGCGCCTGGAACGACGCATCGATGATATTGTCCGACACGCCGACTGTGCGCCAGCGGGCGCCGGTCGCGTCGCCGGACTCGATCAGGACGCGCGTGATAGCAGCCGTTCCTCCATTGAGGATACGCACCTTGAAATCGACCAGTTCAAGATCCTCAATCTCGGCCTGAAAGCGCCCCAGATCCTTGCGCAGTGCGATATCGAGCGCGTTGACGGGGCCGTGTCCTTCAGCCACCGACATGCGAACCTCGCCATCGACCTCCACCTTGACCACGGCTTCCGAAACAGTCTTCAGCATGCCATTGGCATCGAAGCGCCGCTCGACGAGACAGCGGAAGGATTCGACCTTGAAGAATTCCGGCTGCGGCGTCAGCATGTTGCGCGCCAGAAGCTCGAAACTCGCATCCGCGCCCTCATAGGCATAACCCTCCGCCTCGCGCTCCTTGACCAGCGCAATCAGCGTATCGAGGCGCACATCGTCTTTCGCGACGCGAATGCCCCGGCGCTCCAGTTCGGCGATGAAATTGGACTTTCCACCCTGATCCGAAACCATGACACGCCGGTCATTGCCAACCGATTCAGGCGGCACATGCTCGTAGGTCTGCGGCTCCTTGAGCAGCGCGGAGGCATGAATTCCGGCCTTGGTCGCGAAAGCGGAGGTGCCGGTATAGGGTGCCTGCTCCGCCGGTGCACGATTCAGGATGTCGTCGAAGGCGCGTGAAATGCGCGTGATGCCTTTCAGCGCGGCTGGCTTGATCCCCAGTTCAAAACGCTCAGACCAATAGGGTTTCAGCGCAAGGGTCGGGATCAGAGAAATGAGATTGGCATTGCCGCAGCGCTCGCCGATACCGTTGAGCGTCCCTTGCACGTGACGCACGCCTGCATCAATCGCCGCAAGCGAAACCGCAACCGCCTGTTCCGTGTCGTTATGGGCGTGGATGCCAAGGCTTTCGCCCGGAACCACAGCCGTAACGGCAGCGATGATTTCGGCAACTTCGGACGGCTGTGTGCCGCCATTCGTGTCGCAAAGAACGACCCAGCGCGCACCCGCGGAATAGGCCGCCTTGGCACAGGCAAGCGCATATTCGGGATTGGCCTTATATCCATCGAAGAAATGCTCGCAATCGACCAGTGCTTCCCGCCCTGCCATGCGGGCAGCAGTGACCGAGGCCGTGATCGACTCCAGGTTTTCCTCATTGGTGCAGCCCAGCGCGAGCCGGACATGATAGTCCCAGCTTTTGGCAACAAAGCAAACCGCGTCGGCAGAGGCTTGCAACAGGCTGGAAAGGCCGGGATCATTGGACGCCGAAACGCCTGCACGCTTCGTCATGCCGAAGGCGGCGAATTTGGCGCGAGCAGTCTGGCGGCGCTTGAAAAACGCCGTATCGGTCGGGTTGGCACCCGGATATCCGCCTTCCACATAGTCGACGCCCAGTTCTTCCAGCAGCACGACAATCGACTTCTTGTCCTCCACAGAGAAGTCGATGCCGGGTGTTTGCTGCCCATCCCTTAGCGTGGTGTCGTAGATGTAGATGCGCTCGCGTGCCATTATTGCCTGCCTGTCGGTGGGTATGCGGTTCGGTCAACCTTGCTGTTGCGGCCAGCTTTCAGTGTCGTAATCGGGGTGCTGGTAGGAAACCAACGTTCTTACATATTCGATGCTCTCCGGATCGCGTTCCGTTGGATAGCCGGGAAGATTTGCGAGCTTCGGCACATAGGACAGCTGCTTTTCGATCCCCCATTGAATGGTGGGCTCGATTTCCTCCGGCGCATCGAAAGCGCCGATGGCAAGAGCGACCCCGTCGGGCGCTTCATAGGTAAGCGGCGTGCCGCATTTAGGGCAGAAGCCACGCTGCACGTGATTGGACGAACGGAAGCGCTTCGGCTCGTTGCGAGTCCATTCCAGTTTCGCCTCTTTCACCGACACCAGCGGCGCATAGAAATTGCCGAACGCCTTCTGGCACATGCGGCAATGACAGATCGATGCGGACCCCAGCGCGCCGTCGACGCGAAAGCGCACCGCACCGCATTGGCAGCCGCCGGTATAGATCGGTTTGTTATCAAGCGTCATGTCGTCCTCCCCTTGATCCAGTCTTTGGCTAACCTACCACATCCCATGTCGTGATGCGCTCGCCCGTTTCCGGGTCCTTGCCATCCTTGAGCTGCACACCTTCGCCAAGCAGTTCATCGCGAATACGATCAGCCTCGGCCCAGTTCTTCTCATTGATAAAGCGCAGACGCTCCGCAATCCGGGCTTCGACGGCTTCGCTGTCCACTTCTGCCTTCGCAAAAACCGGAATATCTTCAGCCGTTACGAAATGCGGATCGAACAGGCCCAGCAGCGCCATGCCCTCGCCCAACCCGGCAACATCGCGCACCTTGAAAGCCTTGCGCAATGCCGTGATCGCTGTCCAACTGTTCAAATCGTCGGACAGGGCCTCCACCACCTCGCCCACTGCGGTCAGCGTTTCCGGCACCATGAAATTCCTGTCGCGCAGCAGGCCATACCAGCGATGCAGCTCCTCGGCGGATTCCGCCAGACGCTGCGCCGTCCAGTTGATCGGCTCGCGATAATGCGTCTGCAACATCGACAGGCGCGCCGCCAGACCAACCCAACGGTCACGCACATTGGCGTCGTCCCACACGCCCAGTTGCGGCAGGCCCTCATTCAGCACATCGCGAATGGTGATGAAATTGCCGAGCGATTTCGACATCTTCTGCCCTTCGACCTGCAAGAAGCCGTTGTGCATCCAGATGCTCGCCATCCGCTCGGTGCCGAATGCGCAGCATGATTGCGCGATTTCATTCTCATGATGCGGAAAGACGAGATCGATGCCGCCGCCATGAATGTCGAACTGGTTCTTCAGCGGATCGTCGCATTTCAGGCCACCGCCGAACGGCTCAAGCAGTTTGGCCATCGACATTGCCGAGCATTCGATATGCCAGCCCGGACGGCCCAACACCGTGATCCCTGCGGGGGATGGCCAGCCCGGCTCACCCTCCTTCGAGGGCTTCCACAGGACGAAATCCATTTCGTCCCGCTTATAGGAGGCAACGTCCACGCGGGCGCCAGCGAGCATCTCATCCAGCGAGCGGCGGGCAAGCGCGCCATAGCGCGGTCCCTTCCGCTCGTTCATGGCGGACGGCGAGAAGAGGACGTGATCATCGGCCACATAGGCCACGCCAAGCTTCACCAGACGATCGATCATGGCGCGCATTTCGTCCATATGCTCGGTCGCGCGCGGCTGAACGCTCGGTGCCAGATTGCCAAGCGCCGTCACGTCTGCCTGAAACTGCGCGTTGGTGCTTTCCGTCACCCGGCGAATGGCTTCATTGAACGGCAGGTCAGGATAATCGCGCGCGGCGCGGGCGTTGATCTTGTCATCGACGTCCGTAATGTTGCGCGCATACGTAACGTGATCCGCGCCATAGATATGACGCAGCAGGCGGAACAACACGTCGAAAACGATCACCGGACGGGCATTGCCTATATGCGCGAAATCGTAAACCGTGGGGCCGCAGACATACATGCGCACATTGTCGGCATCGAGGGGAGAAAATTCCTCCTTGGTGCGGGTCAGCGTGTTGTACAGACGCAGTTGCGGCGCATAAGCCATTGTAAATATTCCCCAAAAAGACCTGTGAAATCAGTGCGCGACTGACTGCAGCCAGCTAGCCAGGGCGTTATCATCCAATTTTTATGAAGGGAGACGAAAACGGCCGGGCCAGCAAGCTGCTAGCCAATAATAATCGCACAAATACAAATGATCGTGGTCGGCGTTTTCATGCCAGCACTTATCCTCAGCAGGGGGGCTTCCGTCAAGAACTTTCGCTACGCGCCTGAGAGTTTGGCCAGATGGCCGCAAATGTTGCAATTTTGCAACATATGTACATCCTCCACAGCATCAACCGGAATACCCCAAAACCGGCTCCAAACAGCCTTCATTCGGTCTCAATCAATCACAAAATGGTGAACAGGCATTATCGAAAGGAAGGACCAATGTCTAAGAGTGAACTGCAACCCCGCCAAGACCGACTGGTTGATAAATACCGCGAGATCGGGCCTGCCGTGCTTGTTGCAGCATTGCTGAACGCAACGCGGCGCAGCAGCGACGGTCGTAACGACAATCGTCGGCGTTCCATTCTCGCCGTCAAGAAGCCCGGCTGAGAAAGCTTATCTGGTTCAGCACCCGGAGTCGGTGAAAGCGTATAAACAGCGCCAGTCCAGGAAGACTGGCGAAGGCTGTCAGAACATCGAAAGCTGCCCGTCATTGCCGTCATCGGATTCGGGCTTGCTCTTTCGCTTCGCTACTGCACGCTCCGAAGGTAGCTGCTCCTCCACACGATCCTGCAAATCGGGCGTCGTGTTGGCTACCTTGTTGACCTTGTCCGACACGGGAATCGCTTCGAAGAAATCATCCTGAGCCGGGCGCATTATATCCGCCACTTCCCGCGGCAGAAAACGCTTGCAGTCCAGCCAGCGGGCGAAATCTTCCGGCTGCACGACGACCGGCATCCTTTCATGGATGGGTCGCAACAGACCGTTTGCGCTCGTCGTCAGTATGCCTCCGGTATCGATCTGCGAGCCGTCGGCGCTGCTCCACGTCTCGATCAAGCCGCCGAAAGCGACAATGCCGCCCTTTCGCGGGCGTACCCAGTAAGCCTGAGCCTTGTTCTTCCCCTCGCGACGCCATTCGTAGAAGCCCGATGCCGGGATCAGGGCGCGTCGATGATTGAGAGCGGCGCGGAACGAATTCTTCTCCGCAGCCGTTTCGGAGCGGATGTTGAACATCAGCGGCCAGTCGTTCGGGTCCTTGACCCATGACGGCACAAATCCCCAACGCACCAGCAATCCGACGCGATCCGGCCTGTTGCTCCCCGGCGGTGGCGTTTCGCCGCCGATAATGGTCAGAATCGGCTGCGTCGGCGCGATATTATACCGTGGAGGAAAATCCTCCGCGATCAACGCGGCCGCGAAGGCTTCCAGCTCTTCCCGGCTTGCAGTCAATGAAAAACGTCCACACATGGCTAGTGGTCTGATTCCGACATTTGCTTCCTATTGTTACCAGTGCCGAGCAAATGTCGGAATCTAAAAGACCACTGGTAAGTTTATCAATCTGGTGGATTTTTTGAATTTGACGTTTGCAACAACGCCAAATTCAATCCACCAGCATGTTCAAGCTTTTTGGTGAGCGGTCAAGGGGTGCTTTTCCATTGCCAAATGGTATAGCTTGAGCATCATGAAAACAGTTCCCGTATTTCCGATACCTGCAAAGGTTCATGGTGTTTCGCTGATCTGCAGACGCGAAAGGCGGTTTCTTCTGGTCGAGCGCGGGAAAGAGCCGTGGAAGGGCTGGCTCGCCTTTCCGGGCGGCAGCATCGAACCGGGCGAAACGCCGCAACAAGCGGCAATTCGTGAACTCAAGGAAGAAACAGCGCTCGATGCAAAGGCCCTGTCGCACGTCATAACCGTGGACCTGGCGCTTGAAGGCAAGGCCTATGACAAGAGCTATTTCCTGTCTGTCTTCCGGGCTATGGAATTTTCAGGCCGGGAAATGGCGGGGGACGACGCCGCATCCATTCACTGGCTGACCATAGAGGAAATGGCGTCCGCGAAAGTGACGGACAGCACCCTTGATGTCGCCCGGTCGGTGGCAGAGACCGAAGACGAGCATTCCTGTATTAATCCTGTTTAGCAATCTGCCTTGAAGTGGCCCCTATTTGTGGCAATAGCTCATTTTCAGGTGAGAGGTTTCGATTGAAAGGCATTTCGTTTTTTCGACCGGCTGTCTGCCTCTCGATCGCTTTCTGGGTCGGGGCGGCACTTCCGGCTTTCGCTCAGGACGCCCCCTATGAAGGGAAGATGTTGCGGCTCGCCGAAATTCTCGGCTCGCTTCACTATCTGCGCAATCTGTGCGGCGAGGCTGGCAGCGAATGGCGCGATCGGATGGATGCGATCGTGACGGCGGAAAAGCCCTCCGAAGCCGAACGGGTGCGGCTCATTTCAAGCTTCAACCACGGCTATCGCGTGTTCAGCGACAATTATACCCGCTGCACCCCCTCGGCGCTTGCGGCGATAGATCGCTACATGAAGGAAGGCGGGGACTTGTCGAACGAGATCATCTCACGCTATGGAAATTAACCAATCATTCACTCTTGTGCGGATTGACAGGATTAGTTCGTTCAAATCCGTGATAATCTGTTAACACTGTCTTAAGAAGGCAGTCAGGTTGCCAGGCGGTTGAGCTCCCGCAAAACGGTGAGACACCGACAGTGCGACAGAAAGGCGAAAGCCAGGATGAAATCTATGGAACATGCACCGGTCGATCTGGACGAAATGATTGCGCGCGAGAAGAAGCTCGTTGCAATCGAATATCATAATGAGGCCTGGGCTGACGGTATCTCGGAAGGTATCGAACCGGAAATCCTTGCCGAAGCAGCCTTCACGACCGCACTTACCGAACTGATCCGTGAGGCAGGCGACGACTGCGCGCTGGAGCTGATCGAAAAGATGCGTGAGCAGATTGTAGCAGGAACCTTCCTGCCGCAGCGCATTCTTCAGTAAGAGCAGAAAAAACGCCGGTCGCGGGACCAGACCGGCGCAGCAGTTCCCTCCCGGCGTCCCCCTTCCAGCGCCAGATGTTTTTCCCGATCCGGAACTCCGCCTCGCCTCGAAATGTACTGGCAGGGATATTCCTTGCCTGCGGCATTGCCTTGCCCGCTGCAGCGGCAAATTCGTTCGATCTCGCGCTGGCGGATCAGTCGGATTTCCTGCAACGCCCCGGCGCCCGCATTGTGGCGGATGAAGGTGACAACCCTTCCCCCATTCCCCTGCCCGGCGCTCTTCCCCGCGCACTGCCGAGAATATCGCCGGACAGCGCGCCTGCCGCGGCTGCCTCCAAGCCCATGCCGGAAATCCACCGGGATTTCGACAAGCTTCCGGAACCTGTGAAGCTGATGCGTGAGCGCATGTTGCAAGCCGCCCGTTCCGGCGACATTGAGCAACTACGTCCGCTTCTCGGCGTCGAGGATAAGGCGACACAGCTATCACTGGAAGACCACGAGGAAGACGTTATCGATTTCCTCAAATCGCTCTCGGGCGATGAAGCAGGCCGCGAAGTTCTGGCAATCATCGTCGATCTTCTGGACACGGGCTACGTCCATCTGAATGCAGGCAAGGAGGACGAGGTCTATGTCTGGCCCTATTTCTACGCCATGCCTCTCGACAAGCTGACACCGCCGCAGATCGTGGAGCTTTTCGAGATCGTCACAGCCGGTGATTTCGAGGATATGAAGAAGGCGGGCGGCTATATTTTCTACAGTATCGGCATTGGGCCTGACGGCAGCTGGCGCTTTTTCACAGCGGGCGAATAATCAGACCGCAATGCGAATCCGGCTCGGCGGCTCCTTGTAGATGCGCTGCCAGACCCGACGAAACTGGCGCGCAGAAGCAAAGCCAGCCTTTGTCGCAACATTTTCAATATCCAGTTCCGAATTCATGAGCATCTCGCGCGCGAGGCTGATCTTGAGCCGGTTGACATAATCCGTCACCGTCATTCCGGCATATTCGTTGAAAAGCCGCGAAAAATTGCGCGGGCTGGCCCCGCCGATATTTGCCAGTCTTTCCACCGTCCATTCGGCTGCCGGATCATGCGCGATGGCATCCTGTGCGCGATGCACGACGGGGTTCAGGTGATTTCGCCCTTCAAGCCAGGGCGATAGCTGCGGATCATTGCCGCTGCGACGCAGATAGACGACCAGATAGCGCGCGACCGCCAGCGCCGTGGCATGATCGGTCAGCCCGGCAACAATGTGCAGCATCAGGTCGATGCCTGCGGTGATGCCCGCACTCGTCAGCCGCTCGCCATCCTCGACGAAGAGCCTGTTTTCATGAACACGCGCTGCGGGGGCCAGTCGTTCAAGTTCATCAATTGTCAGATGATGGGTGGTACAGGAATAGCCGTCGAGCAGTCCTGCACGCGCTGCGAGCAGCGCGCCGGAACAGATCGTCACCAGCCGTACTCCCGGACGTACCGCCCGGCGAAGCCACAGAACGATGTCCTTTTCCAGCACCGCATCGGCGGATCGATCGGTCTCCTCACTTCCGAGCGGAATGTCCGCCGCACCCGACACAATGACCAGCGCGCCATCTGGCAGCGCTTCCGGCAGCGGCTCCACACCCGCAACCGGTAGGCCAATGGAACTGATCGCAGTTGGCGCGGGCCCGATATAGCGAACATCGAACTGCACCTTATTCTGCTCAAGATTTGCCTTGCGCAAAACCTCAAGCGGTCCCGCCACGTCGAGCAAAAGCACACGGGGCGGGATAACGACATAAACCGGAACTATCCGGGCAATGTCCGCTTGACCACTCATGCCGCCTTCCGTTCTCCGGGCGCAGCCAGCGCCTGTTCCACAGTTACGATACGGGCAAAGCGATTGGCCAGAACAAGCTCGGTGCGGGCCTTGATATCGGCAGCGCTCCATTCACGGCCAGTTGCGTCCGTCATCGGGAAGGTCAATGTCGCTTCACTGACGAAATCGACCTGATATCCGAAATCCGAAGCCTGCCGCGTAGTCGTCTCGCAGCACTGCTCGGTGCGAATGCCGGAAACCAGCACGCGGCGGATGCCGTTGGCGACCAGCCACACATCAAGCCCGCTTCCGACCAGCGCGCTGTGGCGGCGCTTGCGGAAAACTGCGTCAGGTTCAATCGATAGCGGCGAGATTGCCTTCACCAGACCCGACGCTTCCGAGAACGGTCCTTCATTCTCGACGTGAAAAATCTGCACCACCGGAATACCGGCGCGCTTGGCGCCATCAATCAGCGCCTGCTGGCGCTCGATATAGCCGCCAACCTCTTCGTCCCGGTAGTAAGGCCGGTGGCGGAACGACTCCTGAGCGTCGATTACCAGCAGAGCAGTATCGTGAGCGGACATTTTTGTTCTCCCTATCAAAAGACTATAGAGAGAGAATACGCCTTGCAACCAAGACCGAAAGCCGCCTTACGGACAAAGAGCGGACAGATCACGCCAATATGCTACCAGCTCCTTACCTTAAAGAAGATCACCAAGAGGAGGCGCATACTTTGCTGGCGTAAACTCGACGACATCATAAGTTGCCAGTCCATATTGCATGAAGGGGTCGAGCTTCAGTATCGAATCCAACTCACGCTTGCTGACCTTACCGCTTGCGAGGATCACGCCGCCATTTTTCGGCCCGGAAGCCAGAAAAACACCATCCGCATATTGCCGGTCCAGAAATTCCCGATGCGCTTCAAGATGCCTCCCGATCTCCTCAAGAGGCTTGGTGTAGGTCAGGTTGACAACAAACATGAGACGACCTTCAGCGATGCGGCAATGCTTCGAGAAACTCCACCGGCTCGCCCTTGTTGGCGTTTACGATTTCCGCTTCCCACATCACCTTGATACCGCGAACGAAAGTTCCAACCGGCCATCCGGTGACGGTCTTGCCATGATAGGGCGTCCAGCCAGCTTTCGAACCGGCCTGCTCATGCGTGATCGTTTCGCGGCGCTTCATATCCACGATGGTGAGGTCTGCATCATAGCCGACCGCAATGCGTCCCTTGCGGGCCATGCCAAAAATACGGTTCGGGCCGTGGCTGGAAAGATCGACAAAGCGTTCCAGCGAAAGCCTGCCCGCATTGATGTGGTCAAGCATGATCGGCACCAGCGTCTGCACGCCCGTCATGCCGGACGGCGAAGCCGGATAGGGCTTCTGCTTTTCTTCCAGCGTGTGCGGGGCATGGTCGGAACCGAGGACATCGACAATACCCTGATCGATGCCCTTCCACACACCGTCGCGGTGGCGCTTGTCACGCACCGGCGGGTTCATCTGAATGAGATTGCCGAGCGTCTTGTAATCGCCTGCCGACAAGGTGAGGTGGTGCGGAGTCGCTTCGCACGTCGCAACATCCTTGTGATCTCTCAGGAAGTCGATTTCCTCGGCAGTGGAGATATGCAACACGTGAATGCGCGCGCCGGTGTCGCGCGCGATGCGCACAAGCCGTTCCGTGCACTGAAGTGCTGCAATTTCATCGCGCCAGACCGGATGGCTCGACGGATCGCCCTCAACCCGCAAGCCCTTGCGCTCCTCCAGCCGGAACTCGTCTTCCGAATGGAAAGCCGCGCGGCGACGCGTGTTCTTGAGGATCGAGCGCACGCCGTCGTCGTCCTCGACCAGCAGATCGCCTGTGGATGATCCCATGAATACCTTGATCCCCGCAGCGCCCGGCAGGCGTTCCAGTTCGGCAACGTCCTTCGCATTGTCGCGCGTGCCACCAACCCAGAAAGCGAAATCGCAATGCATGCGATGACGGCCACGTCTCACCTTGTCTTCCAGCGTTTCCGCCGAAGTCGTGAGCGGTTTCGTGTTCGGCATCTCAAAGACGGAAGTTACACCGCCCAACACGGCGGCAAGAGAGCCGGTTTCGAGGTCTTCCTTGTGTTCAAGGCCGGGCTCGCGGAAATGCACCTGGCTATCCACCACGCCGGGCAGAATATGCAGGCCGGTGCAATCGATCACCTCGCCCGCCGCGTGAGTGGAAAGAGAGCCTATGGCAGCGATGCGCCCATTGCGAATACCGATGTCGCGCTGGCCTATACCGTCGTGATTGACGATGGTTGCACCCTTCAAAATCGTATCGAATGTTTCGGCCATAGTTGTCTCCTGCCAGATTGATAGGACTTGCGAGCCTCTGCAATGGGGCTTACGTAACGAGGGCGCGAAAGGCAAGGACGAAGCGATGACGACGGCAGCTGAAACGGTAAATCTTTCCAACAGGGCTTTGGTTCACATCACGGGCGAAGAGGCTGAAAAGTTTCTGCAGGCTGTGATTACGACCGATCTCGACAAGCTTGGAGCCGACGACCTCAAACCGGGAGCCTTGCTCGCTCCGCAAGGGAAAATCCTGTTCGACTTTCTCGTTTCACGCATCGATAGCGGCTTGCGCTTCGATCTTCCGGCAAGCATTGCCGCCGATTTTATCAAGCGCATCACGCTCTACCGGCTGCGTGCGAAAGCCGAAATAAAGCAGTTGCCAGAATCGCTTGTCAGCGTTTCCTGGCAAACTGAATCACATTCTTCACAAAGTGATTCAATCAAGCGCGACAGCCGTTTTCCAGCCGAACTGAATGTCTACCGGATTTATGGTCAGGCAGATGGCGCGACCGATGAGAGCGCATGGACGAAGCTGCGCGCGGAATATGGCATAGCGGAAGGTGAAACGGATTTCGCTTACAGTGACGTCTTCCCGCATGACGTCAACTTCGACCAGACGGGCGGCGTGTCGTTCCCGAAAGGCTGTTTCATCGGGCAGGAAGTCGTGTCCCGAATGCAGCATCGCGGCACGGCACGGCGGCGCGTTCTGGTGGCCCGCTCCGAGGCCCCTCTTCCGCCGATGGGCACGCCGCTCACCGTTGATGGACGTGAGATCGGCACGATGGGAAGCTCGGCTGATATGGTCGGCATCGCGCTTGTACGCATCGACCGGGTCAAGGATGCGATGGATGCCGGGCACGTCATTCTTGCGGCCGAGACGCCAGTCACCCTCACCTTGCCGCCGCACGTGCGGTTCGGATTTCCGGAAGCCGAAGCAGGAAACGCCTGATGGCAAGCGCCGACCGATCTTCCGGCAAGACGCGCGCCTGGCAACGCATGTTGTCGGGTCGCCGTCTCGATCTGCTCGACCCGTCCCCGCTTGATGTCGAGATTGAGGATATTGCCCATGGTCTGGCCCGCGTTGCGCGATGGAACGGGCAGACTGTCGGTGAACACGCATTTTCGGTTGCCCAGCATTCGCTGCTGGTGGACCAGATATTCACCCGGCTGGTGCCCGATGCCAGCATAGAATGGCAACTACTCTCGCTTCTGCACGATGCGCCGGAATATGTGATCGGCGACATGATCTCGCCCTTCAAGGCGGTGATGGGCGGCAGTTACAAGATGATTGAAACGCGGCTGGAAAATGCCATTCACTTGCGCTTTTCACTGCCGATCACCGTTCCCGCTCAGCTTAAGACACTCATCAAGCGTGCCGATCAGGTCGCAGCCTTCTTTGAGGCCACGCGACTTGCAGGTTTCACCGAGGCGGAAGCCGTCAAATATTTCGGGCGTCCGCGCGGTTTCGATCCGGCAGGACTGGATATCACCCCGCGCCCGACACAAGATGTGCAGACGGATTTCCTCGCACGGTTTGCGGCATTGGAAAAAGCTCGGCAGAACCGATGAGCCGGATCGTCGTGGCGCCCTTGTCGCAACTGGCAACACAACTTGCCTTGCACCGGCCAAGCCATGTTGTGACGCTTGGAAGCGAAATCCCTGCGGCACTGCCGGATGGCTATGATGCCGTGCGCCTGTCGCTGACATTCAACGATATTGTTGAACCGCGTGCGGGATTGGTCGCTCCCGATGAAAGCCACGTGCAGGCGCTTCTGGACTTCGCAAAGGGCTGGCCCATGGATGCGCCTTTGCTTATCCACTGCTACGCCGGTATTTCCCGTTCCACGGCTGCGGCTTTCATCATCGCTTCGGCTTTGAACCCCACGCTCGATGAAAATGTGCTTGCCGGGATTGTGCGTGGTGTGTCTCCATCGGCAACGCCAAATATCCGGCTCATAGCGCTCGCAGACGATATTCTGGAGCGACAGGGGCGGATGGTTGCCGCCATACGCGCAATCGGGCGCGGAGCAGACGCGTTTGAAGGTGAGGTTTTCAGCCTGGCTGTGAAAGCATGATCCCGAAAAGTGGGAACCGGTTTTCGGGATCATGCTTAAATGAAACTATGGACTGATCGCCCGCCCGAGGGCGTTCAGAAACCCGCCGCGCGCATCGGGTGGCGTTATCGCACGTGGTTCCCAGACGTGCCGCATCAGGAAATAACCCGTCATCGTGAAGGCATGATCGATGTCGTCATAGGACGTTGCACGAACGGCCGTGTTGTTGACGAAACCCGGCAGAACCAGAAGCTTGTCGGCCCAGGGGGCGCCAGCATCACGGCAGACAGCACGCCCGGATTTTGGCGACACATAGATCAGGTCTTCCTTGACGCCCGTCGCGGCGCATTCCTTGAGATCAAGACCGAAGCCCAGTTCCTCAAGCATCATCACCTCAAAGCGCAACACCAGTTCGCCAGAGGCCAGCGGGTCGTCAAAATGCTCGATGATAAGCCGAAGCGTCTCGTAAAGACCGCGGTGCGGGTCGCGTTCCGGCAAAAGGCGCAAATGGGAAGCCGCAAGCTGGATACCGTAAAGCGCCACCGGCGTTTCGATGAGGCGCGCGGCAGCAAACTCCAGCGGTTCGATGGTAAAGCTGCCCATATGCTCATCCAGCCGCGCCCACCATGTCACATCAACATGATTGCCCGGCTGGAGCAAAGGCTGCATGCGGCGGGAGCGCCCGCCGCGCACCATACCCATATGGCGGCCATGCTCACGGGTCATCACTTCCACGATGGCGCTTGTCTCGCCATGGCGTCGTGTCCCGAGAATTATGCCTTCATCGCGCCATTCCATGGCCGCCAGTCTTATGAATTAGCGCATCCCGAAAAGTGTGAAACGGTTTTCGGACAAGATGCGCGCCAGTATAAAGTTAGAGCGCCGATCTGATTGCATCAGATCGAAACGCGCTCTAGGTTGGAAAATCAAGGCCCATTTCGCGATAGCGTTCCGGATCGTTGCCCCAGTTCTCACGCACCTTCACGAAAAGGAAGAGATGAACGGTCTGTTCCAGTATTTCGGAGATTTCCTTGCGCGCTGACTGCCCGATTGCCTTGATTGTCTCGCCCTTGTGACCGAGGACAATCTTCTTCTGGCTTTCGCGCTCGACATAGATGACCTGCTCGATGCGAACGGAGCCGTCCTTACGCTCTTCCCAGCGCTCCGTTTCCACGGTCGACGCATAGGGCAGTTCTTCATGCAGACGCAGATAGAGCTTTTCGCGGGTGATTTCGGCCGCGAGCTGGCGCATCGGCATGTCGGAAATCTGGTCTTCCGGATAATACCATGGGCCGTTTGGAACATTGTCGGCCAGATATTTTGCCAGATCCTTGCAGCCCGAGCCGTTCAGCGCGGAAACCATGAAAGTCTGGTCGAATGCGACAAGCTCGTTGGCCTTGCGGGCAAGATCCAGCAGAACCGGCGGATCGACGCGATCGACCTTGTTGAGCACCAGAACCTTCTTCTGGCGCACATCCTTCATGCTCGAAAGCAGCGCTTCGGCATTTTCGTTCAAGCCGCCTTGCGAATCGAGAAGCACCAGAATGATGTCGGCATCCTTGGCGCCGCCCCAGGCCGTGGTGACCATGGCGCGGTCGAGCCTGCGCTTCGGGCGGAAAATGCCCGGCGTGTCCACCAGGACAATCTGCGCCTGATCTTCGATGAATATGCCGCGCACAAGGGCACGCGTCGTCTGCACCTTGTGCGTGACGATTGAAACCTTGGTTCCCACAAGCTGATTGACCAGCGTGGATTTCCCCGCATTCGGCGCCCCGATCAGCGCCACGAAGCCGGAACGCGTCTGTCCTGCTTCGTTCTCGCCGTCAGCCGGCGTCGTCCGATTATTCATTGTTTATCCTTCCAGACGATATTTCCTTGCGGAACGCCGCCGTCCTCCAGCGCACGACGTCCCAGATACGACAAAACTGCACGCGAAAGCGGCATTTATCCGTATTAGACCATTATAACCGATCACGATTTAAAAATTGCCAATTCTTGCATCAAGCCGGATTGTCACGCTTCCAGACGCCTTCACGATAAAGCATCGCTTCCGCCGCGTGTTGTTCGGCTATCCGTTTTGAACGGCCCTCGCCCGTTTCCGCAGCAAAACCCTTGACCGTCACCTCCACCGTGAACAACGGATCATGGTCCGGGCCGGTGCGGCTGATGATGGAATAGGCAGGATGGACATTGCCCTGCTGGTGCGCCCATTCCTGCAGTTCCGTCTTGGCATCACGGCGGGCGGCGCCCGTTTGCAGGGACCGCTTTTCCCAGTAACGCTTGACGAAGCGTCGCGCGGCTTCAAGCCCACCATCGAGATAGATCGTGGCAATCAGCGCCTCGACGACATCGGCCCGCACATTCAAGAGGCGCTTGTCATTCAGTGACTTGATGTCGGAGCCGGTATGAATGAGATCGGCAAGACCGATCTCGTCGGCAATCGCCGCACAGGTTTCGGCATTTACCAGCGCATTGAGACGAACCGACAATTCGCCTTCGGATGCTTCCGGGAATTCATCGAACAGCATTTCGGCGACGGTCAGCCCCAGAACGCGGTCACCGAGAAATTCGAGACGTTCATAATTTGCGCGCGATGGCGCCTGCACACTTGAGTGGGTGAGCGCACGATCCAGCCGTTTCAGATTAAGAAAACGGTGTCCGGTGCGCTCTTCCAGAATTGCTGCTGTCTGATTTGCCGAAGCCATTTCAATTTCCGGTTACGGCTGTATGCGGTGTGCCATTGACTGAATTGAACAGTCGGCCAAAGCGAACTTCGGACGGCCATTTCCAGATTTCCAACGGGCTTGCCTTGTCGGCGATGGAGAAGAAAATGATGTTGGCGCGTCCGACCAGATTTTCAAACGGCACATAACCGACGCCGAAGCGGCTATCGAGCGAGTTGTCGCGATTGTCGCCCATCATGAAGTAATGACCGGCGGGAACCTCGAAGACGCGCGTATCGTCACCGATGGAATTGGGCGCAAGATCGAGCGTGTCGTAGGTCACGCCTTCCGGCAGGGTTTCGCGATAGACCTCGACCGGGCGGTTCTGCTCGGTGACATCGGGATTGTTGATCGTGCCGATGCGATCGCGCTTGACCGCCTGATCGTTGATATAGAGCACACCGCCGCGCATCTGCACGCGGTCGCCCGGCAGGCCGATTACGCGCTTGATATAGTCGACAGAAGGATCGCTCGGCAGCTTGAACACCACCACGTCGCCGCGCTTCGGCTCAGCGCTCCAGATACGGCCCGAAAACAGGTCCAGCCCGAACGGCAGCGAATAGCGCGAATAGCCATAGGCATATTTGGAAACGAACAGATAATCGCCTTCCAGAAGCGTTGGGCGCATGGAGCCCGATGGTATGCTGAAAGGCTGGAAAAGCAGGGTGCGGATGACCAGTGCCAGCAGCAGCGCCTGCACGATAACGCTGATGGTTTCGCCAAGGCCGCCGGATTTTTTTGTCTCACTTTTGCTGGACACGCTCATTGGATCTCCGCTTCCGATAACGCGATCTAATAACGACTATGAATGCATGACGCAATCACGCCGCCGGCAGAACGCCGGTTTATCGCACGATTATGAGCAGGAGTTTGCCTGTCACAATCACAATTATTTCGTCTCAGACAGGGCTTCGATGATAACGAAAGCCTGCGCGAGAGGAAAATCATCGGTAATTGTCAGATGTATGGCAGCGCGGGTTCCGGCGGGCAAGAGTTTCTGCAACTGTTTGGCCGCGCCGCCGGTCAGATGCATGGTGGGCTTTCCCGAAGGAGCATTGACCACGCCCATGTCCCGCCAGAAAACGCCCTGGGCTATGCCGGTTCCGAGCGCCTTGGCACAGGCTTCCTTCGCCGCGAAACGCTTTGCATAAGATGCGGCGCGCTGCTTGCGTCCATCCGATTTCTTCTGCTCGGTCTCTGTAAAGACCCTGTTGCGGAAACGGTCGCCATGCCGCTCAAGCGCACTTTCGACACGGCGAATATCGATGAGGTCGCTGCCAATACCGACAATCATGCTTTCTGAGGCTCCTGTGCGCGATGCAGGCGGTGCTTTTCCGCAAGACGCTCGATACGGCGACGACGGAAGGCCGAAACCGCAAACCGGGTGACAAAATAGACCACCACGGCGAATGCGGCCCCCAAAATGGTGGAACCGAACAGCATAGGTTTCAGGAGCGGGGTCCAGATTTCATCGAAACGCATAGTTTCCAAGGCTCTTCCGAGACGCACCGGCGGCGCATCGTCGATGCTGCCATTCATGATGAAACGGCCAAGCTCGAACGTGCTTCCCCAGATGAACGGCAGCGTCAGCGGGTTGGCAAGCGTCGTGCCAAGTGCTGCGGCGGCGATATTCCCTGCGAGAAAATAGGCAAGCACAATCGCAATGATAAGATGAAAGCCGAAGAAAGGCGTAAACGCCGAGAACACGCCCACCGCCAGACCGGCAGCAACGGCATGCGGCGAGGCCGTTATACGCAGAATCCGTTTGCCACCGTACCGGAGGGAACGGGAGAAGGAGCGGCGCGGCCAGACCAGAAGCCTCAGACGCTCTTTTCTGGTCGGGGGATTACGGCGTTGAAAAAGCATGTCGTCCTATTAATGCGCTCCCATCGCAGAGACAATTATTATTATTCCGCCGCGACGCTATCGCTGCGTTCAAACGGAACAGTGTCGAGCCGCGGCAAATAGAACCGTGGCGAAACTCCCAGCATCCTGCGGAACATCGTCGTGAAAGCGGAAACGCTGTCATAACCCAAATCCAGCGCCACGCTCGTCACCGCCTCCCCTTCCGTGAGGCGGGGAACTGCGGCGAACAGGCATGCCTGCTGGCGCCAGACCGAAAGGCTTACGCCGGTTTCCCGCTGGAAATGCCGGGTGAACGAGCGTCGACTCATCGCCATCCTGTCCGCCCAGTCGTCAATTGTGGCGCGTGAAGAAGGCTTTTTCACGAATTCCCGACACAGCTTCTCCAGGCGCGGATCGGATGGAAAAGGCAGGCCCAATGAGCGTTGCGGCAGCGTGTGAAGGTCCCGCAATATAAGTTCGATCACCAGCGCATCGCGACTATCGGGTTCAGGCGTGCTGTCCTGCGCCGTCGCATCGGTTATGAGGCACCGCATGAGATCGGTCAGCCCGACCACATGAAGATAATCCGGAACACCCGACACAGCATCGACGCAGATATAGATCGACCGCATGAAGACTTCGCCGAGAATTTCGACCGAATGCTCCACACCCGCCGGTATCCACATGGCGTGATCGCTGGGTATCATCCAGCGTCCGGCATCGGTCGTCACCAGCACCACCCCTTGGGACGCACACAGAAGCTGCGCCCGGCTGTGACGATGGCGCGGCACGAAATAGCCGTCGGGATAGCGCGTCGGCAAAGCAATCACCGGCCCGCTCATGCCTTCCAGCATGGCGATGCGCTGCTCGTGGAACTTCTGCAGTTCCTCGCTTCCCGGCAGCAGCAGGCCCGGCGGCGACTTCGGTTTCATTGCAGCTTTGCCCTTTGTTTGGCCCACTCTCGAAACTATTGGACCAAATCACGAAAGCGGGCGAGAGGCAATAGTCCTATTAATAGTGTGCTGAGAATGGGTCGCGACATTCGCTGGCGAAATGAATTTGACGTTTGAGCAAGCCACGTGCCTGTTCAGGCATCAAACTCTCAAATTTTCGCCGGTTTCTCATCAGAGCCTGAATCAAAAAGCGGCAGGCCGAGGCGAAGATGGCGATTTTCGAGTACCGGAGCACAATGTACTTGAACAGTACATGAGCACCGGAACGCAGAAAATTGCCATTTGCAGACCGGCATGGCGACTTTTGGAACGGGCTCTCAACATCCGCAATTTCCTTGAAATCTCTTTTCCTGCTGTCAGATAATGTCGCAGGAAATACACCAGAAGACTGGCTTTCATCTTCGGAGTAGCAGTATGAGCATGAGTGCTGCACAGCAGCCATCAAACAGCGGCGCGGACAATACTGTCCTCGCCATTATTCTGGCCACAAGCATGGGCCATTTCCTGAACGACATGATGCAGTCGCTCCTTCCGGCCATCTATCCGATGCTGAAGGACAACTACAGCCTGTCATTCTGGCAGATCGGGCTTTTGACGTTCACCTTCCAGATGACGGCATCAATCCTCCAGCCGCTCGTGGGTATCTACACCGACCGCAAGCCGATGCCTTATTCCCTGCCGTTCGGGATGGGCTGCACGCTTGTCGGCCTCGTTTTTCTGGCGACCGCGCATCATTATTCGATCCTGCTTCTGGGTGCGGCGTTTGTCGGCTTCGGCTCGTCGGTCTTCCATCCGGAAGCGGCGCGCGTGGCACGGCTCGCCTCCGGCGGACGGCACGGTTTCGCGCAGTCGCTGTTTCAGGTGGGCGGTAATTTCGGTTCGTCCATCGGCCCGCTTCTGGCAGCGTTCATCGTCCTGCCGTTCGGCCAGATCAGCGTGTCCTGGTTCTCTGTCGCCGCGCTCATCGGCATGATGCTGCTCTGGTATGTGAGCAACTGGTACAATCGCTACCGGATTGCCAACGCCAGCAAGGCGAAGCCGGACAAGACCCTTCCGCTGCCGCGCAACAAGGTTCTCGTCTCGGTTGGCGTTCTGGCGATGCTGGTCTTTACCAAGTACATCTACATGGCCAGCCTGACGAGTTACTACACGTTCTATACCATCAGCCACTTTGGCGTGACGGTGCAGGCATCGCAATTGCTTCTGTTCCTGTTTCTCGGCGCGGTCGCCGCGGGAACGATCATCGGCGGCCCGATCGGTGACAAGATCGGTGCGCGCAAGGTGATCTGGGCCTCGATCCTCGGCGTCCTGCCGTTCACGCTGGCCCTGCCCTATGCGAATCTCGAAATGACGGCTGTCCTCACGGTCATCATCGGGCTGATCCTCGCCTCGGCCTTCCCGGCTATTGTGGTGTTCGCTCAGGAACTGCTGCCGGGACGTGTCGGCATGGTGTCGGGCCTGTTCTTCGGCTTTGCTTTCGGCATGGCCGGTATCGCAGCCGCCGTTCTTGGCGTCGTCGCTGACCAAAAGGGCATAGAGTATGTCTACAACATCTGCTCGTATCTGCCGCTGCTCGGCCTGCTGACGATTTTCCTGCCCAAGCTGGAAAAGAACCGCAAGGCCTGACACGTAAAACACACAGCCCGAAGGCCGTTTTGGCTTTCGGGCTGTGCTCTGAAATAGTGGAGCACCGCACGTCCCCCAACGGCGGTGCTCCCATGCTACTGACCTTCTTGACGGCCCGGTGCAGCAGCATTTTCTTGATAGAGCATCTTTCGCTCTACATCTTTGTTCCAACGCAAGTTCAGACGGCGAAACTGAAGCCGTGCATCGTCTCCCTGCGAAATTCATCAAAAGCAGCCGCAACCAGACGGATCAGCGGCTTGCCGTCACTTGTCGCGCTGATGACCCCGCCACGGACCTCCACCAGCCCATCCGCGACCAGAGGGCGCAACAAGGCCAGCTCATCGGAAAACTCCACACCCGGGGCCGTAGCGTTCAGATCGACCCGGAAATTGCACATCAACGCGGTGATGATACCGGCGCGGATGCGGTCGCTTTCGCGCATCGCATAACCACGGACCGTTGCCAGTTCGCCCGCGTTGGCGCGCTTGGAATATTGCGTCACGTCGGAGATATTCTGGGCATAGCCGCCGGGGAACTGCGAAATCGATGACGGGCCGAGACCGATCAGAGTCTGGCAGCGATCATCCGTATAGCCCTGGAAATTGCGGTGCAGCGTGCCATTGCGCGCGGCAACGGCCAAACTGTCGTCAGGCAATGCGTAGTGATCGATCCCCACAGGTTCATAACCGAAACCGATGAAGCTTTCCGCGACGACACGTGCCTGAGCGAAGCGTTCATCGGCATCCGGCAGGAGGCTCGCATCGATGAGGCGCTGATTGGCGCGGCGCTGGGGCAGATGCGCATAGCCGTAGCAGGCAACGCGATCGGGCTTGAGTATTGCGACCTTTTCGCAGGTCTCGCGCAATGTCTCCACTGTCTGCAACGGCAGGCCATAGATGAGGTCGAAGTTGAGGCGATCAATGCCGACTTCGCGCAGAAGACTTGCAGCCTTGGCGACCGTCTCTATCGGTTGAATGCGACCGATGGCTTTCTGAACTTCGGCGTCTACATCCTGCACGCCGAGGCTGGCACGATTGACGCCCATGAGCGCAAGCGTGCGTACGAGCTGTGGCGTGACGGTGCGCGGGTCAAGCTCAATGGCATGTTCCATCTGAGGCGAAAAGTCGAATGCAACGCGCAGCGCCGCCAGAATGCTCATAAACTGGCGCGGGTTCAAAATCGAGGGCGTCCCCCCGCCCCAATGAAGGTGAACCACATTCGGCCGGGCGGTCAGGCTCTTGCTGACGGTCTCGATTTCGCTCAGCAGGGCAGTACAGAAATTCTCGACCACATCGTTGCGGACAGCCATTTTTGCATGGCAACCGCAGTAGTGGCACAGCTGCCGGCAATAGGGCACATGGATGTAGAGGGAGACGCTTTCCTCCGGCCCGATCTGGCGCAGCCAGCGATGCGTGGTCTCAGCGCCCACGGGCATGAAATCCGCAGCTGTCGGAAAGGAGGTATATCTGGGTACGGCCAATGCGGCGTAGCGTCTTATCGCTTCTTCATGCATAGCGCGTCCACCTTAAGCGTTGGTCGCTCCGGCGAAGCCCTGCCGATGCGCGCACCGGAACCGGAGCGACATTCTGCGGGGCAAGACGGCATGATGCGGCAAGGAAGCCCGCATGCATGACAGCCGATATTGCAATTCCCAGCCACAACAGCACCTGTTTTCCCCATTTTGAATCGCGCGCCCCAAGACGGGTTCGCATCAATTTCTATGGTCAGGATTAGGCTGTTCAGCCGGGTGGTGCATTGATTTGAATCAACGGAAATTCACCCGGCTTTGGGCGATGTGGACTTGAAGCTAGAGGCTTTCAGGGTCCATTCCGGCGACGGCTGCCAGTGAACGACGCGACAGGATTTCCACCGTATTGGCATCGAGCAGTTGGATCAGCCCCTGCGTCTTCAGCTTTGTGAAGCTGCGGCTGACGGTTTCAATCGTCAGGCCGAGATAGTCGGCAATGTCGGTCCTGTTCATCGACAGATGCACCGGATTGGGCTTTTCGCCGCGCTTTTCCGCACGGGAAGAAAGGACCAGCAGGAAGCTCGCAAGCTTTTCCACCGGCGCAAGGCGTCCGAGGACAAGCTGGTTATCGCGCGCCGTGCGAAGTGCGGCCCGCGTCATCTGATGCAGGCGCTCCTTCAATTTGGGAAAACGTTCCATCAGATCGTCCATCTCCCTGGTGGTAAAGGCGCACAGGACTGATGGCACCACAGCCTCAACCGACTGGGAGTAAGTCTCGTCGTCAGCCAGGCCAAGATAATCGCCGGGGAACAGGAAACCCGCAATCTGCCGACGCCCATCAGGAAGCGACGTATAGATGCGCAGCATGCCGGAAGTCAGACTGAAGACGCGACGCTTCGGCTCGCCCTCCTCCACCAGCTGCTCATTGGCATCGAGACGCTTGGAGGTCATGATTGCTTCCAGAGCGCCAAGATCGCCGTCGTCCAGCGCAGCGCAAACGGCCATCCGCCGGACATCGCAATCCACGCATACCCCACATGGCGCACGATAAGGCGATCTGGGATCGAATATGATAGGCGCTACACTCACGATGGAATCCTGTTTATGGAAGCCGGAAGAACGTCTCTGGCAGTTACCCTTAAATAGGTAACTATAACGCGTCCCGCAAAGCGGAATTTCGCCGCAGGGGTGTATCCCCCGCAGCGCATGGAAAGCCATAGGCTTGCCTGCTTAAATGTTGCGGCTACCGGGCTTCACTGCCGGGATTGCAGCAAGCTCTGGCGGCAATTTATCCGCGGGATAGGCTGGAACTTCATATTCGGCGAGAGAGATCAGCTTCGTGCCGACGTCGGCCTTCCCCGCCGAGCGGTCAACGATGCAGGCTGCGGCCACAACTTCGATACCGAGGTCCTTCATGCAATCGATCGTTTCGCGGATGGAAAGTCCAGTCGTGACGATATCTTCCACGATGACGACGCGTGCGCCTTTCGGCACATCGAAACGCCGCAGGCGGAACACCCCGTTCTCGCGCTCCACCCAGACTGACGGAACGTGCAGATGGCGCGACGTCTCATAGGAAGGAATGAGACCGCCAATGGCTGGTCCGACCACGTAATCGATGGTTCCGAGATTTGCCGCCTCGATCTTTTCCGCCAGTGCCTTGCAAAGCTTTTCCGTCTTGTCGGCATGCATGAAAACACGTGCCTTTTGCAGGAAAATACGGCTGCGCAGGCCTGACGTGAGGATAAAGTGGCCTTCAAGGATCGCCCCCGCTTCGCGGAAGACGGCAAGCACATCTTCGGTGTTCATCTTAGTCCTATCCGTTCACGCGTTTCGCGCCGCTGACGCTCGCGCTTTCTTTCAATTGGGAAATGATACGGTTGAGATGCTTGAGGTCCCAAACCTCGACATCGATAATCATTTCGGTGAAATCCGGTGCGGTGCGCACCATGGAAAGATTGTGAATATTCGCGTCATTGGCCGCCACGATCTGCGCTATCTCGGCAAGCGAGCCCGGCGAGTTGATAGCCGAGACGCTGACACGCGCCGGGAAACGCTCGCTCATCTGCTCGTCAATGTCCCAACGCACGTCGATCCAGCGTTCCGGCTGATCGTCATAGGCCGTCAGCGCCGGCGACTGGATCGGATAGATGGTGATACCGGCACCGGGCTGGAGAATGCCGACGATACGGTCTCCGGGCACAGCGCCTTCAGGAGCAAAACGCACCGGAAGGTCCGAATTGGTGCCGCGAATCGGCAGCGCCTTTTTCCCCGGCTTCGGCGCGGCGTCGGCGTCGGTCTTTGTCGCGTCTTCGCTGCCCTCCGGCACCTTGAATATCATGCCGGCTGCATTCTGAATGTTGAACCAGCCCTTCTCGCCAGTCTTCGCGGGGCTGTTCTGCGAAGTCACGCGCGTATCCTGATAGTCGGGATAAACGGCCTTGACCACATCGGTCGACGGCAGTTCACCGCGTCCGACTGCAGCCAGAACGTCCTCCACGTCCTTGCGCGCCAGGCGCGGAAGTCCGGGTTTAAGAATATCCTTGCTGAACGGCTTTCCGGCGCGCTCGAATGCGCGCTCCAGAATGCGCATGCCAAGCCCGGAATATTGCTTGCGGACAGCCGAGCGGGTAGCGCGCCGAATGGCGGCGCGCGCCTTGCCGGTAGCGACAAGCGATTCCCAGGCCGCTGGCGGCACCTGTGCCTTGGACCGGATGATCTCCACTTCGTCACCGTTCTTCAACTCGGTCATCAGCGGCATGATGCGGCCATTGACCTTTGCGCCAACACAGCTGTCACCGATATCGGTATGAACGGCATAGGCGAAATCGATCGGCGTTGCACCACGCGGCAGAGCAATGAGGCGGCCTTTCGGCGTGAAGCAGAACACCTGATCCTGAAAGAGTTCAAGCTTGGTGTGTTCGAGAAACTCTTCCGGATTGTCGCCTTCTGAAAGCTGCTCGATTGTCTGGCGCAACCATGCATAGGCATTGGTTTCGGTAGAGATCTTGTGCGGGTTGTTCGCGCTGCCGCGATCCTTGTAGATCGAGTGGGCAGCAACGCCGAATTCCGCGATCTCGTCCATTTCGCGCGTGCGTATCTGCAGTTCGATGCGCTGCCGGGACGGCCCGATAATGGTGGTATGGATCGACCGATAATCGTTCTGCTTGGGCGTGGAAATATAGTCCTTGAACCGGCCCGGAACCATCGACCATGTCGTATGGATAAGACCGAGCGCCCGGTAGCAATCCTGCACAGTATCGACCATGACACGAAAGCCGAAAATGTCGGAAAGCTGCTCGAACGACAGGCCCTTTGTTTCCATCTTGCGGAACACGGACCATGGCTTTTTCTGGCGGCTCTTCACACTGGCCTTGATGCCGTGTTTTTCGAAAATCTCGGACAGGTCCTTTTCGATCTTCTGCAACAGGCCGCGGTTCTTTTCCAGAAGTTCGGCCAGACGATCCGTGACAGCACGCCAAGCATCAGGGTTGATATAGCGGAATGCCAGCTCTTCCAGCTCTTCACGCATATCCTGCATACCCATGCGGCCAGCAAGCGGCGCATAGATATCCATCGTTTCCTCGGCAATGCGCAGGCGCTTGTCTTCCCGCATCACGCCCAGCGTGCGCATATTGTGCAGACGGTCCGCCAGCTTGACCAGAAGCACGCGGACATCTTCGGAAATCGCCAGAAGCAGCTTGCGAAGGTTTTCCGCCTGCACTGCTTTCTTCGAAACGAGGTCGAGTTTCTTGAGCTTGGTCAGCCCTTCGACAAGCTTGCCAATTTCGGGACCGAAAAGCTGATCGATTTCCTGTCGGGTGGCTGTCGTGTCTTCAATCGTATCGTGCAGAAGGGCGATGGCAATCGTCGCTTCGTCGAGATGCATATCGGTGAGGATCGCGGCGACTTCGAGCGGATGCGAAAAATAGGGATCGCCGGAAGCACGTTTCTGACTGCCATGCTTTTGCATGGCATAGACATATGCCTTGTTGAGAAGCGCCTCATTCACGTCAGGCTTGTATCGCTGCACACGCTCCACAAGCTCATATTGGCGCATCATCTACGAGAACTCCCTTTCGAAACCGATGTTTGGAAACATATCGGGTATTGTGACCCAAAATCACCGAAAATCGAACAGTTCTCGACGTTTAGGTTTAATTTTCTGCCGACAATATTAATTTCCGGCAGAAACCGCTCGTCATTTGGAGCGCGGCGCGCCTTCCGGGCAGGCGTCCAGCATCGCAGCTGCCGACCCTCGCGCATGAGCACGCGCATAAAAACATGCGCCACGACGGGAAAGTCGCAGCGCATGCAAAAAGAATTAATCCAGAGGACGATTAAAAATCGTCGTTCTTCTCTGGTGCGACGAGGCCTTCAATACCGGCGAGCAGCTCTTCTTCCGACATGCGGTCGAAAGCAACGACGTCTTCCTCGGCAGCTTCTGCAATGCCTTCCGCAACGTCTTCCGACGAAGAGGCGATCTGTGCAGGCGCAGCCGCTTCCGGCTCATCGACTTCCACATGCTTCTGCAGCGAGTGGATAAGGTCTTCCTTCAGATCGTCCGGCGACAGGGTTTCATCGGCGATCTCGCGCAGGGCAACGACGGGATTCTTGTCGTTGTCGCGGTCGATGGTGATCTGTGCACCCTGGGAAATCTGGCGAGCACGGTGACCAGCCAGCAGAACCAGCTCAAAACGGTTCTCGACCTTATCTACGCAGTCCTCAACAGTGACGCGGGCCATGCGCGGTCCCTTTCATTTCTCGAACTTTATTGGATTTTTCCCCACATAACGCGTGCGGAGCCAAATTACAAGCAAAAGCGGAATTGCTCGTGCATCACCGCATGAAATCTGGCAAATTAACGCCGATTTCACGGATTTGCCTCATAAAACCCCGTAATGCGTCGAAACGGCACAATAATTTATAAACCAAAAAGAGATTACTGATATAAGGCTCCCTCTTAGGTAATTTAGTGCAGGCAAATAACAACCAATGGTTGCTTGTTTTTCTGTGATATGTCCTTAGAAGGCAATAAACGCACTGGTAAAATTCGATACCACCCGCCGTTTAGAAAACAAACTGAATAAGCGGTCGCCGGTCCACTCCCGTCCGGCCGTAGAGTGGATATATTGCACGATGTTCGATTCTCGTGAAAAGATTGCGCTTTTTATTGATGGCGCCAATTTATACGCTGCCTCAAAAACCTTGGGGTTCGATATTGATTATCGGAAGCTTTTGAAAGCATTTCAAAAGCGCGGCTATCTGCTCCGCGCCTATTATTACACCGCCCTGGTTGAAGATCAGGAATATTCGTCAATCCGGCCTTTGATCGACTGGCTGGATTACAACGGCTACAAGGTCGTCACCAAAGCTGCCAAGGAATTTACCGATTCCACGGGACGCCGCAAGGTGAAGGGCAACATGGACATCGAGCTGACCGTGGATGCCATGCAGCTCACCGATACGGTTGATCATTTTGTAATTTTCTCCGGTGATGGTGATTTCCGCTCGCTCGCTGAAGCTCTTCAGCGCAAGGGCCGCAAGGTTTCGGTCGTTTCGACCCTGACCACACAGCCCGCCATGATTTCGGATGAACTGCGCCGTCAGGCCGATCATTTCATCGATCTGGTCTCGCTCAAGGCTGAGATCGGTCGCGATCCGTCAGAACGTCCGGCGCGTCGTCAGGATGATGATCTAGACGACAGCTATTGACGCCGTCGTCGAGCCGGTTCATGCAAGGGCATGATTTCCGAACCATCTCCCAATTGCGATATTTGTCCAAGGCTGCATGCTTTCCTGCAGGAATGGCGGCGCAAGGAACCTTCGTGGCACAATTCACCGGTTCCGCCATTTCTGCCTGCGCATGATAGCGATGTCCGGCTCCTGATTGTCGGACTGGCACCGGGCTTGCGTGGCGCCAACAGAACCGGACGCCCCTTTACCGGCGATTATGCCGGGGATCTTCTCTACAGTACACTGTGCGAATTCGGATTCGCGACCGGCAAATTCGAGGCCCGCCCCGATGACAGCCTGCGCCTGCTGGATGCCAGCATTGTCAATGCGGTGCGATGCGTGCCACCGGAAAACAAGCCTATCGGCTCTGAAATCAACAACTGCCGCCAGTTCCTGTCGCCAATGCTGACCCGGTTTCCGAATCTGCAAGCCGTCGTCACGCTGGGAACGATTGCGCATCAATCGACTGTCCGTGCGCTTGGAGCACCGGTAGCGCGCCATCCGTTCGGTCACGACAAGGCGAGCGACATCGGCAATTTGCGGATTTTCTCCAGCTATCACTGTTCACGCTATAACACGAATACCGGACGGCTGACCGACGCCATGTTCCGCACCGTGTTTCGCAATGTGCGCAACTATCTGAATCAAAAGAGCGCCTGAAGCGCTCTTTCTTTGCCGATATTTATCCCTTGTCACGCATCAAGCGAGCCTTTTCGCGATTCCAGTCGCGCTTCTTTTCAGTCTCGCGCTTGTCGTGAGTCTTTTTGCCTCGCGCCAGCGCCAATTCCAGCTTAGCCCGGCCCCGATCATTGAAGTAAAGCTTCAATGGCACCACGGTCATCCCGTCGCGTGATACGGAGTTGAACAGACGGGACATTTCGCGCTTGCTGACGAGCAGTTTGCGCAAGCGCCGTGGCTCGTGGTTGAAACGATTGCCCTGCGTATATTCCGGAATATAGGAATTGATGAGCCAGAACTCGCCGTTCTCGAAGCTCGCATAGCTTTCGGCTATGTTGGACTGATTGGCGCGCAACGACTTGACCTCGGTGCCTGTCAGAACCAGACCGGCTTCGAGCGTATCGAGAATTTCAAAATTGAAGCGCGCCTTGCGGTTTTCTGCGATAATCTTGCGCACGGGAGAATTCTTGGGCTTGTTCATGATGGCACCATATAATGTGCAATGCCGGAAATGAAAACGCTCCCGAAGCTACGGGAGCGTAAAAATCAGCGAAAGCAGTAAACTTGGCAGGTCAGTTGACCAGACCCGCGTGCTTCATCGCCTGATCGATCTTCTCTGCCGTCGCAGCTTCCACCGTTACCATCGGCGAACGCAGCACATTTTCGACGCGACCAAGGCGAGACAAGGCATATTTAGGCCCCGAAGGGTTCGGCTCGATGAAGAGCGCCTTGTGCAACGGCATGAGGCGATCCTGCAATTCGAGCGCCTTGGCGAAATTACCAGCCTGGCATGCATCCTGGAATTCGGCACAAAGGCGCGGCGCGATATTGGACGTAACCGAAATGCACCCTACCCCGCCATGGGCATTGAAGCCGAGGGCGGTGGCGTCTTCACCGGAAAGCTGAATGAAATCCTTGCCGCAGGTCGCACGCTGTTCCGAAACGCGTTCGATCTTGCCGGTCGCATCCTTGACGCCCACGATATTCTTGTGGTCGCGAACAAGAGCGCCCATCGTTTCCGGCGTCATGTCGATGACCGAACGGCCGGGAATGTTGTAGATGATGAGCGGGATCGAAATAGAGCGCGCCACGCGCGAGAAATGTTCGTAAAGACCGCGCTGGTTCGGCTTGTTATAATAAGGCGTGACGACGAGAACCGCATCAGCGCCAGCCTTTTCGGCATGCTGCGCCAGCTCGATCGCTTCCACCGTGTTATTGGAGCCGGCACCGGCAATTACGGGAACGCGGCCAGCCGCAACCTCGATGCAAACCTCGATGACGCGCTTGTGCTCGTCATGCGACAACGTTGGCGTTTCACCGGTCGTGCCGACCGGAACAAGACCTTTGGTGCCTTCTTCGATCTGCCAGTTTACGAATGCGCGAAAGGCTTTCTCGTCGAACGCTCCTTCGGAATCGAATGGCGTGACAAGCGCGGTAATTGAGCCCTTCAGCATTAGTGAACTCCTGAGAAAAGAAAGACGGGACCTCATTCCCCGATCATCTTGGGCATGTGACCAGGTAGAGGCGTTGCACAATAGTCTTGCAGCACGAGTGGAGCAAGCGGGGTATGCTGGCAAAACAGGCGCAATGCGGCAGTTTTGCGGCAAAATTTGTTGCTAGTTCCTTGCACTGCCGATGATAGGCCGGATTGATTAAAAGAACATCAAACGTCGCGGAAGGTCTGTGCCAGCGAAGATCGGAGATAACGCTTTATTAAGGATAGATTCATTCCTTGAGCCTAGGGTCAGGACCTAACTTCAATGGCGAAATAAACCGTCAAAAGCCGGGCTAAGAAAAGCCTGATTTCAACAACATATTGCGCATCAACCAAGTCTTTGTTCTAGTTAGCCAATGTCAAAACACGCCGCAGCGATATCCTTGAAGAAAAAAGCGCTCCTCGCGAGTTGCATTGTTGCGGTTGCCTTGCAGCCGGTGATTTCGCTCGCGCAATCGTCGCTACCGACAGATATTCCAACTCCACTCGCGCGCCCGTTTGCGCCGACCGCGACACATCAGTCGCCGATGAATCTTGTGACGCCGAAACCGCGCCCGAATACGCCCGATCCGGTCATGACGTCAGCAGTCAGCCGCATGGAAAATCCGGCCGCGATAGGCGGAACGCTCAAGAGCGGCCTTGACGCCCTCTCCTCCCGAGACGTTGCGAGCGCGATTGCATTCCGTAATGGAATGCCGCATGGTTCGCTTGACCGCCAGATATTGACCTGGGCAATTGCCACTTCCGGTCTCGACAGCGTTCCGAGCGCTGAAATCGCCACGGCGGTTGCAGAACTGCGCGGCTGGCCGGGAACTCCAGTCCTGCGGCGCAATTCCGAGCGGGCTCTGCTCAAGGAAAATCCGGCCGCTGCAACCGTCATCGCATCGCTCGGCAATAGGCGGCCAGAGACTACCGAAGGCATGATTGTGCTTGCCCGCGCCTATATCGGCACCGGCAATGCCGCCAAAGCGCGAGAGCTGCTTTCGCCGTGGTGGGCTACGCAGCGTCTTTCTGCCGAAGACGAGCAAAAGATACTGAAAGAGTTCTCGGGAGTCCTGACCCGCGAGGATCATCAGCGCCGCATTCTGCGCTCTCTCTATAATGACCGCATGCAGTCGGCAAAGCTGCTCGCAGGCCCTGCACAGGCGCAATCGCTCTATAATGCCTTTGCGGCAGTTGCACAAAAATCTCCGAATGCCGCCAAGGCGATAGCGGATGTCGACCGCAGCTGGCAGGGCAATGCCGCCTATCAGTTTCTGAAGATTCGCTATCTGCGTCGTGCCGAACGCTACAATGAAGCGACAGACCTCATGCTGAAAGCTCCGCGTCAGGCGTCGGCGCTTGTCGATCCGGATGCATGGTGGGTCGAACGCCGCATCCTTTCACGAGAACTGCTTGATCTTGGAAAGCCGCAGCTCGCCTACAAGCTGGTTTCGGCCCATGCAGCCGAATCGCCCACCATGGCCGCAGAAGCGGAATTCCATGCCGGATGGTATGCGCTCCGCGCCCTGAACCAGCCGAAAACGGCTGCGCCACATTTTGCCAGAATCGCAGAAATTTCTTCCCGTCCAATTTCGGCGTCCCGTGCCTTCTACTGGCTCGGGCGATCCGCTGAAGCCGGTTCCGGTGGCGATGCCCGCGACTATTATCGCCGTTCCGCTCATTTCGGCACGACATTCTACGGGCAGCTTTCAGCAGCCAAACTAAGCGAAAAAGCACCGGAACTCATCTACCCGAAGCCAACCGAGGCAGATCGTACGCGTTTTGCCGGCCGCCCTGCGGTACAGGCAATCAAGCGGTTGGAGCAGGTGGGCTACAGCAGTCGGGCAACCACGCTCTATAACCAGCTGTCGCAGGAGCTCGACAGTGTAGGCGAACTGGCCCTGCTGGCGGTCATGGCTGAACGCAACGAGAATCATTATCTGGCTCTGCGCGTCGGCAAAAATGCTGCGTTGCGCGGCCTCGACGTCGGTGCCCTGTCGCATCCGCTTGGCGCAATCCCGGCAAGCGCCAATATAAGCGGATCAGGCAAAGCCCTTGCCTATGCAATTGCCCGGCAGGAAAGCGAGTTCAACGTTGGTGCTGTTTCTAAGGCCGGGGCACGCGGCTTGCTGCAATTGATGCCCGCAACAGCGAAGAATGTGGCGACCCGTAACGGCATGAGCTTCTCCGCACCGCGTCTCACGACGGACGCAGGATACAATGCCACGCTTGGCGCCCATTTCCTCGGAGAACAGCTCGACCGTTTCAACGGGTCATACGTGCTCACCTTCGCCGGATACAATGCCGGCCCCCGCCGCGCATCGGAATGGATCGAGAAATACGGCGATCCGCGCGGCAAGCCCATTGATCAGGTGGTCGACTGGATAGAGCGCATCCCGTATTCCGAGACACGAAACTACGTTCAGCGGGTGATGGAAAACTACGAGGTATACAAGGCCCGACTGACCGGCAGCGCCGATATCCAGGCTGACCTGATTTACGGCCGGCGTTAAGCGAGAATATTAAAAGACAAAGAAAAAGCAGGCTCATTCGCCTGCTTTTTTTGTCCGTCGCGGTTTGGGTTTGGTCGCCTTTCGCGGCTTTTCCGCATGCCTGGCACTGGCTTTGTTCGCTGCATTCACCAGTTTTGCGGCTTGCGCGATCCAATCCTCGCGCTCCACCCGGCGCGGAAAACCTATATTTCGCTCAATCCAGCGCGATTCTTCGTCGTTCCAGCTGGCAATCTGGTCGTAATGAAATACGCCGATACCGTTGAGCAATCCCTGAACGGCCCGACCGATACCTTTTATGACGGTGAGATCATCAGCTTTTCCACGACGTGCAGCTTCAAGAAGCTCTGGACGGCCCGGATCGAGAACCGGCTCCGCATCGGCCTCCTGGCTTTCGGCTTGCAAAGGCCAGTTTCCAACCACTTCTGCCTCGGGCACGACTTTGACCGAAAGCGTCTGCGGCTCGCTCGGCTGCGGTGAGATCCTGGGGCCTTCGGCTTTCGCCGGTGCTTCAGCTTCCTTGGCCGTTTCCTGCTTTTCTTCGACGGGCAATGTGGCGCGTGCTGCGGCTATGATTGTGCGTTCGCGGTCCGGGACTGCAGCGTTTCTGCGCCTGACGAAGCGGCCGAGAAGGCAGCCGACAATAAAAGCGATGGCAACAAGAACAGCCAGTTGAACAATCAGCAACGGCATATGGTTTCCTCGTACTCCAAATTACTCAAGCCCGACGAACATATTCGCCGTTAATTTTCCCCGCCCCAAATTTGCAACCACTACTTCGAACCGGTCAGCCAGCCCACAACCGCGCCGATCAGAACCGCCACGACGAGAACCGGCCAAAACGATACGGCTAAATAAAGCATTGTCAGGTCCGCTTTCTATTCCGGAAACGGAACATATGCTCCGCTATGCCTATTCATAGTGCGAAAGGAAAGGCCCGAACAGGCGGGCTGTCAATTCCGAACAGAAAACTGGCGGAGATGAATTCCAAATCGGACCGGCCTTGCTCACTGTGAAGGCTCAGCTTCGCCAATCTCAACCCGTTCAGCCTTCAGACCGAAGGGAAGCGAAGAACTCAATCGAGCCTGAAGCTTTTGATAGCTTGCTGCGTCTGCTGCCCTGCCCTTGATCGAAATATTGCGATCGGAAATCCCGATCTCCCCTTCCCGCAATCCCGACAGGAGTTGCAGAGAAAACTCCACCGAATCAGCAAAGTCCGGCGGGCTGCCGCGGCCTACCGCCATTTGATCGTCAAGCGGAATGCCCGGAGCCGCACTTTCAGCGGCAGTCATGATTCGGTCTCTTACGTCATTATCCGGCACGGAACCGGACAGGACAATTCCGTCAGCACTCTTCTTTATCTGCAATGCGTAGGGCGACACGAGCGGTAGAACGCTCGTCAGATCGGTGACCTCGCGAAGCCCCCATACCTTTTCCAGCGCATCTTTGGCAGCAGACTGTACTTCTGGATCGGGCGCAATGCCCTTCAGCGTGACATCGCGACCGTCCACATCAAAGCCCGCCCACACGAATGGAGCGAGTGCCTCGCCGGTGCGCGTCGCGATATCCGTCTCAACCCGGTCCGCACCGAACCAGAGGGCAAGCGCCGTCAGCGCTGCGGTCCACGTTATGCCGGGCCAAAACCATTTGAACATGTCGTGGCGTCTCCACGCTGGAAATGATCGGAAGCGAAGCGACGAAACACGTATCGCTTTCTTATCCGTACAAAGACTGAGTTTCCGGTGAAAGCAAGGTCACAACCGTGAAAATCGAAAAACAAAAAACCCGGCAGCGATGCTGCCGGGTTCTTTTGAACAATCCCGAAGGGATTAGAACGAGCGCTGGAAGCGAACCATGCCCTGCCAAGCATCTTCACCCTTGAGTTCAGAGTGCTTGTCGTTCCACTTGGTGTAGGAAACTTCCGGCGTGATGGTGAAGCCAGGAACCAATTCGTAAGCAACGTTTGCGGTTGCTGCGAAGGTTTCTGCATCTTCGTAAGCGACCTGAACGTTGAAGGTAGCCTTTTCGGTTGCCTTGAACGCTGCGCCGCCCCAAACGGCCCAATCGCCGCCCCAGGTGCCGTAGAACGAGTCGATACGGCGGATACCGCGCCAGCTGCCGTCAGCAAATTCCTGCGTGACGTAGTAGTTGTCGTCGTTGGACTTGTAACCGCCCATTACCCAAACCGAGAAACGGTCGGTAATGTTGACGTCGGCGCGGACCTTACCAGCCCACTCTTCGTTGCGGGCGTCGTAAGCGACAACACCAGCGATCGAGCCCCAGCCGCCAGCGTACTTCAGACCGCCAACAACGTGCGGCGTGTAGTCCTTGAGCGTTACGTCAACGTCGGAGTCGCCGTTGCCGCCTTCTTCAAGCGACAGGATGGCCGAGAAGCCGTTGCCGCCGGTGAAGGTGTAGCTGATGAGGTTGGTGCGGTAGCCGCCAGCGAGGATCACGTCGTCGTTGATGACGTTGCCGAGGTAACCAGGGAAGGTTACGAAAGCCGATTCGTCGAGACCAACGCGCAGACCGCCGAGCTGGATGTAAGCATAACGCAGCGAGCTGTTTTCGCTCGAGCCGTATGCTTCTTCTTCGCCGTCGCCGCCGCCGTTCCAGTTGTAACGCAGTTCGGTGAACGTCTTCAGGGTGCCGAGTTCGGTTTCCGAAGCGGTCGAGAAACGAAGCGTTGCACGGGCGTTCTTGCCCCAGGTGTCGCGCTCGATGTCGCCCAGCGAACGAGCGTAAACGCGGTCGCCGCCCTTGGCGTCGTAACGAACGTAGCCATGGATGCGCAGGCAGGTTTCGGTGCCTGGAATGTAGAAGTAGCCAGCGCC
>UCNG01000001.1 GCA_900473915.1 Hyphomicrobiales bacterium | reverse complement strand
CGCCGCCGCCCTCGTTGTGGAGGCGTATATAGGGGGGACCTCTCCTATCTGTCAACAGCACCGCAGAAGTTTTTTGATGTTTTTTTGACAGCTTTCCACAAGCTGCCGGATTTCCACGTATACGTCTTATATTATAGGCCCCTCATCGCCCCTCCAGCATTGGGAGGGCCTTAAACCGGCCTTATTGCCTGAATAGCTTCTGCCGGAATTTGATAACCGGCAATCCACACGCCTTGCGGGCGATTGTGGATATCGTGGTCCGGCAGGCTTGTCGTTGACTTACGTTTCTCCGGCAGGCAAAACTCACATACCCTTTTGGGACCCGTTTGGGAGCCTTCCGACAAATGGAAGACACCTTAATACCGGATTGGCGGCTTCTCCGCCTTTCCGACAAACGATTTCAAGCACGTTTTGTGCTGTCAGTTGTAAAGAAGGACCGGCTACAGCGGTATGAAAGAGATGGGGCCGAACAATCTCGATCCGGGTGACGAGCCCCCGCTCAGCGTAGGCGGACGGCGACGGCCTCCGGATCGTCGTGAGGTTTCTGCCCGCTGGCTTGCCGGAACCTTCCTGACTGGCGTGACGTCATGCATGCTGATCGGTGTGGCATTGTTTGCCGCTCTGGATGGCCGTGAACAATTGGCCACCCCGCCTGAAATTCTTGCCCGAAACGACATGCCGGGTGTAGCCGACGACGTTGACGTTACCAAGGGCGGGCGTCTGGTCAGCACCGTCTCCCAGCAAAAGCCGCGCGACCGGCGCCGTTTCGATCTTTCCACGATGCAGAAAGTGGGCGAGCGCGAGGTTATACGGACCCGACCGTTCGAATTTGTGCGCATGGCCCTTGCCGTCGATCATCCGACCAACCGCAAATATCCGGCCTTCGACGCGCTGACCGTATTCTCGGAAGGGCCGGCGGCTCCACAACCCGCCGATGCTGGCCAGATCTACGGCGCAAAGGTCGAAAGCGAAGTCAGCCTGCATGTCGTTGACTTCCCGATGAACAGCACGACTTTCGACGCTTCCAGCGACCTTACCGTCGATGAGGTCGAAAAGGTCGTGCGCGATACCGGCGGCCTCCTGACGGACGGCGACGTGCAGGTCGCCTCGCTTCATTATGTCGACCCCGCCCGTTTTGGCGGCTCGGACTCTCCCTTCGCGCTCGGCCCCGCGCTTGGTGTGAAGATTACGCAGGAAAATGTCAGTGTCGCACAGCGCGGCGATGAAGATACTGTCAGCGAAGGGTTTTCAGAAGAACTGATTCCTTTCCGCCAGACCACCGAAATTACGCAGGCGCTCGAAGATGCAGGCTATACGGGCGACGATGCCGGGAACATGGCCGACTCACTCGCCAAGCTGATGAACTCGCCTCGGTTGAAGGAAGGCAGCGTTCTGCGGGTCGGCACAGAAACCCGCGACGGCGTGGATCGGATCGTGCGCGCGAGCATCTATAACCGCACCACCCATCTGGTGACAGTCGCCCTCAACGACCGCGGTCAATATATACCGTCGGACGAACCGGAACAGACCCCGCTCCTACAGGCGGCTTTCGATGGCAACGCATTGCCAACGGCAATTCGTGGCAACCTGCCCAGTGTCTATGACGGGATCAGCCGGGCGGCACTCGCCTACGGCATGTCGGAAACGATGCGGGAGCAGCTTATCAAGATGCTTGCAAGCGATGTCGACCTGCAATCACGCCTGTCTCCGAGCGACCAGCTCGACGCATTCTTCTCGCTGCCGGACGATCCGGATAAGCCCGAAGCCGATTCGCAACTCCTCTACGTGGCGGCGAATTTTGGCGGAACGACCCGCAAATTCTATCGCTATCAGGCCCCGGACGGCAGCGTCGATTACTTCAATGGCGACGGCAAGAGCGCGAAGCAGTTCCTGCTGCGCAATCCCGTTCCCAATGGTGTCTTCCGCTCGCCATTCGGCATGCGCCGCCATCCGATTCTTGGCTATAGCCGCATGCATACCGGCGTGGACTGGGCCGCACCGCGGGGCACGCCCATCATTGCTTCCGGCAATGGTGTTGTGGAAAAGGCAGGCTGGACCAATGGCTACGGCAACCAGACCCTCATTCGCCATGCCAATGGCTATGTGAGCAGCTACAGCCATCAGAACGCGATTGCCCGCGGCGTCACGGCCGGCGCACGCGTGCGGCAGGGACAAGTGATCGGCTATGTGGGATCGACCGGCCTTTCGACCGGACCCCATCTTCACTACGAACTGATTGTCAACGACACCAAGGTCGATCCGCTGCGCATTCGCCTGCCGGACAACAAGGCGCTTTCCGGCAAGGAACTCGAAGCCTTCAAGCAGGAACGTGACCGCATTGATGCGCTTTTGAACAGCGATGACAACGGCACCAAGCTGGCTTCGAACGGAACGACGAAGAGCTGATAGAAGCCGGGATGGGTGCCCGGCTTTTTCTGCAAACTTATTCGGTAAACTCTACCGTGACGCCAGCCTTCACCAGCTTTGCCAGTTCTTCCGCATCCCAATTGGTCAATCGCACGCAGCCATGGCTCGACGTCTTGCCGATTCTCGACGGCTCGGGCGTGCCGTGAATGCCGTAGGTCGGCTTGGAAAGCGCGATCCAGACCGTGCCGACGGGACCGTTCGGGCCGGGCGGAATGGTCAGAACCTTGTCGTTGTTGCCCTGTTTGAAGTTGATCTTCGGATTGTAGGTGTAATTGGGGTTGATCGCGATACGCTCGACCTGAACCGTGCCGGACGGTGACGGGTTGTCCGACGAGCCGATGGTCGAGGGATAGGCAACGACAAGCTTGCCCGATTCATCGTAACCGCGAACCTGCTTGCGTCCCTTATCGGCAATGATGCGGGCCACTTTGGTTCGAACCGGCTTGCCGAGATTGGGAACCTTCACAACCGAGCCGGGCTGGTTGAAGTTCACGCCGGGATTGATCTCTTTCAGATAGGCCTCGTCTATATGAAACTTCTCACCCAGCATTTCGGTGACCGATGTATAGGCCATCGCGGGAAGCTGCGCCTTGTGAGCGTAATCTTCCGGGATCGAGGCAACATATTGCCGCCCGACATCTTCGTTGGTGATGGTGTAATCGGTGAAGGCCGGACCGCCCGTGGCTTCAAGCTCCGCATTGACAGCCGCTTCATCCGTCGGATTGATCGACTTGCCGGTCAGCTCGCCATAGGCAGCTGCTGCCTTGTCGACATTGCTGCCTGAACGACCGTCGATAACACCGGGCGATGCGCCGGCGCGGTCGAGAAGCACCTGATAGGCTGCAATCTTTGCTTTTGCACCCTGCCCTTTCGGCATTTCGATGGCAGGAGCCATATCGCTCGGATTGGGCACGCCGCGCGGCTGCTCATAACCGGGCTGCCCGTAATCCTGCTGGCCGTCATAGCCGGGGTCGACACTGGCTGAATTGGTATTGTCCGGATACTGATCGCCCGCCGGTGGCAGTTCGGAACGCTGTACCTGTCCATCCCGGTTGCCGCGATATTGCGGTGCTGCCGGAGCATCTGGATAATAGTTCGGATCTTCGGGCACATTGCCGAAACCATCATAGGGCGCACCGCCATCGACCGGGCCATCGAGCGTCCAGTTGTCATCCGGCCGCGGCGCGCGGCGAACCCGGCGGTCATAGGCGTTCGGATCATAATTGTTGGCGTCCTCGACACTGAGGATACGCCCGCGACGATCCATGGTAACGCGGCGGCCATACTGGTCGATGAACACCCGCACGCGGCGATCGTGATAGATTTCCTCACCCGGATCATAAAGCTGCGCAAGCTGTACCGGGCGCTCGGCAACCGTTGCAGAACTGCTGTCGTTGGCGCGGGCAGGACCATCGACGGCGGTTGCCGCCAGGCTGGCAAGCAAAGCGAAATGAAGCGTGCGTGTGTAATGCGCCATGAAGAATGCCCTGGGTGATCGAGAGATCATGGATGCCGCGAATATGGTTAATAACTGATTAGCTGATAAAGCAGATGCCAGATGAACTGGACATGAAAATGGCCGAGATCGGCTGAAAACCGGAAAACTTGTCAGGGCTTATATGAAAAAGGCGCCGCAACCTGTCCGGTTGCGACGCCATGGCATTCAACTCATTAGAGCGCGTTTCGATCTGAATGAATCAGATCGGCGCTCTGACTTCTTCTATTTCACGCATAATCTTATCGATCCTCGTTTCACTCCGGTCGGATTATGCTCTAACGTTCAGGCGTTCTCGCCAACGGTCTCACCTTCCTCCTCAAGCGCACCACGAATCGGACGGAAGTTTAGCCTGTCCGAACCGGCGGTAATCTTGACGATGGAACCGTCCAGAATGTCGCCCAGAAGAATGCGCTCGGCCAACGGGTCCTGAACTTCCTTCTGGATGACGCGCTTCAGCGGGCGCGCGCCATAGGCCGGGTCGTAACCCTTATTGGCCAGCCATTCACGTGCATCCTCTTCCAGCTGCAGCACGATCTTGCGATCGCTCAGAAGCATCTGGAGACGCTGCATCTGGATATCGACAATCGCACCCATGTCTTCGCGGCGCAGCCGGTGGAACAGGATGATTTCATCGACACGGTTCAGGAATTCCGGGCGGAAGGCGGCACGCACCACGCCCATGACTTCCTCGCGCACCGACTCGACATCGTCCTTCTCGCCAAGATTGACGAGATATTCGGCACCGAGGTTGGAGGTCATGATGATGACCGTATTGCGGAAATCGACCGTGCGGCCCTGCCCGTCGGTCAGGCGTCCGTCATCCAGCACCTGCAACAGCACGTTGAACACATCGGGATGCGCCTTTTCGATCTCGTCGAACAGGATCACCTGATAGGGCCTGCGGCGCACGGCTTCCGTCAAAACGCCGCCTTCCTCATAGCCGACATAGCCGGGAGGCGCGCCGATCAGCCGGCTCACGGAATGCTTTTCCATGAATTCCGACATGTCGATACGAACCATGGCCGTGTCGTCCTGGAAAAGGAACGCGGCGAGCGCCTTGGTCAGTTCCGTCTTGCCGACGCCTGTGGGGCCGAGGAAGATGAACGAACCGATAGGGCGGTTCGGATCCTGAAGCCCGGCACGCGCACGGCGGACAGCCTTGGATATGGCCTGCACGGCTTCGCCCTGTCCGACGACGCGTTTTGCGAGTTCGTCTTCCATGCGCAGCAGCTTCTCGCGCTCGCCTTCCAGCATCCGGTCGACCGGAATGCCCGTCCAGCGAGAAATGATCTGCGCGACGTGATCGGGCGTAACGGTTTCCTCGAGCAGGGAACCCTTGTTTTCCTGGCTCTCCGCTTCGACAAGCTGCTTTTCCAGCTGCGGAATCTTGCCATAGGCAAGCTCACCCGCCTTCTGGAATTCACCGCTGCGCTGCGCGATGGCGAGAGCGTTGCGTGCCTCTTCAAGCTGGCGCTTGAGATCGGCGGCAAGCCCGAGCTTCTGCTTTTCAGCCTGCCATTTCGAGGTCAGTTCCGCCGATTCCTCTTCCAGATCGGTCAGCTCCTTTTCCAGGCGCTGGAAACGATCCTTGGAAGCAGCGTCGGTTTCAACCTTCAGCGCTTCGCGCTCGATCTTCAGCTGCATGATGCGGCGGTCGATCTCGTCCAGCTCTTCGGGCTTCGAATCGACCTGCATGCGCAGGCGCGATGCCGCTTCATCGACAAGGTCGATTGCCTTGTCCGGCAGGAAGCGGTCGGTGATGTAGCGGTTCGACAGGGTCGCCGCGGCGACCAGAGCCGAATCCGAAACGCGGACCTTGTGATGCTGCTCGTATTTTTCCTTCAGGCCGCGCAGGATCGAAATCGTATCCTCGACGGTCGGTTCATCGACGAATACCGGCTGGAAGCGGCGGGCAAGCGCTGCATCCCTCTCGACATATTTGCGGTATTCTTCCAGCGTCGTCGCGCCGACGCAGTGCAGTTCGCCACGCGCAAGGGCAGGCTTCAACAGGTTCGATGCATCCATCGCGCCATCGGACTTGCCTGCACCGACGAGCGTATGCATTTCATCGATAAACAGGATGATCTGTCCGGCAGCCGTCTGCACTTCCGAAAGCACTGCTTTCAGACGTTCCTCAAACTCGCCGCGATATTTGGCTCCGGCAATCAGCGCGCCCATGTCGAGCGCCATCAACTGCTTGTCCTTCAGCGATTCCGGCACGTCGCCATTGACGATGCGCAGCGCCAGACCTTCCGCGATTGCGGTCTTGCCGACGCCCGGCTCGCCGATCAGAACCGGATTGTTCTTGGTGCGGCGCGACAGAACCTGGATCGTGCGGCGGATCTCCTCGTCGCGGCCGATCACCGGGTCGAGCTTGCCTGAGCGCGCATCCTCGGTTAGATCGCGGGCATATTTCTTCAACGCATCATAATTGCTTTCAGCAGACGCCGAATCGGCGGTGCGGCCTTTGCGCATGTCGTTTATGACCTTGTTGAGCGCCGTCGGCGTCACACCGGCAGCGGAAAGAATTTCAGACGTCTTTGCGGATTTTTCCATCGCCAGCGCCGTCAGGAGGCGCTCGACGGTGACGAAACTGTCACCGGCCTTGCTGGCAAGCTCCTCGGCAAGCGAGAAGACCTTGGCAAGCGGCTGCGAAAGATAAAGCTGATCGTTGCCGCCCGACACTTTGGGCAGCTTTTCGAGTGCGGTCTGCAAGCCGATGCGCACATCGGCAATCCGTCCGCCTGCACGCTCGATCAGAGACGAGGCAAGTCCCTCGTCGTCATCGACGAGAACCTTCAGCACGTGCTCAGGCGTAAACTGCTGGTTGCCGGACGACAGCGCGAATGTCTGTGCAGACTGAATGAAACCGCGAACGCGTTCCGTGTATTTTTCGATATTCATGATGTCTCCTTTGCCTTCCGGCCCGTCATGCGGCACCAGAAGATGTATGGTGACGAAGCCCCCGCAAATGGGCGGGCTTCTTTCCAAGACAGCATATGGGACGAGGCCTGGGTTTCGGCAAGGGTTACAGGCACTTGGCTAACCAAATAAAAATGGCGCGGAAACCGCGCCATTTTGAATTCAATCCGAAGAAGCAATCAAGCGTCGGAATTCGCCGTTTCCGTTACCGGCGTTTCGTCACCGCTATCCTTTGCGGCACGGCGCGGACGGCCCGGGCGGCGCGTGGCGCGGCGCGGTGCTGCTTCTTCTGCGGGTGCTGCATCGGCAGCAGGAGCGGCCTCGGCGACAGCGGGCGCTGCCTGCTCGGCAACAACTTCAACCGGAGCCGGTGCCTCTTCAGCCGCTGGCTGAGCCTGCTTTTCCTGCGATTGTTCATCGGAACGTTCGTCGGCGTTGAAGCGCTCACGCTGCGGACGGCGACCACGACCGAGACGACGGTCGCGATTGTCGCGTTCACGCGGCTGCTGGCGACCTTCGCCGGACTTTACCGGTTCGCCGCTCTCTTCACCGTAGACAACTTCGGCTGGCGTGCCTTCGATAACCGGCTGCGGGCCGGAACCGTTGACGGGCTGCTGCACGGCGGCAGGCGTGAAACCTGCTTCCTCATCATCCGCGCCGTCATCGTCGAAGGTTTCTTCGCGCTGGAACGGCACCGGATTCTGCGCCATGGCAGCCATGATGATGCGATTGTAATGTTCAGCGTGCTGAAGATAGTTTTCTGCCATCACGCGATCGCCAGATGCCTGTGCGTCGCGGGCAAGTGCCGAGTATTTTTCTGCAATATGTTGCGCATTGCCGCGGATTTTCACATCCGGGCCATTGCTTTCATAGTTGCGCGACAGAGGATTGGGGCCCTTGCGGTTGTTGTTGTTATTGTTATTCCCCCGTCCGCGCATGCGCCTGTTCTGCTGTGCTGGCCTCATATTCATCTCTTTTCAGATTAAAGGGCGTAGAAACTCCACAGCCAAAAAAGCTGCCGGTTTCACGCTATCGAGCCATGGAGGAAGTACGCCCTAAAAACTTCCCACAAATCGACTGCTCCTGAGTTAGGTGCGCCTTTTGAAAGTCACCGAAACTCCGCGGTTGCATTAATGCATAACCATTCCGAAAAGCTTTGCTCTTCGAGATTATGCTTGAAAGTCGTGTACTTCCGCACAAGCCATCCCCAAAGAACCCTCCAGGGAGCATGACCAAAAATCGTCATGGAGCATTTCCGCCACCGCCCATCAGCGGGCAAAACCATTCTGGCTGTATACGGTGGCCGGAAACTAAACGGCTTCGCCGCAAATTCCAAGTGTTTTTTAGCGGTTGGCCGCATCAAAATTGCGTAAGCGATTTGTGCTCGAAAAGCATGGCCCTTCTGTGGCCGCCAAGATCACTTGCATGTCCTGCGAGTGAAAAACCTGCGCTTTCGAACAGCGCTTCAACATCCTGGAATTGTCCGGCGCCGATCTCTACGGCAACCATTCCTTCCTTATATAGGTGATCTGCCGCCTTCTGTGCAAGGGCCCGGTAAAAATTCAATCCGTCGGCGCCGCCATCGAGCGCTGCAAGCGGATCATGTTCACGCACTTCACGCGACAGCCCCGCAATGTCGTCATGCGGAATATAGGGCGGATTTGAGACGATAAGATGAAACCGCCCGCTCACATTCTGGAACCAGTCGCTTTTAAGCGCGGCAAATCGGTCGCCCACCCCATTGGCAACAGCATTGATTCGCGCCATTGCCAGCGCGCCTTCCGCCATATCGAGAGCGACGCCATGCGCGCGCTCGAAGCGGTGCAGAAGCGAGATGATGATCGCGCCCGTTCCGGTTCCCATGTCGAGGAGCTCAAGCGTACCCTGCTGCTCCGCAAACACTTCCAGTGCCGGAATGACCAGCTCCACCAGCGCTTCCGTATCGGGACGCGGTTCCAGCGTCTCAGCGGAAAGCCGGAAAGGCAGGCCGAAAAACTCGCGCACGCCCATGATCCGATGAACGGGCTCGCCCTTTGCGCGCCGATCCAGCGCATCAGAAAGCGTTGCAATGGCAGCGGCATCCACCAGTTGCTCAGGCGCGGATATCAGATCGAGCCGCGTCTTGCCCGTCGCCCACTCGACCAGAAGCCGCGCGTCGATGTCCGGTGTGTCGAGGTCCGCCGCACGAAGCCTTGTCCGGGCATCGGCCATCAGCCGGTCGAGGCGAATCTCCCTCACCTTACTGGCCCAGTTCGGTAAGAAGTGCAGTCTGGTGATCGGAAATCAGCGCATCGACCAGTTCATCCAGATCGCCTTCCATGACCCTGTCGAGCTTGTAGAGCGTCAGGTTGATGCGGTGATCGGTAACGCGGCCCTGCGGGAAATTATAGGTGCGGATACGCTCGGAGCGATCGCCCGAACCGACCTGGCTGCGCCGCGATTCCGACCGTTCGGTTTCGGCCTTCTGGCGCTCCATGTCATAAAGGCGTGCGCGCAATATCTGCATGGCGCGAGCGCGGTTCTGGTGCTGCGATTTTTCAGCCTGCACCACCATGATGCCGGTCGGAATATGCGTAATGCGCACTGCCGAGTCGGTCGTGTTGACGTGCTGGCCGCCCGCACCTGATGCACGCATCGTATCGATACGGATATCCTCGTTGCGGATTTCGATATCGATGTCTTCTGCTTCCGGCAAAACCGCGACCGTCGCGGCTGAGGTATGGATGCGCCCGCCAGCTTCCGTTTCAGGCACGCGCTGTACGCGGTGCACGCCTGATTCGAACTTGAGCTTGGAGAACACGCCCTTGCCCGAAACAGTAGCGATGATTTCCTTGTAGCCACCGGCATCGCCTTCGCTGGCCGAGACCAGCTCGACCCGCCAGCCCTTTTCGGCGGCATAGCGCTCATACATGCGGAACAGGTCGCCAGCGAAGAGCGCGGCTTCCAGACCGCCGGTACCGGCACGAATTTCGAGGATCGCATTCTTCTCGTCGGCGGCATCCTTGGGCAGCAGCAGAATCTGGACTTCCTGCTCCAATGCCTCGATGCGCTTTTCGACTTCCGGCAACTCTTCCAGCGCCAGCGCGCGCATCTCTGCATCCGTGGTCGCATCGTCGCGCATCGCCGCCAGATCGACCGCTTCCCGGCGGGCGTCGGTCAGTTCGCGAATTTTGCCAACCACCTCCTGCAATTCGGAATATTCCGATGCAAGCTTCACATAGGTTTCCGAATCCGGATTGTTGGCCATCTCGCTTTCGATCATCGAGAACCGCTTTAAGAGCTGGTCCATCCGATCCTGCGGCAATGCGATCATATCATGTCCTAAATAGTGTAAGCGGCGTGCAGGAATGCAAAACCGGACGCCGCGCAAATCCTGCACCGCGACCGTTCAGTCAGATCAATCTGCTTCGCTATAACGGAATATCGTTGTCTTCGGCAAATCTCATCAGCAGTTCACGCAGCGAATGCGCGCTGTTGGGCTTGTCCAGTTCTTCCGCGAGCAAAGCGGTGAGCTTGCCCGCATCCAGCGCATCGAGCATGGCCTTGACCGGCCCGATCGCCGCCGCCGACATCGAAATCGACCTAAACCCGATACCGACCAGCGCCATGGCGGGAAGCGGCCTGCTGGCCATTTCACCGCACAGGGTTACCGGCTTGCCATGGCGGTTGCCGGTCTCGACGATGTGGCGCAGCGCCCGCAGGAATGCGGGCGAAAGCTGGTCGAAGCGGCCAGACATCAGCGAGTTGCCGCGATCCGTCGCCATCAGGAACTGGAACAGATCGTTCGAGCCGACGGAAATGAAATCGACGAGCGACACCAATTCCTCAAGCTGCCAGAGCAGCGACGGCACCTCGACCATCGCTCCAAGCTTCAGGCACATCGGCAACTGATGAGCAAAGCGCGACAGGTGACGGACTTCACGATCGATAATCTCGCGCGCGGCCTTCACCTCGCTTACTTCCGTGATCATCGGCAGCAGGATTTTCAGCTCGCGGCCGCCCGCCGCCTTCAAAAGCGCCCTGATCTGGGTGCGCAGCAGGCCGGGACGATCAAGTGTCAGGCGAATGGCGCGCCAGCCGAGCGCCGGATTTTCTTCCTGCACGGTCGAACTGAAATAGGGAAGAACCTTGTCTCCGCCGATATCCAGCGTGCGGAAAGTCACCGGCTTGTCGCCTGCCGCCTCGATGACGGAGCGATAGAGGCGTTCCTGCTGCTCGGCTCGCGGGAAAGTGGAAGCCACCATGAACTGAAGCTCGGTGCGGAACAGGCCGATACCCGCCGCACCCGACGCCGACAATTGCGGCAGATCGACGAGCAGCCCCGCATTCATCAGGAGCGAGATGCCGACGCCGTCCCTGGTAACGGATGGCTTGTCCCGCAATTCGCGGTAATGGGCCTGCCGCCGCGCCCGGAAGCGAACCTTTTCGGCATAAGCCGTCTCCAGATCGGCCTGCGGGCGCAGATGCATGATGCCTTCGTCGCCGTCGACAATGGCCGCATCGTTGTTTTCAGCCATGGAGACGATGCCCTTGGCCTGACCGACCACCGGAATGCCCATGGCGCGGGCGACGATCACCACATGGCTCGTGGCCGCGCCATCTTCCAGAACAACCCCGCGCAAGCGCTCGCGCGGATAATCCAGAAGTTCGGCTGCCCCCATGGAACGAGCGACAATGATCGCATCCTTGAGCAACGATTCGGCGATGGTCTTGATGTCGCGCCCCATCAACTGGCGCAGCAGGCGGTTTGCGAGGTCGTCAAAATCCGACAGGCGTTCGCGCATATAGGGATCGGTCAGATGCACCATGCGCGCGCGTGTGTCGCTTTGTACTTTTTCGACTGCAGCCTCGGCGGTCAGCCCGTTGCGAATGGCTTCTTCCAGCCGCCGGACCCAACCGCGATCATGGGCAAACATGCGATAGGCTTCCAGCACTTCGCGATGTTCACCTTCCACGGCCACATCGCGGCGCGACAGCATGTCATCGATGGATATGCGCAAGGAACCGAGCGCCTCGTCCAGCCGGTTGAGTTCGGCCTGGCTGTCCTCGTTGAAAAGATTGGTGACGACGATGCGCGGTTCGTGCAGAACCACGTGGCCGAGACCAATCCCCTCATTGAAAGCCTGGCCTGTCACGCTCATCGGACGACCGAGATCAAGCTCTATGCCCGGACGGGCCAGACGCAGCCCGTCACCGGAGGCAATGATTTCGGCAAGAACCATGGCGGTGGTTTCAAGTGCTTCGACCTCGTCTTCCCGATAGGCACGCTTGGTCTTGTTCTGCACGACAAGAACGCCCAAAGTGCGGCCAGCGCGCAGGACGGGAACGCCAAGGAAGGAATTATAGGCTTCTTCGCCCGTTTCCGGCAGATAGGCGAAGGCCGGGTGGCTTTGCGCATCGGTCAGGTTGAGCGGACGGGCACTTGCGGCAATCGTGCCGACCAGACCCTGGCCGAGGCGGAGTTGCGCCAAGTGAACAGCCTGCGGATTAAGGCCTTCGGTCGCATAGAGTTCGAGAACGCCATCGGCGCGCAATATATAGAAGGAGCAGACTTCCGCGACCATGTTCTGCGCGATTTCACGAACGATCCGGTCGAGGCGCGCCTGCGGTTCCAGCGGCTCCGCCATCAATTCGCGCAACCGCTTGAGCAGTACGCGGGGACCGGTTGTCAGCTCACGCATGATCGTCGGGGGCTCCTTTCAGATTGCTGGCATGCACTCGCCAGCCGATTCCCATTACCCGCCAGCGAAGCGTTACGCCAATTCCTTTGTGAGCATTTTTGACACCCACGTCCAGAACAAATAGTCGCGCCTCGCAAAATGTTGCAGTGCCGCGCAACCCTTCGGCTACGCGGCACTGCTTTAAGAACCGAATGTGAACCGGCTGATTACTTGTCGAGACCATAGACCGCGTGCAGCGTGCGCACGGCCAATTCTGCATAAGGACCGTCGATCAGGATCGAAATCTTGATTTCAGACGTCGTGATCGCGCGGATATTGATGCCTTTCTCGGCCAGCGCCTTGAAGGCGGTGGCGGCAACGCCTGCATGGCTGCGCATGCCGATGCCGATGACGGAAATCTTGGCAAGGCCGGTTTCCGACTGGATATTGTCAAAGCCGATCTCGCCCTTGACCTTGTCCAGCACCTTCAGCGCCTTGTCGATGTCGCCCGTCGGGATGGTGAAGGTCATGTCGGTCTTGGAGCCATCTTCCGACACGTTCTGCACGATCATGTCGACATTGATGTACTCTTCGGCGAGCGGCCCGAAAATGGCTGCCGAAACGCCCGGCCGGTCGGCCACGCGCCGCAGCGAAATCTGAGCTTCATCCTTCGCAAAGGCGATACCTGTGACGACCTGCTGTTCCACGATTTCATCCTCGTCGCAAATAAGGGTTCCGGGCGGATTGATCGGATCACCCATGCCCGGCGCATCTGGGTCCGTAAAGCTCGAGCGCACGAAGGTGCGCACCTTGTGCACCATGGCCAGTTCGACCGAGCGCACCTGTAGAACCTTGGCGCCAAGCGAGGCCATTTCCAGCATTTCCTCGAAGGAAATCTTCGAAAGACGCTTTGCCTTCGGCTCCACACGCGGGTCTGTGGTGTAGACGCCATCGACATCCGTATAAATATCGCAGCGATCGGCCTTCACGCCGGCAGCAATGGCGACAGCCGACGTATCCGAACCGCCGCGCCCGAGCGTTGCAACACGATTGTCGGGGCCGATACCCTGGAATCCGGCGACGACGGCAACCTGGCCCATTTCCATGCGGCGGATGATTTCCGAGCCGTCAATCTCCTGAATACGGGCCGCGCCATGGGCGTTGTCGGTCTTGATCGGAATCTGCCAGCCCTGCCACGAACGCGCATCGACGCCGATGGACTGAAGCGCAATCGCCAGAAGGCCGCTCGTCACCTGCTCGCCGGAAGCGACGATGGTGTCATATTCGCGGGCATCATAGAACGGCGAGCTCGCGCCGCAGACTTTCGGCATATTCTGCACCCAGCCGACCAGCTCGTTGGTCTTGCCGGACATGGCCGAAACGACGACGGCAACCTGATTGCCCGCCTCGACCTCGCGTTTGACGTGGCGCGCCACATTATAGATGCGTTCCAGATCGGCCACCGAGGTGCCGCCGAATTTCATCACGATGCGCGCCATTTAAGGTTACGTCCCGCTGTTTAGAAAAATTACACTCTTACCCGCCCAAACCTTATATTGTTGCGACAGGCAAACCCGGGGTCACATAGCTAAAATACGGTAGTTCCGCAAGGCCGTGATTCGTATCGGGCCGCTCGAGAGCGAAATTGATTTGTTCCTTGACTTTGGAGTACTACCTTGAGAGCAGGACCTGCACGCTTCCGCCGCTGGAGAATGAAATGACCGAGACAGCCCGCACCACCATCGACGCTTCGGAAATCGAGCATTTTTCGCGCATTGCTGCGGAATGGTGGAATCCGCAGGGCAAGTTTCGCCCCTTGCATAAGTTCAACCCGACGCGGCTTGCCTATATCAAGGAAAAGATCTGCGCCAAGTTCAATCGCGATCCCAATACGCCGCGCCCCTTCGAGGGCCTGCGCCTGCTCGATATCGGCTGCGGCGGCGGGCTTCTCTGCGAGCCGATGGCGCGGCTCGGCGCCACCGTGATCGGAGCGGATGCCTCCACCACGAACATTGAGGTAGCGAAAATCCACGCGGCACAAAGCGGCGTCGAAGTCGACTACCGCGCCACGACCGCGGAAGCGCTGGCTGAAGCCGGGGAAAAATTCGATGTAGTACTGAACATGGAAGTGGTCGAGCATGTTTCCGATGTCGACCTGTTCATGTCGGCAACCAGCGAAATGGTAAAGCCCGGCGGGTTGATGTTCGTCGCCACCATCAACCGCACGCTGAAAGCCTATGGCCTCGCCATTATCGGCGCGGAATATGTGCTGCGCTGGCTGCCGCGCGGCACGCACCAATATGAGAAACTGGTGCGCCCGGAAGAGCTGGAAACAGCTCTTGCGAAAGGCGGCCTGCGGCTCATCGACAAGCTTGGCGTGACCTATAATCCGCTGGCCGATAGCTGGAGCCGCTCCCGCGATACCGATGTGAACTACATGGTTCTGGCCGAACGTCCGGCCTGATCAGAGCACATCCCGAAAAGTGTGAAACGGTTTTCGGACAAGATGTGCGTAAAACGAGCTCTCAGCCTCTTTGCGCGCGCGTTGTCATGGCAACGCCTGCGCAAATGACCAGCGCGCCGATCCAGGTCAGCGGCGGATAGTGTTCGCCCAGGAACAGGGTTCCGGAAATAAGCCCCAGTGCCGCCGCGACATAGCCGATCTGGCTAAGATAAACCGGACCGCCGACCGCCTGCAGCCGGAAGAACAGGGCGAACATGCCCGCCGATGCTATCGACTGGGCCAAAGCAGCCCACGGGGCGAATGCAAGCGATTCAATCGGAAACTGGCCAGTAAACAGAATTATTCCCGCGAAAAGCATCAATGCCGATGCGAGATGACTTCCCGCTGCAAGCTCGGTCGGATCGGAGTTTTTCGGCCAGTCGAGCGTGCGATAGACGTTTCCCATCGCCAGAAATACCGGAATGAGCAATGCCGCAGCGATCCACAGGGGATCGGCTGGCTTTCCCACTTCACCGCGCGTCATCGCCACCATCACCGCGCCGATAAAGCCCATGGCTATACCGCCGATCCCCAGCGCATTGGGACGCCGCAGGCCAAACCCCATCGACAGAACGAGTGTGATAACCGGCGACAGCGTATACATGATGCCGGTAAAACCCGCGCCAAGGCGCGGAATGGCGGAAAGAATGAGCAGGTTGGGCAGGGCATAGGAGATGAAGGCGGTGCAGATATAATAACGCAGCCGCCCGCCTGAAAAGCCGATCTTCTTTCGCTGCAAACGAAGAACGGCGAACAGAATAATTCCGGCACTTGCCGAGAACAGGAAGGTCCAGATCGCGGGCGGAATACCCGCCTGCGCCGCGATCTTGCCAAGCGGCAGAATGAGCCCCAGCAAGGTGCCGGTTGCGATCAGCAAAAAAGGCGCCGAATCCATCAGTTTCATGCGCCTCGTCTCCGTGCGGCAATCAGTTCTTGTCTTCCGGGAATACCGGCAGCGGCAGAACGTCGACACCGTCTTCAAGCAGCGAATGCACATCTTCGCGCGATGCTTCGCCGTAGATGCCACGTGTTTCGGTTTCGCCGAAATGGATCTTCCGGGCTTCCTCAGCAAATTTATCGCCGACATAATCCGCATTCTCGCGAACCTTGCGGCTCAATTCCCGCATCTCGTCCAATATCTGCTTTTGCTTGTCACCCAACGCCATGGCAATCTTTTCCTTGCTGCGGCTTGTCGAAACAGCCGGCGCCATCAACGATTTCTGGACAGCTTGCGAATCGCATACCGGGCACGCGACGAGCTTCATTCCCGACTGACGGTCGAAATCGGCATTGTCGCGAAACCAGCCCTCGAATTCATGGCCCTGATCGCAATGGAGCGAAAAGCGGATCATGGAATTTACACATCCTCTTTCTGTTTCGCGGAAACGATGCTGACGTCAAATTCCCGCGCATTCTTCAGGTTCGGTATCTTGGCGCGTGCGGCCGCGCTTTCCGTCACGTCGATGTCGGCCAGGATCACACCGGGCTCGTTATGGTCGGCTTCCGCAAGAATTTTGCCCCATGGCGACACGATGATCGAATGGCCATAGGTTTCGCGTCCATCCTCATGCAGACCGCCCTGCGCAGCAGAAATCAGGAATGCACCATTCTCGATGGCGCGCGCACGCTGCAAAATATGCCAGTGGGCTTCGCCAGTCTGTTTCGTGAAGGCAGCCGGACCGGTGATCACATTGGCGCCCGCCAGCGCCTGCGCGCGGAACAATTGCGGAAAACGGATATCGTAGCAGATCGCCATGCCAATATTTGCAAAAGGCAGTTCTGCGAGAACGGTATTCCTGCCTGGCTCATAGGTCGCTGATTCGCGCCAGCTTTCGCCATTATCCAGATCGACGTCGAACATATGGATCTTGTCATAGGTGACGAGCTTTTCGCCGGCAGGCGTGAAAATTCCGGCGCGATTGGCGATCTTGCCGTCCCCGGCATCAATGGCCGTCGAACCGATGTGCAGGAAGATGCCATGCTTCGCCGCCAATGCCGAAGCCGCCCTGAAAACAAGGTCGTTTGCTTCATCGCGAAGGCTCGCCTTGAAGGCAATCCGATCACGCATCATCGCGCCGGTCATTTCCGGCGTCTGCACATAGGCCGCGCCCTTCGCTGCCGCCTCGGCCACGAATTTTTCGAGGGTTTCGACGTTGCGGACAACGTCGGTACCCGAACGCATCTGTATTGCGGCAGCGCGAAATGTGCTCATCGGTTTTTCCTACAACCTCAGTTCAGTTGACCAGTCTTGAGCAGGCCATCGAGTTTCCCCTGATCTTCCAGCGCGTGAAGATCGTCGCAACCGCCAACATGAACGGACCCGACGAAAATCTGCGGGAAAGTATTGCGGCCCGAACGCTGCTGCATTTCAGCACGCAATTCCGGAGTTGCTCCGGCATTGATTTCATTGAACTCCACGCCCTTGCGGGTCAGCAATTCCTTGGCCCTGGTGCAATAAGGGCAACCGGGGCGCGTGTAGATGGTAACGTCAACCATGAAAAACTCCATTCTTTGCCCCCTATATAAGCGGCAAAGCTGCTATCTGGAAGTCCCGAAGCTTTTCACGTGCCTGTGTTGCGAGGCTTAATCGGGCAGAACACGGCTGAAAGTCAGCACATCAACGCTTCTCGCACCGCCACGCAGCAAGGCGCGTGTCACCGCCTTGACCGTCGCGCCGGTGGTGTAGACGTCATCGATCAGCAAAACCCGGCGCCCGCGAACATGAATCTCATGTTCCTGCGGTACACGGAAAGCGCCGTCCACATTGCGCTTTCGCTCCTTGATGCCAAGGCCGATCTGCTGCTCGGTCCGGCGCACACGCTTCACGCCTTGCGGTGCAAAAGGTTTCCGCTCCAGTTTCGCGAGCGCGCGGGCAAGTTCCGCCGACTGGTTGAAACGGCGCTGCCAGAATCGCCAGCGATGCAAAGGCACCGGCAGGATCACATCGCATTCATCCAGCAATTCGCGCCCCGCACGCTGCATCCAGCGTGCCATCCACGGTGCCAGATCGGTCCGGTCGTGAAACTTGAGCGAAACCGCCATGCGCTGTGCCGCTCCACGATGCAGGACAGCCGAGCGAAGGCGTTGGAAAGGCGGCGGATCGGCAATCGCCTCCGCACTCATGAAATTCTCCCCGAAATCATGACTGAACGGTATGCCAAGCACGGGACAATAGGGCTTTTCTATAAAGCGCAGTTCCGGCCAACACTTGGAACATAGCGTTCCCGGCTCGGACACATGCATGCGGCAGCCGATGCATGTCGGCGGAAACAACATGTCAGCCGACGAGCGAACGGCTGCTCCGGCCAGCCGCCGAAGCTTTTCGCCCGCATTGCGCAAAAAGGTTTGATGCGTTCTATCGTTATCTGCCATTGCATTCGCCCCCGTTCGAATGCATCTATCCCCGCAACGATTGTACTGAACCTTGCTCGAAAGAGAAGACGGATTCCATGCCTGCGCCGACCGATGATAGCGCGATCTTCGATCGCGATCTCCTGCTCTCGTTTCGCCGCCGCGCCTTTGCGCGCGCCGAACCCGGCGCGGATTTCCTGTTGCAGCGCATTGCCGATGATCTTGGCGACCGCCTTGACGCGGTGGAGCGCCGTTTTCCCGTCGCCGTCGATCTCGCTGGCCATACCGGCGCGGCGGCTGCGGCCATTGCGCAGTCGGGCAAGGCGGACATGATTGTCCGCATCGAACGCGACAGGGATTTTTTGCAAGGTCCATTCCCGGCTATTGTCGGCGATGAGGAGATACTTCCGCTGAAGCCCGGCAGCGTCGATCTTGTCGTGTCGCTGATGGCGCTGCACGCGACAAACGATACGCCGGGGACCATGGTGCAGATCGCCCGCGCACTGAAACCGGACGGGCTTTTTCTGGCAGCCTTGAGCGGCAGCGGAACGCTGGGAGAACTCCGCGAAAGCCTTCTTCAGGCCGAAATCGAACTGACGGGCGGCGCCTCACCCCGCATCTTCCCGTTTCCCGATGTGCGTGATGTGGGCGGCCTGCTGCAGCGTGCAGGCTTCGCCCTGCCCGTAACGGACGTCGACAACATCACTGTGCGCTACGATTCGCTGTTCAACCTGATGGCCGATCTGCGCGCCATGGGCATGCAGAACATCCTGCGCGACCGTTCCCGGAAGCCGGTTTCGAAACGGCTTTTCGTGCGCGCCGCAGAAATCTACGCCGAACGCTTCTCCGACCCGGACGGGCGTATCCGCGCCACGTTCTCGATCATCTGGCTATCGGGCTGGGCGCCGCATGAATCGCAGCAGAAGCCATTGAAGCCCGGCTCCGCAAAGGCGTCGCTGGCGGAAGCGCTCAAAAAGGCGGAAGAAAAATAAGGCATGTCTCCCAAAGGTGGGAACCGGTTTTGGAAGAAAGACATGCGAAAGAAAATTAGCAATCGCCGCGATGACTGCCGTCAGCCTCAATGATGCAGACGGAATTGGGGCTTGGCTGAAGCACGCTCTTGCGCACCGTATAGGTCTGGCCTGCTGCATGCGGCTGGGTGTCGACATTGCGCTTGATCGAACCGGTCATGGTACGGTCGACCCCGGCTGGAAGCACTGATTGGGCCGCAACCTTGTTTGCCTGATCGTTGAGAACCGGCACGATAATGAGAGCCAGAGCGACAACGGCAGAGCCGAACAACAGCACAACGCGCAGGATTCCACGACCAGCCTTGGTTAGCGGCTTGGCCGTATATTCGTTGTGGTCGGCACTGAAATAATTGTTGTCGAAACTCATGCTTCAAGACTCCGGGGCAGCTCTTGAACGAGAATGCCTCAGCGGAGTGAATCATAGATTAACCGGCCAGCGGAATCGTAAGAAATTGCCAACCTTTTTCCACAGTTGTGGACAGGCTCCCCTACAGAAGATCGAGCAAAAACGGGATTAATGGTTCGTCGGCTGGCGGCATCGGATAGTCGCGCATATCCTTCGGGCGAACCCATTTCAGCGCCTGCCCTTCGAGCCCTCTCGCAATGCCTTCGTAACGGCGGCAGACATAGAGCGGCATGAGCAGATGGAAGTCATCATAGGTGTGGCTGGCAAATGTCAGCGGCGCGAGGCAGGCCGCTTTTGTGACAATGCCGATTTCTTCCTGCAATTCGCGGATCAGCGTTTCTTCGGGCGTCTCGCCCGGCTCCACCTTGCCGCCGGGAAATTCCCACAGCCCGGCAAGCTGCTTGCCTTCCGGGCGCTGGGTCAGCAGAACCCGGCCATCCGAATCGACCAGCGCGCAAGCCGCGACCAACAGAATGCGGCGTCCCTTCACCTCGGTCATTTCTCGTTGCTCTCCCGATAGGCATAGCGATAGGCTTCCTGAAAGCCGAAGCTCTCATAGAGCGCAAGCCCGGCCACATTGTCTGCCTCGATTTGCAGCCATGCCGTCTTTGCGCCGAGCTTGGCCGCCCATTTGAGCGCAGAACCGACAATCGCATGCCCGTAGCCCTTGCGCCTTGCGTCAGGCCGGGTTCCGACATCGAACAGACCCGCCATTGCGCCGTCCTGTACGCAAAGCAGGTTGGACACAGCGCGTCCGCCCGTCTCCAGAACGAACATGCCCTTGTTCGGGCGGACGCTGTTGAGGAGTTCGGAAAATCCGGGCCGCATCTCCTGCGGCCTTTCATGGATGGAAAGCGAGGCATCCACGAAGCGCCCTATATCCTTCAAGGGGATCTGGTCGATAGCACCCGACAGATCGAGTTTTTCCAGTTTCGCGGTCATCACGATGGTTTCATCGCGGCGCTTCCAGCCAAGCCCTTCCAGATAATCCTCAAGCTCGCGCGGCGCGAGCGGGGAAAGCCGGAAACAGGGAACGCGGCCATAGGCACGAAAACGCTGCGCCGCCAGTTCCACGCGCGTTGGAATATCGCGCGTATCGCCGGGATCGAGCGGATTGATCGAGTTGAGACGCCGGGATGGATGCGCAGCGGTCATGCGTATCGCCCATGTACCGTCATAGTGGACGGACGTCGCGGGCCAGGCGCGAAAGCCGACGGCTTCCAGTTGGCGAACGATGGCAAGACTTGGCACAATAAACTCCTCAAACGATGACGGATTGAGCGCTCAGGCTCGATGAGATTCGGGAAGACAGCGTGCCGAAAATAGTGCTCTTTGAGCACCGGAAGCACAAAAGAGTGCTATTTGCTGGCCGCTGGAACCCGAATATCGCGAGCCTAGCTTCTGTAATCGCCGTTGATCGCTACATATTCCTTGGTGAGATCGCAGGTCCAGACGGTTGCCTTGCCCTTGCCCAACCCCAGATCGACACGGATGCGAATATCCTCGCCCTGCATATAGGCAGACGTCGCTTCTTCCGAATAAGCCGGATCGCGCTCGCCCTGATACGCAACGCGAATATCGCCGAACCAGATCGCCAGCAGGTCGCGGTCGGCAGGCTCGCCGGCCTTGCCGACAGCCATGACCACGCGGCCCCAATTGGCGTCTTCACCGGCAACGGCCGTCTTGACCAGCGGCGAATTGGCGATGGAAAGCGCGATCTTCTTGGCGGAAGCTGCAGACTTCGCCCCCGTCACTTCGACTTCCACCATCTTGCGCGCGCCCTCGCCGTCGCGCACGACCTGCAACGCCAGCGACTTCAGGAGACGCCCCAGCGCCTTCTTGAATTCGCCAAGGCGCTTGTCGGCGGGATCGGTAATTTCCGGCGCACCGCGTTCCGCCGCCGTACCGGTGGCAAACAGCATCAGCGTATCCGACGTGGATGTGTCGCTATCCACCGTCACCGCGTTGAACGTTGAGCCCACGCCCTTGGAGAGCAGGCTCTGCAACACGTCAGCCTTGATCGGCGCGTCGGTGACGACAAAGGAAAGCATCGTCGCCATATCCGGCGCAATCATGCCTGCACCCTTGGCGATACCGTTGATCGTGACAGGCACCTGACCGAGCAGCACCGTTTCGGTCGCGACCTTGGGATAGGTATCGGTGGTCATGATCGCCTTGGCGGCTTCGGTCCAGAAATCTTCAACCGCATCCTTGTTCATGTCGCCGAGCAGATGCGCGAACTTAGTCGCATCAAGCGGTTCGCCGATCACGCCGGTTGAAGCGAGAAAGACATCAGTCGTGGCGCAGCCGACGGCCTTGGCGGCGGCTTCAGCCGTTGCTTCCGTGGCCTGGCGACCCTTGACGCCGGTGAAGGCATTGGCGTTGCCGGAATTGACCACCACCGCACGCGCCTTTCCGTGCACGAGATTGCGGCGGCAGAAATCGACAGGCGCCGACGGGCAAAGCGAACGGGTAAAAACGCCTGCAGCCTCAGCCGGGCGGTCGAACACCATCAGCATCACATCCGTTCGTCCCTTGTATTTGATACCGGCGGCAGCGGTGGCAATACGGACGCCATGGACGACCGGCATTGCGGGGTAATGTTTTGGAGCGAGCGGAGAAACAGACGCGGACATAGGTGCCTCGAAGGATATTCGGTTTGGTGTTGCCGCATTGGAAAGGTTTGCAGCCCAAAATCAAGCGGGAAACGCAGGATCGAAATAAAAAACGCCCCGGCAAGCCGGGGCGTTGATGCTTTGAAGCGAAACTTACTGCTGCGGAGCAGCCTCTTCCGGCGCATCACCCTGGTCCGCGCCTTCCTGGGCAGCGGCGGCGTCCTTCATGGCTTTCTCGACAGCCGGGTCCTTGTAGTCGATCTTCATGCCGTCACGCAGTTTCTTGACGGTTTCGACATAACGCTCGCGCATGATGATCGAACGGATCTGGTCCTTGACCTGATCGAATGCCGGAGGCTGCTTTGTGCGACGATCTTCGAGCTGGATCACGTGAAAGCCGAACTGGGTCTGGACCGGCTCCTTGGTGTATTCGCCCGGCTTCAATGCAAAAGCGGCCTTTTCAAATTCCGGAACCATCTGGCCTTCGGCAAAGTAACCGAGATCGCCGCCATTGGCTGCAGTGCCGTCGGTCGAGCTTTCCTTGGCGAGCTCCTCGAACTTGGCGCCGCCTGCAAGCTTCTTGATGATGGCCTCGGCTTCTTCCTTGGTCTTCACGAGGATGTGACGGGCACGCACTTCCACCTGCGGTGGCATGGCCGCGATTTCCTTGTCGTAGCGGGCACGCACATCGTCATCGCTGATCTTGTCGACAACGGCATCCTTGAAATATTCGTTATGGAGTGCGCGTTCGCGCAGGAATTCCATGCGATTCTTGAATTCCGAAGACTGATCGAGCTTTTCCTTTTCCGCTTCACCAGCCATTGCCTTGATGTCGATCAGGGCAGCGAGCGCAGCCAGACGGCGCTGCTCGGCAGGAAGGCGCGAAAACTGCGGATCGAGATCGCCGGCAGCCTGGTCAACTTCACCAACGGTGATGTCCTTGCCGTTGACGGTCGCCAGAACCTTGGACGGATCTTCCTTTTCTGCGAGAGCAGCAGCCGGTGCAGCAGCAGGCTTTCCGGCATCCTGAGCGAATGCGGCGCCTGTGTAGCCTGCCAGCGCCACCGAGGCCGCCAGAGACATGCCGACGACTGCGAGAGCCTTGCGATAAGGGGCTTTCAAAATGGCTTTCATATGGAATTCTCTCCTTCGTGACCGCTTACCGGCCCGATGAATGCGGCAGAATTTGGCCCGGATACCTCCAATATTACGACAAAGGAAAGGATTTCGAGCCTTTAGAGCAACGTTGACATCGCCCGAAGCCCCTCTTATCTGTCCTTCGGCTTTACGTCCAGTAAGGGGCGGGGGAATTGCGCCGGAAAAGCGCCGTATCTGGCAGCTTTCGCAGTGCAGTTTTCTTGCAATTGTTTCAATACGCGTGAATAAAGCATTCGACATTGCCGGAAGCGCTTCCGGCTGAACGGACAGGAAAGGACCAGTGATGGTCAGCTTTGGCGGCCTCGCCCGCAAGATATTCGGTTCATCCAACGACCGCCGCGTGAAAACCCTGCGCCAGCGGGCCAATCAAATTACTGCTATCGAGAAGAATTACGAAAATCTTAGCGATGAGCAATTGCAGGCCAAGACCGCCGAATTCCGTGCGGCGCTGGCTGAGGGCAAAACGCTCGACTCTCTTCTGCCAGACGCTTTTGCGACCGCGCGTGAAGCCGCCAAGCGCGTGCTTGGCATGCGCCCGTTCGACGTGCAGCTGATCGGCGGTATGGTTCTGCACGAACGCGGCATCGCCGAAATGCGTACCGGTGAAGGCAAGACCCTGATGGCGACCCTGCCGGTCTACCTCAATGCTCTTGAGGGCAAGGGTGTGCACGTGGTGACGGTGAACGATTACCTCGCCAGCCGCGACGCCGAAACCATGGGCAGGCTCTACAACTTCCTCGGCCTGACCGTCGGCGTCATCAAGCACGGTCTTGACGACGATGAGCGCCGCGCGGCCTATGCCTGCGACATCACCTATGGCACCAACAACGAGCTGGGCTTCGACTATCTGCGCGACAACATGAAGTATGAGCGCGCCCAGATGGTGCAGCGCCCGCACAATTATGCCATCGTCGACGAAGTGGACTCGATCCTCATCGACGAGGCCCGCACGCCGCTCATCATTTCCGGCCCGCTGGAAGACCGTTCGGATTTCTACAATCTCATCGACACCTTCATTCCAGCCCTTGAGCCGGAAGATTTTGAAATCGACGAGAAGCAGAAGACCGCCATCTTCACCGAAGTCGGCACCGAGAAGGTCGAGCAGCTTCTGGAAGCTGCGGGCCACCTCAAGGGTGAAAGCCTCTACGACATCGAGAACGTCGCGGTCGTTCACCACCTGAACAACGCGCTGCGTGCGCACAAGCTGTTCCAGCGCGACAAGGACTATATCGTCCGCAATGACGAAATCGTCATCATCGATGAATTCACCGGCCGCATGATGCCGGGCCGCCGTTATTCGGAAGGCCTACACCAGGCGCTGGAAGCCAAGGAACATGTAACCATCCAGCCGGAAAACCAGACGCTGGCCTCGATCACCTTCCAGAACTACTTCCGCATGTACAACAAGCTGTCGGGCATGACCGGCACGGCTGCGACGGAAGCGGAAGAATTCGGCAATATTTACGGCCTCGAAGTCCTTGAGATCCCGACCAATCTGCCGGTGCAGCGCATCGACGAAGACGACGAAGTCTATCGTACCGTCGAAGAAAAATACCGCGCCATCGTGCGCGATATCCGCGCCTCGCACGAAAAGGGTCAGCCGATCCTCGTCGGCACGACCTCGATCGAAAAGTCGGAACAGCTGGCCGAACGTCTTCGCAAGGAAGGCATCAAGGACTTTCAGGTTCTGAACGCCCGTTATCACGAGCAGGAAGCCTATATCATTGCGCAGGCCGGTGTGCCGGGAACCGTCACCATCGCCACCAACATGGCCGGTCGCGGCACCGACATTCAGCTCGGCGGCAACCTGGAAATGCGCGTCCGGCAGGAACTTGCCGATGTGCCGGAAGGTCCGGAACGTGATGCCAGAATTGCGGCGATCAAGGCCGACATTGCTCAACTGAAGGAAAAGGCTCTGGCCGCTGGCGGGCTTTACGTTCTCGCTACCGAGCGCCATGAAAGCCGCCGCATCGACAACCAGCTGCGTGGCCGTTCAGGCCGTCAGGGCGATCCGGGCCGCTCAAAGTTCTTCCTGTCGCTGCAGGACGACCTGATGCGCATCTTCGGTTCCGACCGCATGGACAGCATGTTGCAGAAGCTCGGCCTCAAGGAAGATGAAGCCATCGTCCACCCCTGGATCAACAAGGCGCTTGAAAAGGCGCAGAAGAAGGTCGAGGCCCGCAACTTCGAAATCCGCAAGAACCTTCTGAAATACGATGACGTCATGAACGATCAGCGCAAGGTGATCTTCGAACAGCGTCTGGAAATGATGGATGAAGAAGACCTGACCGAGACCGTCAGCGAAATGCGCCATGAGGTCATCGAGGACATGGTTGCGCTCCGCATCCCGAAGGACGCTTATGCGGAAAAGTGGGATATCGCTGGCCTGAAGGAAGACATCATCTCCAAGCTCAATCTCGACCTGCCGATCGAGGAGTGGGCCAAGGAAGAAGGCATCGCGGAAGAAGAGTTCGAGAACCGCATCAAGGAAGCCGCCGACAAGGCTGCTGCCGAAAAGGCCGAACGCTTCGGCCCGCAGATCATGACCTATGTCGAGAAGTCGGTCATCATGCAGTCGCTCGACAATCTCTGGCGCGAGCATCTGGTCAATCTCGACCATCTGCGCTCTGTCGTTGGCTTCCGCGGCTATGCCCAGCGCGACCCGCTGAACGAATACAAGACCGAAGCTTTCGAACTGTTCCAGTCGATGCTGGCAAATCTGCGCGAAGTGGTCATCTCGCAGCTGATGCGCGTCGAGATCGTTCGCGAAGCGCCGCCTGAGCCGGAATTGCCGCCGATGACCGGCCGTCATATCGATGGCACGACCGGCGAGAACGATTTCGACGAAGCAGCCTGGGCAGAGCACCAGCACGACGAGCGCAGTGTGCCTGCTGCCGAACGCGACCCGGCTGATCCGCGCACCTGGGGCAAGGTCAGCCGCAATGAGGCCTGCCCATGCGGCTCCGGCAAAAAGTACAAGCACTGCCACGGCGCTTTCGAATGATGTGAGCCAGGCTCGATCATCGTCTTAGTCGAACGAACCCCGGCAAGCCATTTGCCGGGGTTTGTCGTTTCAGCCAGCGACCTGCGCTGACAGGTGAAACCGTCATCTTTATGTTCGCTTTATTTTAGACGATACAAATATAGATGTCGTTTAGAAAATACTCACCATTCCTTGATGTCGCGCGACCTTGGGAAGATTAGACTTTTTCTTTTCCTCTTTATAAAGAACTCTTGCCTAAGGTTTCCGTGCGGACGGGCAACAAAGCGCGGATGCGAAAAGCCGGGTTGCCCGGTATAAAATAAACAGGCCCGAAGAGGCCTGCAAAGACAGGGTTGGCAGATAGTGCGGCTTTCGGCAGCTGAAACGGCGAGCCGGTTTCTACCGGGCAGGATCGCGGCCAGGCTTCGTCCCGTGACGGAGCGGCTGGATGCCGTGCTTGCGGATGGTGGACCGCAAGCCAGCGCGCAGCGCTCGTCTCTCGTCGCTTTTTCCGTGCGCGTGGCAAGTGCGGCTATCGCCCTTCTGTCTCAGGTTATTCTGGCCCGCTGGATGGGTGAATTCCAATACGGCGTTTTCGTCCTCGTCTGGCTCACCATGATCATCATCGGCGATCTGGCCTGTTTCGGGCTGCACACGACCATCATCCGCTTCGTGCCGGAATATGTGCAGCGCCAGGCATTCGGTCTCGTGCGCGGCATTATCCTGACCGGGCGCATATTCGCTTTCGCGGCAGCCACTCTCATCGCGCTTCTGGGCGCTGGCCTGCTGCTTCTGCTCAGCGACGATGTGGCGAGCTATTATCTGGTGCCGTTCATCCTCGGCTTCATCTGCCTGCCGATGATTGCGCTCGGCAACATGCTGGACGGCATTGCGCGCTCGCGCACCTGGGTAATGATGGCGCTGACGCCAAGCTATATCGTCCGCCCGCTTCTGGTTCTCCTGTTCATGATCATCGCGCATGAAGCGGGATTGCCCTCCACGGCAACTGTTGCGCTGGCAGTATCGATTGCCGCGACCTGGCTTACGACGGTCGGGCAGTTTCTAACGGTCGACCGCTCACTGGAAAAAGACATTCCCGCCGCAACGCGCGACCAGCGCCTTGGCGAATGGATAAAGGTTGCGTTGCCGATTTTCCTCGTGGAAGGCTTTTTCTTCCTGCTCATCAATGTCGATGTTCTGATGGTCGGCCATGCGCTCGACCCCGAGCATGTGGCGATCTATTTTGCAGCAACGAAGATCATGGCGCTTGCTCATTTTGTCTATTTCGCTGTGAAGGCAAGTGTCGCCCAGCGTTATTCCGATCTGTTGCACAGCGGCGACCGCGCCGAATTTGCAAGCTTTGCCGAGGCTTCCGTCCGCTGGACATTCTGGCCGACGCTGTTCCTCGGTGCCGTCATCCTGCTGACCGGCTATCCGTTGCTGCGGCTTTTCGGTCCGGCCTTCACAGCCGGCTATCCGCTTCTCTTCATTCTTATCATCGGGGTAATCGCGCGCGCCAGCGTCGGCCCGGCGGAAAGCCTTCTCAATATGTCGGGCAAGCAGAACATCTGCGCGCTCCTCTATGCCGCGACACTTGCCGTCAACGTCATTCTCAATCTGGTGCTGATACCGCAGTTCGGCCTGACGGGCGCCGCCGTCTCCACGGCCATCGCCATGCTGATGGAAGCGGTACTCCTCTCGGCGGCCGTATCGCGCACCTTGCACATAACCATGTTCATTCTCATTCCACGAGACCGTACCAAGACCTCGGAGGGGACTTTGTAATGGCCGCGAAACCTTTGCTTGAAGAATCGGCAGGCGGAAATGCAGCCCATATTGTTTCGGAACTTGCCGAGAGCGGTATGGGGCATGAAGCCGTCAAGAAGCTGGAGGAGAGCCTTCACACTCGCGATATACCGCGCAAGCTGGCGATCTATGGCGCGGCGGCGGGCTTCGAATTGCGCGATGAACTCGATCATTTGAGCAACCGCACCGTCGAGCCGAACATTTTCTTCAATGCGCGGTTTCTGGCGCCTGCCATGCCGCGCCTTGAAGATCGCGAAGTTCGCTTCATGGTCATGCGCGACGAAAACGAAATCCGCAGCCGCCTGCGCTTCGTCATGCCCTATACGATCGAGCGCCCCGGCCTCCCACTTTCGACGCCGGTAATCCGCGCCTGGTCGACGCCGTTTGGCCCGCAGGGCACGCCGCTGATCGATCACGACGATCCTGTCGGCGTATTGGAAGACCTGTTCGATATTCTCGCCCGCAAGCATCTCAGATTGCCGGACGTGCTCGTCCTGCCGGAGATGCGGGCCGATGGCCCGGCGGCACGGCTGATCCGTTCGGTCGCGGTGGGGCGGCAATTGCCTTTGGTCGCCATAGAACAGAAGGAGCGTCCCTTTCTCGAAAGCGATCTGGACGGCGACGCCTATATCAAAGAGGCAATCAATGCCCACCATCGCCGGGACTATAATCGTCTGTGGCGCAGGCTGGCGGAAAAGGGCGAACTTGCCTATCGCGTCGCCCGCACGCCCGACGAAGTGCGCCACGCCTTCGAACATTTCCTGACGCTGGAGGCAAGCGGCTGGAAAGGCAAGCGCGGGACAGCCATGGCGGTCGACCGGTTTCGCGCCGCCTTTGCGCGCGAAGCGGTCAACAATCTTGCCGAGCGCGACTGCGTGCGGGTGCACACGCTTGAACTTGATGGCCGGGTCATTGCCATTCTCATCGTCTTTACGGTTTCAGGTGAAGCGTGGACCTGGAAGACGGCCTATGACGAAAGCCTGAACGCCTGGTCGCCTGGCGTGCTTTTGATGATCGAGGTCGTGAAGAATCATCTGAACGATCCGAACATCAACCGTACCGATTCCTGCGCCGTTCCGGATCATCCGGTCATGACGCGGCTGTTCGCTGCCCGCGAGACCATCGAGACACTTGTCATCGGGTTGAACCCATCTGCGGACAAACTGGTCCGTCAGGCCGCATCCCAGATTCATCTCTATCAGCGGACACGCAACCTGGCCCGGATCGTACGCAATCGCATCCGCAGTTTCACCGAGAGAAAGTAAGGCCTTTCAAGCAACCTTAAAAAAGCCCAAAAATCACTGTCCTGAATCTCCGATCCGGGAAAGAATGTTGCGATTGCAGTTTTGCGCAAGCCCTGCAAAGCTTCATCTTCCAGACTTTGGGATTTTGAAGGTTCAGGAATGCGATTTCCACGTCCGACCATCGCCAGCGGTACGCTTTGTGTCCTGACCGCGATTTATCTTCTCGCCTTTACCAACACGTCTTTCTGGCACCGGCTGATCGCCTATTTTTCCGACCACCCGCTAAAGCTTGTCGTTGCGGCAGCAGCCATCCTTCTCATCCATATAGCCGTACTGATGGCCTTTTCGGCGAAATATGTCATCAAGCCGGTTCTCATTTTCGCCGTATGGGTTGCCGCCGGCGGGTCCTATTTTACGGATACTTTCGGTACGATCATCGACCGGAATGTGGTCGAGGCAACGTTTACGACGACAAAAGCCGAGTCGGGTCATCTGATAACGACGGGCTTTCTGCTGCATATGCTGCTTTATGCCGTCATTCCCTCGCTTCTCATCATCTGGGTGCGTGTAAAACATCGCCCGTTGCTGCAGAAGCTTATGGTCAATACCATTTCAATCCTCGCCTGCCTGGTCGGCGCCATCGCGCTGATCGGCTCTGATTACGGCAGCTTCTCATCAATGTATCGCGAGCATCGCTCCGACATAATGGAACGGCTGATGCCCGGAACGCCGATCAAGAGCACGGTGCAATATATTGCGCATGATCTGAACGACAGACAGATCGTGATGCAGCCACTGGGCCTTGACGCCAAACAGGCGCTGCCGCCAATCGCATCCGGCAAAAAACTGCTGACCGTCGTTGTGGTGGGTGAAACCGCCCGCGCCAAGAATTTCAGCCTCTACGGCTATCCACGCGAAACCAATCCTGAACTCAAGCAGCAGGATATTGTCACATTCCCGAACACGACAAGCTGCGGGACGGATACTTCTGTATCCGTGCCATGCATGTTCTCGCCTTTTCCGCGCGAGGAATATTCGAGTGCCAAATTCCATAGCTCGGAAAATCTGATGGACGTCCTCAATCATGCCGGTGTGAAGGTTGCGTGGTATGAAAACAATACCGGCAGCAAGGGCGTGTCGGACCGCATACCGACGGTCGACCTTCAGAACTCCAACGATGCGCGCTATTGCGAAGGCGGTGAATGCCTCGACCAGATTCTGGTCGACCGGCTGCGTGATCACCTGAAGGACGTGAACGGCAATGCGACAATTGTCCTTCATATGACCGGCAGTCACGGGCCATCCTATTATCGCCGCTATCCGCCGGAATTCGCCAGGTTCAAACCGGAATGCCGCACGAGCGAATTTTCAGACTGCACGACGGACGAGATCGTCAACGCCTACGACAATTCGATCCTCTATACCGATCACATATTGTCGGAGATCATCAATATCCTGAAAGCCAGTGGAGACCGTTTTGCTCCAGCCATGATCTATATGTCCGATCATGGCGAATCGCTGGGCGAAGACGGCCTTTATCTGCACGCTGCGCCCTATTTCATTGCGCCTGACGTTCAGACCCATATTCCCTTCGTCGCGTGGTTCTCCCCGGACTATGCCGCTGCCACGCGACTGGACGCCGCCTGCGTCAAACAGAATGCCGCTGCCCCATCGTCGCACGACAACCTGTTCCACACGGTTCTGGGCATGATGGGCGTGAAGACGTCAGCCTATGATCAGACGCTCGACCGCTTTGCCGATTGCCGGAAAGCCAATGTCGCGGCGTCGAATTAGAAGCTCACGAATATTGTCAATTATGCCAGCCAGACCAAGGATTTGAGCCATACGGCAAAGCGTGATACACTTTGTTTTGGGAGAGCGCATGGACAGGCGGAAGAGGAGGTCCGCACCGGTGCAATCCGGCACTTTGAACAAGTGCTCGCAGCCCGGATAAAATTATAAGCTTCCGTCTGGCTCAAACGCTGTCGCGCCCTCCCGGGGAAGGAGATGCGCCATGGAATATTTTCACTATGTCAGCACGCTGGATTATGTCCTGCTGGGCTTCATTGCCTTGCTGGTCTTCTGGAACCTTGTTGAGGCGAGCCTACGCAGATAAATAACAGCTGACTGTCTCGAAGCCGCGCCGATCACATAAGGCCTGTTGCGCCTGACACTGTCAGGAATGGGGCTGCTCGCAACTGCGACAAGAGCGGTAGAGTAGAGCACAAGCCATTACTTCTTATCCGCCAGCTTTCTTTTTCGAAGAGCGGTGCAAGCTGCACTTTTGAGCAATTGACCTCGTTTCGTTTAGCCGGTATATCCCAACCCGCTGTCCCTTTGGACCATATCGAACTGCTTCGGCAGCAATGTGCGGGTGTGGTGGAACTGGTAGACGCGCCGGACTCAAAATCCGGTTCCGAAAGGAGTGTCGGTTCGATTCCGACCACCCGCACCATTTTAAAGACAATTATTGGAAATCGTTCTCCCTAACGAGCCTGAGCGCACTATCCGGAAGATGTTTCCGACTGGTTTCAGCAATGGGGATCGAGAAGATTGTCAGAGGACGCTCTGGCAACATTGGTTTGCTTATTCTTTCCAAATCGACAACGATGGTGCCATTTAACACTTCTGAGATACATACGCAGGAGGAACTCCCACCATGGATGACACTCACCCCTTTGAGGGACCACAGTTGCAAAATGCGCATTATGAACGTGCGGATATGTCGGGCTCGAATTTCGATGGCGTGGATTTGTCCGGTTCAAAGTTTTTTGCGGTTTTGACCAAGTCAAAGTTCATCGATACCAATTTGAGCGGCGCTGATTTTGACGATGTCAATCTCGCAGGGGCGCGCCTTCATAATATCAATATGACCGGTGCGACAATTACGAATGCCAACATGAGTGGCTTGGCTATAAGCGGCGTGACTTTGGCACATACGAATATAACCGATGCTGACGTGACGGGTATGCGGATAAACGGCGTTCTCGTCTCCTCTCTGTTCGAAGCGTATGAAAACGCGCGTTCCTTAGACTAGCCGAGGAAAGCAGCAATAAACCGGTCGCTGCTTTCCGTCGCATAATGAATCACGCCACTTCGAGCGCTTGCGCCAGATCGGCGATCAGATCGTCGGGATGCTCGATGCCGATGGAAAGCCGGATCGTCGATTCCAGCACACCGATGCGCTCTCGCACATCGACGGGAACGCCCGAATGGGTCATCGCAGCCGGGTGGCTTGCAAGCGATTCCGTGCCGCCGAGACTGACCGCAAGCTTCAATATTTGCAGCGCATTCAGGAAACGGAAGGCTGCCGCCTGTCCGCCCTTGATATCGAAAGAGAACGTCGATCCTGCCCCCGTGCATTGGCGCTTGAACAGCGCACCAACATCCGAATTTTCATCCTCGAATGGAAGATAGTGCAGCTTCTCCACCTTCGGATGGTCGCGCAGAAATTCCGCGATTGCCAGGGCATTGCTGTTGGCGCGCTCCATGCGCAGCCCGAGCGTTTCAAGCGAACGACCGAGCATCCAGCAGGAATGCGGATCGAGCTGCGTTCCAATAGCGCCGCGCAATGCCTTGACCTGCCGCACAATGGCCTTCGTGCCCAGGACCGCTCCGGCAATCAGATCCGAGTGTCCACCGACATATTTGGTCAGCGAATAGACCGAAAGGTCCGCGCCATGGTCGAGCGGCTTCTGGTAAACCGGCCCGAGCAAGGTATTGTCGCAGGCAATGATCGGTCGATGTCCCTGCTTTTGTTCGATTTTTTCCGCGACCCGCCGGATGGCGGCAATATCGACAATGCTGTTGGTAGGGTTGGCAGGCGTCTCGATCAGAATCACCGAAACGCGCCCTTTGGCAATGGCTTTTTCAGCCGCCTGCTCTATCGAGGCTTCATGCACGCCGTCAGCGAAGGCGACAGCCTCGACGCCGAAATTGAGAAACGTCTTGGCAAGGAGTGTCTCTGTGCCGCCATAGAGCGGTTGCGAATGCAAAATAACATCGCCGGGGCGCGCAAAGGCAAACAGCGTCGTGGCGATAGCCGACATGCCGGATGAAAACAGCGCGCAGCTCTCGGTGCCCTCATAGACGGCCAGACGGTCTTCAACGATCTCGCTGTTGGGATGGTTGAAACGGGAATAGACCAGACCGGCACCCACCCCAGCGGGCGGTTCCTTGCGGCCGGAAACGAAATCGAAGAAATCGCGCCCGTCTTCAGCCGTCTTGAACACAAAAGTCGACGTCAGAAATACCGGCGGCTTGACCGCTCCTTCAGAAAGTTCCGGGTCGTAACCATAGTTGAGCATCTGTGTTTCAGGATGAAGCGGATGATTGCCCAACATGGTCTTTGAAGGCCGTGGCGCAGTCATGAATACCTCCTTGAGAAAACCCTCCCGTCCGTATTCGGACAGGAAGAGCTTAACAGAGGTTTCCGGGAATCTTCTTGCGTTGTTTCGCGCTTCCGCGAAATCGCTGCAATGCCGGAAGATGCCCGATAGAAATGCCTTCGATTACTTTATGACCAAGACCGGCACCGTGCTGAGCGACAGGACCTCCGCCGCCTGACTTCCGAGCAGCAGCTTGTTCACACCGCGACGGCCATGCGATGCAATGACGATCAGATCGGCATTCCTGGCATTGGCCGCCTCCACAATGCCCTGCGCCGGTGATTGATTCTCGATATGAACCGCTTCGGCACTGACACCGATCTCCGTTGCCTTGGCTTTGGCCTTCGTCAGGATTTCCGTGGCCGCCTTGGTGATAGCCTCACGATATTCCTGAAACGCCGCCGGGCTGGACGCCCATTCGGCTGCAACGACAATGCCATAGGAAGGCAACAGCTCGGTCACGGAGACGAAGGTTACCTTCGCTCCTGTTTCCTTCGCCAGCGCCACGCCCTGATCGACACCTTTTTCGGCAAGTTCCGATCCATCTGTCGCGATCAATATGTTCGTGTACATGCGTACTCTCCTGTTGCCTGATGTCCGATGATGCGCGCCTGCCTGTCCGGGCGCATTGACGCGGATCAATCGAGCTTCATTCAAGGCTAATACGCGTCCTTCCAATTACGATGGAATTTACTCCTAATTTTCACAATTATACAGAATAAATTTCCAAACTTGCCCAATCGAGCGCACATGCCCAACTATGCTTTTGCGCAGTTTCCTCTTAAACTTCGCGTGACAAAAAGGGAGATCACGCCATGAACAAGCCCCTGAACGAACCGCAAGCTGGCAAAACCGCAGGCCGTGGCCGCATTTACGATTCCATTCTCGACACGATCGGCAATACGCCTCTGGTGCGCATCGACAAGTTTGCCGAGGAAAAGGGCGTGAAAGCGAACCTTCTGGCCAAGCTGGAGTTCTTCAACCCTCTGGCCAGCGTGAAGGACCGCATCGGCCTGGCGCTGATCGAAGCGCTTGAACGCGACGGCAGGGCCGTGCCGGGCAAGACGGTTTTCGTTGAACCCACTTCCGGCAATACCGGCATCGCGCTTGCCTTTGCCGCTGCGGCCAAGGGCTATCGCCTCATCCTCACCATGCCGGAAACCATGTCGGTAGAGCGCCGCAAACTCCTCAAGCTTCTTGGCGCCGAACTGGTGCTGACCGAAGGAGCAAAGGGCATGAAGGGCGCCATCGCAGAGGCGGAAGCCATTGCCGAAGGCAACCCGAACGCGATCATCCCGCAGCAGTTCGAGAATCCCGCCAATCCTGAAATTCATCGCCTGACGACGGCTGAAGAAATCTGGAACGACACCAATGGCGAAGCCGATATCCTGATCTCCGGCATTGGCACCGGTGGAACGATCACCGGTGTGGGGCAGGTCATCAAGGGGCGTAAGCCGTCTTTCAAGGTGATCGCGGTGGAACCGAAAGATTCACCCGTTCTCTCCGGCGGCACACCCGGTCCGCACAAGATTCAGGGCATCGGCGCAGGCTTTGCCCCCAAGACTCTCGATACCGGCGTCTATGACGAAGTCGTTCAGGTTTCCAACGAAGATGCTTTTGCCAATGCGCGCCTGCTTGCCCGCATTGAAGGCATTCCGGTCGGCATTTCTTCCGGCGCTGCACTGACCGCCGCTGTCGAAATCGGCAAGCGTCCCGAAAATGCTGGCAAGAACATCGTCATCATCATTCCATCCTTTGCCGAACGCTATCTTTCAACAGCATTGTTCGAAGGCCTGGAATAATCCATCTGCCTCGTGAGGGCCAAAAACAAAAGCCAGAGCGGACAACCGTTCTGGCTTTACTTTTTCAATGCCGATCCGCTCGCCGGGCAAACGGAAGCTCAGGCACTCATATCAATGGTGCGTACGCGCAGCGCAAGCAGGACCTGGTCCGCGCATATAATGGCGCTCGGGCCTATAGCTCGGTGCGACGAACTCACGGATGACATTAACGCTGTCACGCAACTGAACAAGAATGCTCATCGTCTTAACCTTCGTCAAAAACACGCTATTCGGAATGGATGCCCGTCATGCTCGTCCAACCGGGACGATAAAACGTTTTTCATTTCCGAACATCTTAATGAAAACTTTAACAATCAAAGATGAATAAGCCCTGAACTCATATGGTTAAGGGTAAGTTAATGGTAAGGATGTTCAAGCTTTTCCACAGCCCGCGAATTGTCGCCACAATTGAAAAAGGCCGGTTCGATCCGGCCTTTCATGCGCAGAAGAAGGAGCGACTTACCGCGTCGGGACCGGATGCTCGCCGCGATAATCGTAAAAGCCTCGGCCCGCCTTGCGACCCAGCCAGCCAGCTTCGACATATTTGACCAGAAGCGGGCATGGGCGATACTTGGAATCCGCCAGCCCGTCGTGCAGAACCTGCATGATGGAGAGACAGGTATCCAGACCAATGAAGTCGGCAAGCTGCAACGGCCCCATCGGATGATTGGCGCCAAGCTTCATGGCCGTATCGATGGCCTCGACGCTGCCAACGCCTTCATAAAGCGTGTAGATGGCCTCGTTGATCATCGGCAACAGGATACGGTTGACGATAAAGGCCGGAAAATCTTCGGCAACGGTTATCGTCTTGCCAAGCGCGGTCACGAAATCGTTCGACTTGCGGAAGGTTTCCTCGTCCGTGGCAATGCCTCGCACCAGTTCGACAAGCTTCATCACCGGAACAGGATTCATGAAATGAATACCGATGAAACGCTCCGGGCGATCCGTTGTGGATGCAAGGCGCGTGATCGAGATCGATGACGTATTGGTCGCAAGGATCGCTTCCGGGTTCAGAACCGAACAAAGCTGCGCGAAAATCTTGCGCTTGACGGTTTCGTCTTCGGTTGCTGCTTCGATAGCCAGATCGACGCCTGCCAGATCCTCCATGGAGTTTGCCGGACGAATGAGCTTCATCGCGGCTGCGCGCTGATCTTCCAGCAATTTGCCCGACGCAACCTGGCGCGCCATGTTGCCATTGATGGTGGCAATGCCCTTTTCCAGCCGGTCCGCTGCTGCATCATGAAGAAGCACATCGAACCCGGCCAGCGCGCATACGTGAGCAATCCCGCTGCCCATCTGCCCCGCGCCGACCACCCCTACCGTCTTGATTGCCACGATCACAACTCCTTCATTCAGCCGCCCCGCAACGGAGCCGACGCCGAGAGCATATGCTCTAACTTTTGTTTTTGCGCATTATCCAACGCAAAACCGCTTCGCACTTTTGCTGGAAATGCTCTGTCTCTACGCATTATCCAACGCAAAACCGCTTCGCACTTTTGCTGGAAATGCTCTGTCTCTACGCATTATCCGACGCAAAGCTGCTTCGCACTTTTGCTGGAAATGCTTGAGTATACCAATTCTGTCCAAGACAGATACAGCCCTCATTCACGGAAAGGCAAAAACAGCACTTCCGTCTATGAGGGCCCCAAAATAGAAAGCGGCGGGACCTGCCCGCCGCTTTCTGATCGATCAAAGTGCTTTTTGCAGTTCCGGCAGCACGGTAAAGAGATCGCCGACGAGGCCGTAATCGGCGACCTGGAAGATCGGCGCTTCCTCGTCCTTGTTGATGGCGACGATGACGCGGCTGTCCTTCATGCCGGCCAGATGCTGGATCGCACCCGAGATGCCGACAGCGATGTAAAGGTCCGGTGCAACCACCTTGCCCGTCTGGCCAACCTGCCAGTCGTTGGGTGCATAGCCCGCATCAACGGCCGCACGGCTTGCGCCGACCGCAGCACCCAGCTTGTCGGCAACCGGCAGGATCACTTCCTGGAACTTTTCCGCCGAACCGAGTGCACGACCGCCGGAAATGATGATCTTGGCCGAGGTCAGTTCCGGACGATCCGAATCCGAGAGCGCATTGCCAACGAAGCTCGACAGTGCCGGATCGGCAGCTGCATTGACGCTTTCAACCGCAGCCGAACCGCCCTCGCCTGTTGCGGAGAAGGAAGCGGTGCGTACCGTGATCACCTTCTTGGCATCCGTGGACTGCACCGTCTGGATCGCATTACCCGCATAGATCGGACGCTTGAACGTGTCAGCCGACACCACTTCCATGATTTCCGACAACTGCATCACATCGAGAAGCGCTGCCACGCGCGGCAGGATATTCTTGGCCGAGGTCGTCGCCGGGGCGATGATCGTGTCGTAATTGCCAGCCTGTTCCACGATCAGCGCTGCCATCGGCTCCGCCAGCTGATTTTGCAGCGCATCGCTTTCGGCCAGCAGAACCTTGCGCACGCCTTTGAGCTTTGCCGCCGCATCGGCAGCAGCCTTTGCACCCTTGCCAGCCACCAGAATATCGACATCGCCGCCGATCTGGGCCGCTGCCGTCAGCGCCTTGGCCGTCTGGTCGGAAAGGGTTGCATTGTCATGTTCGGCAATAAGAAGAATAGCCATTTGTCTTGTCCCTTCCGATTTCTTTAAAGTACGCCGTCAGCCTTCAGCTTCTCGACCAGTTCTGCGACGGAACCGACCTTCACGCCAGCCTTGCGGCCGCCCGGCTCTTCGGTCTTCAGAACCTTCAAACGCGGTGCAATATCAGCGCCGAAATCGGCAGGCGACTTTTCATCGAGCGGCTTCTTCTTGGCCTTCATGATGTTTGGCAGCGACGCATAGCGCGGCTGGTTCAAACGCAGATCAACCGTGACGATCGCCGGAAGCTTCACGTCGATGGTCTGGAGACCGCCGTCGACTTCACGCGTCACCTTGGCCGAACCGTCGGCAAGCTCCACCTTGGAAGCAAACGTCGCCTGGCTCCAGCCAAGCAATGCCGACAGCATCTGGCCGGTCTGGTTGGAATCGTCATCGATGGCCTGCTTGCCGAGGAAGACGAGATCCGGCTTTTCCGCCTCGACCACGCCCTTCAAAACCTTGGCGACGCCGAGCGGCTCGACCGTCTCGTCGGTCTTGACCAGGATCGCGCGATCCGCGCCCATGGCAAGTGCGGTGCGCAGCGTTTCCTGCGCCTGTGCCGGGCCTACCGAAACCGCGACGATTTCCGTCACCTTGCCCGCTTCTTTCAGACGGATCGCCTCTTCAACCGCGATCTCGTCAAAAGGGTTCATCGACATCTTCACGTTCGAAAGCTCAACCCCCGAACCGTCTCCCTTTACACGGATCTTAACGTTGTAATCGACAACCCGTTTCACTGCGACAAGGACTTTCATCCGCGATTACCTCTTCAATGACTCTTGCAGCACGACTATGCCGCCGTGAACTCCCACCCGCATGTCAAAATCCGACATGAAAGCGGCACCGGCGCAACTTGGATGATGACGCAAATGCGCTGCCTATCCGCCGGGAACCGGCACGAAACCTAAAGACGGTTGACGTGCACGTCAATCAGGCATGAGCCGCTATATCGATTAAAATCAATTTATTCTGACAGGACATCATTCCGAAACTGCGCAACCCGACGCCTCCCTTTTTCATGTCGTTTACAAGCAGCGCGCCATGCTTTAGGTAACGCTCCGCAATCCGGTCGCAGCCTACCCGGTCAAAACAAGGAACCCTGACTTATGAAAACGCTCGTCGTCTGCTCCGGCGGACTCGATTCCGTTTCGCTTGCTTACAGAATAGCAACCGAACATCAGCTTACCGCCCTGCTCTCCTTCGACTATGGCCAGCGCCACAAGAAGGAACTGGATTCGGCCAGAGCCTGTGCCGAAAGGCTGGGCGTCCGCCACCAGATCATCGATATCACCAATATCGGCGCAAGTCTGACCGGCTCGGCCCTTACCGACGATGTCGATGTGCCTGACGGACACTATGCCGAAGAAACGATGAAGATCACCGTCGTCCCGAACCGCAATGCGATCATGCTGGCGATCGCATTCGGCGTCGCGGCGGCGCAAAAGGCCGAAGCGGTAGCGCTTGCCGTCCATGGCGGCGACCACTTCATCTATCCTGACTGCCGCCCCGGATTTATCGATGCCTTCCAGACCATGCAGAACCACGCACTGGATGGCTATGCGGACATAAAGCTGCTCGCACCCTATGTGCATGCATCGAAAGCCGCCATCGTTATCGACGGCGCAAAATATGGCACGCCCTTTGCGGCGACATGGTCCTGCTACAAGGGCGGCGAACATCATTGCGGACGCTGCGGCACCTGCGTCGAACGGCGCGAGGCCTTCCATCTTGCCGGTATCGAAGACCCGACGCTCTATGAGGACCCGGATTTCTGGCGCGATACCATAGCACGGAGGAACGTCTGATGTTTCGTATCACCAAGGAATTTCACTTTTCCGCCTCGCATCAGCTGACCGGCCTGCCAACCGATCATCAATGCGCCCGGCTGCACGGCCACAACTATATCGTGGAAGTCGAGCTTTCCGCGCCCGACCTGAACCAGCACGGTTTTGTCCGTGATTATCATGAGCTGGCGCCGTTCAAGCGCTATATCGATGATTGTTTTGACCATCGCCATCTCAATAATGTTCTGGGCCACAACCAAAGCACGGCTGAAACACTGGCCCGGCATTTTTTCGAATGGTGCCATGCACGCTGGCCGGAAATTTCCGCCGTGCGGGTCAGTGAAACGCCCAAGACATGGGCCGAGTACAGACCGTGACACACATACGAATCGCGGAAATTTTCGGGCCCACGATCCAGGGCGAAGGCGTGCTGATCGGTGAACCGACGGTTTTCGTGCGAACCGGGGGCTGCGATTACCGTTGCTCCTGGTGCGACAGTCTGCATGCCGTCGAAAGCCGCTTTCGCCACGAATGGAAAGCGATGAGCGTCGAGGCAATTTGGGATGAAGTGACGACACTTTCCCAAAAAAGGCCTCTAACGGTGTCACTTTCTGGTGGCAATCCGGCCATTCAACCCCTGGGGCCGTTGATCGAGCATGGCAAAACCGAGGGCTATCGTTTCGCGCTCGAAACCCAAGGCTCGGTTGCACAGGGCTGGTTTTCCGCGCTCGATACGCTGGTACTGAGTCCGAAGCCGCCCTCAAGCGGCATGAGCACTGATTTCGATGCGCTGGCGGCTTGTGTCGAGGTTGCAGGTACAGCGCCGCGAACAGTGCTGAAATTCGTGATTTTCGATGATGAGGATTATGCCTTCGCCAAAGACGTAGCCAGCCGATACCCGCGATTGCCGGTCTATATCCAGCCCGGCAATCACACCCCGCCGCCGCCCGAAGCGCATGATGCCGCAATCGACATCGACGGTATCATGCGGCGGATGGAATGGCTGGTGGAAAAGGTGATTGCGGATGGCTGGTACGAAACGCATGTCCTGCCCCAGCTTCACGTGCTGATCTGGGGCAACAGACGCGGTGTCTGATCAGCGGTTGGCGCCGGGCACCCAGAGCACGTCCTGCGCGCCATTATCGTTGACGGTTCGCGATGCCACGAACAAGAAATCGGAAAGGCGATTGATATATTGCAGGGCTTCTGCCGAAACCACCTCTCCCTCGACGCGGGCAAGCGCAACCATCAGCCGCTCGGCCCGGCGTGAAACCGTGCGCGCAAGATGCAGCGCTGCCGACGCAGGCGAACCGCCGGGAAGAATGAACGAGCGCAGCGGCTGCAAATCGGCATTGAGGAGGTCGATATCGGCTTCCACACGCGCGACCTGCGATGCGACGATGCGCAGCGGTTCGTAAGCGAGCGGCTTGCCGTCATCCGGCGTGGAAAGATCGGCTCCCAGGTCGAAAAGATCGTTCTGGATACGGCCCAGCATCGCATCGATCAGCGCATGGGGATTATCGTCGCCGCCAGTGTGAAGACGCGCCATGCCGATGCAGGCATTGGTTTCGTCCACCGTGCCATAGGCTTCGACACGCAGATCCGACTTCAGCCGCCGCGGCCCGCTGGCAAGTCCGGTCGTGCCCTTGTCGCCTGTGCGGGTATAGATCTTGTTGAGCTTGACCATACCTACTGACCGTTTTTCACACGCGCGTAATAGATCGCCCCAACGATCAGGAGCACGGCGATGAACTGCAGGAAAACGCGCAGCTGCATCATCTTGTTGGAAAAATTGCCGTCACCGCCACGCATCATGTTGCGCAGGCCGATAATCAGAACGACAGCCACGGCAAACATGGCCACCATTGCCGCGCCCTTGAACAGAACGTCCATTTTACTTCCTTCCCATGCGCACTGTTCCTGACCTCATGACTGGTCGGACAGCATCCGGTAGAGCCAGCGCGCAGGCATCAGGCGCCGCGCCAGTGACCCAAGTTTCGCCGGTCTCGTCACCACATAATGCGGACGAGGACGCGGCGCCTCCAATGCATGAAGCAGTACAGCATAGACGGCTTCCGGTCCAAGCTTGTTCTTGGATTTTGTGCCGCCGCTTTCCAGTTTCGCCATCTGGCGCTGATAAAGTTCGCGATGAACCGACGCTTCCATATCGATATTGGCCTTGGCGTGGCTCGCAGCATTATAGGTAAAACGCGAGGCAATCGGACCGGGCTCAATCAGCGACACATCGACACCGGAACCTTCCAGCTCCATGCGCTGCGCAAGCATCAGCCCTTCAAGCGCGAATTTGGACGCCACATAAGCCCCGCGCCATTTCATCGGCACCAGCCCCAGGATCGACGAGCAGTGCACGATCCGCCCATGACCTTGTCGGCGCATGACCGGAACCACGCGCCGGGTGAGATCATGCCAGCCAAAGAAATTGGCCTCGAACTGCTGGCGCAAGGCTTCGACCGGCAAGTCCTCTATCGCGCCCGGCTGGGCATAAGCGCCATTGTTGAACAAGGCATCGAGCTTGCCGTCAGTCTGACGCAACACTTCATCGGCAAGAGCAGCAATCGACTGGGGCTCCGTATAGTCGAGATAATGCGCCTCAATTCCCTTTGCCCTGAGCGCCGCAATATCCGCATCCTTGCGGGCGGTTGCAAATACACGCCAGCCCCGACCGTGAAGCGCTTCGGCACAATAGGCGCCAATACCGGAGGAGCAGCCGGTGATGATGATACTGCGCTGTCGCTCCTGACCGGTTTTTGCCGAGGTCATCTATCTGTTTCCCACTGCCGTTTCGCCAAGCTTGCTTGATTCGGAAGCGGTTTAAAACGGGGTCTGCCCTTGCAATCCGCAGACCGATGCTAGATTTAAGGCCTTGAAACACAGGCCAATGCTTCGGAGACAGATCTGCGGATGCGAAAAATCAAACGTTTTCTCCGTCAGATTACCTACGACGTCATCGGTCATTTCAGTTCGGACGACGGATGGGCTTTCGCCAGCCATATCGCGCTTTCCGGCCTGATGGCACTGTTTCCGTTCCTGATCTTCGCCACAACGCTTGCGAGTTTTCTCGGCACGAAGGAATTCGCCGATACGGCGGTGCATGTCATTTTCGATATGTGGCCATCGAACATCGCGGCCCCCATCGCCAATGAGGTGATGAACGTGCTGACCGTGCAGCGTAGCGGACTTCTGACCCTCAGCGTCATCGCGGCCGCCTATTTTGCTTCCAACGGTGTCGAAGCGCTGCGTATCGCGCTCAACCGCGCCTATCGCGTCACCGACCAGCGCTCGATCATTTTCTGCCGCCTGCAAAGCCTGGGCTTCGTTCTCGTCGGCACGCTGAGCCTGATGGCGATCAGCTTTCTGCTGGTTCTGGCCCCGCTTGCCGTGCGGCTTGCCGAACAATGGTTTCCCGATGTAGCGCCGTTCACGGGCACGATTTCCTTCTGGCGCTATACGGTGGCCGTGGCGGTTCTGGTTCTGGCACTGTTCATGGTGCATATCTGGCTTCCTGCCGGACGCCGCAGTCTGGGTGACATTCTGCCCGGTATTTTGCTCACGCTCATCGCCTGGCTTGCTGCCGCGATGGCTTTTGCCAAATATCTCGAAACCTTCGCCACTTATGTGACAACCTATGCAGGTCTGGCCTCGATCATGGTGGCAATCGTTTTCCTCTACATGCTGTCGGCAATTTTCATCATCGGTGCGGAAATAAACGCCGCCATCATGATTTTCCGCAAGCGCGAACAGCAGCCAGAACTCAACTCATAAGTTTCGCGATCATGCCCGGCGCAACGTCGTCAGCGCGACGCCAAGCGTCGTCACCACCATGCCTGCAATCTGGATGGCCGACAGTGTCTCGCCGAAAATCAGATAGGCCATGATCGCAGCCGTTCCCGGGACCAGATAAAACAGCGATGCGACTTTCGACATGGCACCTTCGCGGATCATGACGAGAAGCGCCAGAATGGCGCCGATGGAAATGGCAAGCGTCAGCCAGACCAGCGCAAAAATCAGCGATGGCAACCAGATCATCACGCGTGTTTCGAAGGCGAAGGCACAGAGAGCGGTCAAAGTGGCGGCGGCAATATATTGCACCGCCGTTCCCGCCTTGAGATCGCCAGCCGTGCCGAACCGCTTCTGCCAGACAGTGCCGGTGCTGATAGCCACCACAGCCACGAAAGCCGCCGCAAGGCTTTTCGGGTCGACACCGCTGCCCGCCGAAAATTTCGGCCACACCACCATGGCGACACCGCAAAAGCCGATCAGCAGCCCGGCCCACTGGCCTCCGCTCGCCCGTTCTCTGAGCAGAATAGCCGCGATCAGCGTGGTCAGCATCGGCTGAAGACCGGCAACAAGGCCGGACATTCCGGCAGGCAGGCCGTGGTGAACGGCCCAGAACAAGGCGGACAGATAAACGCCGTGGATGAGACAGCCGGCAATCGCCGCATGAAGCAGCACATTGCCTTTCGGCCAGATGCTCCGGCTTGCCAGCGCCCAAAGCGCCATGATGGCGGCTGCGATGGAAAAACGCACCGCCATGAAAGTGAACGGTTCCGCATAAGGCATGGAAAGCCCCGCGCCGATGAACCCTGTGGCCCAAAGCAGGACAAACATGATGGGGAAGAAACGGGCGGCCATGGCGGAACTCTCACTTTCGCGGCTCGCCTTATACCGGTTTGCAACGAACGCCTATCGCATAATACTGATCGCAGCGTTGAATTTGCCAAACAGCTGCCCGCATTTTATGAAGCGGCATGAACAGTGAACCCGAAACAATCCGCATTCTCGTCGATGCCGACGCCTGCCCGGTGAAAGCTGAAATCTATCGCGTCGCAGAACGGCACAATCTGCCAGTCATGCTGGTGGCCAACAGTTTCATTGCCATTCCACGGGATGCGGAGCGTGTGGAACGGGTTATCGTATCGGACAAGCTTGATGCCGCTGACGACTGGATCGCGGGGAACGCCCGTCCCGGCATCATCGTGATTACTGCCGACATTCCTTTGGCCAGCCGCTCACTCGAAAAAGGCGCCTCGGTGATCGCACCCAATGGGCGTGTGCACACACAAAGCACCATCGGGAATACGCTGGCGACGCGCAATCTGATGGATAGTCTGCGTTCCGCCGGAGAAATCACCAGCGGCCCCGCACCATTTTCACCTAAAGATCGCTCGGCTTTTCTATCCGCACTCGATCTTGCCATCGTGCGGTTGAAACGCGCCGGGTTTACTGTCTAAAGCGATTTCGCGGCCTCGATCAGTTTTATAGCGTCAGCGCCGTCCCATTGCGCGGGACCGTTCATGGACGCAATCTGGCAGCCATTCTTGTCGACCAACAGCGTCACCGGAAGGCCAAAAGCCAGATTCTTGCGCTTCAGCTCGTTAAAGCTCGCCATTGAGGCATCGCGGTGCAGCGTCAAATTCTTGATGCCGATCTCGCTTAGAAACCCCTTGGGCTTGTCGTCAGAGCCGGTATCGATATTAATCGCGACGACCTCGAAATCGGCCCCGCCCTTTTCAGCTTCCAGCTTGTCGAGGGCTGGCATTTCCTCGCGGCAGGGCGCGCACCACGTCGCCCAGAGATTGACCAGCAGCGTTTTGCCTTTGTAATCGGCAAGCGTCATCTGCTTGCCGTCCGGGCCTGTGAAGCCGATATGCGCGACGGAAATCGGCTTTTCGGCGGCGCGCATTGCAGCCACACTTCCGGTTGCCGCCGCATCCAGAGCCTTCAGCGCATCGGCTTTCAGGGCGCATTGGGCAGACGCTTCGTCATTTTCGGCAGAAACATTAGCCGCTACCACATTGCCAGAAGGCCGCTCCATCACGTATACCGCCACGATACCGGCAATGACACCGGCAAGGGCGGCAAGAAGGACGATCTTGCGATTTCCCGATTTCGTATGCTGTTCGGAATTCGCCTTTTCGTTGTCTTCTGCCATATCGCGTCACTTCTTTCCAATATTCCGCCAATTCGTCACTCGGGGCATATGAGCATGAGCGAACAAAAATCAAGCAACCAGATGTGGGGCGGCCGTTTTGCCTCAGGGCCCGATGCGATCATGGAAGAGATCAATGCATCGATCGGTTTCGACCGCAAGCTCTATGCGCAGGATATTCAGGGTTCGCTTGCCCATGCAGCCATGCTGGCAAAGACGGGCATTATTGCGGCGGAAGACCACAGAAAAATCGAGGACGGCCTCAAGACAATCCTGAAAGAAATCGAGGACGGCAAGTTCACCTTCTCGCGCAAGCTCGAAGACATTCACATGAATATCGAGGCGCGGCTGGCCGATCTGATCGGCCCTTCCGCCGGACGCCTGCACACCGCCCGCTCGCGCAACGATCAGGTGGCCGTCGATTTTCGCCTGTGGGTCAAGCAGGAACTGGAAAAGACCGCAGCCGCCCTTAAGAACCTGATCGAAGCTTTCCTTGAGCGCGCCGAAGAACATGCGGCAACCGTGATGCCGGGCTTCACCCATCTCCAGACCGCGCAGCCCGTCACTTTCGGCCATCATTGCATGGCCTATGTGGAAATGTTCGGACGCGATCTGTCCCGCGTGCGCGACGCTATCGAGCGCATGGATGAATCGCCGCTGGGTGCCGCAGCCCTTGCTGGCACCGGCTTCCCGATCGACCGTCACATGACGGCAAAGGCGCTCGGCTTCCGCGAACCAACCCGCAATTCGCTCGACAGCGTTTCCGACCGCGACTATGCGCTGGAATTCCTGTCGCTTGCCGCCATCTGCGCCGGACACCTCTCACGCCTTGCCGAAGAGATCGTCATCTGGTCGACACCGCAATTCAACTTCGTGCGGCTTTCCGACGCCTTCTCCACCGGCTCATCAATCATGCCGCAGAAGAAGAACCCGGATGCCGCCGAGCTGGTTCGCGCCAAGACGGGCCGCATCAACGGCTCGCTGGTTGCGCTTCTGACCATCATGAAGGGCCTGCCGCTCGCCTATTCCAAGGACATGCAGGAAGACAAGGAACAGGTCTTCGACGCTGCCGAAAACCTGGAACTCGCCATTGCAGCCATGGCTGGCATGGTGCGTGACCTGACGATCAATGTGGCCGCGATGAAAAAGGCCGCAGGCTCCGGTTATTCGACCGCGACCGACCTTGCCGACTGGCTGGTGCGTGAACTGGGACTCCCCTTCCGCGAGGCCCACCATGTTACAGGTCGCGCCGTCGCTCTGGCAGAAAGCCGCAAGATCGATCTGGCAAAGCTTTCGCTTGAGGAATTGCAGTCGATCCATCCGGGCATCACGGATGCCATCTTCGGCTATCTGACGGTCGAAAAATCAGTGAAGAGCCGCCAGTCCTTCGGCGGCACCGCCCCGCAGGAAGTGCGCCGCCAGATTCGTTACTGGAAGAAGCGCATCGTAAAAGCCTGATGGCCAATTAACATGATGTCATGTGGAATCATCTCGCAAAGGGGTGATTTCACTTTCAGATATTATGCGCTAGACCTAGCGTACAGACATATTCCGGGAACCAAAGCTGATGACAGGCCGCTCCGCCATTTCTTCCGTGCTTCTGATCGCCGCACTCGCGGCCACGCTCGCTGCTTGCGGTCGCAAAGGCCCGCTGGAGCTGCCGCCATCCGCCGTCGTGACGGACGAACAAGGTCACACCAAGCCTAAGCCGAAGGAAGACAAGCCGATCATCCTCGACAAGCTGTTATAAGTTTCTGCTGCAGGACCTTTTCCGTGAACCATTTCGAATATCGCAACGGCGTCCTTCACGCCGAAAATGTCAGCCTGCCTGAAATCGCACAGGCCGTCGGCACGCCTTTTTACGTCTATTCCCGCGCGACCATTGAGCGCCATTTCCGCGTGTTCAGCGAAGCCTTCGCTGGCATGGAAACGCTGGTGACCTACGCGTTGAAGGCCAATTCCAACCTGGCCGTGCTGAAAACGCTGGCAAAGCTTGGCGCCGGTGCCGACACCGTTTCGGAAGGCGAGATTCGCCGGGCGCTTGCGGCGGGCATCCCGGCCGGCAAAATCGTCTTTTCCGGCGTCGGCAAGACCCCGCACGAGATGGATTTTGCGCTGGAAGCGGGCATTTACTGCTTCAACGTCGAATCCGAGCCGGAACTGGAAATCCTTTCCGCCCGTGCGGTCAAGGCAGGCAAGGTCGCATCCGTATCGCTGCGCATCAATCCCGATGTGGACGCGAAGACCCATGCCAAGATTTCCACCGGCAAATCCGAAAATAAGTTCGGCATTCCCCGCGTCAAGGCGCGCGAGGCCTATGCCCGCGCGGCAAGCCTGCCCGGCCTCGACGTGGTCGGCATCGACATGCATATCGGCAGCCAGATCATCGACCTCGAACCGTTCGACAATGCTTTCGCGCTGATGGCGGAACTGGTCAAGGAATTGCAGGCCGACGGCCACAATATCCGCCACGTCGATGTTGGCGGCGGTCTCGGCATTCCTTACCGTACCGACAATACGCCGCCGCCCCTGCCTGTTGCCTATGCTGAAATCGTCGCCAAGCATATCAAGCCGCTGGGCCTCAAGACCGTGTTCGAACCGGGCCGCCTGATTGTTGGCAATGCCGGACTTCTGGTGACGGAAGTGATCTTCGTGAAGGAAGGCGACGCCAAGAATTTCGTCATCGTGGACGCCGCGATGAACGATCTCATCCGCCCGACGCTTTATGATGCCTTCCACGACATCAAGCCGGTCGTTCTGCCGAAGGATGACGCCCCGCGTATCCGAGCCGATTTCGTCGGCCCGGTATGCGAGACAGGCGATTATCTGGGGCTTGACCGGGAAGTGGCAAAGCCTGCTCCGAGCGACCTGATCGCCGTTTGCACTACCGGCGCTTATGGGGCCGTGCTCTCCAGCACCTATAACAGTCGCCTGCTCATTCCCGAAGTGCTGGTCGATGGCGACCGCTATCATGTGGTTCGGCCGCGCCGCACCTATGAGGAATTGCTGGCGCTCGATTCCGTGCCGGAGTGGTTATAAATTCCACCCGTACAATTATCATGGCAAAGCCTCGCCTTTGCCATGATGCGTGTTATCCTGTTGCCAGATGAAAACGCGATACACGCCAGAAAGCCCAGATGAAGGATCGTAGCAACGACAGGAAAGACAGGTCGCGCGCCGCGCGGGATGCTGTCCTGCGGCTCTTTTCCGGGGAAGGTGCCGCCCTGCGCCGTTTGCGTCTGCGTGCATGTCTCTCTATCGGCTTCGAACGTTTCTGGCCTCTTATCCTGCCGCTGATTCTTCTTGTCGGCCTGTTTGCCAGCCTGAGCTGGTTCGGCCTGTTCGGCATGATGCCGCGATGGCTGCATATCGGCGTGCTGGCGCTGTTCGGCCTTGCCGGTCTCATTGCGCTCTGCCTGCCGTTTCGGTTTAGCCCCCCGACGGAAAGTGACGTTACAGGCCGCATCGAAGCGATCAACGGCCTTGTTCACGAACCGCTTGCCGTCCAGACAGGCCACATGGCAACCGGAGAACACGATCCGTTCGCTGTCGCCCTGTGGCGGGAACACCAGCGCCGCATGGCGGACCGGTTGAAAAATCTGCAATCCGGTCTGCCTTATACCCGTGTTCCCGAACATGACCCGTTCGGCATTCGCGCGCTGGTTGCCCTGCTTTTCGTAACCGCCTTTGCCTACAGCCTCAGCCCCAACAGCGGGCGCATTGCCGATGCGTTTCACATCCGCCCCGGCGATGGCACAGCCGTTGCGCGCATTGATGCATGGGTGACGCCGCCACGCTATACCGGGCGCGCGCCGGTCTTCCTGACCGTCACGGATGATCGTGAGCAGGCCCCAATCAACGTGCCGCAAGGCAGCATTCTCTCGGTCCGTGTGATCGGCGGCGGTTCTGAACGCCTGACTGCCACCGATGCAAAGGGCGAGCGCCGTGACGTGCAGCCGATAAATGCCGAGGAAGACCAGAAACAACCTGGAGAACAGGCTCTCGTCGATGGAAGCCGCAATTTCCGCTACGATTTGCAGCAGGATGAAACCCTGGCGCTTTCCGGCACCGATGCCCGCTGGAAGTTTTCTGTCACCCCGGATAATCCGCCGACAATCCGCTTCACGAAAGAACCGGGGCACGCGCTGAATGGCACTTTGCAGCTCTCCTACCAGATCGATGACGATTATGCGCCGGTAAAGGCCGAAGGTGAGATTATTCCGCTCAACGATGACGAGGACGAGGAAGCCGCACCGCTTTACGATGCGCCGGAACTGTCGCTGGCGCTGCCGCGCCGCGGCGTGAGCGACGCCACGACGTCAAAGGACCTGACCGCACATCCATGGGCAGGCGAAAAGGTTGCGCTCACGCTGGTTGTGACCGATGCCGCAGGACAAACGGGCCGCAGTGAAACCAAGGTCATCACATTGCCAGAGCGGCCTTTCAGCAACCCGCTCGCTCGCGCCATCGCGGAGCAGCGCCGGATTCTCGCGCTTGATGCGACGCAACGTGAGCATGTGCTCGACATGCTGTCGGCAATTACGCTACGTCCGGAAGAAACCATCAAGAATGCGGCCCATTATCTGGGCCTGGTGACGATCCGCACCCGCCTTCGTCTGGCCAACAGCGATGATGCCCTGCGCGATGCGGCTGACTATATGTGGCAGGTCGCGCTCGGCATCGAAAATGGCAATCTTTCCGCCGCCGAGAGGCGTCTGCGACAGGCCCAGGAGGCCCTGAAAAACGCTCTTCAGAACGGGGCTTCGCAAGAAGAAATCGAGAAGCTGACCGCCGAACTGCGCAAGGCCATGCAGGATTTCCTGCGGGAATTTGCGCAGCGCCAGCAGCAAAATCCGAACGCACGCCGCGCCGCCCCCGACCCCAATGCGCGGATGCTGACCGAAAAGGACCTGCAGCGCATGATGGACCAGATCGAGAATCTGGCACGGCAGGGCTCGCGGGATCAGGCCGAACAATTGTTGTCGCAATTGCAGAACCTGATGGACAATCTGCAGACGGGACAGGCACAACAGGGTCAGGGACAAGGTCAGCAGGGCCAACAAGGCCAGATGCAGCAGCAGATGAACAAGCTCGGCGAGCTGATGCGACGCCAGCAGCAGACCATGAACGAGACCTTCGATCTCGATCAGAAGATGCAGCGCCAGTTCGGCGGCAGCGATGGCGAAGGCGAATTCGGCGACAACATGTTCCCCGGCGATGACGGCTCCATGGGCGGTGAAGCCGAAAACGGACAAAACCAGAGCGGAAAGGGCGATGTTCCGCCTGATATGACGGAAGCCATGCGCAAGCTGCAACAGCAGCAGAAGGACCTCCAATCCGATTTGCAGAAGCTGATGGACGATCTGAAGGGCATGGGGCTGGAACCCGGCAAGGATTTTTCGGACGCCGGAAAATCAATGGGCAATGCCACGGATGCGCTTGGCCGCAGCGAAGGCGCGGAAGCAAGCGATCAGCAGGGCAATGCGCTCGATGCGCTGCGGCGCGGCGGGCGCGACATGATGCAGAAAATGCAGCAGGCCATGGGCCAGCAAGGCCAGGGGCAAAGCGGAGCCAACGGCAGCAAGGGCCGTGATCCGCTTGGCCGTCAGCAGGGTACCGGGGAGAGTCTTAACGACGACGTCAAAATTCCGGGCGAGATCGATATTCAGCGTGCGCGGGAAATTCTCGACGAAATCCGCCGCAAGCTCGGCAATGCGCTGACGCCGCAGATGGAAAAGGAATATCTGCAGCGCCTGCTGAAATTCGATTGATCTGATACCACAGACGCCGGACGGGGTTACTCCATTACACGGCCAACATAGGGCAGCTGGCGGAAGGCGTGTCCGACATCCATGCCATAACCGACGACAAAATAGTCCGGGCATTCGAAAGCCACGAAATCGGCATCAAGATCGACCTTGCGACGCACACTCTTGTCGAGAAGAACAGCGATGGAAACACTGCGCGCCCCACGCTCCAGCATGAGTTCGCGCACGAATTTCAATGTCTTGCCGGATTCCAGAATATCGTCGATCAGCAGCACATCACGGTCGCGCACATCGCTGTCGATATCACGCAGCAAGCGAACTTCCGTGCTGGTCGTCCCCTTGCCATAGCTTGAAACCGTAATGAATTCCACATCGGGCTCCACACCGGCATCATGCATGGCGCGGATAAGATCGGCCGCAAAAATGAAGGAGCCTTTCAGGATCGAAATCGTCAGCAGATTGTGGAACTTGCGTTCGGCAATGGCCTTGGCGAGATCGAGATTGCGATCGGCAATCTCGTCCGGGCTAAAGAGCACTTCGATTGACTTGCCACCGACTTCGGGCATCTGCTGCTTCTCCTGATCGTTCGCTTTCGCGCAGACTTCGGCCCTGTCAAAGGTGCCGGAAAGGCACGCTCTATAGCATGGTTTGAAGAAATTGCACCCCATCACATGAAGATGCTCCGGCTTCTCCATTTCCCAGCGTCGAGAATTCATATAGCGTGGCATCCATGCATCCGGACATCATCGAACTGCGATCATTTTACGACACGACCCTCGGCCATCTCGCAGAGCGCGCGATCCGTATGGCATTGGCCGGGCTGTGGGGTCATGTGCCGGGAGAGCGGCTTGTCGGCATGGGCTACAGCCTGCCCTATCTCGACCGGTTCAGCGCCGATACCGAACGAACATTCGCCTTCATGCCGGCAGGCCAGGGAGCCGTTGCCTGGCCTTCGGCTGAAAAAACGGCAACGGCGCTCGTTTTCGATGAGGAACTGCCGCTGCCCGATTCCTCGATCGATCGCGTACTGATGGTGCACGCTCTGGAATATGCGGAAAACCCGACGGAAACGCTGAAAGAGATGTGGCGTGTCCTTGCCCCCAATGGGCGGCTCGTCATCGTGGTGCCGAACCGGCGCGGCCTGTGGGCACGCTTCGAGCATACGCCTTTCGGCAGCGGGCGTCCTTACAGCCGCACCCAGCTCTCCACCTTGTTGCGCGAGGCGAATTTCACCGTCAGCACGGTGAGTGACGCCCTGCATTTTCCGCCCGCCACGCGCCGTTGGATGATGCGGCCCTGCCTTGCGCTGGAAGGCATGGGACGGCGAATGTGGCCGGTCTTTTCAGGCGTTCTTGTGGTGGAAGCGCAGAAGCGGCTCTATCAGGGACTGCCTGTCGCCCAGCGCTCGTCGCGCCGTGTATTCGTTCCGGTTCTCGCACCGCAGGGAACACCTGTCGGGGGATTGCGGAAAGTCCCGGCGCGACTGCACACACCGGAACATAAAAACTAGCACATTTACGCATCAACGCCCGCAAAAACGTACAGTTGCGGCGATCCATACCTGTCACCGGACAAGGTTTTTCTCGACTTGGACGCAATGGCGGGATATGCCCCATCATACCTTCAACATCGACCTTTTGGCGGAGCCAAAATCATGACCGATATGCAGAACCTTACCCGTCCCCAGCCCAAGGCAGGCCTGCTCGACATCGCAGCCTACGTGCCCGGCAAGGAACATGTGGAAGGCGTTGCCAAGGTCTATAAGCTCTCCTCCAACGAAACGCCGATCGGTCCGAGCCCGCATGCTATCGACGCCTATCGACACGCGGGCGAAAGGCTGGAGCTTTATCCCGACGGGCAGGCGCTCGCGCTGCGTCAGGCGATTGCCGAAACACAGGCGCTCAACGTAGCGAATATCCTGTGCGGCAACGGCTCCGATGAGCTGCTCGGCCTGATCTGCCAGACCTATCTTGCCCCGGGCGACGAAACCATCATCACCGAGCATGGTTTTGCCGTCTACAAGATCCAGACGCTCGGCACTGGCGCAACGCCGGTCACGGTCAAGGAAAAGAACGAGCGTATTGATGTGGACGCCATTCTGGCTGGCCTCTCGCCGCGCACCAAGATCGTCTTCATCGCCAATCCGGCCAATCCGACGGGCACCTATCTGCCTTTCGAGGAGGTTCGTCGCCTTCATGCCGGATTGCCCAAGCACGTGCTTCTGGTTCTCGACGCGGCCTATGCAGAATATGTACGCCGCAACGACTATGAATCCGGCCTCGAGCTCGTTTCTTCCAACGAGAACGTGGTCATGACACGCACCTTCTCGAAAATCCATGGGCTGCCGGGCCTGCGCATCGGCTGGATGTATGCGCCCTTGCACGTCATCGATGCCGTCAATCGCATCCGCGGGCCATTCAACATGAATTCTGCCGCCATTGCCGCCGGTGCGGCCGCGATCCGCGATCGCGCCCATGTCGAGAAATCGATTACCTACAATGACAAATGGCTTGGCTGGCTGACCGAGGAATTCACCAAGCTTGGACTGCGGGTAACGCCTTCGGTCACGAATTTCCTGCTGATCCATTTCCCCGATGATGCCGTGCATTCGGCGGACAAGGCCGACGAATGGCTTTCCAGACGTGGTTATATCCTGCGTCGCGTCGGCGGTTACGGCTTCCCCAATGCATTGCGCATGACGGTTGGACCGGAAGAAGCCAATCGTGGCGTCGTCGCCGCCCTGACCGAATTTTTGAAGTAGAACAATGTCCACGGTCCATTTCAACAAGATCGCCCTGGTCGGCATCGGCCTTATCGGTTCCTCGCTGGCGCGCGTCATTCGGCGTGAGAAGCTTGCCAATCACATCGCCATCGCCACGCGCAGCAGCGAAACACTGAAGCGCGCCGAAGAACTGGGGCTTGGCGACAGCTACACCACGGACAGCGCCGAGGCCGTCAAGGATGCCGATCTCGTCATCGTGTCTGTGCCGGTCGGCTCGTCAGGCACTGTCGCGCGCCAGATCGCGGCAAATCTCAAACCCGGCGCCATCGTCACCGACGTTGGCTCCACCAAGGCTTCCGTGATTGCGCAGATGCAGCCGGAACTGCCCGGCAACGTGCATTTCATTCCCGGCCACCCGCTGGCAGGCACGGAATATTCCGGTCCGGACGCGGGCTTCGCAGAGCTCTTCACCAATCGTTGGTGCATCCTGACGCCGCTGCCCGACACGGATGAAGCGGCACTGGAAAAGCTGAGCGACTTCTGGATCGCCTGCGGCTCGCGGCTTGATCGCATGGACCCGCAGCACCATGACCTGGTGCTGGCCATCGTCTCGCATCTGCCGCACATCATCGCCTACAACATTGTCGGCACGGCCAGCGATCTGGAACAGGTGACGAAGTCGGAAGTCATCAAATATTCCGCTTCCGGTTTCCGTGATTTCACGCGTCTGGCCGCATCCGACCCGACGATGTGGCGCGACGTATGCCTGCACAACAAGGATGCCATCCTCGAAATGCTCGGGCGCTTTTCGGAAGACCTTGCCTCGCTGCAGCGCTCGATCCGCTGGGGCGACGGTGAAGCGCTGTTCGACCTTTTCACGCGCACGCGCGCCGTGCGGCGCGGCATCATCGATGCGGGTCAGGAAGTGGATGCACCGGATTTCGGACGTCAGGCCGCGACGCGCACATAGGGCGGCACATACTGCCCTACTGCCTTACTCCCTTATTCCCTTAAAGCGCCGGCAACCTTCCGAGAGGAATAAATCCGGCACTGACCTTGCCCTTGCGCACGGCGATCTCCATCACGGGATTGCCGTTTTCGTCCTTGGGCATGGCCGAGAGAGCAAACAGAACCGTCGCGATATTGCCGCCCTGTTCGGGGAATGCTGTCTGTCCCGCCTGCGCCAGTGATTGCGGATTGACCAGCGTAAGCTTGACATCGGCTTCGATCAGCCCGTCCGCATCGACCGAAAACGGTCCCGCAACAGAAACCATGGCTCCATTGGGCATGGACAGGAACGCCTGATTGACCGTGCCGGAATGGCCGCGCAACCGCTGGTGAAAAGGCGTATCGCTCCTCGCGAGCAGCGTGGCCGCATCGGATACGTCAATATCGGCCACACCATCAATTTCAGGACTGGCGGTATTGCCAATCGCCGCCTTGGCAAGCTTCAATCCAGCGAACCGTCCATTGATCTTCAAGGCGCCATCCTCCGCCTCGCTCATGCGGAAATCCATCTGTTCGAGCGTGCTGAGAGGCTCCGTCTTCGTGGTTTCGGTGCGAAGGCCAACCGTGACCTCACGCGCAGCCAGTTCGATTTCGGTCGGGAATGGACGCGCCAGCCGGGTGTTGGAAGTAAACCTGCTCCAATTGACCTCAAGCGGCTCCAGCCCCGGAAATTCGATGAAGGCAGGTCCCGTCAGGTCATTTGACAGAGAACGCGGAGCATAGACCGGCGACCCGGACGTGAACCGCCCGGCGCGAAACGACATGCCTTCGGAAGGGCGCTGCCAGGAAATGCTGTCACAGATGACATTGACGCGCAGCGGATAACCGCCCATGCGCAGGTCTTCGCATTTCACGCCCACACCTTGGGCGGCAAGCTTGGCCATGTCGGCCCTGGCGCGCGCTTCAAGCCTGTTTGCGATATAGAACCACCCCGCCGTATAGCCGGCGATCAGGACGACCAGAATGACGAGGAGCGCGATGGGACGCTTTCTGGCCTTTGGTGCGTTCATTCCACTATGCGCCATTTCAAAAGCCTTGCATGAATCAAACAGTTGTTTCGAAGAGCCTCGCCGCAGGATTCAGATCGATACCCAAACCCGCCCTATTTTGCTCCTCCCGACTGTTGGCCATATTATGGCAGGAATGTGCCTTTTGAAGTGGCGAAGAAGAAAAAACAAAGGATATCCGTTGATTACCGGTGGAAATCGGCGTTCACTAAACAATATGGATACCCTCATGACCACAGCTTTCAATGACAGGCGAATGAACGATTTCTGGGTTTTCGGATATGGATCGCTGATGTGGCGACCGGGTTTTGCGCATGTGGAGACCGTACGCGCGCGTCTTTACGGCTACAGGCGCAGTCTATGCATCTATTCGCATGTTCATCGTGGAACTCCCGATCAACCGGGACTGGTCCTCGGGCTGGACGCCGGCGGCTCCTGCCTCGGTATCGCTTTTCGCGTGCCCGGCGACATGACCGGCGAAGTCATGACCTATCTGCGCGAACGTGAAATGTCGAACCACGTTTATCACGAGAAGCATCTCCGTCTGCGTCTTGCCGACGGGCGCAGTGTCGATGCGGTCACCTATGTCGCGGACCGCCGCCACATCCAATATGCCGGATCGCTGTCTGCCGAGAACGCGGCGGCAATCGTCGCGTCCGCCCGAGGTGATTCAGGCGCCAATGTGGATTATGTCGTCAACACACTTCAGCATCTGCGCAATATGCGGGTACGCGATCACTGGCTGGAGCATGTCAACGATCTCATTCACCGCAATATCAACCAGAATTCGATTATTTAAGCGGCTGGAAGCGGGCAGAACGCTTCTCAAAATTCCTGCGCTCCAATGCTCAGCCCTTGTTCTTGACCGATGCAACCGCTACATCTCGGCCAATTGGCAAGGAGGCCCTCCATGATCGCATTGTTCCGCACCATTGATTTGGCGCTCGATATCTACACCTATATCATTATTGCGAGTGCCATCTTCTCATGGCTCTATGCGTTCAATGTCGTCAATTCCGGCAACCGTTTCGTGGCGTCGATTGGCGAGTTTCTCTACAAGGTGACAGAGCCTGTCCTGCGCCCGATCCGCAATCTTCTGCCCAATCTCGGCGGCATCGATATTTCGCCGATCATCCTGCTTTTGATTATCTTCTTCATCCGCCAGTTCATGTGGACGACGCTGCTGCCGCTTTTCCTGTAAGCGCATCATAAGCAAGCCTTAAAACAAAAGCGCCCGGACATTGCCGGGCGCTTTTGTTTTCAATAGAGCGGATAGCTATCGCTTACTTGCCCTTGGCGCGTTCGATAGCTTCGACGATGAACTTGCGAGCGTAATCTTCATCGCCCCAGTCGCCGATCTTGACCCACTTGCCGGGTTCCAGATCCTTGTAGTGTTCAAAGAAGTGCGCGATCTGCTTCAGAGTGATCTCCGGCATATCGGTATAGTCGTGAATCTTTTCGTAGCGGCGCGTCAAGTGCGGCGACGGAACGGCGATGATCTTCTCGTCCTTGCCGGAATTGTCTTCCATGACCAGAACGCCGATCGGGCGCACGTTGATCACGCAGCCGGGAACCAGCGGACGGGTGTTGCAGACGAGAACGTCGATCGGGTCGCCATCTTCCGAAAGCGTATGCGGCACGAAGCCGTAATTGCCCGGATAGGTCATTGGCGTGTAGAGGAAGCGGTCGACAATGAGGGCGCCGGCCTTCTTGTCCATCTCGTACTTGATCGGCTGGCCGCCGACAGGCACTTCAATGATGACGTTGACGTCTTCAGGAGGATTGGAGCCGATGGAGATGGCATCAATATTCATGATGTGTCCTTTCGTGTCGGGCCCTGATAACGGGTTTCAAGATTGTGTGCAAGAAAAACGAAAGTTGAAGAAAACGCGGTGAATTGTCGTTCTCGCAATGCAATTGAACGTGATCAGGCCGTTAACATGCTGTGAGGGTTAGGCACCGAGCTCGTTCAGTCTTTGAACGGCGGTCGGCGGCATCGGGGGCGGGTTGGGATCGCGGCTGGCCGCGACCAGAAATTCATCGCAAGCCGTCTCGGTCGTTTCGATCAGCCGCTTGAGGAATTCCTCTTTCGGCAGGCCCGGCGGAATGGGCGGCAGAATACGAGCGCGAATGGTTCCCGGATAACGCAGAAACTTGCGGCGCGGCCAGTAAAGGCCGGCATTATGTGCTATTGGCACCACCGGCAGATTGAGCGCTTCATAGAGATGGACAATGCCATATTTGTACTGCGGCGGAGCGCCCGGCGCACGGCGCGTTCCCTCGGGGTAAATGAGAATCTGGCGACCGTCCGCAATCGCCCTTTCCGCTCCCTTGGTGATGGAGTGCAGCGCCTTGACCCGGGACCCGCGATCCACCGGAATCATCTTCATCTTGGCGATATACCAGCCGAAAAGCGGAATGAGCATCAATTCCCGTTTCAGGATCAGCACGGGATCATCGAGATAGGGCAGGAAAGCGTAGGTATCCCAGGCCGACTGGTGCTTTGGCGCGCAGATATAAGCGCCTTCAGGAATGTTCTCCAATCCCTCGACCACACAGTCGGTTCCGGCAATATGCTTCTGGAGCCAGAGATTGACCCGCGCCCACAGCTTCGGCACGATCCAGGCCTTCTTGCGGGGCAACAGGAAATAAAAGGGCGTATAGACGATCATCTGAACGATTGTGCAGATATAAAACGCCGCATTGAACAAGATTGAGCGCAGGTAGAGAAGCATCAGTCGGCGGAGACCCTGGCTAAAGCATTTTCGTTTCCGGCTTCCGGCGAACGATCACGCACGAATTCTGGACTTTCTTCGGAAAGTGACGGCACCGATATATCAGGAAGATCGGCTATTTCCATCAGGAAATCGTAATCCGATTGAGAGATCAGGTTTCCGCCGTCGCGCTTTGCCCAGGCTGCGTTCCAAGCAACCCGCTTGCGCCCACACGGACTGCGGCGCCCAGATACTTCACATATTCGATGAAGAGCACGCGCAATGTGTCGCCTTCGGCAATCCAGCTATGCTCGTGGCGTTCTCCGTTCACGACCGGATAGGGAATGAACTCGACATCCTTCATGCGATAGGACATTTCCAGCGTGCTGCGTGGAATATGATAGTTGTTGGTGACCAGGATGACGCGGCGATAGTTGTTCGTGCGAATCCAGCGTTCGCTTTCGGTGGCATTACCGATGGTGTTGAGCGCCGATCGGTCGAGATCGACGCAGCAGTCAAACAGGCTCTGATCGGCATGGGTCGCACGCTGCAGCGCCTTTTCATTGGTCGCCGGATGAACGCCGCTGATCAGGAGCCGCTTTCCTCGCTCGTCCTTCAGGAGATTGACGGCAGCCTGAATTCTGGACTGGCCGCCGGTCAGAACGATGATCGCATCGGCGGGCTCGTCAATGGCTGGCGGCTGCATGCTGGTAACCTTTTCACCAAACACGACGAAGCCGACGAGGAACGCCAGAAGGATAGCAAAGAGAACGATGGAAACCGGCTGAAAACGTCTGAACATGCGCATCATGACAGACCATAGGAAATTACCGGACGCAAGTGCAAAAGATTGCAGGGAAACGCGGTTCCGGCTGCGCCGCCAGACCACATCTCCCGTGGAAAATCCGTTTGCTGCCTGCTTCTGTGCCACTGCATCATCATGCGACCGTCGCCCACCCGATAGCACTTGCGGGATTCGCGCACCATCTCTTCTTCCATCATAGCCGGCATTGCGGCGAGAAGTCGGAGAAGCGGTCGAAAATCTCGCCTTGAAAGCGCCTGTATCGGAGAAGGTTCTCATTCGGAGCGCACCCCCGGGCCGTCCATGGTAGCGAGCTGGCGGATTACCGTCAGCCGGCTGGTCAGCATGGTGAGAAAACTCACCAGAATGATAATGATGCCCGCCCCGATATAGCCGTCCCGCCCGATAGCGAAATTACCGAACATGGCAGCCGCCTGATCACCTTCAGGCGTCGCCATGTGGCTCGACGCCCACCAGGAAAAGATCAGGAAAACCAGCATCGCCGCTGCTCCTCCGCACAATGCTCCCTTAAGCGCCGTGCGGAAGAAATGCCATTCAAACTCGCGCGCCACGAATTTTGATTCGGCGCCGATGAAGTGCAGCACCTCGATAATGTGGCCATTGCCGGACATCGCCCCGCGTGTGGCAAAGATTACGGTCAGAACGGTCGCCGCGATCACAAGCGACAGAACCCCTGTACCCACGAACACCGTCGTATGTGCCATGGAGACCAGCCTGTCGACCCAGGTGCGATGATCGTCGAAAGTCGCAGCCGGAATGGCGCGTGTGATTTCAGCCCGCATGGTTTCGAAATCAGGCGGGGCAGGCTCATCAATCGTCACTACGACCAGCCGCGGCACGGGCAATTCATCGACATTGAGGCCGCTGCCGAGCCATGGTTCGAGCAGCCGCGCGGTGGCCGCCTTGTCGATAATGCTGGTGCCCTTCACGCCGGCAAAACCCCGCGCGATCTCGCTTGCCTCAGCCAGCGCCTTTTCCATGTCCTGTCCGTCGACTGGCCGGATCTGGATCGTGGCCTCGCGTGCGATCTGGCTCTGCCATGCAGCCGCCGAGGCGCGAACAAGCGTCACGCCGCCCATCGTCAGACATGCCAGAAAGGTCATGATGGCGATCACGATGACGAGTGCCGTGCCGGTCACACTGCCGTCGGGAACGATGGGGCTCGGTCCCTGGCGTTTCCGGCGCTTGCCGATACGAACGAGCAGCATGTCCTTGAGGTCCTCGAAACGGACCCGGACATCCTCCAGCTTGCGTTGCAAGGCGTTCTTTGCATCAATCATAGATGTCGAGCCGCCCATGTTCGAGGATCATGCGCCGCGCATCGACCTGATCCATCAGGGACAGATCGTGGGTCGCGATGATGACAGCCGTTCCCGAGCGGTTCAGCTCGGTGAAAAGACGTAAGAGACGCTTTGCAAGCGGCGGATCGACATTGCCGGTCGGCTCGTCGGCGAGAAGCAGTTCCGGCTGATCGATCAGCGCCCGCGCGATTGCGGCGCGCTGCTTTTCACCGCCCGAAAGAACCGGCGGCAAGACATTCATGCGATCGCCCAGCCCTACCCAGTGCAAAAGCTCTTCCACCTCATGACGATAGGTCGCCTCTTCCTTTCCGCGCACGCGCAGCGGAAGCGCCACATTCTCGTATGTGGTCATATGGTCGAGCAGGCGAAAATCCTGAAACACGATACCGATGCGGCGGCGCATAAGCGGGATTTCCGCATGATTGAGCCGCGCAACGTCCTTGCCAAAAATATTGATAAGACCGCGCGTCGGCTTCAGCGCCATGAAGAGAAGGCGCATAAGCGAAGTCTTTCCCGCCCCGGAAGGGCCGGTCAGGAACTGGAATGAACGCGGCGGAATATGGAGACTGACATCGCGCAGGATCTCAGGACCCATTCCATATCGCAGGCCGACATTCTCAAAACGTATCACCGGCTGTTTCTCTTAAATTGCCCGTACGCTGACAGGCGCACGGATGACATCGATATCAGATCGACCTTTATCCCCTATGGTTAATGTTTGGTTAAATCCCGACCCATGTACTCGAAAAAAGTAAGGGCCCGCAGCTGTAGCCAGAAAGCATTAACCATTATGAGCCAGTGTGTGGCATCGGCCGAAGGAGCGAAAAACGCAAAGGAAGATGACGTCATGATGGCGAAACACCCATCGACAGCGCAGATATCGCGTGCGTCTTCGCGTGGAAAAATTCCGGCGGCATGGTTTGTTTCTGATGAGGGGGCGGTCGAGGACGCCGAATTCGAAACCATTCTCCCGGTTTCGCCTCGCCCAAAATTCTTCTCCTCCGTCATTTCGCAAAAGCCGCTCGCTTCACGCAAATTCCTGTCGGAAACCGGTCCGGCCAGCGATTGGCCCGGATTCGGATATTGGGTTTTCGTCGCTCTTTGCGCGACCACGGCTTTCTGGATCGCAGGGGGATATACGCTGCTTGCCGACAAGCCCGCTTCCGGCGGACAATCGATCCTGCCACTCGTTTCGGCGCTTCAACTGACCAATCTCAAAACCAGCGTCGGCGTGCATGATAAGGGCGATATTCTGAATGTCGGCGGACGCATCCGGAACACTACATCCGAAGAACGCGCCGCGCCGCCGCTGATCGTCATGATTACCTATAGCGACGGCAGCAAACGCGAACGCCGTCTGGCGCCCGGGGAAACAATCTTGAAACCAGGTGCTTATATCGACTTCGAAACCATGCTGCCAGCGCTGCGCGGCACCGTCGAGAAAATCGATGTGCGACTGGCTTCCCCGACCTGAAGTGGCAGGTTACTGCCAGCAGCCGAGGTTGCGGCCCTTGAGATTATGTGAGTCGATTTCGACCACGAGGCGCGGGTCTTCACGCAGCAGAACCAATGTGGTGCGCTGTTTGAGATCGATCTTCTGCCAGCCCGCGCACTCGGTCGGCATTGGCGTGCTGTCGATCTTCACCTTTTCCGTCCATGCCGTCGCCGTGCAGCCCGACAGAGCTGCAACAATGGGAACGACCTTGACCGCTCCTGAAACGAGCCTTTGCGTTTTCGTCCCACGATGAGTGTTCAAGGCTGACAACTCCAATCTGCCCCGCGAACCACCCGCCAATCGCTTCTGCGATGGAGAGCGTCGCCCGTTCGACATCTGTGCTTATAACGTGCCGCGCCCCCTTTCCGCAATATAGCCAGACGGGTTCGACGGCTTTAAAAACTCCGGTCGGGCGACGTTGAATGTCCGCCTGAACCCGAATTAGAAGAGATATAAAAGCAAGTTCGAATATAAGAAGAATAGCCTCCCTGTTTACTGAGATGAGGGGATAAATCCACAGGAAACAGACACCTTCGATCAAGTTAAACATGATTGCCGAAAGAAAAAGGTGATTATATGCTTCTTGCTAAATGATTCGCATGCGGCAGTTTCACTACACCAACCCTGGGGATTTCCATGCTGAACAAATTGTCGGCTGAATTTTTCGGAACATTCTGGCTTGTATTCGGGGGTTGCGGCAGCGCCGTCCTCGCCGCAGCCTTTCCTGAACTGGGCATCGGCTTTCTCGGCGTTGCCTTCGCCTTCGGTCTGACGGTCCTGACCATGGCTTATGCCGTTGGCGGTATTTCCGGCGGCCATTTCAATCCCGCCGTCTCGCTGGGCCTCGTCATTGGCGGCAGGCTTCCGGCAAAGGACCTTATCCCGTACTGGGTTGCACAGGTTCTGGGCGCAATCGCTGCTGCAGCGGTGCTCTATGTCATCGCTTCCGGCAAGGCGGGCTTCACCGCGGGCGGCTTTGCCTCCAACGGTTACGCCGAACTCTCGCCCGGCGGCTACAGCCTGACGGCAGCCCTGCTTATTGAAATCGTCCTCACGGCGTTTTTCATCATCATCATTCTCGGATCGACCTCTTCCATCGCTCCGGCTGGTTTTGCCCCGATTGCCATCGGTCTTGGCCTGACCCTGATCCACCTGATTTCGATCCCGGTCACCAATACGTCCGTCAATCCGGCTCGTTCGACCGGCGTCGCTCTGTTTGCCGAAACCGCAGCACTCGGTCAGCTCTGGCTGTTCTGGGTTGCACCGCTCGTCGGCGCAGCTATCGGCGCGATCATCTGGAAAGGCCTTCTCGGCAAGGATTGATCCAGAACGACAACACGATGAAAGGCCGGTTCAAGCCGGCCTTTTTCTTTTCAACGGCGCATTTCTCTCAACACGGACAGCAGGTCACAAAAAGTGGTTCCGATCATGGGAAGGATACTGTAAGTAACATCTATCTTGTTGTTGTTGCGCATTATCCGAAGCAAACCGCTTCGCAGTTTTTGCTCGGAAATGCTTTAGATGTTGTGAGCAATGCCCTCCTCCACCGATGCTTCTTCTGCGGATCGTTATGCCGCGTTCCGGCACTCCGCCTTCAAAAAATACTGGGGCGCCCGTTTCCTGAGCGCATTTGCGGTTCAGATCGTAAGCGTGTCGGTTGGTTGGCAGATCTATGATCTCACCCGCGACGCCTTCAATCTGGGCATGGTCGGGCTGGTGCAATTTCTACCGGCCCTCTTGCTGGTCCTGGTAACCGGTGCCGCTGCCGACCGCTTCGGCAGGCGTTTCATCATGGGACTTTCGCTCATTCTGGAAAGCGTGGTGACCGCATTGCTGCTCGGCCTGACCCTCGTCGGCCTGTTCGAGCCCCTGACTGTTTTTGCCGCACTGACTCTTTTCGGCGTGGCGCGCGCATTTCTCGGACCCTCTTCAGCATCGCTGGTCGTCAATCTCGTTCCAACCGAGGATTTCGCCAATGCCGTGTCGTGGAATTCATCGGCATGGCAGGTGGCCACGATCGTCGGTCCCGTTGCCGGTGGCCTTCTTTACGGCATTTCGCCGGTAGCGGCCTATTCCGTTGCAACGGTCTTCCTGCTGATTGGCTCGTTTCTGATCTTTTCCATTCCAAAGCCCAAGCAGCACACACTTGCCGAACAGCGCTCGCTGACAAGCATGCTGGCCGGCTTCCGCTATATCTGGAAGGAAAAGATCGTTCTGGGCGCGATTTCACTGGACCTGTTCGCCGTTCTCCTCGGCGGAACGGTGGCCCTGTTGCCCGTCTATGCGCGCGACGTTCTCGATCTCGGCCCCTGGGGCCTGGGCCTGCTGCGCTCCGCTCCCGGCATCGGCGCTGTTCTGACGGCAATCTGGTTGGCCGGGCACCCCATCCGCGATCATGCGGGCCGGGTGATGTTCGTATTCGTCGGCCTCTTCGGCTTCTTCAATATTATCTTCGGTGTCTCGACACTGACCTGGCTGTCCGTCATTGCCCTGGCGCTTGCGGGTGCCGCTGACATGATCAGCGTCTACATTCGCGAAACGCTGATGCAGCTGTGGACGCCCGATCACGTGCGCGGTCGCGTCAACGCGGTGAACATGGTCTTTGTCGGCGCATCGAACGAGCTGGGCGAATTCCGTGCCGGTCTGATGGCGGCCGCCATTGGCGCTGTTCCCGCAGTCGTCATCGGCGGATTGGGATCTATCGCCGTCGCCATTGCATGGGCAGCGATGTTCCCGCAATTGCGCAAGGCCCGCCACTTGCAGGGACGGACCTGAGCCAGCAATCCGTCAGGACGCAGGCGTGCTGCGGTTCGCCTTGTCCATGCGGTCCTGAATGGCGTTGCGGTCGTCTTCGCGAATGCCGACGAGTTCGGCAACCCGCCACATCACATCCGCCTCGACTTCACTCACCTTGCCATCGGCATAGACCATGTCCCACATCAGGGCGACCAGATCGAGCCGGGCCTGATAGTCGAGCTGCCGCTTCAAAACCGAGGTAAAATCCGACAGGTCGACGGCTTCCTGATCAGCTTTTTCCGCAGCACGGATCAACCTTTTCAGGCTGTCGCCTTTCAGATCATACTTTTGCGACAGCACCGAAGAGAGCTTCTTGCGCTCGCTTTCCCGTGTTTCACCGTCGGCGTCCATGATGTGATAAAGCAAGGCAGCGGCAGCCAGCCTGGGATCGTCATTGGAAAATTTTTCGCTGCGGTCACGAAAACCGTTTGCAGGAAGTTCTTTTAAAAAATCCAGAAGACGATCGAACATTCAACCTCGCTGCCACATTCACTGCTTGCCGATCACCATTTTGGTTCCGGCATATCGGTTAGCAACATCGAAGGTAACGAGCTGAATGCGTCAGGCAAGGCGATAAACGGTCTTGCACAGCCGTTTATCGCCCAAGAGAGGCACCGCGTTGTTTTTCGGCAACGATTGGAGCACCCGGATCAGAAAAGCCGCAACCCGCTCTGGGCTTTTTGTGGAGCCTTGCTTTCGTCGACACCCGGATCGTCCACAACGATATGCGCACGGCGCGGCGCGGCTTCTGCGTCCTCGTCAGCCGTCACGACGTCAGCCACAGATGGCTTTACCTCACCGGCCTTTTGTGTCGGAGTGGCAGGCGACAGTTTGACGGGCTCGGCAGCCGGAACAACGACTTCGGCTTCCACCACGTCCCGGACAGGCGCTCTTCTTTCCGCAGGGGAGGATAGATCCGCCACGGCAGGCTCCGCCAGAACAATCTGATTAACCGGCTTTACGTCCACCGCCCCCCTGATTTCGGGCTTTTCCGCTTCAATGGCCGGAGCGAGTTCCACGACCGGAACTTTCCACTCAAAGCTGTTGAGCCGCCCGGTGACCGGCGAGACCGGCGCCCATTGTTCCGAAACATAGCCATCGGCAGTCCAGGCGGGATCGCGCGGAGCCTTGACCGCCCGCGCCAGCCATTCACGAACCTTGCCCTGATCGCCGGTTTCGGCTTCTTCAATATCGGCAAGCAGCAGATAGGCGCTCTCGCGCGGCGACGCACGCAGAACCTGCTCGGCATTGTCGCGGGCGAAGCGATAATCGCCTGCCTCATAGGCAGCCCGCGCCAGAACGAGACTGCCCTCGGCAGTGTTGGAGCGCAATGATACGAGGTGCTTCGCGCGCTTCAGACGATCCTGAGCCGTATCGCCGGATCGGGCATAGACATAGGTCGAAGCAATGTCGGGCTGCGGGAACCGTTTCCAGGCCGCTTCCAGAATTTTCGAACCTTTCCGTACATCGCCATCGGCGAAAAGCGCGCGCGCGGCAATCACGGCGGCAGGCACGAGATCGGGGGCGAGCTTGTTTGCTTCCAGCGCCAAGGCCTTTGCCTGCGCATGGTCGACATCGACAATCGCCATCGCCTTGGCAGTCAAAAGCGCGGCGCGCTCCTTCTTCACCACATCCTTGCCATGGGCAAGCGCCTGCTTGCGCGCATCGACAAGCTTCAACGCCGCATCCCAGTCGCCTTCGGCACAAAGCTGCCCCATCATGGCCGACGAAGCCCATTCGAGTTGTGGCGCTTGACCGGATGCTTCTGCGGCATAATGGCGGGCAGCATCGCAGGCGCCGACACGCTGGGCCTCGATATAAAGGCCACGCAGACCGAGCAGACGTGTCTCGGGGTCCTCCACCATCGCTTCAAAGCCCCTGCGGGCATCTTCCGTGCGTCCTTCCAGCATCGCAGTCTGCGCTTCCAGAAGCTTTATCAGCGGCTCCTGGTCGGAACTGAGCAGTTTGCCCGCCTGTTTCGTCATGCGGCGGGCTGCTTCCGCATCACCGGCTCCAGCAGCGATCAGTCCGGTCGAAAGCGATTGATAGCCGCGATCGCGCTTGCGGGCGCGAAAATGCCTGCGCAGCGTGTATGGCGACTGGATGATGCTTTTCACCAGCCACCACAGGATGAGGATGGCCGCGACAAGGGCAACGATCCCCGCAACGGCGGTTATCAGCGGCACATTGTAATGGTTGCCCGCGAAAGTGACATCAATCTCGCCCGGACGGTCCGCAAGCCACGCAAAACCGAACCCAAGGGCAGCAACAATGACGAGATAAAACAGGACACGTAGCATCGGCCTGCCTCCTATTGACCGGAAGAGGCCGCGGCCCCGCCCGTCTCGCCCGTGGATGCTCTGGGTTTCAGACTGTCCGCAACAAGCCGCTGCACCAGCACATCGGCATCCCGCCGCGCTCGCATCTGATCAGCAAATTCCCGCGAGGTCGCCTTGGCATCGGCAGGCAGCTGTTCCCATTCGCTGAGCGCGCGCTCCAGATCGCCGGCCTGAAGAGCCGCTTCCATACGGGCGGTGGTTGGTCCGACGCCAGTTCCGCTAACATTGCCGGCCACCGGGCGCACGCTCACCAATCCTTTGGCGCTGGCGACAAGCTGATCCCAAATTCCGGCGTCGGCAGGCAGCTTGTTCTCCGTCGCGACAATCCGGTTTGCGACGGCACCGAACCACGCATTCAGGTCGGCGACAGTCGGAACGCCCTTATCGGCATGAGCACGCAACTGTTCAATGGACGCCTCATCCGGCACGACCGACGCGTAAGTGTCCAGTTCCGCCTTGAACGAACCGCCCCGATCAATCGCCGTTTTCAGCGCATTCGCTGCGATGAGCGCCGTCGCGTCGGGCTGGCGTGAAGCCTCACTGACCTTTTCCTGCAAGGAGGTCAGTTTCGATTCGAGCGATGAAATCGTGCCGCTGTTCCCCGTCACTCCGGCTGTTGCCTCCTCGGCCCGGCTCTGTGCCGCCGAAAGCTTGCTTTCCAGCGCATCGAGCCGTTCGGACAGGGCGGAGGTATCGGCTACTGCCTGCTGCCCGGCTTCCTTCGGTAAGGCCGCCACTTGCTGTTGAAGATCGGCAAAAGATCCCGCGACTGCCTCTGCCTTGATCTCAGCCGCCTGAACATTCTTTTCCAGCGCCGCAAGCTGTGCACGGCTTGCATCGTCAAGCGGCGCAGGCGCTGGATTGCTGCGCAGATCGGCGATCTGCTGTTCCATATGCGCCAGCTGTTCCGCCGTCACTTTCGCGCCGGGAGAAGGGACGACATTGCCCCATTGCAGCGCCAGCAGACCACCGAGGCCGATCACGCCGCCAGCAATACCAGCCAGAAGATGCGACGCGCCCGCACCGCTTTTTTGCGTTGGCTGCTGGGTTTCCGGTTTCACACCCGACGTAAAGGGCGGTTTGGCATATGCCGTACTTTCCGGCTTTTCCGTTTTCACGATCTTTTCTACAGTTGTTGCTTCCGGTTTGGGCGAAGCCGCTGGCTTCGCGGCTTCCGGCTTTGAGTTTTCCGGTTTTGAAAAGCTCCCTACCGGCTCCGCGTCAGGCGTCACTTTCGCCGGTTCGTCAACCCGCTTCACGTCCGATGGATCGAGATTGATCGTCACAGGATTACGGGCCGGTTTGGAATGTCGCGGAGTGCCGGGTTTCGCCATGGATCCTCTCGAAAGTGCCGATTGGTTGACTCAAACTCTATCAGATAAAATCGCCAGATGAAGGAAGGTTGCGCCAAAATGAGTCAAAGTTTGGCAAACAGCCGGAAAAGCCCTTCTTCATCAGGATGGTCCGCAACAAGGGCATTTGCCCTCCAGTTGGGCGGCAAACGGTCAGCCACACGGCCGGAAATACACAAAAACCGCGTTTTCGCATCAATGGGCGGCTCGATTTCGCGCATCGCATCCACAAAGCTCATCGCCGCAACACCGGAATAAAGCATGACTGCGGCAAAAGGCGTGTCGCCCAGCGCGGTTTGAAGTGACGCAGCCGTGTAAACAATCGTTTCGGTATCGTAGACATCGACAACATGCATATCGAGTTTCGCGGCCCGCATCTCGTCTTCGAAAACCGGCTGACGCACCCGCCCGGCGAGATAGAGAACACGAGATTGTTCGGGAAGTTCGCGCTGCATGGTCGCTGCAAGCCGAACAGCATCGCCGCCGCCATCGATCACGCAGCCGAAACCAGCCTTCCGTGCCGCCTGCGCCGTTCCCTGCCCCACGGCAAAGAGCGGCAGGTCAAGAAACGGCTTCAGCTGTTCCATGTCCATGTGGTGAAAGGCATTCGCGCTTGTCACTGTCAAAGCCGCAAAGGGGCCGACGGGCACAGCAAAAGAAAGCGCAATGGTCCGGCTCAGCGGAAGCAAAACCGGCTCATAGCCTTTCGACGCCAGTCTCGCGGCGGTCCGGGCGCCTGCCGGTTGCGGCCGCGTCACCAGAACCCGGCCAAGAGATGCGATGTGTGCTCGCCCCGCCAAATCTACTCCCAGCCCTCGAAGAATTTGGGACCGGCCTTCGCGCGCAACTGCTCTGCTGCGTCCGTGCCGAGTGCGGCAGCATTCGATGTCGGTCCCTCGGCCCTTATCTCATGCGCCTCAGTCCCATCCGGCTTCAAGATCATGCCGTGGAATGAAACCGTATCGCCGTTGACCGTGGCAAGCCCGGCGATCGGTGTGCGGCAGGAACCGTCAAGCGCAGCCAGAAACGCCCGTTCGCAAGCAAGCGCTATGCCTGTTTCGCGGTGCGCAAGCGGGGCCAGCAGCGCATCGATGCGCGTATCGCCGATACGGGTTTCGATCCCGATGGCGCCTTGTCCCGGCGCGGGCGGGAAACTATCCAGATCGGCCAGATCGGTAATGACATCGCCAAGGCCCAGACGCCGCAATCCTGCACAGGCGAGAAACGTCCCGTCGACTTCCCCGGCTTCCAGCTTGCGCAGGCGGGTATCGACATTGCCGCGGAAAATCACCACTTGAATGTCTGGACGAAGGCGGCGGATCAAGGCCTGGCGACGCAAGGATGACGATCCGACCGTCGCTCCCTGCGGCAGATCGAGAAGGCGGGAGGCCGTGCGGCCGATAAAGGCATCGCTGGGGTCTTCGCGCTCAAGAAAAACGGAAAGATGAAGACCATCGGGCAGAACCGTCGGCATATCCTTGGTGGAATGGACGGCGAGATCGATTCGGCCGTCTGTCAGCGCCTGTTCGATCTCCTCGGTAAAAAGCCCCTTGCCGCCGATCTCGGAAAGCGCGCGATCCTGAATGCGGTCACCTGCCGTCGACATGGGAATGATTTCGATGGCTTCTTCCGGAAGACCATGCGCCTCCATCAGGCGGCGACGCGTCTCGTAAGCCTGGGCGAGAGCAAGTTTGCTGCCTCGCGTGCCTATCTTCAACGTGCCATTCTTCAAGGATGCTGTTTGCATATTGCGCCGTCCATGGTACCGGATTTTTCAAATGAATTATGAGACAGGCAGGGTCTAACCGCAAATGCGCATTCTTGGAATAGAAACAAGTTGCGACGAAACAGCCGCCGCAATCGTCGAACGGGACGATCAAGGCGAAGGACGGATATTGTCCAATGTGGTTCTGAGCCAGATCGCCGAGCACGAACCCTATGGTGGGGTGGTGCCGGAGATCGCCGCGCGCGCCCATGTCGAAGCGCTGGACCGGCTGGTGGCCCGCGCGCTGGACGACGCCGACATGAAACTTGCCGACGTCGATGCCGTCGCCGCCACGGCAGGGCCGGGACTGATCGGTGGGCTGATCGTCGGGCTGATGACCGCCAAGGCGCTGGCCATGGCGGCTCAGAAGCCGTTTTATGCCGTCAATCATCTGGAGGGCCATGCCTTGACGGCGCGGCTGACCGATGACCTGCCTTTTCCCTATCTGCTGCTGCTCGTTTCCGGCGGTCACACGCAGATGGTGCTGGTGCGCGGCATTGGCGACTATGAGCGCCTCGGCACCACGATTGACGATGCACTTGGCGAAGCTTTCGACAAGACCGCAAAGCTTCTGGGCCTGCCTTATCCGGGCGGCCCGGCAGTCGAACGCATGGCGCTTCAGGGCGATCAGAAGCGTTTCGCGCTGCCGCGGCCATTGAAAGGCGAAGCACGGCTCGATTTTTCCTTTTCCGGTCTCAAGACCGCAGTGCGCCAGACGGCAACCGAACTTGTTCCCTTGTCGGATCAGGACGTGGCCGATATGTGCGCCTCTTTTCAAGCTGCGGTCGCCGACACGCTGTCCGACCGGGTGGGTCGTTCGCTTGAACGCTTCAAGAATGAATTCCCCGATTGCGAAACACCGGCGCTCGTTGTCGCTGGCGGGGTTGCCGCCAACAAGACCCTGCGCGCCGCGCTCGAAACCCTATGCGCCCGGCATGGTTTCAGCTTTGTCGCTCCACCGCTTGATCTGTGTACCGACAATGCCGCGATGATCGCCTGGGCTGGCGCCGAACGGGCCGCGACCGAGGCGCCCGACAAGCTCGACCTTGCACCCCGCTCGCGATGGCCGCTCGATGAAAAGTCGGCTCCGCTGATCGGAACCGGACGACGCGGAGCCAAGGCATGAGCACGAAAATTGCCATTCTGGGCGGCGGTGCCTGGGGCACTGCCCTTGCTGCCATGGCATGCAACAGCGGCCATGACACATGGCTCTACGCCCGCGATGACGAAACGGTCGAGGCCATCAACCGGACCCACCGCAATCCGCGTTATCTGGGCGAAATCGTGCTTCCCGACGCTATTCATGCAAGCACGGATGCGGCGGCTGTCGTGGAGGGTGCTGATGCCGTTCTGGCCGTCATCCCCGCGCAGGCCATGCGTGCCGGACTTTCGCAACTGTCCGACTTCATTGCGCAACGCGCGCCCGTGGTGCTTTGCGCCAAGGGGATAGAACGCAACACCGGGCGGCTGATGTCGGAGGTCGTGGCGGAAGTTCTGCCGAACCACCGGATTGCGGCGCTATCCGGTCCAAGTTTTGCAACAGACGTCGCCAGAGGGCTTCCGACCGCCGTGACCGTTGCCTGCGAGGACGCCCCAACTGCCGATCAGCTCGCAGCGCTTCTATCCGGGCCGGCTTTCCGTTGCTATTCGACGACCGACCTTAAAGGCGTCGAAATTGGCGGTGCCTTGAAAAATGTCCTTGCCATTGCCGCTGGTGCCGCCGTCGGGCGCGGCTTTGGCGCCAGCGCACAGGCGGCTCTCGTCACGCGCGGATTTGCGGAACTCCGCCGCATCGGTCAGGCCATGGGGGCGAAACCCGAAACCATCATGGGCCTTTCCGGCCTCGGCGACCTGATGCTGACCTGCTCTTCGTCGCAGTCGCGTAATTATTCCTACGGGCTGGCGCTTGGACGAGGCGAAGACCTCACCAACCGCCCGCTTGCCGAAGGCGTGGCCACCGCGCCGATCGCCGCCGAATTATGCCGCAAACACGCCATCTCCGCCCCCATCATCGATGCGACGGGAGCGCTGCTGGATGGCACCATCACCATTGACGAAGCCGTGACGGCTCTGCTCACCCGACCACTCAAGACCGAAGATTAGAGCGTGATCCCGAAAAGCGGGAACCGGTTTTCGGACAAGATCATGCTCAACGGAAAGGATAATTGACGATGCTTTTTGCTCTTCTGTGCAACGACAAGCCGGACCACCTGCAAGTGCGCCTCGATACGCGCCCTGCGCATCTCGACTATCTCAAGGGTCTTGGCGACGGGCTGAAATTTGCAGGGCCCTTCCTTGGTGAAGACGGCAAGCCGAATGGCAGCCTGGTCGTTGTCGAAGCCGCCGACAAGGCCGAAGCAGAAGAGATCGCCGCCAACGATCCCTACGCGCTGGCGGGCCTGTTCGACAGCGTGACCGTGCGTCCGTGGAACTGGGTGATCAACAATCCGGCTAACGCTTGAGGCTTGTGACTGATGGCTTACTGGCTGTTCAAATCCGAACCGTTCAAATGGTCATGGGAAATGCAGAAAGCCCGTGGCGAAAAAGGCGAGCAGTGGGACGGTGTGCGCAATTATCAGGCGCGCAACAACATGCGCGCCATGAAACTGGGCGACAAGGGCTTCTTCTACCATTCCAATGAAGGGCTGGAAGTTGTCGGCATCGTCGAGGTCTGCGCGCTGGCGCACCATGACAGCACAACGGACGATCCGCGCTGGGAATGCGTGGATATCCGGGCTGTCCGCGACATGCCGAAGCCGGTGACGCTGAAAGATGTGAAGGCCAATCCGAAGCTGGAGAAAATGGCGCTCGTAACCTCGATGCGTCTTTCGGTACAGCCGGTCTTGGAAGATGAATGGATCGAAGTCTGCCGCATGGGCGGACTGGATGTTAAAGATATCTGAGATATCTGATGCTCGATCCGGCCCATAAAAGCGCGCGCGATTTCATTCTGGCCAACACCAGTCTGCAGGCGCCGCCGCATGTGCCCGAAATTCGCCTTCATCTGGCCGATGAAGCCCACGACCTCTGGCACAAGACGGAGGAAGAGCTCGCCACGATCGGCCTTCCGCCGCCCTTCTGGGCTTTCGCATGGGCGGGCGGTCAGGGTGTGGCGCGCTATATTCTGGATCATCCCGAAACGGTGAAGGACCAGACGGTGCTGGATTTTGCATCGGGTTCCGGCCTTGTCGCCATTGCCGCCATGCGGGCAGGCGCATCAAGCGTGCTGGCTTCTGACATCGATCCCTTCGCGGGCCCCGCCATCGAACTCAATGCTGAGGCCAATGGCGTGGCGGTTTCCCCCTCTTTGGATGACCTCATCGGGCGCGATGCCGGCTGGGATGTGGTTCTGGCAGGCGATGTCTTTTATGAAAAGCCGCTCGCCGAGCGGCTTATTCCCTGGTTTTCGAAGCTTAGCCAACGCGGCGCCTGCATCATCGTGGGTGATCCGGGCCGCGCCTATCTGCCCAAGGACAAGCTGCAACAGCTTGCCGTCTACACGGTGCCCGTGACCCGCGCCCTGGAAGACGCGGAAGTCAAGCGCACGACCGTCTGGGCATTTATTTAGGCAAACCGCTTGGCTCCCGCCACGCAGGCAACGACTACAGCCGCCGTCGCCACCATCCCCATGCTGACGGATTCACCTGCGATACCGGCAGCCAGCATAAGCCCAAAGAAGGGCTGGAGAAGCTGCAACTGGCCGACTGTGGCGGCTCCGCCCTGCGCAAGGCCGCGATACCAGAAGAAAAAGCCGATCAGCATCGAGAACAGCGAAACATAGCCGAGACTTATCCAGGCCGGTGCGCCGATGCCTGCCCATGTCTCAGGCCGCGTCATCACGCTTAACGGCAGCATGAGCGGCAGCGAGAACACCAGCGCCCAGCAGATGACCTGCCAGCCGCCGAGCCTGCGCGAAAGCTGTGCCCCTTCCGCATAGCCCAGACCGCAAACGATGACAGCGGCAAGCATCAGCACATCACCCAGCAGCGTGGACTGGCTTCCCTGTCCATAGGCATAGGAAGCGACAATCAGGCTTCCCACCACCGAAAACAGCCAGAACATCGGGCGTGGGCGCTCGCCGCCGCGCAAAACAGCGAAGATTGCGGTAGCGAGCGGCAGCAGTCCGATAAAGACAATCGCATGAGCGGAGGTCATATGCTGGAGCGCAAGCCCCGTCAGAAGCGGGAAGCCGACAACCACGCCAAGCGCCACCACAATCAGCGAAATGGCATCGTTACGGCGTGGAAAAGGTTCCCGGAACGCCAGCAGAAGCGCCAGTCCCAGCACGCCTGCAATCGATGCGCGCACCATTGTCAGGAAGGTCGGGTCGATATCGATTACCGCCAGCCGTGTCGCAGGCAGCGACCCGGAAAAAATCAATACGCCCAAAAACCCGTTGATCCATCCCCCAGTCTTATTCCCAACATTCTTGTTCATTGTGTCTTTTCGGCTTTCTCTAAAATCGTATAAAGATTCGCAGGACAATGCCGCGAAACTGCCCGAATAATCAGGGACAGTTCCCGGACAATTTCGACAAACTGTACTGGTACGAAGGATAGTACAGATGATTTCGACGGGCCTGCTACGCAGCCTCGAAGCTGTAGAAGCCGCCTATGCAGGCGGGGAAATTGAGGCTGGCGACGAAAACATCGCTGCCGACAGAGTGCCGCTCGTTGAAAAGGTGATGAGCATTATTCGCGGACGCATTACCGCGATGAGCCTCGCACCGGGCGCGCGACTGCCTTCCATACGCCGCCTCGCCGAAACGATGAATGTCTCGAAATCCACTGTCGTTGAAGCTTATGACCGGCTGGTGGCAGAAGGTATCATCCAGTCGCGGCGCGGCGCGGGCTTCTATGTTTCGGAGCGCGCGCGCCAGCCGCTTTCGCTCGCCACCAACACGCCACACAAGGAGCGCCAGATCGATCCGTTCTGGGTCATGCGGCAATCGCTTGAAGCAGGCGACGCCACGCTTAAACCCGGATGCGGCTGGCTTCCCGACGCATGGCTCCCGCAGGACGCGATCCGTCGCGCCATGCGCATGGTCGCCCGTGACGAGACAAGCAATCTTGCCACCTATGGCGAACCCCTTGGTTTTCGTCCCCTGCGCCAGCATCTTGCGCACCGGCTTGGCGAACAGGGCATCGACGTGTCGAGCGGCGACATATTGCTGGCCGATTCCGGCACGCAGGCCATCGATCTCATCTGCCGCTATCTGCTCCAGCCGGGCGATACGGTTCTGGTCGATGATCCCTGCTACTTCAACTTTCAGGCCGTGCTTCTGACACACCGCGTCAAGCTCGTCGGCGTGCCCTATAGCCATACCGGCCCTGACCTCGAAGCCTTTGCCAGAGCTGCCAGCGAACACGCGCCGAAACTCTATATATCCAATGCCGGGCTGCATAACCCGACCGGCGGCTCAATGACGCCAGCCACCGCGCACCGGCTGCTGAAGCTTGCCGAAGCGCATGGCATCACGCTGGTTGAAGACAATATCTTCGGCGACTTTCATCCCTCCCCCGCGCCATTGCTTGCCGAACTCGACGGATTCGATCGCGTCCTGCATATCGGCAGCTTCTCCAAGACGCTGTCGGCAGCGGCCCGCGTTGGCTATATCGCCGGGCGTAGCGACTGGATCGACGGGCTGACCGACCTGAAACTCGCCACCAGCTTCGGCGGCAATGCATTGTCGCCGCAGATCGTGCATGCACTTCTGACGGACGGCACCTATCGCCGCCATGTCGACAGCCTGCGCGCCAAGCTGGCCGATGCCATGACGCTGACAGCCAACCGCCTGAAAGCGGAGGGCCTCACTCTTTGGGCCGAGCCGCCGGGCGGCATGTTCCTTTGGGCGCAATTGCCGGACGGGCTGGACTCCGGCCGGATTGCCCAGCATGCTCTGGAAAAAGGCGTACTTCTGGCACCCGGCAACGTCTTCAGCGCGTCGCGAACGGCAAGCGGTTTTCTGCGCTTCAATGTCGCCCAATCGCTGGAACCGTACATTTTCGCGGTACTGCGCGATGCGATGCGAGACGCCCGCGCCAAAATCGACGGGTGACCCCTCAGCATTAGCGCTCCCGCATCGAAAACAATTTCAAGCAAAAGAGGCACAGTCAACCGGACGGCTCCGGTTATACTCCTACGACATGTCTTTGGAGGAGACATCGCGCATTTCATCGTCGGTTCGGTGCCGGAAGGCATGCCACGATGATCGGGCGCAGGGAGAACGGAGAGAGCAGGCTGACGACGCGTTCGCGCCTGCTGGGAGGGAGTATCATTGAATACGCACCAGTCCGGGGCGGATGCGCTTTCGCGTCCCGAAGATGAAAAATTATCTGTCACTGCCAATCTGGCTTACGGCTTTCAGCATGTGCTGACCATGTATGGAGGGATCGTCGCGGTTCCGCTGATCATCGGCCAGGCGGCTGGTCTCAGCCCGACCGAAATCGGCCTGCTGATCACCGCATCCTTGTTTGCGGGCGGTGTTGCGACCGTCCTGCAAACCATCGGCATTCCCTTTTTCGGCTGCCAGCTTCCGCTTGTTCAAGGCGTCTCGTTTTCGGGCGTCGCCACCATGGTCGCCATCGTCACGTCGAGCCAGACGGGCGAAGCTGGCTTGCAAGTCGTGCTGGGAGCCGTCATCGCGGCAGCCGTGATCGGCCTTATCATCACGCCGATATTCTCGCGCATCACGCGTTTCTTTCCTCCGCTCGTCACCGGCATCGTCATCACCACCATCGGCCTGACGCTGATGCCCGTTGCAGCGCGCTGGGCAATGGGCGGCGACAGCAACAGCCCGGAATTCGGCAGCATGGCCAATATCGGCCTTGCAGGGCTCACGCTGGTCATCGTTCTCATTCTAAGCAAGATGGGCAATGCCACGATTTCGCGGCTTTCGATCCTGCTTGCCATGGTCATCGGAACCTTTATTGCCTGGGCGCTCGGCATGACCGATTTTTCACGGGTGGGCGAAGGCACGATGGTGGCGTTGCCGGAGGTTTTCCATTTCGGCATGCCGGTATTCAGCTTTGCGGCAACGCTCTCGATGTTCATCGTGATCATGGTTACGCTGGTCGAGACCTCCGCGGATATTCTGGCTGTCGGTGAAATCATCGGGACGAAAGTGGATTCGCGCCGTCTCGCCAACGGCCTGCGCGCGGATATGCTTTCAAGCATCCTGTCGCCGGTCGTCGGCTCCTTCACGCAGAGCGCCTTCGCACAGAATGTCGGGCTTGTTGCTGTGACAGGCGTGAAGAGCCGCTATGTCGTCGCAACCGGCGGGCTGATCCTCATCACGCTCGGCCTCCTGCCGGTGATGGGCCGGGTGATTGCCTGCGTTCCTCCTGCGGTTTTGGGCGGAGCTGGCGTGGTCCTGTTCGGCACCGTGGCTGCGAGCGGTATCCGCACGTTGTCAAAGGTCGACTACGAGAACAACATCAATCTCATCATCGTGGCGACTTCGATCGGCTTCGGCATGATCCCGATTGCCGCACCGCAGTTCTATCATCACTTCCCGACCTGGTTTGAAACCATATTTCATTCGGGCATCAGTTCGGCGGCATTGATGGCTATTGCGCTCAACCTGATGTTCAATGAGATCAAGCTCGGCAACAGCAACCAGATGTCGGTCTTTGCGGAAGGAACCGAACGCATCATCCGCCATCACAATATCGCTGAGCTGCATGACGGAGATTATTTCCTGAATGGCAAGCTCTACGATGCCAATGGCAATGAGGTCAGAATAGCTGCCGCACACTGAGGCAACTATCTCCGGACGCGGATGACAGTCCGGTCCGTCAGATGAGGCAGGAGGCGCGCCATGTCGGCGCGCTTCAATGCTATGCAGCCTTCGGTCGGCGTATAGCCCGGTCGCGCCAGATGGAAGAAGATCGCACTGCCGCATCCGCGACGGCGCGGCGCGATGTTCCAATCCATGACAATGCAGACGTCGTAGAGATCGTCGCGCCGCCACATATCCTCGTGGCTTGCCGCATAAGGCAGCCTGACGGGACGGTTGTAATTGGCATCGGACGGTGCATCGCACCAGCCGTCCAGACGGCGGACGCGGCCGAGCGGCAACCGTGAGGATGGCAACAAACCCTTGTCGCCACGCCTGTATCCGTAGAGCAATCGCATGGTTGCCAGAGGCGTCGCGCCATCGCCTTCGCGCTTGAAAGCGCTGATTCCCCCCTTGCCAAGAGCACATTCCAGCACCAGATTGCCCGCAACAAGCAAGCCGCGCGTTTTGTGGCCCGGTTTGGCCCGCACATCGATAACGCCGATTCCCCGGCTAATTGTGTATCTGGCCAAGCTCCCGCCTCCGTGTCATGCATGTTAAAAACCGTTGTCGGCGGGCGCGAAAACCTGTTTCACGTTTCGCCGCTTCAACTTGTCTCCATTAAATGTCATAAAACACCAAGAGCCATTTAAATCAAAGAGTAACGAGGACAGGCATGACAGGCCGTACGATACTGATTGTGGACGATGACGAAGATCTCCGTTCCATCCTCGTCGAACAGCTGGAGCTGTGCGAAGAATTCCAGATCCTGCAGGAAGACAATGCCACCAAGGGCATCCAGACTGCGCGAAACGGCATTGTAGACCTCCTCATCATGGATGTCGGCCTGCCGGATATGGATGGGCGTGAAGCCGTAAAACTGCTGCGCAAGGGTGGTTTCAAGGCGCCGATCATCATGCTCACCGGGCACGATACGGAATCGGATACGATTCTCGGCCTCGAATCGGGCGCCAATGATTACGTCACCAAGCCGTTCAAGTTCGCGGTGCTTCTGGCGCGCGTGCGCGCGCAGCTGCGCCAGCACGAGCAGAGCGAGGATGCGACCTTCATCGTCGGCCCCTATACGTTCAAGCCCGGCCAGAAGCTGCTCATCGACGAGAAGGGCAGCAAGATTCGCCTCACCGAAAAGGAAGCGGCGATCATCAAGTATCTCTATCGCGCCGGCGACAAGGTTATCGGCCGCGATGTCCTGCTGGAAGAAGTGTGGGGCTACAATTCAGGCGTTACCACGCACACGCTGGAAACCCATGTCTATCGTCTGCGACAGAAAATAGAAAAAGATCCGTCCAATGCGGCGCTTCTGGTCACAGAAAGCGGGGGATACAAGCTTGTCCCATGATGGACGGCGCCCGATGCAGGTGTATTGACGATCCATGGCGCTTGACGATGATATTCGCATTCTCGGTTCCGTAGGCCTGTTCGAGTCTTTTACGCCCGAACAGCTGCGGCTGCTTGCCTTTGGTGCGGAACGTCTCGTTCTCAGAGCAGGGCGAGAGCTTTTCCGTGAGGGGCAAAGCGCGGACTGCGGATATATCGTCGTCTCCGGCAACATCACCCTGTTTCACGATAGCGAAGAGGGGCGGATCGCGATCCGCTCCGTCGGGCCAGGCGCAATGATCGGCGAAATGGCGCTGATCGCGCAAACCAGCCGCCTGACAGGCGCTCTCGCCGAAGAGGAAACGGAAGTCGTACGTATCAGCCGCGCGATCTTTCGGCGTATCCTAGAAGAATATCCGGAAGCGGCAGCCGTACTTCATTCCCACATCAGCCGCGATCTGCTCCAGCTGATCGGCGAAATCGAAAAAGTCGCGCCGCGCTTGAATGGCGACTGACCCTCTTCAAAGATCAATCCTCTTTCCCGTCCCGATAGCCTCAAGGAAAGCCTGATCGTGGCTCACGACGATCAGCGCCCCCTCATAGGCGTTGAGTGCGGTTTCCAGCGCCTCGATGGAATCGAGGTCGAGATGATTCGTGGGTTCATCGAGGATCAGCAGTTCGGGAAGCCTCGTTCCACCGAGAACGCAGGCAAGTGCAGCCCTCAACAATTCACCGCCGCTGAGGCTACCGGCAAGCCGTGAAGCACCCTCGCCGCGAAACGAAAAGCGCGCCAGCGCCGCATGCGCGTCGTTGTCGCTGGAGCCCGGATTGAGGCGCCGATAATTTTCATAAAGCGTCTGGTCGCGATCCATCAGGCTCATCTGCTGGTCGAACATCGCCAGACGCGCCGGACGCATCACGGTTCCGGCCACAGGCTGAAGATCGCCCATCATCAGCCGCAACAGGCTGGTCTTGCCTGCACCATTTGGCCCCGTAACCACCACACGCTCGGCTCCAACAATCTTCAGCGACAGGTCACGAATCACCGGGTGGTTGGCTTGAGGTCCGCCTGAGACCTTCTGCATCTCCAGCATCACCCGCCCGGACGGCGGAGCCGCGCCTGCCACATCGAAATGCATCGGCTTCACCCGCTCGACTTTCGCCTGGGCCTCCTGCAACCGTTCGTTTGCCTGAGCGGACTGGCGTTCCGCCAATGCATCGCCCCGCCCCTTCGACTGTTGCGCACGGTCTTGCCGGGCATCGAGCAGCATCTTGCTCATCCCTGCATCGGCCCGCGACGCGCGGCCGCGCGCGTCGCTGCGTGCCTGTCTTTCGGCTGCGGCCTGCGCCTTGCGTTCGACCTGCATGACCTCGCGCCGCGCCGTTGCAAGATCGCGTGCCGCCGTTTCACGCTCCTCAGCTCTCTTCTCCTGATAGAAATCCCAGTTGCCGCCATAGAAGCGAAGCCCCGCCGGGGATAATTCTGCTATCGCATCCATGGTCCGCAGCAGCTCACGGTCATGGCTGACCACGACGGCTGCTCCACGCCAGCCGGAGAGAAGTTCCACAACGGCCAAACGACCGGCGCGATCGAGATTATTGGTCGGCTCATCCAGAAGAATAAGATCGGGCTTGTGGAAGATAAGGGCGGCAAGCGCCGCGCGTGTCTGCTGGCCTCCGCTCAAGGCTGAAATGCGGGTGTCGGGAGCCAAATCAGGCAGGCCAAGTTCCTGCAGCGCGTCGGTAAAGCGCTGCGGCAACAGCCAGTCGGCCTCATCCAGATCACTGTCACTGGCCAGCCCCCGCTCAATACGGATCAGAATATCGAAGCCAGCCCGTGCATCGAAAATATCCGCAAGCGTCATGGCAGCATCGCCGCCGACATTCTGCCGCAGAACGCCGATGCTTCCATTGGCGGTCACATTTCCGCTCGTCGGAAGCAGCATCCCGCTCATGATGCGCAACAGCGTCGATTTGCCGACACCATTGCGCCCAACCAGACCGATGCGGCCTTCGGCTACGCTGAAATTGACGGATTCGAAGAGGGGACGGCCATCAGCCGTAACGCAGGAAACATCCTGAAGTGTGAGAAGAGAAGACATCGCGAACCATGGAAACATTGAAAACACTGGTCATTTGAAACAGTGCCATCCGATCCATCGTTCTTCTCTCCTTGTTTTGACTGCGTCCTATATAGGCCTTGCGATCCTGTTAATCCAGATCGAATGTCGCAATAACTGGCACGTGATCGGACGGACGATCCCATCCGCGCGCATCGCGAAGGATTTGCAGACCCTGCATATGCCCTTCAAGATCGGCGGAACCCCAGACGTGATCCAGCCTGCGGCCACGATCCGATTCATCCCAGTCCTTGGCGCGATAGCTCCACCAGGTGAAGATTTTCTGGTCTGCCGGAATCAGATGCCGCATCAGGTCGCTCCAGCCGCCCTTCACACGCAGGTCTTCCAGCGTTTCGGTCTCGATCGGCGTATGGCTGACGATCTTCAAAAGCTGCTTGTGCGACCAGACATCATTTTCGAGCGGGGCGATGTTGAGATCGCCGACGAGGATAGATGACAGCCCATCCTGCCGGTCGGCCACAATTGCACGCATTTCCTCAAGAAAGGCCAGCTTGTGCGCGAACTTGGGGTTGATCTCGGGGTCCGGCTCATCCCCGCCCGCGGGCACATAGAAATTATGGATGCGGAGCTTTTTGCTGCCTGCTTCCACCACCGCGCTCAGGTGCCGGCAATCGCCCATATCGCAAAAACCGATCTTTTCCACGCCCGTCAGCGGACGCTTGGAAACTGTCGCCACGCCATGATAGCCCTTCTGTCCGCTGATCGCGATATGTTCATAACCGAGCGCCCGAAACCCTTTGGCCGGAAACAGATTGTCGGGACATTTCGTTTCCTGAAGACACAGAACATCCGGCTGATAATCGCGCAGAAACTGTTCGACCAACGGCATGCGCAGGCGAACGGAATTGATGTTCCAGGTAGCAACAGAAAAAGCCATGAAGATAGGACTCGCAGCAACGAAAAAGATGCCGCGAACCTAATCATTTATCCGACAAATGCAAACGGATTGCCTGTCACAAACTGACGGCTACTGACCTTTACGCTTCATGGCGATGCGCTGATAGTCGATCTTGAACATATCGTCAGTGAAACGCACGCCGCTGCGCACGTTGAAGATCATCACGGTCGTATCGAGCTTTTGCGCGTCGGTGATGGTCCACTGCTTCAGCTCGTAGGATTTGGGGTCGAACATCATGGTGATTTTCGAATCGCCGAAGATCGACTTGTCGCCCAGCACCAGCGTGGTCATGTCCGGCTCCTGCTTCACATTCTGAAGACGGCCGCCACCAAGATCAATGCGGTCTGCCAGAAGCAGCTTCAAGGGCGTCTTCGAAAGCGGATAGAGGTCCCATGTGTCGAGCTTGCGATTGTTGATGACGACCGATTCGCCATCGGAAATCACCCGGATCGGGGAATTGTTATAGTTGAAACGGATCTTGCCCGGACGCTCGATATAGAAAGTGCCGCCCGTCTGCTCGCCCTTCGGGCCAAACTGCACGAACTCGCCGGTCATGGTGCGCACCGACGAGAAATGATCGGCAATCTGCTGTGCCGCAGCCCCACTGCCGCCTGCCCCTTGAGCCTGCGCCACGGCTGGCGTCAGAACCGGCAGCGCCACGCCCAATCCTAGCGCTCCGATGCCCAGCACAGCAGCGAGACGGCCAGCTTTTGCAAATGCGGACAAACGGGAGAGCATCATCGACAAACTTTCTCTTTTCATCATGGTAGCTAATTAGACCGCCAGTTTGGCGCTAGTATGGCCATTAATAGTCATCTTCGGTGGGCACCAGTATTTCGCGCTTTCCGGCATGGTTGGCGGGGCCGACAATGCCTTCCTCTTCCATGCGTTCGATGATGGAGGCGGCACGATTATAGCCGATGCCCAGACGGCGCTGGATGTAGGACGTCGATGCCTTCTTGTCGCGCAGCACCACCGCAACAGCCTGATCATACGGATCGCCGGAATCCTCCAGATTGCCGGTCCCAGCCGGGCCGCTGCCGCCCTCGTCGTCGTCTTCATCCTCGGTGATGGCGTCGAGATATTCCGGGACGCCCTGAAGCTTCAGATGCTGCACGATGCGCTCCACCTCGTCGTCGCCAACGAATGGGCCGTGCACGCGCTGGATGCGTCCGCCGCCAGCCATGAAGAGCATGTCGCCCTGACCGAGAAGCTGTTCAGCGCCCTGTTCGCCCAGAATGGTGCGGCTGTCGATCTTCGATGTGACCTGAAACGAAATGCGGGTCGGGAAATTGGCCTTGATCGTGCCGGTGATGACATCGACCGAGGGGCGCTGCGTGGCCATGATGACGTGAATGCCCGCCGCACGCGCCATCTGCGCCAGACGCTGCACCGCGCCTTCGATATCCTTGCCCGCGACCATCATCAGGTCGGCCATTTCGTCGATGATCACGACGATATAGGGCATCGGTTCGAGATCGAGTTCTTCCGTCTCGTAGATCGCCTCGCCCGTATTGCGGTCAAAGCCGGTCTGCACGGTTCGCGCAATCGGCTCGCCCTTTTTCTGCGCCAGACCGACACGCTGGTTGAAGCCGTCGATGTTGCGCACGCCGACCTTGGACATCTTGCGATAACGGTCTTCCATTTCGCGCACGGTCCATTTGAGCGCGACAACCGCCTTCTTCGGATCGGTCACAACCGGCGTCAGCAGATGCGGAATACCGTCATAGACGGAGAGTTCCAGCATTTTTGGGTCGATCATGATGAGGCGGCATTCCTGCGGCGTCATGCGATAGAGCAGCGACAGGATCATGGTATTGATCGCCACCGACTTGCCTGAACCGGTGGTGCCGGCCACGAGAACATGCGGCATCTTGGCAATGTCGGCGATGACCGGCTCGCCATTGATGGTTTTGCCGAGCGCCAGCGCCAGCTTCGCCTTCGATTGCTCGAAGTCGCGGCTTGCCAGCATTTCGCGCAGGTAAACCATTTCGCGCTTCGGGTTCGGCAGTTCGATACCGATGGCATTGCGCCCCGGAATGACCGCAACGCGCGCCGCGATCGCGCTCATCGAGCGGGCAATGTCGTCGGCAAGGCCGATGACGCGCGAGGACTTGATGCCGGGAGCCGGTTCAAGCTCATAAAGCGTCACCACCGGGCCGGGCTTCACATTGATAATTTCGCCGCGCACGCCGAAATCTTCCAGCACGCCTTCAAGCAGACGCGCATTCTGTTCCAGCGCGTCCTTGGAAAGCGCTGGGTCGCGCTGAACGAGCTTCGGTTCGGCAAGGAAATGGAGCGACGGCATTTCAAAAACGCCATTGTCCTTGAGGAAGGAGGGCTGCGCCTCGCGCTGGGCGCGCGGACCGGGCTTCGGCGACGGTGCGGCCTGTTCCACACGCGCCTTGCGGGCGCGGGGCGGCGGCGCATCGTGCCATTCCTGACCGGCGAGCGGCGTGTCGTCATCCATATCGTCCATATCGAAAGGCGGCGCGTCGTCGACGGCGGCCGGCGCCCCGAAACCGGGTTCCCTGCGCGGCGCGTTGCGCGCTTCGGCGTTGCGGCGCACCACGCGCATATCGTCGAAATCGTCCTCGCGCGGGCGGCGGCGGCCAAGCCCGGTCAGGCGCTTGAAATTGGCGGTCGTGGTCAAAACCAGATGCGTGAGCGCGCCGACAAGCTGGAAACCGCCACCAGCGGACGCTTCATCGTCTTCATCTGCGGCAAAATCATCTTCTTCCGCGCCGCGGCGGGCTGAGGCTTGCGCAGGATTGACGACACCTGCCCCGCGCCCGACGATGCCGCTGGCAAAAAGGCAGAGCCAGAAAGCCGGGACCGCAAGGATGAGCGCAATGCCCGAGGCGATGGCCCCTTGCGGAAAACTGCCAAGGAAAAGCCCCGGAAATTTCAGGATCATATCGCCAAAGACGCCACCGAGACCAATCGGCATCGGCCAGCTTGCCGGTACCGCGAAGCAGCTGGCAATCGCCGCAAACAGGAGTGCGGCGCCAAGCCACGCAAAACTGCGCTTGGCCACCCGCCCGATGCCGCCGCGCGTCATCATCAGCAGCGACCAGACAGCAAGCGGAAGCAGGGCGGGAACGCTCGCTAGGCCGAAAAACTGCATGGCAATATCGGAGAACACAGCACCGGGATAGCCCAGCGCATTCGTTACCGGATTATCGGTCGCGTGGCTGAAGCTCGGATCGGCGACATTCCATGTCGCCAGCGCGCCGACAGCCATGCCGGTGAGCGCCAGAAGCCCCAATCCAAACAGGATATAGAACTGCCTGCGGAAGAGATTGGCCAGTTTCAGCCTGTCTTCCGTAATCCGCTCGTCACGCAGCGGGTATGAGGGCGAATATCCTTGCCGCATATAGCCTGTCCCGAACCGAAAATATTTGCTGGCCCCTGAGCGGACTTGCTCCGGGCGCATTGAATCGGTCCGATCCTAATCGCCGGATGGTTAATTCCTCATTAACCATGCATGAGGCTCGGCAAATAAAGGAAAAGGCGCGGTTTCCCGCGCCTTCCGAAAGCCCGACAAGCAGGGAAACACCTCCCTACTCCCATCCTCACTGCACCGACTCCCCATGCAGCGCGATATCCAGCCCCTCGATCTCGGCCTGCTTGCTGGGCCGCAGGCCCATGACGGCCTTGACCACGTAAAGAATGATCGCGGTGGCGATGGCCGTGTAGACGACCGTGACAGCAGCGCCGAAGAACTGCTTGCCGATGGTGGCGCCTTCGCTGGCCGGGTTGATCGCCGCATCGGCAAAGAGGCCGGTCAGCACCGCGCCGACGAAGCCGCCGACACCATGGACGCCGAAGGCATCGAGTGAATCGTCGTAGCCGAGCGCGTGCTTGATCTTCACAGCCGCCACATAGCAGACCGCACCGGCCACAATGCCGATGATGAGCGCGCCGGCCGGATTGACGAAACCGGCGGCAGGCGTGACGGCGACGAGCCCCGCGACAGCGCCCGAAATGATGCCGAGCACACTTGGCCTGCCAGCAACCGCCCATTCCACGAACATCCAGGCCAGCGCAGCACCGGCGGTCGCAACCTGCGTGTTGAGCATGGCAACGCCCGCAAGCGCATTGGCCCCGACAGCCGAGCCCGCATTGAAGCCGAACCAGCCGACCCACAGAAGGGCAGCGCCGATGACCGAGAGTACCAGATTATGCGGTGCCATGTTGGTATGGCCGTAGCCGTCGCGCTTGCCGAGAATGAGGGCAGCCACCAGACCGGCCACACCGGCATTGATATGGACAACCGTGCCGCCGGCAAAATCAAGCACGCCATCCGACGCCATGAAGCCGCCGCCCCAGACCCAGTGGGCAACCGGGATATAGACGATGAACAGCCATAGCGTCAGGAACACCAGCATGGAGGAAAACTTCATGCGTTCGGCGAACGATCCGGCAATAAGCGCAGGCGTGATGACGGCAAAGGTCATCTGGAAGGTGATGAACACATATTCGGGAATGGTCCCTGTCAGCGATCCCATCGTGACGCCGGAGAAGAACGCCTTGGACAACCCGCCGATAAATGAATTCAGCGAACCGCCATCGGTGAAGGCGAGCGAATAGCCTGCGACCATCCACAGAACGGACATGAGGCAGGTGATCGCAAAGCTCTGCATCACTGTGGACAGCACGTTCTTCTTGCGCACCATGCCGCCATAGAACAGCGCCAGACCCGGTATCGTCATCATCAACACCAGCGCGGTTGAAGTCAGCATCCACGCCGTATCGCCCGTATCGAGGGTTGGTGTCGGGGCGGCGTCCTGTGCCATCGCCGTCCCCGCCATGGCGAGGAGCGCGGGCAGGCTGGCCAGAAGGGCCGTTTGCTTGTTTCTTCCTGTTATGAGCATCGAATATCTCCGTCGAAGGGCGGCTTCAAACGCGGCTGCGCTGGAAAGACCGGTTCAAACAGAGAGAAACAAAATTCATGCCAGTTGGCCGAAGCAGGCAAATTAACCGCAAATTTTATGACATTCAGCGCGCCAGATGCGGAAATTCGCAACTAGGAACGCGTTGCCACGGATGCAGCTTCAGACCGAATGATGCCTTAACTGATTCATTCGATTCGCTTTTTACCCCTCGGCATCTCGCCAGCCAGCAGCGAAATGCCTCTAATTTAATCACCTATACAGCTCATGATTAATAATTAATCATTTCTTTTCCTCGTGCACGCGGATCAGGCCTTCCTGCGCGACTGATGCGATCAGCACGCCATCGCGGGTGTAAAGCGCGCCGCGATTGAAGCCGCGTGCGCCTGAAGCGCTCGGCGTATCCTGCGTATAGAGAAGCCAGTCATCGAGCCTGCACGGTCGATGAAACCACATGGCGTGGTCGAGGCTCGCCACCTGCATGTCGCGATCGAAAATAGTCCGACCATGCGGATGAAGCGACGTGTCGAGCAGCGTCATATCGGAAAGATAGGCGAGAATGGCGGCTTGCAGTGCCCGGTCATCCGGCACGATGCCGCGCGCCCTCACCCATACATGCTGGACGGGCTCGAGTTTCTCCCGCGAGAAATAATGGGTCAGCGATACGGGCTTGATCTCGATGGGCCGTTCCCGCTCCCAGTATTTGCGGACATTGGGCGGCGCCATATGGAGATACTGTTCCTTGATGTCGCGATCGCCGACGAGTTGCTCGGGCATAGGCAGCCCTTCCGGCATCGGCATCTGATGCTCAAGCCCGCCTTCGTCGATCTGGAATGAAGCGGATAACGAGAAAATTGCCTTGCCATGCTGCTTGGCCAGAACGCGCCGGGTGCTGAAGCTGGAACCATCACGGATGCGGTCCACCTCATAGACGATGGGGATGGCTGGATCGCCGGGCCGCACGAAATAGGCATGGAGCGAGTGCACATGGCGCTCCGGTTCGACCGTGCGCTGCGCGGCAATCAGCGCTTGCCCAATCACCTGCCCCCCGAAAACCCGCTGCCAGCCTACCTGCGGGCTGTTGCCCCGGAACAGGTCCACCTCAAGCGTTTCGAGATCAAGGATCGATAGCAGTTCGCGCATTGCCGCCGTCTGCTCGATACCGGACTTTTCTTCATCGGACATGGACAGCCTGTCTCCTGCAACCATATATATGCTTCGGGTTCTTGTTTGAGCCGGAGCGTTGGAACCTGTCAAGAACCGTGCGGGAAAAGCTGTCCCTGGCCGCGGAGCAGACGGCAGGATTCGGCATGCGCCGCGGCAAAATATCGGGTTCCCTGACCGGCGATATATGCCAAAACAGCGCGTGAGCGGTTCCAGCTAAACCAGAATCGCGAAACCGCTCTATCTCTTTGTTTCCAAGCATTTGCCTCGCGCAAAACCGCTTCGCACTTTTGCTGGAAATGCTATCGTGAGATAGATTCTCGAAAGGAAATGACAAATGGCCGTCCCGAAAAAGCAGGAAGCAGCGCGCAATAACGATGTGGTGATTGCAGGCGGCGGCTATGTCGGCCTTGTCACGGCGGTCGCAATCAGGTCAGCGGCCCCGCACCTTTCCGTGACGGTGATCGACGGCGCGCCTGCGGGCGCCTGGAAAAACGATCCCCGCGCCTCCTCCATCGCCGCGGCCGCCTCGCGGATGCTCGGCAAGCTCGGCTGCTGGCAGGAAATTCTGCCGGATGCCCAGCCTATCACCGAAATGGTCATCACCGATTCGCGAACATCCGATCCGGTCCGTCCCGTGTTCCTTACCTTCGAGGGAGAAGCGGAACCGGGCGAGCCCTTCGCCCATATGGTCGAGAACCGTGTGCTCAACACGGCATTGCACAACAAGGCGGATGCCCTCGGTATTGTCTTCCTTGAGGCGGTGAGCGTCGACAATTTCGAAACCCGGCCCGAAAGCGTGACCGTTACGCTGTCCAATGGCGACAGGCTGGAAACGCGTCTCTTGATCGCTGCCGACGGCGCGCGCTCGCGGCTGCGCGATCTGGCGGGCATCAAGACCGTGAACTGGGATTATGGCCAGTCGGGCATTGTTTGCAATGTGGCGCACGAGCGCCCGCATGGCGGCCGCGCCGATGAGCATTTTCTGCCCGCCGGTCCATTTGCGATCCTTCCGCTGAAGGGCAATCGCAGCTCACTGGTCTGGACCGAGCGCACGGCGGATGCCGAGCGGCTCATCCGCGAGGATGATTTCGTGTTCGAAGCTGAACTGGAACAGCGCTTCGGCCATCGTCTGGGCGCCCTGCATGTCGAAGGGCCGCGCCGCGCCTTCCCGCTCGGCCTCACGCTGGCGCGCGAATTCGTGAAGCCGCGCTTCGTGCTGGTGGGCGACGCAGCACATCGTATCCATCCTATCGCCGGTCAGGGCCTCAACCTCGGTTTCCGCGACGCGGCGGCGATTGCCGAAGTGGTGGTTAAAACGGATCGCCTTGGCCTCGATATCGGATCTTTCGCAGCCCTTGAACGCTATCAGTCGTGGCGCCGCTTCGATACGGTGCAGATGGGCGTCACCACCGACGTCCTGACCCGGCTTTTCTCCAACGACAATCCGGCCATCCGCTCAATCCGCGATATCGGGCTTGGTCTTGTCGACCGGGTTCCCGCGCTGAAATCCTTCTTCATCAAGCAGGCTGCGGGCCTTTCAGGCGATACCCCGCGCCTGTTGAAAGGACAGGCCATCTGAGTGCTGGACCCGTTCCCGGACCGCCCTATATCGGTAGCGGAAATCCCAACCGAGAGGAGAGCTTCCCATGGACAGAAAAGCAACCGCCGTCTGGCTAGGCACGCTGAAGGAAGGCAAAGGCACCCTCAACACGCAAAGCGGTGCGCTGAAGGATCTGCCCTACGATTTCAAGGCTCGTTTTCAGGACGAAAGCGGTCGCTCCGGCACCAATCCGGAAGAGCTTCTGGGCGCCGCCCATGCAGGCTGTTTCGCCATGCAGCTTTCAGCCCTCCTGACAGAGCACGGCACTCCGCCCGAAAAGCTTGAGGCAACCGCAGTCGTCAGCATCGGCCCGGCTTCCGGCGGCGGCTTTGAAATCAGCCGCAGCGCACTCACCCTCAACGCCAAAATCCCCGGCATCTCGGCGGAGGATTTCGAGACGCTTGCGAACAAGGCCAAGCAGTCCTGCCCGCTTTCAAAAGCGTTGGGCGCTATCGAAGTAACGCTGGACGCAAAACTGGCTTGAACGAGTATAAGTTGCGAGGATAAGAAGCGGGCGCAAGCAAGCTTTTTTATTCCGGCAGATGACAGACAGCCTCGATGTTGTGGCCGTCCGGATCGATGACGAAGGCGGCGTAATAGTCGGGATGATAATCGGCCCGCAGGCCGGGCTTGCCATTGTCCTTGCCCCCAGCGGCGATAGCCGCTTCATAAAAGCGGTCCACCTCGGAGCGGGTCCCAGCCGAAAAAGCGACATGAAGCACGCCCTCCAGCTTCGCACCCTTCTGCTTGCCGATCCAGAATTCCGGCTTGCCATTGCGGCCATATCCCACCCAATCGCCGAATTCCATGGCGCGGCCTATGCCGAGCGGCGCCAGCGCCGCATCATAAAAAGCCCGCGATCTGGGCATGCTGGAAATGTTGAATCCGATATGATCGAGCATGATTTTACCTAGCCAGAACTGGAATTCCACGGGTTCGCTACAACAGTATCATCGTTATATAACGCAGTTACCCATTGTCGCCAGAACCTGTCCACACGCTCTCTCTTGGCCGGATCAATTTCCTGCTTCGCTGTAGAACTGGTCCATTTATCGGCGATCTGAAGCTCGTCAACTAGAAACGACAGGATTACTGCTGGAACATTGCCCTTTCCCAATTCTCGGGTCAAAGCCTTGCGAGCCATCAGGTCCGCCACATTATTCCAGATTTCTGCTGATAAATCGGCCTCTTGGCACAACGTCGGAAAATGCATCGGCGCCACTCCACGATCAGGGTGGAGACGCATCCATCGCAGCGCCATGACCGGACGCAGGCTGTAAAAAATCTTCTTAAGGCCAATCTCCTTTCCGTCGCCTAACGAACGTTCAAACTGATTTCGCGCTAGATGGAAATAATGACGAGCTACCCCGTTCTTATCACAAATTGAGTCCGCCAGTTCCAACAATGCCAAGCGGAACTTTTCATCGGAGTGATAAACAATCGGCGAAGTTAACCATTCCAGAATGACGGCGTTGCCAGCAAGCATCAACTTCAGTGCTTTCGATAGCTCCCAACCATTAACATCTATAACAGGTGTCAATGGTGTTTCGATTACATCTCTTCTGGGAAAAAGGGTAAAGCTTGCTTCTGGAGATCGAACATAAACAAAGCGACAGTCGTAGTCGCTGTTGGGAGATGGAAATCCCCACGCACGGCTTCCGCTTTCGATTGCCAATGGAATAATAACTTCGTCATTATTCGCGATATCTCTCAACCGCCTGTCAATTTCGGCAACTGAACTGCTGTCAAAATTCTTTGGTATATTACGCATGACTTACTCCATAAAAAAGACCGGCCCCACATGTGAAGCCGGTCCCCTAAAGCCATCAAACAATAGAATTACACGCGGCGCTCGACCATCATCTTCTTGATTTCGGCAATCGCCTTGGCAGGGTTCAGGCCCTTCGGGCAGGTCTGCGCGCAGTTCATGATCGTGTGGCAGCGATAGAGCCGGAACGGGTCCTCGAGATTGTCGAGGCGTTCGCCCTTGGCTTCGTCGCGGCTATCGATCAGCCAGCGATAGGCCTGAAGCAACACGGCGGGGCCGAGATAGCGGTCGCCATTCCACCAGTAGCTCGGGCACGAAGTCGAGCAGCAGGCGCACAGAATGCATTCGTAGAGGCCGTCAAGCTTCTGGCGATCCTCATGGCTTTGCAGCCATTCCTTCTGGGGCTCCGGCGAAACCGTCTTGAGCCAGGGCTCAATGGAACGATGCTGGGCGTAGAAATTGCTGAGGTCCGGCACAAGATCCTTCACCACCGGCATGTGCGGCAGCGGATAGACCTTGATGGCGCCCTTGATGTCGTCCATGCCCTTGGTGCAGGCCAGCGTATTCGCGCCATCGATATTCATGGCGCAGGAACCGCAAATGCCTTCACGGCACGACCGGCGCAGCGTCAGCGTCGGGTCGATCTTGTTCTTGATATAGAGAAGACCATCCAGCACCATCGGGCCGCAATCGTCGCGATCGACATAATAGGTGTCGATGCTCGGATTGGCGTCATCGTCCGGCGACCAGCGATAAATACGGAATTCCGTGACGCGCTTGGCGCCATCAGGACGGGGCCAGGTCTTGCCCTCCTGCATGCGGGAATTCTTGGGAAGTGCGAGTTCAACCATTGCTCTTTCCCTTGATTAGTAAACGCGCTTCTTCGGCGCAATCTTGGCGAGGCTGATGCCGCCTTCCTCTTCCGTCGTCAACGGATCGAGGTGGACAGGACGGTAATCAAGCTTGACCTTGCCATCCGGCGACAGCCAGGACAGGGTGTGCTTGCGCCATTCGGCATCGTTGCGATCCGGGAAATCCTCATGCGCATGGGCGCCGCGGCTTTCCTGACGCGCTTCCGCCGAAACAACCGTCGTCAGCGCATTGGCCATCAGGTTCTCCAGCTCCAGCGTTTCCACCAGATCGGAGTTCCAGATCATCGACCGGTCAGTAACCTTGACATCCGGCAGCTCCTTCCAGAGCTTTTCCATGCGCTCGACGCCCTGCTTGAGCGATTCCGAGGTGCGGAACACGGCGGCATCTTCCTGCATGGTGCGCTGCATCTTTTCGCGCAGTTCCGCAGTCGGCTGGGAGCCGTTGGCAAAACGCAGGCGATCAAAGCGTTCCATGATCTTGTCGCAGGCGGCAAGGTCGAGATCGGGAATCTTCGACTTGCGGTCGATGACCTGACCGGCGCGGATGGCAGCCGCACGGCCAAACACCACGAGATCGATCAGCGAGTTGGAGCCGAGACGGTTCGCACCGTGCACCGAAGCGCAGCCCGCTTCGCCAACGGCCATCAGGCCCGGCTGCACGCGGTCCGGATCGTCGGCGGTCGGGTTCAGCACTTCGCCCCAGTAATTGGTCGGAATGCCGCCCATATTGTAGTGAACGGTCGGCAGAACCGGGATCGGTTCCTTGGTCACATCCACGCCTGCAAAAATCTTTGCCGACTCGGAAATGCCCGGCAGGCGCTCATGCAGAACAGCCGGATCGAGATGGTCGAGATGCAGGAAGATGTGATCCTTGTTCTTGCCGACGCCGCGACCAGCACGGATTTCCATGGTCATGCAGCGCGAAACAACGTCACGCGAGGCAAGGTCCTTGGCCGAAGGGGCATAGCGTTCCATGAAGCGCTCGCCTTCGGAATTGACCAGATAGCCGCCTTCGCCGCGCGCGCCTTCGGTGATGAGGCAGCCCGCGCCATAGATGCCGGTCGGATGGAACTGCACGAATTCCATGTCCTGCAGCGGCAGGCCGGCGCGTGCCACCATGCCGCCACCGTCGCCGGTGCAGGTGTGCGCCGAGGTAGCCGAGAAATAGGCGCGGCCATAACCGCCCGTCGCCAGAACCACCATCTTGGCGGAGAAGCGATGGATGGTGCCGTCATCGAGGTTCCACGCCACAACGCCGGTGCACACACCGTCGGTCATGATGAGATCAAGCGCGAAATATTCGATGAAGAACTGCGCGTTGTTCTTGAGCGACTGGCCGTAGAGCGTGTGCAGGATCGCGTGGCCGGTACGGTCGGCGGCAGCGCAGGTGCGCTGGACGGGAGGACCGTCGCCGAAATTCTGCATGTGGCCGCCGAACGGGCGCTGATAGATCTTGCCTTCTTCCGTGCGCGAGAACGGCACGCCGTAATGCTCAAGCTCGTAGACGGCGGCAGGCGCTTCGCGCGCCAGATATTCCATCGCATCGGTATCGCCGAGCCAGTCCGATCCCTTGACGGTATCGTACATATGCCACTGCCAGCTGTCCGGGCCCATGTTCTTGAGCGAAGCGGCAATGCCGCCCTGTGCGGCGACCGTATGCGAACGGGTCGGGAAAACCTTGGTGATGCAAGCCGTCTTCAGGCCCTGCTCGGCCATGCCGAGCGTTGCGCGCAGGCCCGCACCGCCAGCCCCGACGACCACCACGTCGAACTTGTGATCGACATAGGTGTACTTGCTTGCAGCGGCAGGCGCCGCATTGTTTACTGCACTAGCCATCGGGCTATCAACCTCCGAAGCTCAGCTTGAGGATCGCAAAAATGCAGGCGAAGCCGACAACAGCCGTAAAGAAGCTGTTCAGCATCACCAGCACGACCTTCATGCCTTCGCCATGCACATAATCTTCGATAATGACCTGCATCCCCAGACGCATGTGGTAGACGCCGGTCAGGACGAACAGCGCCATCACGATGGCAGTGAATGGATGCGAAAGAGCAGCCCGGACTTCCGCATAGCTTGCGCCATTGAGCGAAACGACCAGGCCGATGAAAAACATGACCAGCGGCACAAGGGCGACCGCGCTCAGGCGCTGATACCAGAAATGGCCGGTGCCTTCCTTGGCCGATCCCAAACCCCGGACCTTGCCGAGCGGGGTGCGCATATCATTGTTCATACCGTTCATGAAACCAGCTCCCCTTAGCGCACCGAATAGGCGACGACCCATACGAGGATCGTGGCGATGACGGAGAAAACGACGGTCGTCCAGGCGATCTTGGAAGCGGTGTGCTTTTCAAGGCCTGCGCCCGTATCCCAGATCAGGTGGCGAACGCCGCCGGCCAGATGGTGCAGAAGCGCCCATGTATAGCCGAACAGGATCAGGCGGCCGATCCAGGACGAGAACAATGCATTGACGGTGTTGAAGCACTCTTCGCTGACCGCAGCCGAAATCAGCCAGGCCGCCAGCAGCAGGGTGCCGAAGTAAAGTGCGCCGCCCGTGATGCGATGGACGATAGACATCGTCATCGTAATGACCGGCTTGTAGATAGACAGGTGCGGCGACAAAGGACGCTGGCGCGTTACAGTCGGTTGTGTCATGGCTCTGTAGGCTTCCCTGACGTTTCTCTCCGGCCACACCCCGCTGACGACGATCAGCAAGGCAGCCAGGTTGCGGGTTCTCACGAACCCGGGTTCGACGCCGTCCGAGGCACAGGGAACCGGACTTTACGATCCCGCGCCGGTACGACCCAAGAAAATATGGCTGGACCGTGGCGTACGGCCCTATGTGGCGCTTTCTACTGCTCTTTTACCATCACGTCAAAGAAGCTTTTTCACGAAAAGACTAACAATTGGTCGCACCTCGGCGACACATTCGCGTGATTGCGGCATTCAAACGATTGAAGACCGCAACGGGCAAAAACATGTGTAATTTCATCCACTTTTGCGAAATCGATCAATTGCCGAATCGAATCACATAGCTCGACCAGTCGGCAGCCGTCGCAATCTGTTCATAGAGCTTGCGCCCGTCTTCCGGAACGCGCGGGGCGTTTAGCACCAGCTTGGACCAGCTGCGCTCCTCGGCCTTGTCGGCCAGCACGTCGATCAGCGCCTTGGCGATGCCTTTTCCACGATGATCGTGGTGCACATAAATATGATCGACCTGCCCTGCACGCAGGCCGGTCACCGGTTCGGGCAGATCGTAAAAGATCACGAAACCGACCAGATTTCCGTCGACCCGGGCTCCCAGCGTTTCAGCGGCACGGTCCTGAAGCAGATGCTCGGCATAGAAATCATCGGGGCGGCGCGGAGCACCACGCTTCAGCGCCTGCGCATAGCTTGCCAGCAGCGGCGCGAACTCATGGGCATCCCGCAGATGGAGGAGCGCAATATCGACAGCATGATCTTTGGTCATTGGACGTTCCTTGGCGTTTCCGGCCGTTCCGCATGAGCCTGCGAAGCAGCAGCGCACGGAAGACCGGTTCGATTGTAGCCAGCACGGATGACAAAGGTAAAGAAAGAGTTAAGATAGTCCGCATTCTCCTGGTGATCACCGTCGACGAGGCTCGAACAACGATGGCAAAACGCAGACGGACAATCTTTGGCGCGGCTGTCGTCGGCGTGCTTGCGCTCGCCGGTGCCGCACGGGCCGACGATGCGACACGCTCCATCGATGCCTCGGGAAATCTTGTCATCCAGATGCCGGGCAATGGCGCGAAGATCATCCGGGTCGGCGCGGCGCAGAAGACAGTTTCCTCCTCGCCGCAACGCATGAAGCTGATTACCGCACCGCGAGATCGCGCGGTTGCCTATATCGTCGACAAGCCCAACAGCAATTGCGAAAGCGCGGTCGTGCTGCGCGGGCGCGCCTTCATGTACGGGCTCGATCGCGGAGAAACGCCGGTTCTGGACCACGCCAAATGCGGCTATCAATAGGGCTGTTCAGCGCCCCGTCATTGACCGGAATTCCAGCACGTTTTCGTCGGCCAGTATCGGCAGCGCCGTGCGCACATTGTTGCGCCCGCCCTTTTTCGCTTCATAAAGCGCGCCATCCGCGCGTTTGTAGAGATCGGAAAATACATCATCGAATTCCATTTCCGCGACGCCGAAGCTTGCCGTGAACTCGATCTCCCCGTTCCTGCCCGCAATACGAATATCGCGACAGACAAGCCGCGTCTTGTCCGCGAATCGCCATGCCGATTGGATCGTGTTTCCCGGCAGGATGATCGCAAATTCCTCACCGCCGACACGGGCGGCAATGCCGCCCTTGACGCTCGCCGCTTTGCGCAGTTCGGCGGAGAAGGCGGCGATGACGCGATCCCCCAGAGCGTGGCCGTGCGTGTCGTTGATGGCCTTGAAGTGATCGATGTCGCACAGGACCAGCGACAAAGCCTGCCGCATGCGCTTCGACTTTTCAATTGCCGCTTCGGCGCGAAACTCGAAACCGCGCCGGTTGAGCAGCATGGAAAGCTGATCCGTTTCCGAGCGTATCTGCATATCGGTGATCAGCTCCCGCATCAGGCTCAGCAGCAGGAGCAAGCCGCCAGCGACCGAAAGCGCAGCACCAATCGACTGCGAGAACATCGCATAGGTCGTATCGATATAGTCGGCCGGCTCAGCGCCTGCGCCTCCGGACAACACGGCGATAACGGGCTTGAACAGGAAATGGACGGCGCTGACGCCGAACAGCACCGCCATGAGCGTGTCGATGGCGTTGCGATCCACGCGCAGGATCACCCACACAGCGAGCAGAAGCACCAGAAAATAGGGCGTCTGATAAAGCAGCATGCCGATCATCTGGCTACGGGCGATGTCATATATGCCGTAGACCACGGCAAGCGACGCAATGGTCAGAAGCCCGAGCGCTATCCATGGCACAGGCCGGGCATACATTCGGGCCAAACCGACAACCAGACAGGACAAGGCCAGATAATAGGCCGTAAAGGCGAGCATGTAGCCGATGCGGGGATTGGGAATGGAGGGCATGGCAAGCTCGGTCAGGAAATAGAGCATTGCGAAAATAAAGCCCAAGGCAAAGACCGGTGCCGCAGCATTATCCCGCGCATAAACGGCAATGCCGAGAAATGCGAAAGCAAACAGACCGGAAACGGTCATGTTGATCAACAGGATAAAGTCGGCTCCATTCATCGATGCTCTTCCCCGTGCCGGCACTCAAGGACTTCCGCCGACAGCCACCCCGCCACACCCATACAATCAAAGCGTGAAAAACCTGCTAATCTACAGCCAACGAAAAACCGCCGGGATGAACCGGCGGTTTGATCTTCCAAGAGCCTTCGAGGAACCTTTTGGTTCGGAAATGCTCTAGTTCCACTCGCGAATGTCGACGAAATGTCCGGCAATCGCGGCAGCGGCGGCCATGGCGGGCGACACGAGATGCGTACGGCCCTTGAAGCCCTGACGGCCTTCGAAATTGCGGTTCGAGGTGGAAGCGCAGCGTTCGCCCGGCTTCAGACGATCGTCGTTCATGGCAAGGCACATGGAGCAGCCCGGCTCACGCCAGTCGAACCCGGCTTCGATAAAGATCTTGTCGAGGCCTTCGGCTTCCGCCTGTTCCTTCACCAGACCCGAACCCGGCACGATCATGGCGCTGACGCCAGCGGCAACCTTTTTGCCAGCAGCCATGCGTGCAGCGTCGCGCAAGTCCTCGATACGGCCATTGGTGCAGGAGCCGATGAAGACGCGGTCGATCTTGATATCGGTCATCTTGGTGCCGGGCTTCAGGCCCATATAGTCCAGAGCGCGCCACTTCGATGCCCGCTTGGTCTCGTCCTTGATCTCGTCCGGATTCGGAACGATGTCGGTGACGAAGACCACGTCTTCCGGCGAGGAACCCCACGACACGACCGGGGAAATCTTGGTGGCATCGAGTTCGACGATCTTGTCGAAATGCGCGCCTTCATCCGAATGCAGCGTCTTCCAGTAGGAAATCGCCTGATCCAGCGCTTCCCCCTTCGGCGCGCGCGGCTTGTCCTTGATATAGGCGAAGGTCGTTTCGTCCGGTGCGATGAGACCAGCGCGGGCGCCGCCTTCGATCGACATGTTGCAGACCGTCATGCGGCCTTCCATCGACAAGGCGCGAATGGCTTCGCCCGCATATTCGATCACATAGCCAGTGCCGCCCGCGGTGCCGATTTCGCCGATGATGGCGAGCGTGATGTCCTTGGCGGTGACGCCCGGAGCCAGCTTGCCATCCACACGCACCAGCATGTTCTTGGCCTTCTTCTGGATCAGCGTCTGGGTTGCCAGAACATGCTCCACCTCGGACGTGCCAATACCATGCGCCAGCGAACCGAAAGCGCCGTGCGTGGAGGTGTGGCTGTCACCGCAGACGATGGTCATGCCCGGCAGCGTAAAGCCCTGCTCCGGGCCAACGATGTGCACGACGCCCTGACGGCGGTCACGCTCGGAATAATATTCGACGCCGAAATCAGCGGCATTCTTGGCCAGAGCCTCGACCTGAATGCGGCTTTCCTCGTTCTTGATACCGTTGATGCGATCCGGCGAGGTCGGAACGTTGTGATCGACAACGGCCAGCGTCTTTTCAGGATGGCGCACCTTGCGGCCAGCCATGCGCAGGCCTTCGAAAGCCTGCGGGCTCGTCACTTCGTGCACAAGATGGCGATCAATATAAAGGAGGCAGGTTCCGTCTTCCTGCTGATCCACTACATGGTCGTCCCAGATCTTGTCATAAAGTGTACGCGGCGCGCTCATTGCGAGAGGTCCTTTGAATGGTTCTTAGAAGCATTTCCAGCAAAAGTGTGAAACGGTTTTGCGTGGGCAAATGCGTGAAAAAATAGCCAGAGCAACTCCAATGGTTCAGTCTTGACTGGAACCGCTCTAATTTCCTGTCATATGCACCCGCCTTGGCGTTTCGTCAAGAAACAGAAACCGCCACAGGGTGTCGCAGTAACAATCTTGCGAGATTTTGGCGCAATTATGCAATATGTTACGCAAGGCTTCATTTTTGGCAAATAAAAAAGGCGACCAGAGGCCGCCTTCTTTAAACAGGATGCTGTGAAACTTATTCAGCAGCAGCGGCCTTTGCGGCGGCATCGCGCTCGGCGGCGCGCTTGTCAGCTTCGCGCTCGGCCTTGGTGCGGTTGTCCTTCTTTTCAGCAATACGCGCAGCCTTACCGGTGAGGCCACGAAGGTAGTAAAGCTTCGCGCGACGAACCTTGCCGCGGCGAACCAGTTCAACGCCCTCAACGACTGGCGAGTAAACCGGGAATACGCGCTCCACGCCTTCGCCATAGGAAATCTTGCGAACGGTGAAGTTTTCATTGAGGCCAGCGCCGGAACGGGCGATGCAGACGCCTTCATAGGCCTGCACGCGGGTACGCGTACCTTCGGTCACGCGAACCTGAACGCGAACGGTGTCGCCTGGCTGGAAATCCGGAAGCTTGCGCTTTTCTTCGATCTTTGCTGCCTGTTCGGCTTCAAGCTGACGAATGATATCGGTCATCGTCTTTCTCCTTCTGCATTCTTCTCAAACAGTCAGAGCGCTCTGCACTTGCCACCAAGCAATCCTTGGCCCTGTGGCTATGCCTTCAAATTCAGGCAGGAGCGGTACACCATTTATTGGTTTGGGACGCCTCGGGCTTTGCCCGAACGAGGTATTACAATGTCGGGATTTCCCGAACTGGCAGGCACATACAGCATCACGACCCGTTTGTCACGCCCTGTCATAATTTTTCGTAGCCAGCCTGGAAAGACTGTGCCACAACTATCGTCAACAATAAAAATACAAATCGTAAACAACTATAAAAGTTGTAGCTAATAAGGGGACAGTATGACAATCAAAAATCCATCACCCTCATTGTACAATGAGGATTTGGCACCAGCCGAAGAACGCAAATGGGGCGCCTTCAGCATTTTCAACGTCTGGACATCGGATGTTCACAGCCTTTGGGGCTATTATCTTGCCGCAAGCCTGTTTCTTTTGTGCGGCAGTTTTCTGAACTTTGTTATAGCGATCGGTGCGGGATCATTGGTCATCTTCTTCCTGATGACTCTGGTCGGCAATGCCGGCGTACGGACAGGCGTGCCTTTTCCGGTGCTGGCGCGGGCATCCTTCGGCACGTTCGGAGCCAATTTTCCGGCCCTCGTGCGCGGTGTCGTCGCCTGTTTCTGGTATGGCGCACAGACCGCTGCCGCCTCCGGCGCCATCGTCGCGCTGCTTATCCGCAACGAAAGCATGCTGTCCTTTCACCAGAACAGCCATCTGCTCGGCCACTCGACCCTCGAAGTCATCTGCTATGTCCTGGTTTGGGCAGCCCAGCTTCTCATCATCCAGCGCGGCATGGAAACTGTCCGCAAATTCCAGGACTGGGCCGGTCCGGCAGTCTGGATCATGATGCTGATCCTGGCCGTTTATCTGGTTATCAAGGCCGGTACATTTTCTTTCGGCAGCGAAATTCCGCGCGATGTGCTTCTCGAGAAAACGAAAGATGCAGGTGTTACCGGCGAGCCGGGTTCGTTTGCGGCACTCGCTGCTGTCGCGGCCACCTGGATCACCTATTTTGCGGCACTCTATCTGAACTTCTGCGACTTCTCGCGCTATGCCAAGGATGAAGCATCCTTGCGGCGCGGCAATCTTTGGGGCCTGCCGGTCAATCTTCTGGCCTTCTGCCTTGTCGCCGGCGTCACCACCACCGCTGCCTTCACAGTCTATGGCGAAGTCCTGCTTCATCCCGACCAGATTTCGGCAAAGTTCGATAGCTGGTTCCTTGCACTGCTTGCCGCGCTGACTTTCACCGTCGCCACGCTCGGCATCAACGTGGTTGCGAACTTCGTTTCCGCCGCCTTCGACTTCTCCAACACATTGCCGCAGAAAGTCTCGTTCAAGCGGGGCGGTGTCATCGCAGCATTGATCGCATTGATCCTCTATCCGTTTGCCCCGTGGGAAACCGGCGCAGCCCATTTCGTCAACTTCCTCGGCTCCACCATGGGCCCGATCTTCGGAATCATGATGGTCGATTATTATCTGCTGCGTCGCGGACAGTTGAATGTGGCCGATCTTTATCAGGAAAACGGTGAGTTCCGGTTCCAGAATGGCTGGCACGTCAAGGCTTTCATCGCTTTTGCTATCGGCGCCCTGTTCTCATCCGTCCTGCCAATGGCCACCAATCTTCTGCCGAGCTGGTGGGCGACCTATGGCTGGTTCTTCGGCGTGGCTATTGGTGGCGGCATCTATTTTATGCTGCGCAAGTCGCAAACAGAACTTCGCAGTCCTGCAAATCAGCACTCTGCCTGACAAAAAGAGACGAAAATGCCCGGCATCTGCCGGGCATTTTTATTCAGAGCGCATCCCAACAAAACATCAGATCGGCGATCTAACGGCCAATCCGGCCCAAATGCGTATCCTGGAATCCTGATCCATATTTGAGACCATAGCCGAGTGCACGGTCGACGCCGATATGCACGGCCCAGATCAGCGCAATGCCAAGGCAAAGCGGCCAGTTCATGGCCCAGCCAAGCACCGCCACCAACACCACGCCGATCCAGCTATGAGCAATATTATAGACGACCGCGCCTGTACGCGGTCCCCTCACATAACCGAAGAACGAAAGATCGGGCGCAAGGATGAGAATGGCGAAGAGCCACCAGCTTGCGCCACTGACCCAATAGGCTCCAAGCGCCAGCAGCGCGAGGGAAAGACTTTCGAGCCGCTGGATCAGGTTCATTTGCGCTTTCCCTCGCAATAGGCTTCCCAAAGATCGGGACGCCGCTCCCTGGTGATCCGCTCAGCCTGTTCGTGCCGCCATTTTTCAATGGCACCATGATTGCCGGAGGTCAGGATTTCGGGAATGGGCCGATCCTCCCAAACCTGCGGGCGGGTGTAGTGCGGATGTTCGAGAAGGCCGGTCTCGAAACTCTCCGTCTCGCCGGATTCGCGATTGCCCATCACGCCCGGCAAAAGCCGCACAATGGCATCGAGCAGCACGATGGCCGCAGTCTCTCCGCCCGACAGGATGTAATCTCCAATCGATACTTCCTCGAGATTGCGCGCCTCGATCACGCGTTCATCCACGCCTTCGAAACGCCCGCAGAGAATGATCGCGCCCGGCCCTTCGGCCAGTTCGCGAACGCGCTTTTGCGTCAGCGGCTTTCCGCGTGGGCTCATCAAAAGCATTGGACGCTGACCGTCGACAACCGAATCCAGCGCGCGGGCGATAACGTCCGGCTTCATCACCATGCCGGCGCCGCCGCCAGATGGCGTATCGTCCACCATACGATGCCGCCCTTCCGCAAAATCGCGTATCTGCACCGCATCGAGCCGCCATTTGGCTTCACCGAGCGCCTTGCCCGCAAGCGAAGCGCCAAGCGGTCCGGGAAACATTTCCGGATAAAGCGTCAGCACGGATGCATGAAAGAAACCGGCCTCATCATCGACCTTGGAAACTTCGGTCATGACTTCTTCGGCTTTTTCTTTTCGCTTTCCGGACGCTCGTCCTCATCGTCGGCGATCAATCCGGCGGCATAGGGCTCGACCAGCAATGTTCCCTTGTCGAAATCGATCTCCGGCACGGCCGCTTCCGTGAACGGAATGAGCATCGGGCGCTTGCCCTTTTCGGAAAGCTCGATGAGATCGCCGCCGCCGAAATCGAAAAGCGCACTCACCACGCCATAGGACTTGCCTTCGGCGTCCACCGCCAGCAGGCCGATGAGGTCTGTCTGGAAGAATTCGTCTTCATCCAGTTCGTCATCCGGCAGTTGCGAACGATCGATGAAAAGCTCGATCCCGTTCAGGGCTTCGGCGGCATTGCGGTCATTGACGCCCTTGAACCGCACGACCACCACGGTCTTTGCAGGACGCGCTTCCAGAACCTCGTAGCTCTTGCCCTGTTCGTCATAAAGCAGGCCGTATTCGGCGATGGCCAGCGGATCGCCGGTAAAGGTCTTCACTCGCACTTCGCCACGCGTGCCATGGGCGGCACCGATGACGGCGAGCTGGATCGGGTTTTCTGGACGCGGCATTGCCAACCTTGTTTCTGCTGCACGGAGAGGACTATTTTTCGTTCAATAGCTCTTTCGTTGGTCTTTTTCACGTCATTTCGTCAGAAAATCGCTCTTCAACCCACGAAAACCAGCCGGTAACCTATCGCTGGCAGACTGCACGCGAATCCAGAGTGAACGATCGGCCCGATTATGACGACGAACAGCGAATTTCTGATCCCTGCCCGCGCCGATCTCGCAGCCGCGCGGGAAGAATGGCTGAAGACGCTGAAAGATGCGCGCCGCCTGTCCGAAAATACGCTCGAAGCCTATGAACGCGACACGCGCCAGTTTCTCAATTTCCTGACCGGCCATCTGGGCGAGCCGCCATCGCTAAAAGATGTCGGCAATCTGCGGATCGCCGATCTGCGCTCCTTTCTGGCCAGCCGCCGCAATGACGGCGTCGGCGCCAGAACGCTGGGGCGTGGTCTTGCCGGTGTTCGCTCGCTGCTGCGCCATCTGGAAAAACGCGGCCTTGCCAATGCAGCGGGCGCAAGTGCCATGCGCGCGCCGCGACAGCCGAAATCCCTGCCGAAACCGCTGACCGCCGAAGATGCCCGCCGGGTGGTTGCCGCCGACGGGCAGATGGCAGAGGAACCATGGATCGCCGCGCGCAACGCCGCCGTTCTGACATTGCTCTATGGCTGCGGCCTGCGCATTTCAGAAGCGCTTGGCCTCATGGGTGACGCTTTATCCGACGGCACAGCCCTTTCGATCACCATCACCGGCAAGGGCAACAAGGCCCGCCTCGTGCCGTTGCTGCCAGTCGTGCACCGCGCCGTCGCGCAATATCGGGCGCTTTGCCCGTTCGACCTTACCGCCGACAAGCCGCTTTTTCGCGGCGCCAAGGGCGGGATTCTTCATGCGGCAATCATCCAGCGCGAAATGCAGAAGCTGCGCGCCGGTCTCGGCCTGCCCGACAGTGCGACGCCGCACGCGCTGCGCCATTCCTTTGCCACCCACCTTCTGGGGCGCGGCGGCGATCTCAGGACCATTCAGGAACTGCTTGGCCATGCAAGCCTTTCAACTACGCAGGTCTATACCGGCGTGGATACCGAGCGGCTTCTGGAAGTTTACGACAAGGCGCATCCGCGCGCTTGATATTGGTCTCGCATCTGTGAAAAACGGTCTTATATTGCCCTCATGAAAAAGCTGCTTCTCACCCTTCTCCTTGCCTGTCTTGCAGGCACAATCCCCGCTCGCGCCGACAATATATCCGCCGCTTGCACCCCGCACGGCGTCAATCTCATGGAGGGACTGGAGACGAGAGACCCGGCAAGCTGGCAGGAATTGCAGCGAGACGCCGATAAGATTCCCAATCGCAAAGGGCTTCTCTGGAAAATCGACAAGCAGGGCGTCGAGCCATCCTATCTCTTCGGCACAATGCATTTTTCCGATCCCCGCGTCCTGACGCTGTCGAAAGCCACCGACGAGGCCTATCGATCGGCAAGCACCGTCGTCGTGGAAACGACCGATATTCTGGACCCGAAGTTTTTCCTGCGTGTCAGACTGGAGCAACCCGAGCTGCTGCTTTTCACCGATGGCACCACACTCAAATCGCATCTCCCCGAGCAACGGCGTGAGGAAATCGAACGGAAGCTCGCAGAACGCGGCATTGTTCTCGACGCGGTCGCCAAAATGAAACCATGGGTGCTATCCAGCTTGCTGGCCCTTCCCAAATGCGAGAGGAAGCGGCAAGGCGAAGGCGAGAAATCGCTCGATGAAAAGCTTGCCCTCGATGCACAGGCCGAAGGCCGCGATGTTCAGGGCCTTGAAAGCGCGGAAGAGCAGCTCACCGCGATGAACCGGATGCCGCTCGATTTCCACCTCCGCAGCCTTGTCGCCACCATCGATTATGGCGATGCGATCGAGGATGCCATGGAGACGACGACTGCCCTCTATCTCGATGGTGAAATCGGGATGATCATGCCAGCGCTCCGGAAAATTGTTCCCGACAGCCTTTCCGACGATGACTATGATTTATTCTTAAAATATCTCATTTCGGACCGGAATCACCTCATGGCTGATCGCGCCGTCCCGATCATCGACAAGGGAAATGCTTTTATTGCCGTGGGCGCGCTACATCTGCCGGGCAAGGACGGTATAATCGAATTGCTGCGCGCAAAGGGCTATCGGGTAATCCCGCTATAGGACCCATGTGGCTGATTCTAACCGGCTCTAAGATCGGTGATACTATTTTCAATGGCAGTAATATTGAGTTCGAGTTCGGCAATCTGTCTCAGTATGGATTTTCCCGGAAGCGCTTCTTCTCTGGCTGCTTCATCCAGAAGCTTGAACTGTTCATCGCGCAAAAGCGACGAGAGCTTTTCGAAGCGCTCAATGGTTTTCATATTTTCTTTCGAAGGCATAATATCTTTTCCTTAAATTTCGGCGTGGCTTTTAAGCGCTTGTGATGATCCAGCTTTACAGTGATAAAACCTGCATAGCCAGTTGATCGATCATAATCCGGCTTGCCGGATCACTTCCGTGATTGAATATACATAGCGATAGGCAGTTTCGCTGGGGTTAACGGCATATTCACCGCACCCCGTCCCGCAGACCTATCAATCCATACTCCTTTCTTATCTTGGAGTTTTCGGAACGATCCTCTCCTTTTCGCATTGTTATATACCGGGTGTGTTTTCGCAACATGATGCGGTTGGTGCTGAAGCGGTTCATGAATGACCCAATAACCGGCCAACTCGCGCTTCCCGGCTATCGCTTCGATGATGGAAGGAACCATTGGAGGAACCCGATATGGTTGATCCCCTCGACCCGCGAACCAGAGATCCGCACCTTTCGGACCCGACTGGCCAAACCGGAATGCCGCCGCCACCGCCCAATCGCGGCGGAAGCGCCTATCTGCTTGGCGCGGTGCTTCTGGCTGCGATCATCCTTCTGGGCTACTTCTTCTACCGCAATGGCAGCGGAACCGATACTTCCGCTCCACCTTCGCCGCCACCGGCGACACAGAGCGAGCCTGCAACGCCGGCTCCGGCTCCCCCGGCCAACCCGCCAGCGCAAAATTAGACATCAAAAAAAGGCCCGCACGCGCGGGCCTTTTTACAATGGCAGGAATGCAGCCGATTACATATGGATCGGCTTGGCAAAGGTGGCCAGCGCGGATTCGCGCACGGCTTCCGACATGGTCGGATGGGCGTGGCAAGTGCGGGCGAGGTCTTCCGACGATCCGCCGAACTCCATCAGCACCGCCAGTTCGTGGATCATTTCACCGGCATTGTAGCCGAGAATATGCGCACCCAGAACGCGGTCCGTAGCCTTGTCGGCGAGGATTTTGACGAAACCGTCGGTATGCAGCATGGCGCGCGCACGACCATTGGCCGTGAACGGGAATTTGCCCACCTTGTATTCGATACCGGCGGCCTTCAGTTCCTCTTCGGTCTTGCCGACGGAGGCCACTTCCGGCTGCGTGTAGACCACGCTCGGGATAACATCGAAATTCACGTGACCGGCCTGACCGGCAATGATTTCGGCAACCGCAATGCCTTCGTCCTCAGCCTTGTGTGCCAGCATCGGCCCCTGCACCACGTCGCCAATGGCATAGATGCCTTCGACATTGGTGCGCCAATGATCGTCGATCGCAACGCGGCCGCGATCATCCATATTCACGCCCGCTTCCTGCAAGCCGAGACCATCCGTGTACGGACGGCGGCCGGTCGCAACCAGCACCGCATCGGCTTCAAGCGTTTCGGCCGCGCCGCCCTTGACCGGCTCGAAAGTCACTTTCGCGCCCTTTCCGGCCTTTTCCACGCCCGTCACCTTGGCGCCGAGCTTGAAGGCAATGCCCTGCTTTTCGAGAAGGCGCTGGAACTGCTTCGAGACTTCGCCGTCCATGGGCCCGAGCACCTTGTCGAGATATTCGACGACCGTGACCTTCGCACCCAGACGCGCCCAGACGGAACCGAGTTCGAGACCGATCACGCCGCCGCCGACCACGATCAGGCTGCCCGGAACCTTGTCGAAGGAGAGCGCGCCGGTCGAGGAAACGATGACTTTCTCGTCAATATCGACCTTGACGCCCGGAATGCCGGCCACGTCCGAGCCGGTGGCGATGATGATGTTCTTGGCTTCGATTTCCTCGACCTTGCCGTCTTCGGCGGTCACGGAAACCTTGCCCTTGCCGACAATCTTGCCGGTGCCGATGAAGGCCGTGATCTTGTTCTTCTTGAACAGGAATTCAACGCCGGTGACGTTGGCCTTCACGGTCGCATCCTTATGCGCCAGCATCTTCGTGAGATTGAGCTTCGGCGTCACTTCCACGCCGAGCGTGTCGAAGGAGTGACCGGCTTCGGCAAACACTTCCGACGCATGCAGAAGCGCCTTGGAGGGAATGCAGCCGATATTCAGGCAGGTGCCACCGAAGGTCTTGCGCTTTTCTACAACAGCAACGGAAAGACCAAGCTGTGCAGCCTTGATCGCGGCGACATAACCGCCGGGACCCGTACCGATGACAACCACATCGTATGACATTGAACTATCCTTCTTCAGTCTGTCCTGAACGTTTTCGAACGCCCGGTTCATCCGGGCCCGTTCTCTCATTCGAAATTATTTCCATGCAACCGGCATCCTTGAGGGGCCGGTCATTCCTCGTCGGGCGCGCATCCCTGAAAGCGGAACGCCTCCCACTGAAGCGGCTTTTCGGGTTTTGCCGCTCCAAAATCATAACCGTCGAGCGCCGTCACCAGATCGGGCAGCAGGATCGCCTGCGCCGCCGGTTCGCCCGCCTTGGGCAGAACATCAGCTTCCGCGCCTTCCTTCAGTGCGTAGATAACGCTCTGCCAGATGCTGCAATCGTCAAGATCCTCCGCATTGGAGCCGTCGCCCTTGCAGTTATAGGTCAGCAGCGCATAGGGACGCGCCACACCTTCCTCCGGCCAGATCACCATGCCATTCAGCTTGAACTCCGGCTTGTCATTGGCCGTGATCGTGAATTCATTCGTCGGCGCCGGTGTCATTTTCAGGTCGTTCGGCTGCTCCGGGCGGAACGTCAGCGTATAGGCGTCGTCACGATCACGATAGATCGCGCGGTTCTGCGTGCAGGCCGCCTGAACGGCGGTAGAGAAGACCGTGAGCGCGAGCGCCGCAATAGCGGTGCTCCTGAGAAGCTTGTTTGCTGCGTGCATCTGTCGGTTCTCCCTAACTGTTCCGGCTGAGTGTTTCCGGCAGCGAATCTTCGGTGTCCGAAGATAATGCTTACATAGCCTTTTCGGTGGCAAGTTTAAGCCCCAGCGCGATGAAGACAACACCGCTGGCCCGATCGATCCATTTCGAGGCACGCGAGAAGGCCGCGCGCATCTTCGGCGTCGTCATGAAAAGGCTGACGCCGACGAACCACGAGATCAGGGCGGTAGCCATCACCACACCGTAACCAAGCTTCACCTCGGTCGGCGTATGGGCATGAACGACGGTGGAGAAAATCGACAGGAAGAAGAACACGGCCTTGGGGTTCAGCGCATTGGCGGCAAAACCGAGGCCGAAAGCCTTGGCGAAACTCTGCTGCTTGCGCGGTTCCTTTGGCGCGCTCTCCACCTCGATCTTCGTCGTTCCAGCCCGCAGCGCCTTGACGCCGATATAGACCAGATAGGCCACACCGCACCATTTGACGATGTTGAACAGATAGATCGATTTAGAAATGATGAGACCGAGACCCAGCACCGTATAGGTGACATGCATCATCAGCGCCGTGCCGATGCCGAAGCTGGTGATGATCGCCTCGCGACGGCCATGCAGCAGCGACTGCCTTATGACCATGGCAAGATCGGCGCCGGGGGAAACGATGGCAAAGACGAAGATCGCCATCAGGGATGCAAGTTCGAACAGATAGGGATGCATCGCGTTTCCTTCATTGCGCGTGTCTCACGCGCAGGCTGTCATCACAGAACCAAAGCCAGAAGCATGATACCGAGCCCCGCCAGACTGATCAGCCAGACAAAGGACCGGAAGTAGGGAATGCCCGCCAGATAAAGCGGGATATAGATGATGCGGCCGACAAACCAGAGCCACGCGCCGAGGATGCCCCATCCTGACGGATCGCCTTTCAGGACAAGCGCCAGCGCCAGACCGATGAAAGCCGGATAGGTCTCGCGGAAATTGGCGGATGCCCTCTCCGCGCGACCGGCAAACTTGCCGGAGGGCTTCAGCCCCTCGTCGCGCGGACCGGCATTCCATCGGGAGCCGAGTTCCCTCGTCGCCGCAAAGCCCTGCAGGAGGATATGAACCACCAGCAGGACAACGCTTAAGCCGACCAGCGGCAGAAACGGCGATGCGGAGAAAAGGCCCGGCTCCATCGTTTTTCCTTAGAGATCGAGAACCAGACGTTCCGGATCTTCCAGGCTTTCCTTGACGCGCACGAGGAAGGTCACGGCTTCCTTGCCGTCCACGATGCGGTGATCGTAGGAAAGCGCCAGATACATCATCGGGCGGATCACGATCTGGCCGCCCACGACAACCGGACGTTCCTGGATCTTGTGCATGCCGAGAATGCCCGACTGCGGAGCGTTCAGGATCGGCGAGGACATCAGCGAACCGTACACGCCGCCGTTGGTGATGGTGAACGTGCCGCCCTGCATGTCGGCCATGGACAGCGAACCGTCGCGAGCCGCCTTGGCCAGACGGCCCAGTTCCTTTTCGATTTCCGCAATCGACATGCTGTCGGCATCGCGGATGACAGGAACCACAAGGCCCTTGTCCGTGCCGACGGCCATGCCGACATGGGCGAAGTTCTTGTAGATGATGTCGGTGCCGTCGATCTCGGCGTTAACCGCCGGGATTTCCTTCAGCGCATGGGTCACGGCCTTGGTGAAGAAGCCCATGAAGCCGAGCTTCACGCCATGCTTCTTCTCGAAGATGTCCTTGTACTTGGTGCGCAGTTCCATCACCGCAGACATGTCGACTTCGTTATAGGTCGTCAGCATGGCGGCTGTGTTCTGGGCATCCTTCAGACGCTTGGCGATCGTCTGGCGCAGGCGGGTCATCTTCACGCGTTCTTCACGCGATGCATCGTCAGCCGACGATGCCGGACGGGCAGCCGCCGCAGCGACCGGAGCCGGAGCAGCAGAAACACCCCCCGAAATACCCTTGGCGATGGCGTCGAGAACGTCACCCTTGAGAACCTGACCGCGCTTGCCCGAACCGTCCACCTGATCGGCGGAAAGGTTGTTTTCTGAAAGCAGCTTGGCAGCGGCAGGCGCTGGCTGCATGGCCGGGCCGGACGAGGCGGATGCGACCGGAGCGGCGGCAGGGGCAGCGGCAGCAGGCTTGGCTTCTTCCTTCTTCGCAGCCGGAGCAGCTGCAACGGCAGCGCCATCGGTGGAAATCTGGCCGAGAAGCGCATTGACCTCGACCGTGTCGCCTTCCTTGGCCGTGATTTCAGCCAGTACGCCAGCAGCAGCAGCCGGAACCTCCACTGTCACCTTGTCGGTTTCCAGTTCCACCAGCGGTTCGTCGGCAGCGACAGCATCGCCGACTTTCTTGAACCATTTTCCGATGGTTGCCTCAGTAACGGACTCCCCAAGCGTGGGAACGCGAATTTCGGTGGCCATGGTTTTTTCTTCCGTTGATCTTCGAATTTTGAATTTGTGTTCAAGTGCTGGAGCCGCCCGCAAGGCGGCTCCAAAACCGGTTAGCTGCCGAGCGCATCCTCAAGGAAAGCGGCGAGCTGCGCAAGATGCTTCGACATCAGGCCCGTTGCAGGCGATGCGGCGGCCGGACGGCCCGCATAGCGCACGCGCTGATGCTTGGCATCGATATGCGCCAGCACCCATTCCAGATACGGGTCGATGAACGACCACGCGCCCATGTTCTTCGGCTCTTCCTGACACCAGACCATTTCCGCCTGACGGAACCGCGACAGCTCGTTGATGAGCGCCTTGGCCGGGAACGGATAGAGCTGTTCGACACGTAACAGGTAGACATCGTCGATGCCGCGCTTTTCGCGCTCTTCGTAAAGGTCGTAATAGACCTTGCCCGAGCAGAGAACGACGCGACGGATCTTTGCATCCTTCTGGAGCTTGATGCCTTCATCCTTGTTGTACTGCGCATCGTCCCACAGCAGGCGGTGGAACGAGGATTCGCCCGACATTTCGGCCAGCGTCGAAACGGCGCGCTTGTGGCGCAGCAGCGACTTCGGCGTCATCATGATGAGCGGCTTGCGGAAGTCGCGCTTCATCTGGCGGCGCAGGATGTGGAAGTAGTTGGCGGGCGTCGTGACGTTCGCCACCTGCATGTTGTCTTCGGCGCAGAGCTGGAGATAGCGTTCCAGACGGGCCGAGGAGTGTTCCGGACCCTGGCCTTCATAGCCGTGCGGCAGAAGGCAGACGAGGCCGGACATGCGCAGCCACTTGCGTTCGCCCGACGAGATGAACTGGTCGAACACGACCTGTGCACCGTTGGCGAAATCGCCGAACTGGGCTTCCCACAGAACCAGGGCGCGCGGGTCGGACAGCGAATAGCCGTATTCATAGCCAAGCACTGCTTCTTCCGAGAGCATCGAGTTGATGGCCTCGTAGATCGCCTGACCCTTCTGGATATTGTTGAGCGGGGTGTAGCGGTTCTGGTTCTCCTGATCGTAGAGAACCGTGTGACGCTGCGAGAAGGTGCCGCGCTCGACATCCTGGCCGGACAGGCGAACAGGGCTGCCTTCGGCAACCAGCGAGCCGAACGCCAGCGATTCAGCCGTCGCCCAGTCGATCCCCTCGCCCGTTTCCATCATCTTGGCGCGGTTGTCGAGGAAGCGCTGGATCGTGCGGTGGACATGGAAATCCTTCGGCACTTCAACGAGCTTCTTGCCGATTTCCTTCAGCGTCTTCATCGGCACGGCGGTTTTGCCGCGACGCTGCTCGTCGGCATTGTCGGCAGTGCGCAGGCCAGCCCACGCGCCGTCCAGCCAGTCGGCCTTGTTCGGCTTGTAGCTCTGGCCGGCTTCGAACTCGGTTTCCAGATTTTCGCGCCACTGCGCTTTCATCTGGTCGATTTCTTCCTGCTTGATCAGGCCTTCCGCGATCAGCTTGTCGCTGTAGAGCTGCACCGTGGTCTTGTGTCCGCGGATCGCCTTGTACATCAGCGGCTGCGTGAAGGACGGCTCGTCGCCTTCGTTGTGACCGAAGCGGCGATAGCAGAACATGTCGATGACCACCGGCTTGTGGAAGGTCATGCGGAACTCGGTCGCAACCTTGGCAGCGAACACCACGGCTTCCGGATCGTCGCCATTGACGTGGAAGATCGGCGCCTCGATCATCTTCGCCACATCCGACGGATAAGGCGACGAACGCGAGAAGGCCGGATTGGTGGTGAAACCGATCTGGTTGTTGATGATGAAATGCACCGTACCGGCAACGCGGTGGCCCTTCAGCCCCGAAAGGCCAAGACACTCGGCCACGACGCCCTGACCGGCAAAGGCGGCATCGCCATGCAGGAGCAGCGGCAGAACCTTGGCGCGCGTTGCAAGCGGAACCATGTCGTCGCGATTGCGGCCTGCCAGCAGGTCCTGCTTGGCGCGGGCCTTGCCCATGACGACCGGGTTGACGATTTCCAGATGCGACGGGTTGGCGGTCAGCGACAGGTGGACCTTGTTGCCGTCGAACTCACGGTCCGACGACGCGCCCAGATGGTACTTCACGTCGCCCGAACCTTCCACATCGTCGGGGGCATAGGAGCCGCCCTTGAACTCGTGGAAGATGGCGCGGTGCGGCTTGCCCATGACCTGGCTGAGCACGTTCAGGCGGCCACGGTGGGCCATGCCGAGAATGATTTCCTTGACGCCCATGGCGCCGCCGCGCTTGACGATCTGCTCAAGGGCAGGGATCAGCGATTCACCGCCATCGAGACCGAAACGCTTGGTGCCCTTGTACTTGACGTCGATGAACTGCTCAAAGCCTTCCGCTTCGATCAGCTTCGACAGGATGGCCTTCTTGCCTTCCGGCGTGAAAGCGACCTTTTTGTCCGGGCCTTCGATGCGTTCCTGAATCCAGGCCTTTTCAGCCGGATCGGAAATATGCATGAATTCGACGCCGATCGTGCCGCAATAGGTGCGCTTCAGAATGTCGAGCATTTCCGGCACGGTCGCGTATTCGAGGCCGAGCACGTTGTCGATGAAGATCTTGCGGTTGTAGTCGGCAGGCGTGAAACCGTAGTTTTCCGGCTCCAGCTCATTGTAATCGTTCGGCTTTTCGGAGAGGCCAAGCGGGTCGAGATTGGCATGCAGATGGCCGCGCATGCGATAGGCGCGGATCATCATGATGGCGCGAACGCTGTCGCGTGCAGCCTGCGTGATCTCTTCGCTGGTCAGGGCCGCACCGGTGGCGCCCTTGGCTTCGCCCTTCGCAGCCTTGCCCTTCAGCTTGTCGGTGACATGCTTTTCGACTTCGGCCCAATTGCCGTCGAGCGCGGAAATGAGTTCGCCATTGGCTGCGATCGGCCAGTTCTTCCGGGTCCACGACGCGCCTTCGGCGTTCTTCTTCACATCGTCGGCATTGTCGCCCAGTTTAGCGAAGAAATCGCGCCACTGCGGATCGACCGAATTTGGATCGCTCTCGTATCTGGCGTAGAGTTCCTCGATATAGTCGGCGTTGCCACCATAGAGGAACGAGGTGAGGGCGAAAACGTCGTTGGCTTGTTCCTGCCTTGCCATAGCCTACCCGGAGCCTAGCTCCGTCTCCTTGTCAGCGGTTCATTTTGCGCGGGCCGGAAGCTTTTGACCTTCATCCCTCACGCCGCCGGGGAGGAACCGCTACAGACCCCGGCATAACTAAACTCTACGCGTCGGAACGGTCGTATCCGTTCCCTTGTCGCCGGAATGGCCCGGCTTTCATGCTAAACCCGGCAGCGGCTTTCGCCGCAGCCGGGATATTCAGATCGATGACCGATCTCAGCCTTTAAGGACTTCGACCAGCGTCTTGCCAAGCTGCGCCGGCGACGGCGACACGCGAATGCCAGCCGATTCCATGGCCGCAATCTTGTCTTCCGCGCCGCCCTTGCCGCCGGAGATCACGGCGCCAGCATGGCCCATGGTGCGTCCGGCAGGAGCCGTGCGGCCAGCGATGAAGCCGACCATCGGCTTCTTGCGGCCACGCTTGGCTTCGTCCTTGAGGAACTGCGCCGCATCTTCTTCAGCCGAACCGCCGATTTCGCCGATCATGACGATCGACTTGGTTTCGTCGTCGGCCAGGAACATTTCCAAAACGTCGATGAACTCGGTGCCCTTGACCGGATCGCCGCCGATACCGACAGCGGTGGTCTGGCCGAGACCTTCGTTCGAGGTCTGGAACACAGCTTCATAGGTAAGCGTGCCGGAGCGGGAAACAACGCCCACCGAGCCCTTCTTGAAGATATTGCCCGGCATGATGCCGATCTTGCATTCTTCAGGGGTCAGGATGCCGGGGCAGTTCGGTCCGAGCAGGCGCGACTTCGAGCGTTCCAGACGCTCCTTGACGCGAACCATGTCCATGACCGGAATGCCTTCGGTGATGCAGACGATGAACGGGATTTCAGCTTCGATGGCTTCGATGATCGCATCGGCTGCGCCTGCTGGCGGAACATAGATCACGGATGCGTCGGCGCCCGTGCGTTCCTTGGCTTCGGCAACGGTTGCGAAGATCGGGAGCTTTTCGCCCTTGGCGCCTTCCCAGGTTTCGCCGCCCTTCTTCGGGTGGATGCCGCCGACCATCTGCGTGCCGTAGTAAGCAAGCGCCTGTTCGGTGTGGAAGGTGCCGGTCTTGCCGGTCAGGCCCTGTACGAGAACCTTGGTGTCCTTGTTGACGAGAATGGACATGCCTTAATTCCCCTTCACTGCAGCGACGATCTTCTGCGCCGCATCGTCGAGATCGTCGGCCGAAATGACGTTCAGGCCGCTCTCGTTGATGATCTTCTTGCCGAGTTCGACATTGGTGCCTTCAAGACGGACAACCAGCGGAACCTTGAGGCCGACTTCCTTGACCGCGGCGATCACGCCTTCGGCGATGACGTCGCACTTCATGATGCCGCCGAAGATGTTGACCAGAATGCCCTGGACAGCCGGATCGGCGGTGATGATCTTGAACGCAGCCGTCACCTTCTCCTTGGAAGCGCCGCCGCCAACGTCGAGGAAGTTGGCAGGTTCTGCACCGTAGAGCTTGATGATGTCCATCGTTGCCATGGCAAGGCCCGCTCCGTTGACCATGCAGCCGATATTGCCGTCGAGAGCAACGTAAGCGAGATCGTACTTGGACGCTTCGATCTCTTTTTCGTCTTCTTCCGACAGATCGCGCAGTTCCAGAATGTCAGGATGACGGAACAGCGCATTGCCGTCGAATGACACCTTGGCGTCGAGAACGCGCACGCGGCCATCGGTCATGACGATCAGCGGGTTGATTTCGAGAAGGCTCATGTCCTTTTCGGTGAAAGCCTTGTAGAGGATCGGGAACAGCTTGACGCCGTCTTCGCGCGCCTGACCTTCAAGCTTCAGCGCATCGGCGAGCTTGGTGGCGTCCTCATCCGTCACGCCCTTGGCAGGGTCGATGGCGACGGTGACGATCTTTTCAGGGGTTTCTTCGGCAACGGCTTCGATGTCCATGCCGCCTTCGGTCGAAACGACGAAAGCCGGACGGCCAACGGTGCGGTCGATCAGGATCGAGAGATAGAGCTCGCGATCGATGTCGGCGCCGTCTTCGATGTAAAGACGGTTGACCTGCTTGCCGGCCGGGCCGGTCTGCTTGGTGACCAGCGTGTTGCCCAGCATTTCCTTCGCATTGGCAACCACTTCCTCGACCGACTTGGCGAGGCGCACGCCGCCCTTTGCATCGGCTGGCAGTTCCTTGAACTTGCCCTTGCCGCGTCCGCCAGCATGGATCTGGCTCTTGACGACATAAAGCGGTCCGGGAAGCGTCTTTGCCCATTCTTCCGCCTGTTCGACGGAATAGACAGCCACACCATTGGCGATCGGCGCGCCGTAGGTGTGAAGCAGGCGCTTGGCCTGGTATTCGTGAATATTCATCTGGTTGTCCTCTGCGGATTCCCGGCCCGTTTCGCAACGAAACCGGTACGGCCCAAATCTTCGACCAATAATTGACAGCCGGAAAAGGCCGGTGCCGCACGCATGCGGCGATCCGGCCTTGTCTGGAATTTTACTTCAGCGACGGAGCGATGGCGATGCAGGCTTCGCAAAGACCGGCGACTGAAGCCACCGACTTGTCGAACTGCGCCTTCTCGTCCTTGTCGAGATCGATTTCGATGATGCGCTCGACGCCATTGGCGCCGATCACGGTCGGCACGCCGACATACATGTCCTTGACGCCGTACTGGCCCGAAAGCTGGGCAGCGACCGGCAGGACGCGCTTCTTGTCCTTGAGGTAGGATTCAGCCATCTGGATGGCCGACGAAGCCGGGGCGTAGAAAGCCGAACCGGTCTTGAGCAGGCCGACGATTTCCGCGCCGCCGTCACGGGTGCGCTGGATGATCTTGTCGAGCTTGTCCTGGCTGGTCCAGCCCATCTTGACGAGGTCTGGCAGCGGAATGCCGGCAACGGTCGAGTAGCGAGCCAGCGGAACCATGCTGTCGCCGTGGCCGCCCAGCACGAATGCCGTGACGTCTTCAACCGAGACGTTGAATTCTTCCGAGAGGAAATAACGGAAGCGGGCGCTGTCGAGAACGCCAGCCATGCCGACAACCTTGTGCGCCGGAAGACCGGAGAACTTCTGCAGCGCCCAGACCATGGCGTCGAGCGGGTTGGTGATGCAGATGACGAAAGCTTCAGGGGCATATTTCTTGATGCCCGCGCCAACCTGCTCCATCACCTTGAGGTTGATGCCCAGAAGGTCGTCGCGGCTCATGCCAGGCTTGCGCGGCACGCCTGCGGTCACGATGACAACGTCTGCGCCTTCGATTGCAGCGTAGTCGTTGGCGCCGGTGTACTTCGCATCAAAACCGTCAACGGGCGAAGATTCGGCAATGTCCAGTCCCTTACCCTGCGGGATGCCTTCCGCAATGTCGAAAAGGACGACGTCGCCGAGTTCCTTCAGACCGGCCAGATGAGCGAGCGTGCCGCCGATCATGCCGGAGCCGATGAGGGCAATCTTGTTGCGTGCCATGATTGTTTCTTTCCTCACTTTTGATCCAGAAACGCATCAGCCCATCCGGAATCCTCCCCGGAAACGCTCAAGCGTTGGAACTGCGAGATAGGACTCTTTGGCGATAAACTCAACTCATTATTTTGCGACTAATGTTTTCAATCGGTTAGATTTATTGGTTCTTACGTAAACGTAAGATAATTTGTCATTTTCAAGGCAAAAGCAGCCCTTCTCCCGGCGGTCTCGCATCCTTCAAGACGTGCCAGCAGGCGCTTTCATCCCGCCGCCAAGATAATGCTTGTTTTGCATATGTCGAGTCCATAGGTTTGCCGTCAGCATCAGGCTCGCAATCAGCATCGGCCCGAAAATCGCAATCGATTTTCGGAAAGCACGATACACAGATTCACTGAATGAAAGCGCCGCGCGCCCTCACGGACGCGCGGCGCTCTCAGCGAATTATCATTCATGTCGAACGGCGAATTGCTACTTGACCGGTTCGAACTCGCCCGGTCGCCAGCTCTTGTCGAACCAAGGTTCGAGTGGCCCATAAAGCCGAAGCAGCGTGTACCATCCCTTGCCGGGGACGGTTTGGATCCAGTTTGCTTCCTTGCCTTTGGGGGCCTTCGGACCGAAATAGAGCTCGACCGAGCCGTCGGGATTCTCGATCAGCTTGTCGCGCTTGTTGTTCTTGCTCGGGAAGGTCTGACCGGTTTGGAGTTCCGAACGCGTCTGCGGGTCGTAGACCACCACGGACCAGAAATCCTTGGCCGGCGCATTGGCGGGAATGCGCAGCTTGTATGTCTTCGCGCCATCCAGATACTCGCCGTTCCGGTCGGTCGCAGCATAGGCATACTGGGAACCGGCACCGATCATTTTCTCTACCATGGCAGGTGTGTTGACTGTAGCCTGGTAAAAGAAGAGGGTTCGGGCATCGAGATAACGGCCACCCTTGCCGCCATCCCTTAGCCATTCATAGCTTCCGCCAACGAAGGCCGCGCCCCATGCGCTGTCCGGATAAAGATGGAAACCGTCGAGACGGGGCCGGAAATTCAGTGCGCGCGCGGTTGCATTGCCAATCGCGACTGCTTCGGTCAACAGTTTCTTCATCCGTGCATCTGGCGCGAAGGGCTTGCCTTTTTCAATGCCGATCGATGCAAACAGGCCCAGCAGTTCGGGATCGAGCATCGACGTCGGTTCGCGCTCGATGACCGTATGAAGTTCTTCGTAGAAGTCGTAATTGTTGGCGTGAATGGTATTCCAGGACTTGCGTGATCCGCTGATGAACTCCATTTTTGGCGGGTTATCGCGCTTGCTGAGCGGGTAGACCTTCAGCCCGCTCTTGAAGGAAGCGACTGCCGCGTCGGGCTTGCCATCGACCAGAAAGCCGCGCAGGATCAGCCAATTCACATAGCTGGTCGACTTCGAGACGAAGTACTTTTCGCCGTCGACCTCTGCCTCCATACCGCCGACCGGCGGATTGAGATCGCCCTGGTAATCGGGCGGCAGGATCAGATACTTGCCTCCCCTGCCACGATCAGGACCCAGCCCGCCCATGTCGGTCACGAAACGAAAATAGGCATCGTTGACCGTGCCGGGGCCAGACTTGGCGGGGATTTCGACAACCGTCGGCCCGTCCTTGCCCAGATCGAGAACGACGCTGCCATAGACAGTATCAGTGTTGCCGGTGAGGAACAGCGGCGCCGAGTCCATGAGCTGGTCAAGAAGGACTGCCTTGTTGGACGTATCCGCGCCCATTTCCAGATGTCCCAGTCGAATGGCTTCGACAGAGGTGGCAGGAATGCCGTTGAGGAATGTCTCGACGCCACGCATGAGGTCGAGATTGTCATAGAGCCTATCGGTCGTTGCTTCATCCGGCATCCCGTCAAAGAATTTGAGCGTACCGAGCCGGGTTTTCACCGTGTCGGGGGTCATGATCTTTTCAGGGATTTTATGATTGTAGCCGGGGGTTTTTACCTCGCCGACCGCAACAAGTGTTGTTGCAAGCAAACCGGCCGCGGCCAACGCGGCAGGACGAAGCATTTCAGATAACAACATTGTTTTCTCCCGGATTTTTTCAACTGACACGCACCACCCGCCTTGCATACAGAAGAGGCCCCACCGCGACCTCTCCTATACGGTCACCACCACGGGCATCGTGCCAGCACCCGGAGCATTCATTGCAGAGACTAGCTGTATCCCCCCAGTCAGTCTTGCCATTTCACGCTAACTCGAACACGGCCCCATCCAACACGTTCTTACTAAACCGATTTTACAGCACAACCCCTGGCTGTCCCATGAACAGCATCGTTCGCGACCGGCATTTATGGAGTAACTTCCTTTGAATTCCGGTCGGATTGCGCTTCAGCCCTCGCCCTGCCCGGAAAAGGCATCGAGATATTCCGCGCTCTGCATTTCAAACAAGCGGGAGGCGGTGCGGTCGAACTCGAAGGCTTCCGTGCCCTTGTTGGCTAGGTAAAGCTTTTCCGGCTGGGCTTCGGCGGAAATGAACACACGCGCATGGTGATCGTAAAGAACGTCGACCAGCAGGATGAAGCGCTTGGCCTCGTTGCGGCGCGAATAGTCGAGCACCGGCACGTCGTCGATGAACAGCGTCGGATAATGCTTGACGATGGCGATATAGTCCGCGGCACCCAGCGGCTTCGAGCACAATGCATCGAAGGTGAAGCGTGCCGCACCGTGCACGGCACGGGCAATCTCGATGTCGCGCCCCTTGATGCGGATCACGTCGGCCTTTTCAAGTACGCCGTCCTTTTGCGCCGCCCAGGCCGCATCCATGCGCTTGGTGGTTTCAGCACCCAGCGGCGACAGATAGACCGGCTGGCGATCAAGCTTTTCGAGGCGGTAGTCGGTGCGTGAATCCAGATTGATCACATCGACATGGCTCTTGAGAATATCGACAAAGGGCAGGAAGAGCTGCCGGTTCAGGCCATCGCGATAGAGATTGTCCGGCGCGACATTGGATGTCGCCACCAGCACCACCCCACGGGCGAAGAGTGCGCTGAACAGGCGCGACAGGATCATCGCATCGGCAATGTCGGTCACGGTGAATTCATCGAAGCACAGCACCCAGGCCTGCGCGCTCAGCGCATCCGCCACCGGCGGGATCGGATCGTCCTGCTTGGTCTCGCCGCGCTTCAGCGCCTGGCGATGCGCATAAATGCGCTCATGCACATCAGCCATGAAATCGTTGAAATGCGCGCGGCGCTTGCGTTCGACCGGCAGAAGCGAAAAGAACATGTCCATCAGCATGGTCTTGCCGCGCCCGACCTCGCCGTGCACGTAAAGCCCCTTGATGACGCTCGTTGCCTCCTTGCGCTTGCCGAACAGCCAGCCGAGCGCGCTCGACTTGCGGGACAGGCGCTTGGTGCAGATTTCCTCGATCAGCCGGTCGTAACGGCTCGTCAGTTCGAGTTGAGCGGGATCGGCTTCCACATCGCCCGCCGCGACCATTGCATCATAATGTTCGCGGACGGAGGGAAACGCCTTCAGATTACCGTCGAAAGACATGATTGCTTCCGTTCAACCTTTCAATTGCAAAAACGGCGGACCATCTTGCGATGATCCGCCTGTCTCCAGAGCGCATCCCGAAAAGTCGGAACCGGTTTTCGGGCAAGATGCGCGGCAAAACAAACAATTGGAGCGCCGATCTGATTCAATCAGATCGAAATGCGCTCCAAGCGAAAGAATGTCTTAGCGCGAAAGCGATACCGCCTGTCCGCCCGAAGTCTGCCCGTCGAAGCGGCTCTGTCCCGAAGAATAGAGCGAAGCGACGGTGCCGCCATTCGCATCATAGAGAACGAGCTGCTTGCCGTTGACGGCCCAGGAGGCGAGATTGCCGAGTTCGCCGGGGCAACGCAGCGGACCTGCGCGGTAGCCCTGACCATATTTGGTCTGCGGCGTTGCGATCTTGCAGCTCTGGCCGCCGAGCGATGCGTTCCAAACGCCGGCGACGGAGCCGGGCGTCAGATCGGGCGCGGAAGCCGGTGGCAGGCTTGCAACCTGCGTGCCGGGCTGCGCATTCGGGTTCGTGGTCGGGGCCGTCGGGAACTGCGAAGCATTGGGAGAAGAAAGATTGCCCTTTTGCACCGTGCCTGCCGGAGCGGCGGCTACTGGTGGAGGCGGCGGCGGTGGCGAAACCGTATCGAGATTGCCGAACCGGGAGCTCTGGCACCCGGCCAGGACAATGCCAGCCGCCGCGAGGCTGAGCAGACTTGCTTTCGAAATTCCCATCTGGTTCTCCATTTCCGCATTTCTCATCAGGGGTGGGGGATGCCCCGGACTTCCTACCGAAGCCCTGCAATGTGACAATATTGGACCGATAAAATGGCTATATGGTTAAAAAAGCAACACCAGAACCTGTCATTTTTTCCCTCCAAACCCTTCAACATCGCTTGAAAGGACCCGATATTCCTGAAACTGGGACAGGAAGGCCACAGTTTCTCCGATATTGGGAGCTGTTCTGGCGAAACGTCCGGGCTGCAACTTTTCGCAATCTCATCCGGGTACTGGCAATTTGCGGGCTTTTCCGCCATATAGACCCTAATTGTCCCATAGGCTTCATGAGCATAAGCCGCAGGAAAACGGAACCACGATAGTTATGGCCACCAGGGCAGCCTTCGCCAAGATGAACGGGCTCGGCAATCAGATCATCGTTGCCGACATGCGCGGTCGCGCCGACCGGATCACGCCGGAAGCCGCGATCCGTCTTGCGGGCGACAGCGAAACCGCCTTCGATCAGATCATGGCGATCCACGATCCGCGCATCGCGGGAACCGACAACTATATAGCGATCATCAATTGCGACGGCACGGAAGCGCAGGCTTGCGGCAACGGCACGCGCTGCGTCGTGCAGGCGCTCGCCGCCGAAACCGGCAGGCAGCATTTCACCTTTGAGACCCGCGCCGGAATCCTGACCGCGACCGAACATGAAGACGGCCTGATCTCGGTCGATATGGGCAAGCCGCGCTTTGACTGGCAAGACATTCCGCTTGCCGAAGAATTTCGCGATACGCGCATGATCGAATTGCAGGTCGGTCCCATCGACGCGCCGGTGCTGCATTCGCCGTCGGTCGCCTCCATGGGCAACCCGCATGCCATCTTCTGGGTCGACAGCGATGTCTGGTCCTATGAGCTGGAAAAATTCGGGCCGCTTCTGGAACATCATCCGATCTTCCCCGAACGCGCCAATATCTCGATTGCCCATGTCACCTCGCCGGAGACGATTGACCTGCGCACCTGGGAGCGCGGTGCGGGCCTCACCCGCGCCTGCGGCTCCGCCGCCTGCGCCGCCGCCGTCTCGGCAGCACGCACGCGCCGCACCGGGCGCACGGTCACCGTCAATGTTCCGGGCGGCCCGCTCAGGATCGAGTGGCGCGACGACGATCATGTCATGATGACCGGCCCCGCCGAATGGGAATTTTCCGGCACGTTCGATCCGGCAACCGGCGAATGGAGCCGCGACGCCCAGACGGACAAGCCAATTGACAGGCCAATTGACAGGCCAACTGACAGGCCAACTGACAGGGGTGCAGCCTGATGTCGGTGGAAGTCGTAACTTTCGGATGCCGCCTCAACACCTATGAATCCGAGGTGATGAAGCGCGAGGCCGACGCCGCTGGTCTCGGCGAATTGAAGGATGGCGCGATCATCTTCAATACCTGTGCCGTGACGGCGGAAGCCGTGCGCCAGGCGCGTCAGGCGATCCGCAAGGCCCGCCGCGAAAACCCGGAAGCGCGCATCATCGTCACCGGCTGCGCCGCGCAGACCGAAGCCGACAATTTTGCCGCCATGGACGAAGTGGACCTCATTCTCGGCAATGAGGAAAAGCTGAAATCCAATTCCTACCGGATGCTGCCGGATTTCGGCGTCAACCAGTTCGAAAAGGTGCGCGTCAACGACATTATGGAAGTGCGTGAAACCGCAAGCCATATGGTCGATGCCATTGAAGGCCGCGCGCGTGCCTTCGTGCAGGTGCAAAATGGCTGCGACCATCGCTGCACCTTCTGCATCATTCCCTATGGACGCGGTAATTCCCGTTCAGTGCCGATGGGCGCGGTGGTGGATCAGGTCAAGCGCCTTGTCGGCAACGGCTATGCCGAAGTGGTGCTAACCGGCGTGGACATGACTTCCTACGGTCCCGATCTTCCCGGCAATCTTCGCCTCGGCAAGCTGGTGAAAACCGTGCTGGCACAAGTGCCGGATTTGCAGCGCCTGCGCCTGTCATCCATCGATTCCATCGAGGCCGATGACGATCTGATGGACGCGATTGCCAATGAAAAGCGGCTGATGCCGCATCTTCATCTGTCCTTGCAGGCGGGCGACGACATGATCCTGAAGCGCATGAAGCGGCGCCATTTGCGCGACGATTCGATCCGCTTCTGCGAAACAGTGCGCGGGCTTCGTCCCGATATCGTCTTCGGCGCGGATATCATCGCCGGTTTCCCGACCGAAACCGAAGAGATGTTCCAGAACTCGCTGAAGATCGTCGAGGAATGTGGGCTGTCCCACCTGCACGTCTTCCCCTACAGCGCACGCGAAGGCACGCCTGCCGCCCGCATGCCGCAAGTGCGGCGCGAGATCGTCAAGGAACGCGCTGCCCGCCTGCGCGCCGAAGGCGACCGTGCCTATGAAAAGCACCTCGCTTCTCTCACTGGCACAGTTCAGCGCCTGCTGGTCGAGAAGGAAGGCATTGCACGCACGGAAGGCTTTACGCTGGCATCGGTGGACGGCGGCGCACCGGGCGAGATCATCGAACGTATCGTGACAGGGCATGACGGTGAGAAGCTTCTCACCCGCAAGGTCGAGCCACAGGCAGCATAAGAGAATCAGAAGCGACACAATGGCAATCGGTTTCATCAAGAAAATGTTCTCCTTCGGCAAGAAGGAGGTTGAGGAAAAGCCGGTCGAGCAACCGGCGACCGATGCCGTGGAAACGGCTTTGGAAACAGAGCTTCCTGAAACTGCCGAAGCACCCAAGGAAACCGAAAGCGCTGTCGTTTCCGAACCGGAAGCGCCCGTGATCGCCAGCGAGCCTGAGGCGATTGAAGAGCCTGCCTCTGAAACGGTTGCGGAAGAAAAAGCAGAACCGGAGCATCCGGTAGCCGAGATTGAAATCCCGATTGAACAGCCTCCGGTGATGGAGCCAATCGCGGTCGAGGCACCTGCGCCAGCATCTATTGTCGAGCCTGTTGTCGAGCCGGGGCCGGAACCAGTTGCCGAGCCCGAACAGCCCGAAGTCGCAAAAGCTGCTGATGCGCCGATTGTGGAGGAAGCGGTCGAACCCGCACCTCAGCCAGAACCCGTGAAGCCGAAAAAGGTAAAAGTTGCCAAGGCAGTCGAGGAAACGGCGGAGGAAGCGCCCGTCGAGGTCACACCGGAGCCAAAGCTTTCCTGGTTCGAGCGCCTGCGTCGCGGGCTTGCCCGCTCGTCCAGTTCGCTCAGCGAATCCATCGGCGGCATTTTCACCAAGCGCAAGCTTGATGACGACACGTTGCAGGATCTGGAAGACGTGCTGATCCAGGCCGATCTCGGGCTTGAAACCGCGATGCGCGTCACCGACGCGCTTGCCTCGGGCCGCTACGGCAAGGACGTGACCGGTGAGGAAGTGCGCGCCATCATGGGCGCGGAGATCGAAAAGGTTCTGGGTCCGGTGGCCAAGCCGCTGGAGCTTGACCTGTCGCACAAACCGCATGTGATCCTCGTCGTTGGCGTCAACGGCACCGGCAAGACCACGACAATCGGCAAGCTTGCCGCAAAGCTCACCGCAGGCGGCCTCAAGGTCATGCTGGCGGCTGGCGATACGTTCCGCGCAGCCGCGATTGAGCAGTTGCATATCTGGGGCGAACGCACCGGCTCTCCCGTTGTCTCTTCCAAGCTCGGCGCCGATGCGGCTGGCCTTGCCTATGATGCGTGGGAAAAGGCCAAGGAAGCGGGCAGCGACGTTCTCATCATCGACACGGCCGGACGCTTGCAGAACAAGGCCGAACTGATGGACGAGCTGGCCAAGATCGTGCGCGTGCTCGGCAAGCACGACCCGGAAGCGCCGCACACGGTGCTACAGACGCTTGACGCCACCACTGGCCAGAACGCGCTCAATCAGGTCGAGATTTTCAAGAATATCGCGGGCGTCAACGGCCTCGTCATGACCAAGCTTGACGGAACCGCGCGCGGCGGCATTCTGGTCGCGATTTCGGCCAAGCACAAATTGCCGATCTATTTCATCGGCGTCGGCGAAGGCGTCGACGATCTGGAACCCTTTGCGGCCAAGGATTTTGCCCGCGCCATCGCAGGAGTTGCCTGATGGAGCATCCCGTTTTCGAACGCGACCCGTCGCAGAAAAGCGAAGCCGAGCGCCGGGAAGTACCGCCGCTCCTGAAGCTGGCGCTGGAACTGGGACCGCTTCTCGTCTTCTTCTTTGCCAATGCGCGTGGAGAAAGCCTGATCGAGCACTTTCCGGTGCTGGCTTCCATCGGCGCGCCCATCTTTCTCGCGACCGCCCTGTTCATGGCCGCGACCGTGATTGCGCTTGCCATTTCATGGTCGATGACGCGCACGCTGCCCATCATGCCGCTCGTCTCCGGCATCGTTGTGCTGGTGTTCGGCGCGCTGACGCTCTGGCTGCACAACGACACTTTCATCAAGATGAAGCCCACCATCGTCAACACGCTGTTTGGCGTGATCCTGCTCGGCGGCCTCTTCTTCGGCAAATCCCTGCTCGGCTATGTGTTCGATTCCGCCTTCCGCCTCGATGCCGAGGGCTGGCGGAAACTGACGCTGCGCTGGGGCCTGTTCTTCATCTTCCTCGCCGTGGTCAACGAACTTGTCTGGCGGAATTTTACGACCGATGCCTGGGTATCGTTCAAGGTCTGGGGCATTATGCCCATCACCATTGTCTTCACGCTTTTACAAATGCCGCTTATCCAGAAGCATTCACTGACGGAAGACAACAAGACTGCATAGCAACGGGAGGACAGACACCATGAACGGGATCGCACCACGGCTTGAAATCGAACAGTTCATCTGCCGCAGCGATAATTACGGCGTCCTGATCCACGATCCCCAAAGTGCGCTGACCGCCACCATCGATGCGCCCGACGCGGCAGCAATCGAGGCCGCGCTGCAGCGGCGCGGCTGGACGCTCGATTTCGTCTTCACCACCCATCACCATCTCGACCATGTCGAGGGCAATGAAGCGCTGAAGGCGAAATACGGTGTCAGCATCATCGGTCCCAAGGCCGAAGAAACGAAGATTCCCGGCATCGACCGGACCGTGCAGGACGGCGACGAGTTCACCTTCGGCCTTTTCCGCGTGAAGGCCATTGCGACACCGGGCCATACCGCAGGCGAGGTTTCCTATTATCTGCCGGAAGCAAAGGCCGTCTTCACCGGCGACACGCTGTTCGCGCTTGGCTGCGGACGGCTGTTCGAGGGAACGCCGCTCACCATGTTCCAGTCGTTGCAGAAGCTGATTGCGCTTCCCGGCGACACGGCGGTCTATTGCGGCCATGAATATACCGAAAGCAATGCGCGTTTTGCGCTCACTATCGATCCGGCCAATTCCGCTCTCAAGGAACGCGCCGCCGAGATTGCAAGGCTGCGTGCCGCCGATCGCATGACATTGCCGTCAAGCATCGCGCTTGAAATGGCGACCAATCCCTTCCTGCGCTGGCACGATGCCGGCATTCGCAGCCGTCTCGGCTTGCAGGACGCGCCCGACGAGGCGGTGTTTGCGGAAATCCGCAAGCGCAAGGATATGTTCTGACATATGTTATTGCTATTTGAGAACGCGAATCGTTCCACAGTTCGAGGATAGAAGAATGACGGTGTTATCCCGTTTCAAGATTGCTGGCTGCGCCGTTTTCCTCGGCCTTTCGCTTATCGCCCTGCCCGCTTCCACCAGCATCGCGCTTGCCGACGATCTGCTCAATGTCACGCCGAAGCAGACCCCTGCCGAAATCAACAATTTCAAGCTGAGCGAAGATTTCCTGTCGCGCATGGAAAAAGTGCAGGAAGAGCTGGGCGGCATGGAACTCTCGGCGACGGAAGAGGAAGGACAGGATGCCACGCCGTCCTTCGACAAGATGGTGAAAAGCATCGAAACCCGCCCGCAGGTCGTGGAAGTGCTGAAAGCCCAGAACATCACGCCGTCCGACTATATTCTGGGTTATTTCGCCCTGATGAGCAGTCTTGCCGCCGCTGACGCCGAGAGCGAACCGCAGCTGGTGGACGAATTGAAGGACATCAATCCCGAACATCTCGCCTTCGGCAAGCAATATAGCGAGCGCATTCGCGTCCTGATCGGCGAGTAAGTTCTCCATGGTTGTCCATCTCCTCAAGATGAGGAGATGGATCGCCGGCAACCAATTTACCGCGCCGGTTGCCGCAAAAGCCGCAAGGCATTGATCGTCACGAGAACGGTTGCGCCTGTATCGGCCAGAATTGCTGGCCAGAGGCCGGTGATGCCCAGAACGGTGGTCACCAGAAAGACAGCCTTCAATCCGAGCGCTATGGCAATGTTCTGATGGATATTGCGCATGGTTCGCTTGGAAAGATCGACCATTTCCGCCACATCGCCAACCCGCCCGTGCAGGACTGCGGCGTCAGCCGTTTCCAGAGCGACGTCGGTACCGCCGCCCATGGCGATGCCGACATCGGCAGCGGCAAGTGCTGGCGCATCGTTGATGCCATCGCCAACCTTGGCGACGATCAGCCCTTCCTTGCGCAATTCGCCGACAATACGCTGCTTGTCTTCCGGCAGAAGCTCGGCCCGCACCTCGATCCCGAGATCGCGTCCGACAGCCTCTGCGGTGCGGCGATTATCGCCGGTCAGCATGACGGTGCGAATATTGGCGCTTTTCAGCTCCTGCAAACCGGCAATGGCATCGGCGCGGGGTTCGTCACGCATGGCGATTGCACCGGCGATCTTGCCGTTGGCCACCAACACGGAAACCGTCTTGCCCTCGTCGTTGCAGGCGGCAATGCGACCCGCCAGCGCATCGGCAATGGCGGCAATATCATTGGCGGCACGGCGCGATCCCAAAAAGAGATCCTTCTCGCCGACCGTACCCGATACACCCTTGCCGCCATGGGCTTTGCCCTTGGTAACGGGGGAAGGTTTCAGGCCGCGCTGTTCGGCAGCACCGACAATCGCCAATGCCAGCGGATGGCTCGAGCCTGCATCCAGAGACGCGGCAAGACGCAGCACCTCATCCTCGGACAGATCGCCCGCAAGCACATCCGTCACCTTCGGCTTGCCTTCGGTCAGCGTGCCGGTCTTGTCGAAGCAGGCCGCTGTAATCTTGCCGATGGTTTCCAGCACAGCGCCGCCCTTCATGAGAAGGCCGCGCCGCGCACCCGACGAAAGAGCCGCTGCAATGGCGGCAGGCGTGGAAATGACCAGCGCGCAAGGGCAGCCGATCAGAAGGATCGCGAGACCCTTGTAGATCCATTCATTCCAGTCGGCACCCGCAACGAGCGGCGGCAGGATGGCGACGAGCGCCGCCACGACCACAACGCCCGGCGTGTAATAGGTGGAAAACCGATTGATGAAACGCTCGGTCGGCGCCTTGGCCTCCTGCGCTTCTTCCACCAGCCGCACGACGCGGGCAATGGTGTTATCCTGCGCAGCGGCAGTGACCCGCACCCGCAGCACACCGTCGCCATTGATCGTGCCGGCAAAAACCGTGTCGCCTTCAGCCTTGCCGACCGGGGTGCTCTCGCCGGTGACAGGCGCTTCATCGATAGCGCTTTCGCCCGTCAGGATTTCACCATCGGCAGGTATCCGGTCGCCCGGACGGATCGAAATCACGTCGCCGACCGCCAGACTGTCGGCGGCAACTTCCGAAGTCGTCCCGTTTTTCTCAAGAAATGCGGTCTTCGGCACCAGCGCGGTGAGCGACTGAATGCTGGCGCGCGCTTTTCCGGCGGCAACGCCTTCCAGAAGCTCGCCGACGAGGAACAGGAACACAACGGCTGCCGCTTCCTCGGTCGCGCCGATGAACATCGCGCCGATAGCGGCAATCGTCATCAGCATCTCGATGGAAAACGGTGTGCCGTTAATGGCAGCCATCCAGGCGCGCTTGGCAATCGGCAGGAGGCCGATCAGCATCGCCGCCGTAAACGCCCATAACTCAATCGCCGGATAGAGATGCCCGGCAATATAGGCCGCGACCAGCCCGCCGCCACAGGCCAGCATCATCTGGCCCTTTTTCGAGCGCCACCACGGCACAGGCTTTCTCGGTGCGCTCGCCTTGGGTGCGGAACCGGCGGCGGCGGCTTTTCCGGCAAGCGTGGTCTTGTAGCCGAGCGCCGTCACCTTGGCGGCGATTTCATCGCTCTTCGCTGTTCCGTCGTGATTGACGTTCATCGCACCGTTGGTCACCGAGACAGACACATCCGTCACGCCCGGCAAGCGGCGCACAGCGGTATCGATCTTGGCCGCGCAGGAGGCGCAATCCATGCCGTCGACCTGAAAGCGCAAACTGTTGGCCGTCACGGCAATCTCTTTGCCGTGGGCTTCATGATCGTGCGCATGATCATGGTGGTCGTGGTTGCCACCGCACGCACTATGGTCGTGGTCGTGGTCGTGGTCGTGGTCGTGGTCGTGGTCGTGGTCGTGGTGAGAATGATCGTGCGAATGCTCATGCTTCGCCAGGTTTTTTTCTTTCGCCGGCTTTTCCGGGGCGATGGGCTCCGCGCCATAACCGAGGCTGCGGACCTTGCCTGCAATCTTGTCGGGATCGCTTGTTCCATCGTGGCTGACGGTCATCGTGCCTGTCGTAACCGACACCGACACATCCTCGATGCCGCGTACCCGCCGCACAGCCGTATCGATCTTGGCTGCGCAGGAGGCGCAATCCATGCCGTCGATGCGAAAGCGAATCTGGTTCTGTGTTTCACTCATGATCTGCTCTTTTCAGCACTGCTCTTGAATTATGTTGAGCAAGGTCTACATCCTCTAGTGACTAGAGGAGCAAGCGCAAAATGATCACAAATGTCGCAATCGGCGAAGCATCGAAAGCAAGCGGCGTGAAGGTGCCGACAATCCGCTATTATGAGCAGATCGGCCTTCTGCCGGTGCCGCCGCGCACGGAAGGCAATCGCCGCCTATACGACCGCAACGATGTGCAGCGGCTGGTCTTCATCCGCCACGCGCGCGACCTCGGTTTCGAAGTGGATGCCATCCGCACGCTTCTCGACCTTCAGGATAATCCCGACCAGTCATGCGCGGCAGCCGATGCCATCGCCCGCGCGCGCCTGAGCGATGTGGAGCGCCGCATCGCAAAACTGCTCTCGCTCAAGACGGAATTGCAGCGCATGCTGGAATGCACCGCCCATGGCCGCATCGACCAGTGCCGCGTGATCGAAATCCTCGGCAACCACGAGGAATGCGCGCATCACGCGCACTGAACCGCGAACGGGCCCAGACCGTCAGTTCACCTTGGAAAAGCGGGTAGCCTGGATCTTGAGCGTGCCGATCTGCGTGCCGATCCGCGCCACCACGGGCGCATAGATGCCGGAATTGCCAAGCGAGGCGAAGGAAATGGTCATCCGGCTGCGATTGCTGAGGTAATCGATGGCCTTCTTGCCCTTCTGATAACCGGAAATCGGAATGAATTTCGCCGAACAGATGACCGATTCGCCGGTGAAGCCATCGGTCGTGAACGATTCGGTGCCGTTGAAGGAAAGCCTGATCTCCGCCCGTGTCTGACCGTCGAACACACTGAGCGAACGATCACAGACTGCGCGGCCATTCTTTGCCGGTATCATGAGCGCGCTTAGCGGGTCGCTGACATTCACCAGATCCTGCGGCGATGTTTCTACCCAGGGATCGCGCTTTTTCACCGGAGGCTGGTTTTCAGCCGAGACCACATTGCCATCGGCGAAGCGGATCGTGGTGCTCTTGTTCTTGCGGCCATGCTTATAGGCCAGATCGAAGCTTTTTGGCACGACCTTGCCGCCGACGGCGCTGCCGGTGACATGCACCGTGCCGTCCGTATCGTCGAATACGCGGGCGAGGCCGGACGTCAAAAAACGGCCATTGAGGTTGTAATTCGCGCCACTGACACTGGTTTCTATGGCAGAACGCGCGATCGAAAGCCCGAAAATGGAAATATCATACTCGGTCCGGTAGAGATCGTCGGCCCTGGCTGGTCCACTCGCAATCGCCGACCCGGCAATCACGAGTCCCGCAAGGGCCGGGACGATGCAACGCGCCAGACGGTTTCGAGCAGTTTTCAACGCATGCGACGTTTCGATCATGTTCGACATTCCTTCCGCCAGCTTTTCCAATATCGGTTTTCAACCACATTGGAACGCCGAAAAGTTGCGTGGGATTCTTCGATACAGTATCTGTGCAACAGGCAAAACCGGCGAAGTTATGATCGCAAGCTTTCGTGAAGACCCGGCGAAAGCCGGAAATCCGCGTCTTTGCGCGATGGATACGGAATCTCACTTGACTGCAACGGCTGCTGTCACTATAGAAACGCGACTTTCCCAATAGGCCGCCTGTCCGAGATCGCGCGCCAGCAGCATCAAACTGCGTTGATTGCTTGAATTCGGACATTCGGGTCGGGGCCTGAAAAGAACGTAATTGAAGGTGAGACCAAAATGTCCCGCGCTTGTGAATTGACCGGCAAGTCGGTCCAGTACGGCAACAATGTCAGCCACGCGAACAACAAGACGCGTCGCCGCTTTCTGCCGAACCTCTGCAATGTTACGCTGATCTCCGAAACGCTCGGCCAGAGCTATCGTCTGCGCGTCTCCGCCAACGCCCTGCGTTCGGTTGAGCATCGCGGCGGTCTCGATGCGTTCCTCGTCAAGTCTGACGACAAGGAACTCTCGCAGCGCGCTCGCCTGCTGAAGCGCCAGATCGCCAAGAAGCAGGCTGAAGCAGCTGCTGCCTAAGCTTTCGGCCAAATGATTTGACAAAAAAGGCCGGCTTCTGTCGGCCTTTTTTGCTGGTTCCATCACCCAGGATAAAAAAATGTCAATCGAGACACCTTCTTATTCCCGGCTTATGCCTGCGATACTGGCCATGTGCGTGGCAGTTGCCGCGTCGAACATACTTGTCCAATATCCGTTCCAGCATTTCGGCCTCGGTGAAGTGCTGACCTACGGTGCCTTCACCTATCCCGTCGCCTTTCTGGTCAATGACCTGACGAATCGCCGCTTCGGCCCTGCCGCGGCGCGTAAAGTGGTCTATGCCGGTTTCGTACTGGGCGTCGCGATGTCGATCTGGCTGGCAACCCCGCGCATCGCGATTGCCTCAGGCTCCGCTTTCCTCTTCGCACAGCTGATGGATATTACCGTCTTCGACCGCCTGCGCCGCAAGACCTGGTGGAAGGCCCCCTTTGCCGCCGCCATGTTCGGCTCGGTGCTCGATACGATCCTGTTCTTCTCGATTGCCTTCGCGGCTGGTTTCGCCTGGATCGACAGGCTGACCGGAATGCCCGATTCGTCGCTGGCCGAACCGGCATCCTTTCTCGGCCTCGGCGTGCCGCTCTGGGCGTCGCTCGCCTTCGGCGACTTCTTCGTGAAGGTCATCATGGGAACGCTGATGCTGATTCCCTATGGGGCAATCCTTGCAGTCTTCGCCCCGACGCTTTACGCGCCCAATCGGATTACAGCAGAGAAGCCATAAGAAAGGGGCCCGCTGGCCCCTTTTATTCCTAGATTCAATAGGTTAGAGCGACCTTTGCGCGTCCGTAAGGACGCGCGGCGCTCTATCGTCTACCAGCCCGGCGCTTGCCCTTGCCGGAGGCCGCAGCACCCTGCTCTTCGAACAGCGAAGCAAGCTGCTCGGTCATGGCGCCAGCCAGTTCTTCCGCATCGACGATGGTGACGGCGCGCTGATAATAGCGCGTGACGTCATGGCCGATGCCGATGGCGATCAGTTCCACCGGCGAACGCGTCTCGATTTCCTCGATCACGGCGCGCAGGTGCCGCTCCAGATAGTTGCCGGGATTGACGGAAAGCGTCGAATCGTCGACCGGCGCGCCATCCGAAATCATCATCAGGATCTTGCGCTGCTCGGGCCGGCCCAGCAGACGCTGATGCGCCCAGATCAGCGCCTCGCCATCGATGTTTTCCTTCAGCAGCCCTTCGCGCATCATCAGGCCCAGATTGCGTCGGGAACGCCGCCAGGGCGCATCGGCGCTCTTGTAGACGATATGGCGCAGATCGTTGAGGCGGCCCGGATTGGCAGGCTTGCCGCGTCCAAGCCATGCTTCGCGCGACTGGCCACCCTTCCACGCCTTGGTGGTGAAGCCCAGGATTTCCACCTTCACGCCGCAGCGTTCCAGCGTGCGGGCAAGAATATCGGCGCACGTCGCGGCGACCGTGATCGGGCGGCCGCGCATGGAGCCGGAATTGTCCAGCACCAGCGTCACGACCGTATCGCGAAAATCCGTATCGCGCTCCTGCTTGTAGGAAAGCGGCTGCGTCGGATCGATGACGATGCGCACCAGACGCGCCGAATCGAGATAGCCCTCTTCCAGATCGAAATCCCACGAGCGGTTCTGCTGCGCCATCAGGCGGCGCTGCAAGCGGTTGGCGAGACGCCCCACCACGCCTTGCAGATTGGCAAGCTGCTTGTCGAGGAAGCCGCGCAGGCGGTCGAGTTCCGCCTCATCGCAAAGATCGGACGCCTCGACCTCCTCGTCGAACTCGCGCGTGAAGACCTTGTAGTCGACATGCTCGGCAAAATTCGCGAAAGGCTGGTTCGGGCGGCGCGTATCGCCCGGCGTTTCCGCGTCGATATCCTCGCTGTCGTCCATGTCGTCGGCGGAAGCATCGGCGGCATCCATTTCGCCCTGCTCGCCCTCGTCGCTCGAATCGTCGGGTTCCTCGCTTTCAGCGGAATCGGAACCTTCCTGGCTCTCGTCGCCGCCTTCCTCGTTCTCGTCGGAATCCGGCGTCTGCTCGTCGTTCTGCTCTTCCTCGTCGCTCGGCTCTTCCTGCGACAGCTCTTCCGCCATGTCCATAGAGGCCAGCATGTCGCGCACCGTGCGCGCAAAAGCCTGCTGGTCTTCGAGATTGTCGCCAAGCCGCGCAATGTCGGCGGCGGCTTTCTGCTCGATCCAGTCGCGCCACAGTTCCAGCACCTGACCGGCTTCCGCAGGCGCGGCTCGTCCGGTCAGCTTTTCACGCAGCAGAAGCGACACGGCTTCCTCAAGCGGCGCGTCCTCCTTGGCGGTGACGGCAGAGAAATTGGCTTTCGAATATTTGTCGGCCAGCATGGTGGAGAGGTTGTCCGCCATGCCTGCCATGGCGCGGGCGCCGATGGCTTCGACACGCGCCTGCTCGACCGCGTCGTAGATCGCACGCGCCTGCTTGCCTTCCGGGGCAAGGCTGGCGTGAATGCGCGGATTGTGGCGCGCCTGGCGCAGCGCCATGGAATCGCCAAGGCCGCGCGTGACGGCGATATCATGCTCGGTCGGACGCTTCGGCAGGTCGGGAAGGCGGGCGCGATTGGCGCTCAAGGCCGGGCGATCATTGGTAAACGCCACTTCCAGCTCATGCTCGCCGGAAATGGCGCGGACGCAAGCCGTTAGAGCACGCTTGAACGGTTCGGAATCCACCGGCCCCGGTTTCCGCTCGCGCGAATTATCGCCTATTGCTGATTTCTGGCCCGACATATGCCCATCCTGACTTCGCTTTCAAGCAAGGGCGAAACCTATCGCCCCCGCATCAGACAGTGCGCTGCCGCCGGACATGATCAGGCGGCAGGCTTCTTCCGCATCAAGCGAGAACGATATTGGCTGCCGATTCCGGCAGTTCCACGCCGAAAGCGCGCTGATAGAATTCAGCCACCGTGGCGCGTTCCAGCTCATCGCACTTGTTGAGGAAGGTCAGGCGGAAGGCAAAGCCGATATCATTGCCGAAAATGGCAGCATTTTCAGCCCAGGTAATGACGGTACGCGGGCTCATGACGGTCGAAAGATCGCCATTGATGAACGCCTGGCGGGTCATGTCGGCCACGCGCACCATCTTGTTCACGGTCTCGCGGCCTTCGGCATTCTGATAATGCTTGGCCTTGGCCAGAACGATGGCCACTTCGTTGTCGTGCGGCAGATAGTTCAGCGTCGTCACGATGGACCAGCGGTCCATCTGCGCCTGATTGATCTGCTGGGTGCCGTGATAAAGGCCGGTCGTGTCGCCGAGGCCAACGGTGTTGGCGGTCGCGAACAGACGGAAAGCCGGGTGCGGATGAATGACGCGGCTCTGATCGAGAAGCGTCAGGCGGCCCGAGGTTTCCAGCACGCGCTGGATGACGAACATCACATCCGGGCGACCGGCATCATATTCGTCGAACACCAGCGCCACATTGTGCTGATAGGCCCAGGGCAGAATGCCGTCCTTGAATTCAGTGACCTGCATGCCGTCCTTGACCACGATGGCGTCCTTGCCGACGAGATCGATACGGCTGACATGGCTGTCGAGGTTGACGCGAACGCAAGGCCAGTTGAGGCGGGCGGCAACCTGTTCGATATGGGTCGACTTGCCGGTGCCGTGATAGCCGGAAACCATCACGCGACGGTTATATGCAAAGCCTGCAAGGATCGCGAGCGTCGTCTGACGGTCGAAAAGATAATCCGGATCGCGTTCCGGTACATAGGAATCGCCCGCCGCATAGGCTGGTACCGTCATGTCGGAATCAATCCCGAACACGTCACGCACCGAAACCGTCGTATCCGGCAAATTGGCTATATCCCGCTCAACCTTGTTCATCATGCCTCCAGAGCGGCAGGCAGCGACCGGCCGCGAATTGATACCGGCAAGCTGCCGACCGGCAACTTTCATCCGCGGGCATGTTTTTCCGGCGAGCCGGACGGTATGCCCCTTCCGTAATTCGTTGCGGGCATCCGTGCTTGCATCCACGCGTCAGCGCGGCAGAAGAATGTCCGTCGGAGCCATCGGGGACAGCTCCATAGCCGACCTGTCAAGCCCAAACAGGCTTTAGCAAAAACCTGCCTGCTTGAGCAATTGATAAGCCTGAATAACATCGCGAAATCTTTCTTCCGATCCGCGATCACCACCATTCGCATCCGGGTGGTGCTGCTTTACCAGCTCTTTATAGCGCGCCTTGATCTTATCGCCAGTCGAATTTGGTTCAAGACCGAGTGTGGCGAGCGCCTTGATCTCCAGCGTGCGCGGCTTGCGCTGCGCTTTCTGGCCCGGCGCATGCCCCTTCGCTTCCTTGAAAAGATTGAAAGGGTCGCGGATGCGATTGTGGTAGGAAGCCGATCCCGACCGCATCTTCGCCATGTCCGGCGACGTGCGCGCCTTGGCCGTTGAATTGGCCGTCGTCGACCAGGTCGGGCGATGGCCGGTGATCGCATCCTTCTGGAATTTCGCGATGTCGCCATCGGAAAGCCCCGAGAAGTAATTGAAATTCTTGTTATATTCCCGCACATGATCAACGCAGAAGCGGAAATATTCACCTTCACGCATGCGGCCGACAGGCGCGCGATGCGTGCCCGGCTTGTCGCAGCCGTCCCACTGGCAGCAAGGCCCCGAAGCCTTCGCCTCTGCGGTCTTCTTGGGCTTGATGCGGATACTGTCGAAAAATTTTGAGTTCGTTGTCATCGAATCGAATTATGCGGATTATGAGTTGCTGAACAAGAATTGACATTTCGTCCGGTCTGGCTTTTGGCCATTTCAACTGGGCGAAATTGGGGAGCAGTTTGCTTTCCTGTGCGGATTTGCCCCACCTTTTGCCGCCGAAGCAGCGTTATATGAGGCACAGCGTCTATATGGGGAGAAGTGGTCCAAATGTCCATTCACAATAGCAAACAAAGCGCGATGGAAGCGAAACTGATCACGGCTTTTGCTCCTGAACGGCTTGAAGTCATCAATGAAAGCCATCTCCACGCGGGGCATCACCATGAAGAGCGCGGCCACCACGAGGTCTATGACGGCACCGGCGAAACGCATTTCCGCATCCGCATCGTCGCCGAAGCCTTTGCCGGAATGAGCCGCATCGAGCGCCACCGCGCCATCAATGCATTGTTGAAGGAAGAGCTCGAAAGCGGCGTACACGCGCTGGCGCTTGAACCCTCCGCCCCCGGCGAAGCAACGCGGCGCTGAATAATTTTCGCAGTGCCTGTCGGCAAGCCCTGCCCGTCATCTCGGTCGGGGCAACGGCGCATGGCCGGATCGCATCAGCAGCACTTGCAAGACATAGCCAAAACACGCAAAGCGCCCTTTCGGACGTCTTTGCGATGTGTCCAATGCCATTTGTTCAATGCCACGCGATCAAGATCGACCGAACTTCGCGGAGAAAAGAAATTCCAGAATAGCATCCAATGTCAGCACGAATAGATAACGCTGTATTTCTCTCATTATAAAGCATGCGATATGAAAGCTTCTCCGCAGTTTTCGTATCGGAACATAAGCTAACTATAATAAAATATAACGTGCGCTTATATACGCAGCGCCATCAGTACATTTCCAATAATACATAAACTGCATGATAATTTCAAACGAAATATCTTATATTGTGTACAATTTCATGCGAATACTTATTAGACAAATCTTATATTACTTTCTTGCACCTGATTCTGCTCCGGTCGCTATCTCTCCGGGGCGCATGTCCCGGTCTGAAATTGCAAGACTATACCGGACAGGTCTTTTGAAAAGACCCGCATATCATTTGACGATAAGAATGTTACCGAACAGCTTGTTTTGTAGAAGCCTGCCAGCTGCATAAATGGAAAGCGCGAAAACCTGCAACATGCAGAGGAGTTTCGCCAACTCGATTTATCCAATGATTTCAGTGGCTTCGTTGGTGATCCCGACAGGAATCGAACCTGTGACCTACAGATTAGGAATCTGTCGCTCTATCCTACTGAGCTACGGGACCAGCCGATGCGCATTTGCCGGTGATTCCGGCATTGCGAATGCTTTCAGACACATACTGTTTTTCATCTCGGTCGCCAACCCCGCAAAAAGCGGGGCAGGCGGATTTATTCAGTTTCAGGCGGCAAGCGCTGTTTCTGCCAGAGCCACGAAATAGCTCACGCCATATGGAATGGCATCGTCGTTGAAATCATAGGCCGGGTGGTGAAGGCCGGGCGTGTCGCCATTGCCGAGGAAGATGTAGGCACCGGGGCGCGCTTCCAGCATGTAGGAAAAATCTTCCGCCGCCATCATCGGCTCGATATTCTCGTCCACCTTGCCCTCGCCCGCAACCGAGCCTGCGACGCGGGCGGCAAACTCCGTCTGCGCATCGTGGTTGAAGGTGACCGGGTAATTGTTCTTGTAGCGCACCGTGATCTCCGCGCCGGTGGCAGCGGCGATACCGGCAGCAGCCTCGCGGATGCGGCGTTCGGCAAAGGCGCGCGTTTCCTTCTTCAAGGTGCGCACCGTGCCCGACAGCGTCGCCTTTTCCGGGATCACATTATAGGCCTCGCCCGCAATGAACTTCGTGACCGAGATCACGAGCGAATCGAGCGGATCGGTGTTGCGCGAGACAATGCCCTGAAGGGCAATCATCAATTGCGAACCGGCAAGGATCGGATCGATGGTGCGGTGCGGCTGTGCCGCATGGCCGCCGCGTCCCGAAATGAAAAGGTCGAACTCATCGGTCGCCGCCATGATCGGGCCTTTTCGCATCGCGAACTGGCCGACCGGCAGGCCCGGCATATTGTGAACGCCGTAGACTTCCGTGATGTTATGGCGGTCCATCACGCCGTCCTCGACCATGGCGAGGCCGCCCGCGCCGCCTTCTTCGGCTGGCTGGAACAGAAGGGCGACCGAACCGCGAAAATTGCGGGTCTCAGCAAGATATTGCGCCGCACCCAGCAGCATGGATGTGTGCCCGTCATGGCCACAGGAATGCGCCTTACCCGGATTTTGCGAGGCCCATTCGACGCCGCTCGTCTCTGTAATGGGCAGGGCATCCATGTCGGCGCGCAGGCCGATTGCCGGGCCATCGCCGTGCCGTCCCTTGATGATGCCAACCACGCCGGTGCGTCCGACGCCGGTTTCCACATGATCGCAACCGAAGGATTTCAGCTTGTCTTCGACGAATTTCGCAGTCTCGTGCACGTCATAGAGAAGTTCGGGATTCTGGTGCAGTTTTCGCCGCCATGCAGCAATTTCCGCTTGTGTTTCAACGGCACGATTCAACACTGGCATTTTCTGAGGGCTCCCCGGATTGGGCATGATTTGAAGCAAACAGGATATGACGTTTCGGTGAAAGCGGGCAATCCCTGTTTGCCTTTTCATCGCCACATGGCATAGATAAAGAAATCGTTAATCTCCAATTAGGGCGGTTCCAATTGATTTGAGAGCAATTGAAACAGCTCTATCTCTTTGTTTTTACGCATTATCCGACGCAAAACCGCTTCGCACTTTTGCTGGAAATGCCCTATAACGCAATTCGAATTCGCGGAAGTCGCAAGCCGTTTCGATTGGAACTACGGAATGATGTCGAAATCACTGAAAATCTGGTTGGCAGCTGCGGGCCTGTCCGCTGTCGCATTGGCGTCTGCTGCGGCCAATCCCTCGATTGCCGTGGATGTGGCAACCGGCAAGGTCTATGGGCAGCAGGATGCGTTCCAGCGCTGGTATCCCGCCTCCCTGACGAAGATGATGACGGCCTATGTGGCATTCCGCGCGCTTCAGTCGGGCCAGATGACGCTGGAATCGCCGGTGCGCATGACGGTCAATGCCGCCAAGGAACCGCCGAGCAAGATGGGTTACAAGCCCGGATCGGTCATGACGCTCGATACGGCGCTGAAGATCATGCTGGTGAAATCGGCCAATGACGTTGCAGTTGCCGTCGCCGAAGCCGTGGGCGGGACGGAATCCGCCTTCGTGCAGCGCATGAATGCGGAAGCGCAGCGCATTGGCATGGTCGGCTCGCATTTCGCCAATCCGAACGGGCTGCACGATCCCCAGAATTACACGACGGCGCGCGATCTTGCGGTTCTGGGCGTGCAATTGCGCCGCGAGTTTCCGCAATATGCACATTATTTCGCGACCGAGGCGATCGATCCGGGCGCAGGCAAGAAAGTGCAGGCCAATTACAACATTCTGCTTGGCCGTTATGACGGCGCAGATGGCATGAAGACCGGCTTCGTCTGCGCATCCGGCTTCAACCTCGCAAGCTCCGCCACCCGCAATGGCCGCACCGTGCTGGCAATCGTTCTGGGCGCGGACCGGCAGGAAGCGCGCGCGGTTCAGGCCGCGCAGCTGATGACCGATGCTTTCCGCGCCAGTGCCAATGTCAGTGCCAGTGCCAGGGGCATGACGCTGGCGACGCTGCGTCCGACGGCGGGCGGCAATCTCAACCAGGCCACCGATATGCGCAAGGCGATCTGCAGCCAGCAAGCCATGGCCGACCGCTGGGATGGCCGCGATGTCGAAGGCAAGCTGAAGATCAATTCGCCCTATATTCACGCGATGGATCGCGATCCGGTTCCGGTCCGCGTGGGTCTGGTGTCCGAGCCGGGGCCGATCACCCGGCCAAGCCAGCTCGACATTTCGCAGATTCCGGTGCCAATGCCGCGTCCGCAGCGGGCGGCTGGCGTGACAACGGCCATCAACTGACATGCGAAATCCCATTCCCGTTTCCGTGCTGACCGGCTTTCTCGGCTCAGGCAAGACGACGCTTCTCAACCGGCTTCTGAAAGACCCGGCGCTGAGCGACACGGCGGTCATCATCAATGAGTTCGGCGAGGTCAGCATCGATCATCTGCTGGTCGAGCAGGCGAGCGAGGGCGTGATCGAGCTTGCCGACGGCTGCCTGTGCTGCACGGTGCGCGGCGAGCTGGTGGATACGCTGGCCGATCTGATCGACCGGCTGCAGACCGGGCGCATCAAGGCGCTGAAGCGCGTCATCATCGAAACCACCGGCCTTGCCGACCCGGCGCCGGTGCTGCATTCGATCATGGGCCATCCGGTGCTCATGCAGGCTTTCAGGCTCGACGGGGTTCTGGCGACGGTGGACGCCGTCAACGGCATGCCGACACTCGACAATCACGAGGAAGCCGTCAAGCAGGCGGCAATGGCCGACCGCATCGTGCTGACCAAGACCGATCTGCCGGAAGCACAGGCAGGGCTGGCGGCGTTGCAGGCGCGTCTCCATGCGCTCAACCCTGGCGCGGATATTCTGGAAGCCGGTGAACAGCGCACGGGCTATGCCGCGCTTTTCGAATGCGGGCTATATAACCCGGAAACAAAATCGGCGGATGTGCAGCGCTGGCTGAGGGCGGAAGCCTATGAGGACGAGCATCATGGTCATGACCATGTGTGCGGGCCGGATTGCGACGACGACCATCATCACCATGATCACCATCAGGGCCACCATCACGGTCATGCGCATCATCATCACCATGACGATGCCATCCGCTCTTTCTCGCTGCGTCACGACGCGCCGATCCCGCTCTCGACCTTCGACATGTTCCTCGATCTTCTGCGTTCGACGCATGGCGAGAAGCTGTTGCGGGTGAAGGGCATTGTGCAGATTGCCGAAGACCCGGACCGTCCGGTGGTCATCCACGGCGTGCAGAAGATTTTCCATCCGCCCGCGCGCCTGCCGCACTGGCCGCAGGACAAGCATGAGACGCTTCTGGTGATGATCGTGAAGGATCTGCCGGAAACCTATGTGCGCGAGCTTTTCGATGCGTTTTTGGGACGTCCGGCGCTGGACAGGCCGGACCGGGCCGCGCTGACCGAAAACCCGCTGGCTATTCCCGGTTTCTCGCCCCGGAACTGATACTTACTTCTTGCGAATGAGAAAGCGTTGCAGCGTGCCTTCTCGCTGCTGCGCGATGAGGGCGTGGCCTTCCTGCGTGCAGAAATGCGGAACGTCGATGCCTGACAGCGGATCGGTCGCCTCTACCCAGAGAAGCGCGCCGCTTGGCATTTTTTCCAGACGATTGCGGGTTTTCAAAACCGGAAGGGGGCATTTAAGCCCCCTCAGGTCGTAAACAGGAACGTCATCCTGCAAAGTGGTCAGTTCCCGATGATCTTCCACCACGGCTTCTTCGGTTCGGCGGCTGCGACAGGTGTCGGCTGTTCGGCATTCTGCGCCACCGTGCTGGCGGTCGTCATTGAAGAGACTTGGGAAGAGACCTGGGGCGAGACTTGCGTAGCAGCGGCCTGTGCAGACGCTGCCGGGTTCGGCTGCGGTGCGGGCACGGCTGCGGGCATGGCTGCGGACTGTGTTGCAGGGACGGCCACCGGCTGCGGCGTCGCGGCAATGGCTGTCGGCTGTACGGACGGCGTTGCCGGGCGAATGTCCGGCGCGCCCGCCTTTTCAGCGGAAGAAGGCGAAAGCGACGGCGGCTCGCGCGTCACCTTTTCGCCGCGCGCACGCGCTGCACTCCAGGCGGAGACGAGCTTGGCCTCGGCAATGCCCTGAATGGACGGCGCCGGTGCCTTCTGGCTGGCGCTGAATGCCGACTGGAAGGTCTTTTCATACGACGCATAGGACATGGCCTCGCCGCCAGCAGAGGGCGGGCAGGCATCCGTCGGGGACAGCGGCTGGCCATCCGGCGTCGATACGTTGAAGACGTAGCGCTTCTCGCAGACATCGACCTTCGGCGGGACCTTGGTGGTCTCAAACGCGTCGTAACCCTGCTTCAGCATCTTCCAGAAGGAATAATTCGGGTCGTTCTTGTAGCGCGCCATGTTGGCGGCGGTCATGCGGAACGGGAATGCCTGAATCTGGAAATCGCGCTGGCCGCCCTTGAAGGCGTCGCGACCAAAGGCGTAAATCTCGGCGACCTGTTCGTCGGTCATCGAATAGCAGCCCGATGACGAACATGCGCCATGCACCATCAGGTGCTGACCGGTGCGGCCATTGGCGCGGTCATAGGCGTTGGGAAAGCCGATGTTGAACGACAGATAATAGTTCGAATTCGGATTCATCTGCGCGGGGCGGACGGTGTAGAAACCTTCCGGCGCCTGACGGTCGCCCTCGATATATTTCGGCCCGAGCTTGCCCGACCATTTGCAGATTTCATAGGATGCAATCTGGTCGTATTTGCCGTTGTTCTTCTGCTTCCAGACCTCGAGAGTGCCTTCTTCCTTGAAGATGCGCACCATGATCGGCGACGTGCGGGTCATGCCCTTCGCCTTCATCTTCGCAACAACCTTTTCGGGAAGCGGTTTTTCAGCCCTGAGGCTCAGATCGGATACGGACGAACCCTGACAGCCCGCGAGGAGCGCGGTTGCCATTACGGAGGCTAGAATTGCGGTTCTGATCTTCATGTCGCATCAAGTCTGTTAGAGCTACGCCAGAGACTTTATGAGCAAAAGTCAATTTCCTGAAGGTCCAATCCTATAAACGAAACCTTACGGTATCGTTTATGAATTCTTGCTCAGATAGCTAAAATCCAGCGCGTCGGCAATATGGCCGAATTTGCAGCATGATGCAAATCCGGGAAGCGCAAGGCTTCCCGGATGCAATATCAATCAAGTGATGATGAAAATCAGAGGTTGCGGCCGATTGCGAGGAACTTCTGGCGGCGTTCCTGCTTCAGCGTTTCGCCGTCGACATCCTTCATCGAACGCAGCGATGCGGTGATGATGTCGCCAGCCGCATCGATGACGGCTTCCTTGCCGCGATGCGCGCCGCCCATGGGTTCGGGAATGATGCCGTCGATGACCTTGAGGTCGAACAGGTCCTGCGCGGTGATGCGCATGTTGGAGGCGGCATCCTTGGCGCGGGTCGAATCATGCCAGAGGATCGAGGCCGCACCCTCGGGCGAGATCACCGAATAGATCGAATGCTCAAGCATATAGACGCGGTTCGCCACCGCGATTGCAATCGCGCCGCCGGAGCCGCCTTCACCGATGATGATCGAGATGACCGGAACGCGCAGCTTGAGGCATTCCGCCGTCGAGCGGGCGATGGCTTCCGCCTGTCCGCGTTCCTCGGCGCTGACGCCGGGATAGGCGCCTGCCGTGTCGACAAAGGTGATGAGCGGCAGCTGGAAGCGGTCGGCCATTTCCATGATGCGGACGGCCTTGCGATAGCCTTCCGGGCGAGCCGAGCCGAAATTGTGCCTGAGGCGCGTCTTGGTGTCGGAACCCTTTTCCTGTCCGATGATCGCGACGGCCTGGCCGTTGAAGCGACCGAAACCGGCCTGGATGGCTTCGTCATTGGCGAATTTGCGGTCACCGGCAAGCGGGGTGAATTCGGTGAACAGCCGGTCGATATATTCCAGGCAGTGCGGACGGTCCGGATGGCGGGCGATCTGCGCCTTCTGCCATGGGGTCAGCTTGCGGTAGATGTCCTTCAGCGCATCGGCCGAACGCTTCTCGAGGCGACGAATCTCGTCGCTCATCTCGACGCTGCCCTGTTCCTGCGCGAGCTTCTTCAGCTCAAGAATCTGGCCTTCGAGGTCGGCGACGGGTTTTTCAAAATCGAGATAGTTGTACATCGGGCCTGACTGTTCGTGCTTTTTCCAAAGGGAGTAGCGCTATTGCGAGCCTGAAAAAGGCTGTTTTACGGCGCCTTACATATTCACTGCGGGCTCATCTTGCAAATTTTCGGTTTTCTCATAACCGGACAGAAGCTAATCGGCAAGCGGATGATGCTCGCTGACAAGCTTATGCAGTCTTTCCTCCAGCACATGCGTGTAGATTTGCGTTGTGGAAATGTCGGCATGGCCGAGCAATTGCTGCACGGTGCGCAGGTCCGCCCCGTTCTGCAAAAGATGGCTGGCAAAGGCGTGACGAAGCACGTGCGGCGAGATGGCGGCTGCCGACAAGCCCGCTCGTGCCGCAAGCCCCTTCAATTCGCGGGCAAAAACCTGGCGCGCCAGATGGCCGCTTTCCGAAAAAGCCGGAAACAGCCATGGATTATCGTCGGCGCCGGGCAAGGAATCCCGCAAGGTGAGAAAACGTTGCAAGGCTTCGCGCGCCTTGGGTGAAAGCGGAACCATGCGTTCCTTGGATCCCTTGCCGCGCACCAGCAGAAAACGATGGTCAGTGCGCGCGACGGTGACGGGCAGGCCCACAAGTTCCGAGACGCGAAGCCCAGTGGCATAAAGCGTTTCGAGAAGCGCATGAAGGCGCAGCGCCTTGATGCGATCAGTCGGTTCGCCGGGCTCATCGGCTTCAAGCACTGCCCGGTCGAGAAGCCGGGTGACGTTTTCGACGCTCATGATCTTCGGCAGCGGCTTTTGCTTTTTGGGCGCATCGACGGTGCCGGTCGGGTCGTCCTGCCGATAGCCTTCCGAATAGAGAAAGCGGAAGAACTGGCGCAGCGCCGACAGGCGCCGGGCCTGCGAGGTGGCGGCAAAGCCTTCCGTCGCCATGGCATCGATGGCGCTGCGGATATGGTCCGGCCCGGCCTCGGTGAGATTGACGCCGCGGGCTGCCAGCACTTCCGCCACCGCTTCCAGATCGCGCCGGTAGGATTCAAGCGTGTTTTCCGCCGCTCCGCGTTCGGCGCTCATCATTTCCAGAAAATTCTCGATCGCCAGCGATGCGCGCATCGTCACTCCTGCGGTGTCTGTGGCGATTGGGTGTCCGTGCCGGCGGTTTCCGCCGGGGCAGGCTCGGCCGTGGGGCGCGCGATCGTGACCGGCTTCAGTTTCGAGGACGGAATTTCGACGGTGATCTCGCGCGTGTCGGGCTCCACGAAATTGGCAAGCGCATACATCGCGCCATAGATGATGGCGGCGGCAAGGGCGAGAAAGGTGACGAGGCGCGTCAGCGTGGGCATGCATCTTTTATGCTGTGGCATTGAGACGAAAGCAAGGAGGGCGGACGAAAGCGAGGATGGTGACGAAAGAGCGGGCAAAAAAAGCCCTGCTTCCGGTCCTCCGCATCGCGAAAACCAATCAAAGCAATTGACGTCGCCCCGTTTTTCATGTGGAACCGGAACAAATGGACGAGGTCAATGAGCAGTACGGCAAAACAAAACAATCTACATGAGAAAGCGGCGCAGATCCGCGATCTGCTCGGTTCGAAAGTCGTGGTGCTTGTGGGGCTGATGGGCGCGGGCAAATCCACCGTCGGGCGCAAGGTGGCGAGCCTGCTCGGCCTGCCGTTTCGCGATGCCGATACGGAGATCGAAGCGGTTTCCCGCATGACCATTCCCGAACTGTTTGAAGCCTATGGCGAGGTCGAATTCCGCGATCTGGAACGCCGCGTCATCATGCGCCTGCTGGAAGACGGGCCGATGGTGCTGGCAACCGGCGGCGGGGCCTATATGAATGCCGAAACACGCGCTGCAATTGCGCGGGCAGGCGTTTCCATCTGGCTCAATGCCGAGATCGATATTCTGATGGAGCGCGTCTCGCGCCGTCAGAACCGCCCGCTTTTGAAAAACAGCGATCCGCGCGGCGTCATGCAGCGGCTGATGAACGAGCGTTATCCCGTCTATGCGCTGGCCGATATGGAACTGATGTCGCGTGACGACAAGAAGGAAGTGATCGCCGCCGAACTGATCGATGTTCTGGCCGATCATCTCGAAAGATTAGAGGCATAAGGGCTGTCAAACCGACAGAACCGATAATGTCCTCGCATGTATTGGAGACTACGCATGAACGCGCCTTCCATCGCCGGTGTCACCACCGTTCCCGTGTCGCTCGGCGACCGCTCCTATGATATCCTCATCGGTAAGGGACTGGTTGACCGTGCGGGCGAGGAAGTGGCAAAGCGTCTGAAAGGCGTGCGCGTGGCGGTGGTGACGGACGAGAATGTCGCCAAGGCGCATCTTGAGCGCCTGACCGAAAGCTTCGTCAGGGCCGGTATCGATGTGACGCCGGTGATTGTCGCGCCGGGCGAGAAATCCAAATCCTTTGCAACGCTGGAAACCGTCACCAATGCCGTCCTGGCGGCGCGGCTGGAACGCGGCGATGCGGTGGTGGCGTTTGGCGGCGGCGTGGTCGGCGATCTTTCGGGCTTCGTTGCCGGGATCGTGCGGCGCGGCATGAATTTCGTGCAGATGCCGACCTCGTTGCTGTCGCAGGTGGATTCCTCCGTTGGCGGCAAGACCGGCATCAACACCGCCCACGGCAAGAACCTCGTCGGCGTCTTCTATCAGCCGCAGCTCGTGCTGGCCGATACGGATGTGCTCGATACGCTGAGCCCGCGTGAGTTTCGGGCCGGTTATGCCGAAGTTGCGAAATATGGTCTGATCGACCGTCCGGACTTCTTCGAATGGCTGGAAAAGAACTGGCAGGAAGTTTTTTCAGGCGGCGCGGCGCGGACAGAAGCCATCGCCGAATCCTGTCGCTGCAAGGCGGCTGTCGTTGCGCGTGACGAGCGCGAAACCGGCGACCGCGCGCTTCTCAATCTCGGCCATACGTTCGGCCATGCGCTGGAAACGGCGACCGGCTACGATTCAACCCGCCTCGTGCATGGCGAGGGCGTCGCCATCGGCATGGCGCTGGCGCATCGCTTCTCGGTCAAGATGAACCTCTGCGGCATCGAGGATGCGGAGCGCGTCGAAGCGCATCTGAAGGCCGTCGGCCTGCCCTATCGGCTGTCGGATGTGCCGGGCGGATTACCGCCGGCAGAAAAACTGATGGATTATATCGCGCAGGACAAGAAAGTGGCGCGCGGCGCGCTGACCTTCATCCTGACGCGCGGCATTGGCCAGTCCTTCATTGCAAAGGACGTGCCGCCAACCGCCGTGCTGGAATTTCTGAAAGACCGTCTGAAAACGAAATAACACCAAGTTAACTGATTGAGACTTGGGTAGGCCCGTGCGGCGATTGAGCAACTTCAGGGCGTGATGCGTCAGCATCCTGGCGCCCTGCTATAAGAGGACAAGGCGAATGGCTTTCGGGCTCTGGGTCATGTGCGGCATCATCCTGCTCTGCGTCATTCTCTCGGCGTTTTTCTCAGGCTCCGAAACGGCGCTGACCGCGGCGTCACGGGCCCGCATGCTTACGCTCGAACATAATGGCGACGAGCGAGCGGGGCTTGTCCAGCGCCTTATCAGCCGTCGCGACCGGCTGATCGGCGCGCTTCTGATCGGCAACAACCTCGCCAATATTCTGGCTTCCTCGATTGCCACCAGCATCTTTTTGAACCTGTTCGGCGATGCGGGTGTCGCCTATGCCACGCTGGCGATGACGATCATTCTGGTCATCTTCGCTGAAGTGCTGCCGAAATCATGGGCGATTTCCGGTCCCGACCGTTTTTCGCTGGCGGTTGCGCGCGGCGTGTCGCTTGTCGTCCTGATCCTCGGTCCGATTTCCAGTGCCGTGAACTGGATCGTGCGCACGATCCTCAAGCTGTGCGGCGTCAATCTGGCGGCAGGCCGTTCCATGTTGAGCCCGCAGGAGGAACTGCGCGGCGCGGTGGAGGTGCTGCATCGCGACAAGTCGCTCATCAAGGAAGACCGCGACCAGCTGGGCGGCCTCCTTGACCTCAAGGAACTGGAAGTCAGCGACGTGATGGTGCACCGGACCTCGATGGGCACTGTCAATGCCGATGCCGCGGCGGAAGAGATCGTGCGCGATATTCTGGCGAGCCCCCACACGCGCATGCCGCTCTGGCGCGACGATATCGACAATATTGTCGGCATCATCCACACCAAGGATCTGCTGCGCGCGCTCTACGATGTCGACAATGATTTCACCCGCATCGACATCATGAAGGTCGCGCGCAAGCCGTGGTTCGTGCCCGACACGACGACATTGCAGGACCAGCTCGACGCCTTCCTCCGCCGCAAGGCGCATATCGCCATCGTCGTCGATGAATATGGCGATGTGCAGGGACTGGTGACGCTGGAGGACATTCTGGAAGAGATCGTCGGCGATATTGCTGACGAGCACGATATCGACATGCAGGGCGTTCGCCTGCAGCCGGACGGCTCGGTGATCGTCGACGGATCGCTGCCGATTCGCGATATCAACCGTGCGCTTGATTGGTCCTTGCCGGATGAAGAAGCGACCACGATTGCCGGTCTCGTCATTCATGAGACCCAGACGATCCCGGAAGTGAAGCAGGCGTTCACTTTCCATGGGAAACGCTTTTCCGTGCTCAAGAAGGAAAAGAACCGCCTGACGCGCTTGCGCATCGTGCCGCTCGACGCCGATGGAAAACCTGCCCCGATTGTTGCGGCTTTACCGCGCTGACAGCCATTCAGACGAACCGTTGCAGCCGCCCTTCGATGCCGTGCAGGCCTCCCGTCACGACGGCAGTGGCAAACCGGCAAAAAACAAAATAGCCTTCGTGCAAAAGCGAGGAGAGAAAATGAACCCCGATATCAAGGAAGCCAACGGCGCGTGTCACTGCGGCACCGTGCGTTTTCGCGTCAAATTATCGAACGGCCTGCATACGGCCCGGCGCTGCACCTGTTCCTATTGCCGGATGCGCGGGGCCGTGGCGGTTTCGGCTGATCTTGGCGGGCTGGAAATCCTCGAGGGCGAAGACGCGCTGACGCTCTACACCTTCAATACCGGCATAGCGAAACACTATTTCTGCTCGAAATGCGGGATTTACACCTTCCACCAGCGCCGCTCCAATCCGAACCAGTACGGCGTGAATGCGGCCTGTCTGGAAGGCGTCTCACCGTTTGATTTCAAAGCTGTTCCGGTCAGCGACGGCGTCAATCACCCGTCCGACACTCCGAACCGAAAGGGGTCGGGTGTGGTGGGGTATCTGCGTTTTGAGCCAGCCGTTGACGGAGACTAAATCCGCGCCCGTTGCTTCTGTTCGTTTTTCTCCCATGAAAACACCGTGGGCGGCAGCGGGTCGAGGCCGCGAATAATATCCGCACCCTTTTCGCCGATCATGATGGTCGGCGCATTGGTGTTGCAGGAGGGAACGCGCGGCATGATCGAACTGTCACAGACCCGCAGGCCCTCCAGCCCGCGCACCTTAAGATCGAGATCGACAACGGCCATGGCATCGGTTCCCATCTTGCAGGTGCCGACCGGATGGTGGTCGGTCTTGGCATTGGCGCAGGCATAATCGAACAGCTCGTCATCGCTGGCGACCTTGGGCCCCGGCAGGCGCTCGGCCATGACATAGGGCTTCAAGGCGTCCTGGCTCATGATTTCGCGGGCGATCTTCAATCCTTCGAGCGACATTTTGCGATCATGCGGGTCGCTCCAGTAATTGGGATCGATCAGGGGGGCGACTGTCGGATCGCTGGAGGCAAGCCGTATCGTCCCGCGCGAACGCGGATGCAGATAGGCGGAATTGAGCGTCACGCCCGCATTCTTGAGCTTCTCGACACCGGCTTCAATGCCCGAACCCAGCCCCAGATGGAACTGGATATCCGGCGAGCGGGCATCCGGGTCCGCATACCAGAAACCACCGGTCTCAAACAGGCTGGATGCCACCGGGCCGGAGCGCAACAGCATATATTGCAATCCGGCGGCAAGCGTACGGTGCAGCTTTGCCACGCCGTCATAGGTGTGGTCGCCGGTGCATTCGGCGATGACGAACAGGTCGAGATGATCCTGCATGTTTTCGCCCACCCCCGGCAGATCGTGTTTCACACCAACGCCGACCTTTTTCAGATGATCGGCGGGGCCGATACCCGATTGCAGCAGGAGCTTCGGTGAGCCGATAGCGCCAGACGAGACAATCACCTCGCGGTTTGCGCGCAAGACCTCGCCGCTCATCAGCGCAACACCGGTGGCGCGCGTCTTCTCCAGCACGATATTGGCTACCTGCGCATTCATGCGGATTGTCAGGTTTTGACGATCCTTGATCGGCGCGAGATAGGCAAGCGAGGCCGAGGAGCGGCGGCGGTTGCGCTGGGTGAGCTGGTAAAAGCCGACGCCTGCCTGCTCGCGCCCGTTGAAATCGGAATTATAGGGAATGCCCAGCTCCTGCCCGGCGCGGATATAGGCATCGCAGATCGGCAATGGCGCGGAAGGCATGGAAACGCCCAGCGGTCCGCCATAGGAATGATAATCATCGTTGAAGCGCTGATTGTCCTCGGCGCGCTTGAAATAGGGCAGCACATGGCGATAGCCCCAGCCGGTGCAGCCTTCTTCATCGGCCCAGAGATCATAATCGGCGGCATTGCCGCGCGTATAAATCTGCGCATTGATCGAGGAGCCGCCACCGATGACTTTCGCCTGCGTATAGCGCAGCACACGGTTTTTCAGGTGCTTTTGCGGAACGGTTTCAAAACCCCAGCTGGCAACGCCCTTGGTCATCTTGGCGAAGCCCGCAGGCATGTGGAACAGCGGATTCCAGTCGCTTCCGCCCGCCTCCAGTAGCAGCACTTTTATCGACGCATCTTCGCTCAGGCGATTGGCGAGAACGCAACCGGCAGGCCCGCCGCCGACGATGATATAATCGTAATCCATCGCGCTACCCTTACAGTTTTGCAATCGACAGGCCGCCATCGGCATGGATCGCCGAGCCGGTCGCAAAGATGAAGTCGCCACCGGCAAGCCCGGCCACGATCGCGCCGACATCGCCCGCCTCGCCCCAGCGCTTCATCGGCACCAGACCGGCTTCGATCAGCCCGTCATAACGCTCGGCGACCTTTGCCGTCATATCGGTGCGGATGATGCCGGGGCGCACCTCGAACACGCCGATCCGCGCTTCGGCAAGACGCAACGCCAGCCCCTGTACGAAGGCGGTGAGGCCTGCCTTGCTGATGCAGTAATCAAGCCGCTCGGGCGACGTCATTACCGACGAAACCGAACTGATGGTTATAATGCTGCGCGGGAAATGCACTTCGGCTGCGGCCAGCATGGCCTTAACCACGGCCTGCGTGAAAAACACCGTGCCGCGCAGGTTCACATCCATGATCGTGTCGAAGTTCTCAGGCTTCAGCCCCAGAAAATCGCCGCGTTCGACCGAACCCATGCCTGCATTGTTGACGAGGCAATCGATGCCGCCGAATTCCTTCATCACCGCGGAAACGGTTTTCTCATGCATTCCAACGGCGGCGAGATCGCTTTCAAAAAAAGCCACCTTTCCACCAAGACCGCGCAATTCATGCGCGACGGCGTCGTCGCATTCGCGATCCGTGATCGCGAGATCGAAACCCTTGGCGGCAAGCGCGCGGGCAATGCCAAGCCCGATCCCGCGCCGCCCGCCGGTCACCAGCGCCACAGGTCTTTGACGGTTCATGCCAGCACCTCCCGGTTCAAATGGTCCGCCACGCGCAGGGCTTGCGCGGCAATGGTCAGCGCCGGATTGACTGCCGCCGAAGTCGGCAGGAACGACGCATCGACCACATGGAGATTGGGATGGTCATAAGCGCGGCACCAGGGATCAAGCGGTGCCGTCGCCGGATCGTTGCCGATACGCACCGTGCCGCATTGATGCGACGGCGTGCGCCGGTCGAAAGCCCGCGACAGCACCACCGGAAAGCCCGCCGCACGCAGCGCTGATTTGAGCTTTTCGACCAGCATCAGATGCGCCTTCCAGTTGCTGCGCACCCAATGCAGGACGATGCGATCGCCATCCACGCTCACGCGGCTTTCCGGCGATGGCAGGTCTTCGCTCATGGCGTAGAAATCGATTGTATGCCCGGCAATGCGGTTCAAAAGCCATTCGGGCACTTGGCGCATATTGGATTTCAGGATCGCCCCCGACACGCGACCCAGCAATTGCACATTGCCGAGCGGCGGCCCGCCTGCCCCATCCGACAGATAATAATCATTAAAACCGAATGTCTTCTGGTAGACGCTGTCATTGCGATAGCGCGGATCGAAAGCGATCACCGCACTGGAATTATGATTCATGAAATTGCGGCCGACCTGATCGGAACGGTTTGCCAGTCCCGAACGCAACAGAAGCGCCGCCGACTGCACAGCGCCCGCTGAGAGAATAATCAGCTTCGGGCGCAGGACCAGCGCCTCGCCATTCTTCACATAATGCACCGCCACAATAGTCTTTCCATCCGGCCCCGCTTCCAGCCGCGTCACACGCGCGGACGTTTCCAGCCGGACATTCGGATATTGAAGCGCTTGCGCAAGCGGGCAGCTTTCCGCATCCATCTTGCCGTCATCGCAATTGGGATGCGCATCCCACGGCGTCTTGGCCTTTGCCAGCCAGCGCTCGATATCAACACCCAATGGCAAGGAAGCCGGATGCAGCCCCGCCTTTTTCAGCCGCGCCCGCACATCGGCAATCGGACGCTCGTCGCGCACCGCCGCATAAGGATATGGCCTTGAATGATGCGGCTCGGTCGGATCGTCGCCCAGTTCGCCGCGCACCTGAAACAACTCTTCCGCCTTGCAATACCACGGCTCCAGTTCCTCATAGGCAAAGGGCCATGCGGGCGACACGCCTTCCAGATGCGCAAGCTCTTCAAAATCCTCGCGCCGATAGCGGATCAGCACCGCGCCATAGAATTTGGAATTGCCGCCGACATTGTAATAGTTGCCGGGATTGAAAGGCGTGCCGTCCGCCTCATGCCAGAACTCTTGCGGGCGGAAGAAACCGCGCTGGAAAATGGCGCGCGGGTCGCGGTTTTCCGGCCTGTCGGCCAAGCGCTCTCCCGCCTCCAGAATAAGAATATCCGCGCCCGATGCGGCAAGACCGGCGGCCATTGTCGCGCCACCGATACCCGATCCGATAATGACGATATCCGGCTGTCCTCCCAAAGCCGCTACTCCCTACCTAGCCTGCGGCATCCACCAGCCCGTCCGCGCGCCGATATGCATATTGAGCGTCTTGGTTTCGGTGTAATCCTCCACCGCATGACGCCCCAATTCGCGGCCCAGACCGGACTGGCGATAGCCGCCGAAAGGCAGTTCCGGCGTGCCGTCCATGAATGTATTCATCCAGACAGTACCCGCCCGCACCTTGCGCCCGATGGTCATGCAGGTATCGAAATCGCGGCTCCACACGCCCGCCGAAAGCCCGTAATCAACCGCATTGGCAATCGAGATCGCCTCATCCACCGTATCGAAGGACAGCACCGACAAAACCGGCCCGAACACTTCCTCGCGCGCCACGGCCATGTCGGCCTTTACACCGGCAAGGATGGTCGGTCCCATATATTGGCCAAGGCCGAGGTCCAGCACATCGCCGCCATGGGCAATCGCAGCGCCTGCCTTTTTGGCCTGATCGACATAGGCGCCAACCTTTGTCAGATGCTGCGGCGTGATGATCGCGCCGACCTGCGTGCTGACATCAAGCGGATCGCCAACGATCACCTTTTTCGACAGATCGGCCACGCGCCCGACAATCTCATCGACAATCGACCGGTGCACGATCAGGCGCGACCCGGCATTGCAGCACTCGCCCGCATTGAACCATGCGCCGAAGACCGCCGCGTCGATAAAGGCATCCATATCCGCATCCGGAAACAGGATTTGCGGGTTCTTGCCGCCAAGCTCCAGCGACACTTTTTTCAGCGTTTGCGCCGCATTGGCCATGGTCAGCTTGCCCACGCCGGTCGAGCCGGTGAACGACACCATGTCCACATCCGGATGCGTGCTCATATGCTGGCCGACATCGGCACCCGTTCCGGTGACGATATTGACGACGCCGTCCGGCACACCTGCCTCGGCCAGAATTTCACCGAGCAGCAATGTCGAGCCGGAGGTCAGTTCCGAAGGCTTCACCACTGCGGTGCAACCGGCAGCCAGCGCGAAAGGCAGCTTTTGGCCGACGATCAGGAACGGGAAATTCCACGGCGTGATGATCGACACCACACCAATCGCCTCGCGCAGCACGACGCCCAAAGTGCCATCGCCCAGCGTGTTGTAGCTTTCGCCATGCAGGTCGCGTGCAAGTGCTGCCGCATAGCGCCAGATATCGACAGCGCCACCGATTTCTCCCCGCACCTGCGAAATTGGTTTGCCGGCTTCAATCGCATCGAGATAGGCAAGCTCTTCCGCCCGCGCCTCGATCAGATCAGCGGCTTTGAGCAGCACCAGCGAACGCTGCGAAGCAGTTTTCGACGACCAGCGCCCATCATCGAAAGCCTTGCGGGCGCTCGCAACAGCGCGCTCCACATCGGCCTTGTTGCCCGCCGGATAGCGGCTGACGGTGACGCCATGGCCGGGCGCCGCGCGCTCAATGCTCTTTCCGCTATCACTGCCCACCCATTTGCCATCGATCAGCATGGAGAATTCGCGGACTTCCAGCCCGGTCAACGGCTGCGGTTTCACAATAACGCTCATCACCATTTTCCTTCAAAATTCGCTTCGCGCTTTTCGGCAAACGAGCGCACGCCTTCTTTCAGATCGCCAGTCTTGGCGACGAGGATGGACCCCAGCGCCTCGACAGCGGTTCCTTTGTCCTCGCCATTGGCGACAGACAGCATCAGCTTGGAAATTTCGAGCGCTGCCGGTCCGCGTTTTGCCACCCGCGCCGCATAGTCCTGCGCCGCCTGCAAGGCTTCGCCCGTATCGACCACATGATCGACCAGTCCATGCGACAGCGCTTCGTCAGCCGTGAACATTTCGCCGCCCAGCACCATGCGGCGCACGATCTGCGCCCCGAAACGGCGCACAAGGCGCTGCGTGCCCGACCATCCGGGCACCATGCCGAGCGAGGTTTCCGGCAGGCCGATCTTCGCCTGCTGCTCGACAATGCGGATATCGGCGGCACCCGCCAGTTCCAGCCCGCCGCCCAGCGCATGACCATTCATCGCCGCGATCAGCGGCACACGCAAAGTCGCCAGACGCTCAAACACACGATGCCCGTAGCGCACCCAGGCATGGCCAAACTCTTGCGGCTCCATGCCACCCCAGGCCTTGATGTCGCCGCCTGCGGAAAAGGCTTTCCCTTCACCGGTCAGGATCGCGACCCGCACGCGGCTATCCGCCTCCACCCGGTCGCAGGCGGCAGACAATTCCTGCAAAAGCTCGATATCGAAGGCATTGAGCTTTTCGGGTCGCCTGATCGTCATGACGGCGATGTGGTTTTCGATGGTAATTTCTATTCTGTCAGCCATGCTGCGCCTCCAGCTTTCGCGCTGGCTTTTGCGGCAGCGTGAGTCCTATCGGCTCTTCGCGGAACAGCGCCTCGTCCATGGTCTTGAGCCGGTCAGAGACAATCAGCGGAAACTCAGCCTGATCGAGAATATGCGCCTGCAAGTCGATACCGGGCGCAATCTCGGTCAGCACGATGCCGTCCGCAGTCAGCTTCATCACGGCGCGCTCGGTGACATAGGTAATGTCCTGCCCCTGCTGGACGCCACGCGGGCCGGAGAAGGTGACATGCTCGACTTGCGTGACAAGCTTTTTCAGCTTGCCTTCCTTCTCGATCACCAGTTTGCCGTTAGTGACCGAAAGTTTTGCCCCGGCATTGAACATGCCCGAGAAAACAATCTTCCTGGCGCGCGCGGTAATATCGACAAAGCCGCCAGCGCCCGCCGTCACATGCGGACGGAATGAAAGCTTCGACACATTGACCGAACCGTCGCGTCCGATCTCAAGAAAGGACAGAAGCGAGGCGTCGAAGCCAGCGCCTTGAAAATAGGTGAACTGATAGGGCGACGGCATATAAGCGTCGGCATTGGATGCGCAGCCAAAGGCGAAATCCAGCAACGGCACGCCGCCGACAGCGCCCTGCTCGATCACCCATGTCACCGCGCCATGCAGGCCCTCTTCCAGCAGAATGCGCGGCACATTGGCGGAAATGCCAAAGCCAAGATTGACCGCACTTCCCGCCTGCAATTCCTGCGCCACACGCCGCGCAATCGCCTTCTGGATATTGAACTCGGGCAGACGGAACGTATCCAGCGGGCGGAAAATCTCGCCGGAAATAGCCGGATCATAGAGCGTCTGCGTCGTCTGCTTCTGGTCGGGATCGACCACGATATAATCAACCAGAACACCCGGCACGCGCACATCATGCGGCTTCAGCGTGCCTTCCTTGGCAATGCGCTTCACCTGCGCAATGACGATGCCGCCATTGTTGCGTGCCGCCAGCGCCTGATCCAGACCGCCGAGATAGGCACCCTCGTGCTCATAGGTGAGATTGCCGCGTTCATCCGCAGTCGTTGCCCGGATGATGGTGACATGCGGCACGATATTGGGGAAGAACAGCCAGTCCTCGCCCTCAAAGCTGACATGCTTGACGACAGGTTCCTCCCGCGCCTTGTCGTTCATCGCCGTGCCCTGACGCTTGGGATCGACGAATGTATCAAGCCCCACTTTGGTCAGCACGCCGGGGCGCTTGGCGGCAGCTTCGCGGTGCATGTCGAACAATATGCCGGACGGGATATTATAGGCCGGGATCTCGTTATTGGTGATCATCTGCCAGATCAGCGGCGGCTCGGCGCTTGATGGCCCGGACGGATAGGAACCGCCAATGATCTTCTTGAGAAGCCCCTTCTTGGCGATGTAATCGACACCCTTGATGCCGCTCATATCGCCCGCCGCGATCGGGTGCAGCGTGGTGATGTTTTGGGGATGGCCGGTTGCATCGAACCGCTCGCCAATGGCCTTCAGCATCATATCCGGGCAGCCAAGGCCGCTCGATGACGAAACGGAAACCACTGCATTGTCGGGGATAAGTGCAGCGGCTTCTGCAAATGAAATATGCTTGCTCATAAGTCTCAAAGTCCTGAATGAACGGCGGTTGCCTTGCCGGTCTTGGCAGCTTCAGCGACGGCAAGCCCGGTCGCAAGCGACCAGATGCCGTCCTCCAAAGTGGCCGAAGGCTGGCCCCTGCCCTCAATGGCATTGTGGAAAACCTGCAAGGCGGTTTCGTAGAGTTTTTTGTGGTCGAGCGGCAATTCGTGCTCGCCGTTCTTGTCACGCAGGACGACGCTCCCGACCGGCTTTTGCGTCATGACGTTGCGCGCGATCAGCGAGCCTTCGCTGCCATGCACCTCAAAGCCTGTTTCGGCATATTTGGTGGTGAAGGCATCGTGAAACTGAGCAATTGCCCCGGATGGAAAACGCAGAACGCCCATCACGCCGTCTTCCAGCCCTTCGCCACTTAAGCCACCCTGCTGGCTGAAAGCGACCGCTTCGACCAGGTTTTCACCCAGCACAAAACGCAGCGTATCCGCATCATGCACGGTGATGTCGAGGATCACACCGCCGCCCGCATCGGGGCGCTCGATGCGCCAGCCTTGCAGGTGCGGCGGCAGGTAAACCGCATGAAAGACGCGGGCACCCAGCACCTTGCCGATCTTGCCCGCAGCAATGGCATCACGCATGGCGCGGTGGCTTGCGGCATTGCGCAAATGATGGTTGGTGCCTGCCACAACGCCCGCCTCGCGCACGGCTTTCAGCATCTGATGCGCGTCGCCAATCGTCAGCGCCAGCGGCTTTTCGCACAGGATATGCTTGCCCGCTTGTGCCGCGGCAATCGCCTGATCGCGATGCAGTTCATTGGTGGTGGAGATATAAACGGCATCGATTTCGGGGTCGGACAAAAGCGCTTCGAGGCTTGTCCCGGAGCGGGCGATGCCGTTCTCGCTCGCATAGGTTTCGCCGCGTTCAGCATTGGTGCTGTAAACCGAAATCACTTCGCCGCCGGTAGCGCGAATGGCTCCGATCACCCATTCTTTCGCAATGGTGCTTGCGCCTATAAGGCCCCACTTTGCCATTCGAATTTCTCCTCCGGTTTTCTGAGCGGCGCGCCGCAACTCGCACGCACCGCAAGACGCACCGACAAGCGCTGCGCCTCCGCCTCCACCCGTTCCGAATTGATCTGCTTCAGCAAAAGCTGTGCCGCACGTTCTCCCAAACCTTGCGGGTCGACAGCCACAGTCGTCAGTGCCGGAACAGCGGTCTTTGCCTCGATCACATCGTCAAAGCCGACCACGCCGAAATCCCGGCCCGGCTCCAGATTTGCGGCCCGCAAGCCATCGCAGACACCAAACGCCACCGCATCGTTGAAACACACTGCCGCCGTCGGTTTCAGGCCGTGCCGCAGCATCTGTTCGACCGCCTCGACGCCGCCCGCGCGTGATGGGGCGGAGGTGAAGACCAGCGCCTCATCGAAGGCGATCCCGGCCTGCTCCAGCCCTGCGCGGTAACCCGAAACGCGCTCGGCAAACACCGCTATATCCACATAGCCGCCCATGAAGGCGATGGACCTATGCCCCAGCGACACCAGATGCTCGACCGCCTTCGCAACACCGCCGCGATTATCCGAAACGATGGAGGAAACGCCGGAACCCGGCACATCGCGCACCATCTGCACAACCGGCAGGCCGCTTTTTGCCAATGGTTTCAGATCACTAGCGTCTGTTCCACGTGCTGGCGAAATAATCAGCCCGGCAATGCCGTGTTCGCGCATCGAGGCGATCACCTCGCGCTGACGGTCAACGCTTTCCGCCGTATTGGCCAGAAACTGCACATAGCCAGCCGACTGCATGACACGGTCCACACCGACGGCAAGTTCGGCAAAGAAACTGTTGGTCAGATCATTGACCACAAGGCCGATGATTTTCGACTTCGCCTGACGGAGATTGGCCGCCGAACGGTTATAGACATAGCCGAGTTTTTCGATTGCCGTCTGAACCTTGGCGCGGGTTTCGGCATGAACCAGCGGACTGTCGCGCAGCACCAGCGAGACGGTCGATTTCGACACACCAGCCTCGCGCGCAATATCGATAACGGTGACGCTGCCCTTGCTCATGATCTGCTCCGATTTCGACTGCCGATTTAATTGGAACGTTCCAACACTGTCAAGAGCCGAGAGAAGAACCGTTCTGCGCCTTGAGTTCGCCACAATTCAAGCCGGCTTTCGGCGCATCTTTTTCCCGAAAAATCGTGTTTGGCGCCAAAACACGCTCAAATCACACTTTCGCCACAATTTTTGACCGAATTGCTATTTGGAACGTTCTAAACTAAAAAACGGCATGAGAGGCGGAGGAACAATCATGGGCGATCATCAACTGATCCTGCCGGACGGCAATGGAAGCCTGAATGCCTACAGGCTGACCGGGACACAAACGCCGCGCCCCAAAAACCCGCCGCAGTTCAACCGCATCGCCTATGCGGCAGCGCATGTGGTTTCCGATCCGCTGAAAGATACCCGCCCGTGGAACGATCCGGCCATCGACTGGGACGCGACCATGGCTTTCCGCCATCACCTGTGGGGCCTCGGTTTCAGGATCGCGGAAGCGATGGATACGTCGCAGCGCGGCATGGGGCTGAACTGGGCAGGCGCACAGGAACTGATCCGCCGCTCGCTGGCGGAAAGCAGGACGGTGGCAGGCGCCGATCTCGCCAGCGGCGCCGGCACCGACCACCTCGATCCGGCGAAAGCAAAAAGCCTCGACGACATCATCAAGGCCTATGAAACACAGGCCGGTTTCATCGAAAAGCACGGCGGCCGTTTCATCCTGATGGCCAGCCGCGCACTGGCCCGCATCGCCAGATCGCCGGACGACTACGTCAAGGTCTATGGCCGGATTCTCGCGCAAGCCCGTGAAAAGGTCGTGCTGCACTGGCTGGGCGATATGTTCGACCCGCAGCTCAGGGGCTATTGGGGATCGGAAAATTTCGATGAAGCACTGAACACCGTCATTGGCATCATCGAAACCAATCGCGGCAAGGTGGAAGGCATAAAAATTTCGCTTCTGGAGGAGCGCTATGAAATCGCATTGCGCAACCGCCTGCCGGAAGGCGTGCTGTGCTTCACGGGCGATGATTTCAACTATGCGCCGCTGATCGAAGGCGACGGAAACAGGCACAGCCATGCGCTGCTTGGCATTTTCGACGCAGTCGCCCCGCAGGCATCCAGCGCGCTTGCAACGCTCGCGGCAGGCGACAATGCCCGCTTCCGCGCGATCATCGAGCCGACCGTGCCGCTATCGCGCAAGATCTTTGAGGCGCCGACGCAATATTACAAGGCGGGCGTGGTGTTTCTCGCCTGGCTGAACGGCCACCAGACCCATTTCACCATGCCAGCCGGAATGCAGTCGGCGCGTGGCATCTTGCACTACGCCGACATTTTCCGCCTTGCCGATCAAGCCAATGTGCTGGACCAGCCGGAACTCGCCATTCGCCGCATGAGAAAGCTTCTGGCCGTTCACGGCATATCGTGAAAACAGGCGGGTTTCGCCGCCTGTTTCCAACTCGTCACCGCCAGCCGAGACCCGGCGCGACATGCTTGAGGATCGACTCGATCACATGCGCGTTGTACTCGACGCCAAGCTGGTTCGGCACGGTGAGAAGCAGCGTATCGGCTTCGGCAATCGCCTCGTCCTTGGCCAGCTCCTCGATCAGCCGGTCAGGCTCGGCAGCATAGGACCGCCCGAAGACGGCCCGCAGGTCTTCCTCGATATAACCGATGGAATCCTGTTCCTTGCCGCCATTGCCGAAATAGGCCCGGTCGCGATCGTCGACGAGCGCGAAGATGCTGCGGCTCACCGAGACACGCGGCGTGCGCGTATGTCCGGCTTCCTTCCAGGCTTCACGATAGGCGCGAATCTGCTTGGCCTGCTGGATGTGCAGCGGTTCGCCAGACTCGTCCTTCTTCAAGGTCGAGCTTTGCAGGTTCATGCCAAGCTTTGCCGCCCACACAGCCGTAGCGTCCGATGCAGCGCCCCACCAGATCCGGTCGCGAAGGCCTTCCGAGTGCGGCTCAAGGCGCAGCAGACCGGGAGGGTTCGGAAACATCGGGCGCGGATTGGGCTGGGCAAAGCCCTGTCCCTTCAGCGCCTCGAAAAACACCTCGCCATGCTGGCGGCCCATATCGGCATCGGTCTTGCCCTCTTCCGGCGCATAGCCGAAATAACGCCAGCCGTCGATCACCTGTTCCGGCGAGCCGCGGCTGATGCCAAGCTGCAAGCGGCCCTTGGAGATCAGGTCGGCAGCACCAGCATCCTCGACCATATAGAGCGGATTTTCATACCGCATGTCGATGACGGCGGTGCCGATCTCGATCTTGCTGGTTTTGGCGCCAATGGCTGCAAGCAGCGGAAAGGGCGAAGCGAGCTGGCGCGCAAAATGATGCACGCGGAAATAGGCGCCATCGGCCCCCAGTTCCTCGGCGGCGACGGCCAGATCGATCGACTGCAGAAGTGTATCGCTTGCCGAACGGGTTCCCGATTGCGGCGACGGCGACCAGTGGCCGAAGGAAAGAAAGCCGATTTTCTTCATGATGATGTTCCCTGATTGCGGGCAAAAATTTGGTTCCCGTCCAATATGGCGGCGCAGGGCACGATTGGAAGGGCGCCAAACACGGACACAGTGTTCAGTATTCGCAACCTGCAGCTTTCACGCGGGAAGCAACCGCACCTTCTTCGGATACGTTGACAGTCTATCCGGAGCCGATTAAGCCTCAAATCTGGCGGATAAACCTTCAATCTGAGGTTATTGGAGAAAAGGTGTTTGCCGATAAGCAACGCACCAAAACAGGGGAGATTTTCATGCGTTCTATGCTTCTGGCCTTGCTGGCCGCAACGGCCATTGCCACTTCGGCACAGGCAAAAGACGTCACCGTCGCCGTAACCGCCATCGTTGAACATCCGGCCCTCGACGCCGCCCGCGACGGCGTGAAGGACGCGCTGGCGGAAGCAGGCTTCAAGGAAGGCGAAAACCTGAAATTCGTCTACCAGTCCGCACAGGGCAACCCGGCAACCGCAGCGCAGATCGCCCGCCAGTTCGTCGGCGAAGCGCCGGACGTGATCGTCCCGATCTCCACGCCGTCGGCACAGGCCGTCGTTTCGGCCACCCGCGATATTCCGGTGGTCTTCACCGCCGTTTCCGATCCGGTCGGCGCGCAGCTCGTCAAGGACATGGCAAAGCCCGGCGGCAATGTCACCGGCCTTTCCGACATGTCGCCTGTTGCGGAGCATATCAAGCTCATCAAGGAAGTGATGCCGAACATCAAGAAGCTCGGCTATCTTTACAATTCCGGCGAAACCAATTCCGTGTCGCTTCTGGCGGCGCTGAAGGAAGCTGCTTCCGCCGAAGGCATCGAAATCGTTGAATCGGCCGCCACCAAGTCGGCTGAAGTGCAGGGCGCTGCCCGTGCGCTCGTTGGCCGCGCGGATGCGATGTATGTCCCGACCGACAACACCATCGTCTCGGCTCTGGAAAGCGCCGTCGGCGTTGCCGAGGAAAGCAAGCTGCCGCTCTTCACCGCCGATACGGATTCCGTGAAGCGCGGCGCAGTGGCTGCGCTTGGCTTCAACTATTATGATGTCGGCAAGCAGACCGGCGCCGTCGTGGTCAAGATTCTGAAGGGCGAAAAGCCGGGCGACATTTCGGTCGACATCGCCAAGGGTACCGATCTCGTCATCAATCTTGGTGCAGCCAAGAAGATGGGCGTCGAGTTCCCGCAGGCCGTCATCGACCGCGCCACCAGCAAGATCGACTGATCCAGCGATCCGTCTCCGACATTTGCGTCGCCGGTCGATGCAAATGTCGGAACAAAGTTCTACCGGCTTTGAGAGCATTTCCAGCAAAAG
>UCNG01000013.1 GCA_900473915.1 Hyphomicrobiales bacterium | reverse complement strand
GAAAAGAAAAACCAGCAATGGTACGCCCAAGGGGAATCGAACCCCTGTTTCCGCCGTGAAAGGGCGGCGTCCTAACCGCTAGACGATGGGCGCCCGTTGCTGGTGTGAGTGGGCTTATATTGAGGAAGGTTCTGACTCGCAAGCCCCAAAAAACACTTTTCTGAAAAAAATCGAATGTACTGCAAAAATGGGGAAAATTTCTGCGGTCGACCTTGGTACTGCCTTGAAAAATAAGGGCAAAAGAAAAAGCCGGATCGTGCGATCCGGCTTCCGGTGTTCGGTGAGGGTACTTTTCTCAGCCTTTGCAGCGCCAGTTCCAGTCGCGCTCCGGCCCGACATCGACGTGAACCGAAGTCGTGTGGCAATAGGTGCCGACGCCGCCACGTCCCGGCATGGAGCGGGCAAAACGGGCAATCTCCCATTTGGAAACGCCGTCGATCTGGATGTCGGCTGCGGCGCAGATCATATGAAGCGATTTGCGGGCGCCGTTTACCTTGCGATTATAGGATGGGCTGCGATAGCCCGAAGTCACCATGACTGGACGGCGGAAATGACGCTCCATGGTTTTCAGCATGGAAACGAGCTGCGGTTTGAGGCAGGCGACATCCACGGTTTCGCGTTGCACCTTCAAGCCGTTCGGCGTAAGGCGGGCAAGGCCCGGAGCTGACGCAAGCGTCACGCTTGCAAATTCATCGTCTTCATTCGCATCAATATCGCTATCGTCATAGAGACTGTTGCGATGCTTGATTTCGATGCCGCCATTCGGGCGCACACCCGGCAGCGAATAATTGTAATCGTGCTTGGCGGAAGGCGAAACCGGCTTCACCACGGCAAGTTTCTTGCTTTCCGTTCTGTCGGAACGTGCGCCGGTCGATTCGTCGGAGAAAAGCCGGGCAATACTGCCTTGCGAGGCCGTTGGGCGCTGTGGTGAGGCGTAGGCGCTCTTGGTGGAACCAAACAGGGAAGCGACCTGAACCGGCTTTTCAGCCTCGGCAGGCTTTGCGGTTGGGGTCTGCTGTGGTTCGGCTGCCTCAGCCGTCTTTTCTTCTTTGGCCGGTTCCGGCGGCTTCTTCGCGGTTTCGGCGGGAGCCGCTTCCGCTGGTTGTTCGGAGGTTTGAGCAGTTGATTCCGGCGTTGTGGGCTTGCTGCCGCCGAACATGCCGAAAAGCGATGTACTCTTCGGCTGCTGCGGGGCGAGGGCGGCGACCTCGGTGGGCTGCTGCTCGGTGGCCGCCGCAGTTGTGGCCGGCTTCGCCTGCTCTTTACTATTGGCGTTTGTCGCCCCTGCCACGGTGGCAGGCTTTGTTTCACCGGGCTTGGCTTCCGGCTTTTTCGCTTCCGCGGAAGTGGGCGGCGTTGCCTCTGGGACGGTTGTCTGGTCCGCGGCGCTTTGCAACGTTTCCGCAATGACGGAGCCGTCGGTGGCGGAGGTCATCTGAAGCGGCTTGCCGTCAAGGCCCGTCCCGGTTGACGTGCAGGACGTGACAAGAAGCGCGAGCAAAGCCACGCTGCCTGATAGAAACCTGCCGGAGGTCCGGTGTGTAGAATGTGCAAATTTCAACAGTCTGCTCCAGCTCGATTTCCCTGACCAGTTTGGCGTCCCGAATTCATCCGGGCCCACCTGGTTTCGGGAGATCGGCTCTCCCGTGCGAGGCTGACGTCATGCTTGATGGCTTGCCGTCCCCACCGCTCCCGACTGTTTGTGCCGGGAAGAAATTCAGAAATATCAGCGTGTTATGATAGTCACTTCAGAGCGATGACAGTCACTTCGCTGTAACGGGCAAATCACCTGTCGGGCAATTCGCTACCAATTTTTAAGTTTTTTAATCGCCGAGTGCAACTATTGATGCGCATGTGGTGTTAAATGACTTGGCGTTTAGCCCGGAATATTCACATATAACAAAATATTACTTCGTGTAACTCTTGGTTAGGTTTTTCCTTCCTGATGGCCCGTTGGTGTGGCGTTCCGGCCTTCAGGACAAGGCGAATTTCCGATTTGCATCACTCACTTGTTGACAGGACGCCTCGACTTGGTGCTATCCCTTGCCAATTGCTTTATCTTTGTCTGGCGCCGTGACCAATGGCGCCTAATGCGGCATTAACCGGGAACAGAAACATGACCAAGCGCACGCGGCAGATCGCCAATCTTTTGCTGGCAGCAACAGCGGCGGCGATGCTCACGGCGTGCGCGGGCGGAAAAGAGTTTCAGGGCGTGCCGCAGGAAGGCGCCTCCCGCACCGGCGTTTTCCCGACATTCGGCCATATGCCGAAGGCTGCGACCACGCAGATCACCGCAGAAGAAAAGCAACAGCTTACGACCAAGCTTGATGCCGACCGCGCGCGTCTGGCGGCATCCAGAACCGGCGGCGCGGGTTTCACGCCCGCCGAAGCTGCTGCACTGCGCAAGCAGGCGCAGCAGGATACGGACGCTACCCTGAAACAGATCGAAAGCGGGGAAGAGTAACCCTCTTCCTTGGTTGTTGGCGCGCATCATATCCGAAAACCGTTTCACACTTTTCGGGATGTGCTCTAAAGACGAAAGCCGGGTTCTTTGACCCGGCAACATGTCTCGACCCGATTCGAGAACAGGTGTATAGCTCCTCTGCGGCGCATACGCGCCATTACGTTCAACCCTCCACTGGAACAGGATCATGTCGGAAGAATTCCATAAAGTCCGCCGTCTGCCCCCTTATGTCTTTGAACAGGTCAACCGTCTGAAGGCATCGGCGCGAGCGGCGGGTGCCGACATCATCGATCTAGGCATGGGCAACCCCGATCTTCCGACCCCGCAGAACATCGTCGACAAGCTTTGCGAGGCCGTGCAGGACCCGCGCGCTCATCGTTATTCGGCTTCCAAGGGCATTCCGGGCTTGCGTCGCGCGCAGGCACAATATTATGCGCGCCGTTTTGGCGTGAAGCTCAATCCGGACACTCAGGTCGTCGCCACGCTCGGCTCCAAGGAAGGTTTCGCCAATATGGCGCAGGCCATCACCGCGCCGGGCGATGTGGTGCTTTGCCCGGATCCGACCTATCCGATCCACTCCTTCGGCTTCATCATGTCGGGCGGCGTGATCCGTTCGGTACAGGCAAAGCCTGACGAGAACTTCATCCCGACGCTGGAGCGCGGCGTGAAGCACTCCATCCCGAAGCCGATCGCGCTGATCCTCAATTTCCCGTCCAATCCGACGGCCTATGTGGCGACGCTCGATTTCTACAAGGATGTCGTCGCGTTTGCCCGCAAGCATGACATCGTCATCCTGTCGGATCTCGCCTACTCGGAAATCTATTTCGATGGCAACCCGCCGCCATCGGTGCTGGAAGTGCCGGGCGCCATGGACGTGACCGTAGAGTTCACTTCCATGTCGAAGACATTCTCCATGCCGGGCTGGCGCATGGGCTTTGCGGTCGGCAATGAACGCCTGATTGCAGCGCTGACGCGCGTAAAATCCTATCTCGATTATGGCGCGTTCACGCCGATCCAGGTTGCCGCGACGGCGGCGCTCAATGGCGACGGCTCGGATATCGCCTATGTGCGCAATGTCTATAAGCAGCGCCGTGACGTGCTGGTCGAAAGCTTCGGTCGGGCAGGCTGGGATGTTCCGCCGCCAGCCGCAACCATGTTTGCCTGGGTTCCGATCCCGGAACGCTTCCGTTCGCTGGGTTCGCTTGAATTCTCCAAGCTTCTGGTCGAACAGGCCGATGTGGCCGTCGCGCCGGGCATCGGTTTCGGCGAGCATGGCGACGATTATGTGCGCATCGCGCTGGTTGAGAACGAGCATCGCATCCGTCAGGCCGCGCGCAACATCAAGCGTTTTCTCTCTGCCAAGCATGAGAACCTGCAAAATGTGATTCCGCTCGACGGTCGTCGCGGATAGTCTTTAGAAATCGCTACGGGCGGCAACTCGCCGCCTGTGGTTCCCACCCGATAAGCCACTCCATACAGAAGGTCGAAATAATGAGTGATGCATTACGGATCGGCGTTGCCGGCCTCGGCACCGTTGGTGCTTCGGTGTTGCGTATCCTGCGTGACAAGTCCGAAATGCTCACGCGCCAATGCGGCAAGCCTGTTACGGTTACAGCGGTCAGTGCCCGTGATCGCAACCGGGATCGCGGTATCGATCTTTCCGGCATCGCATGGTTCGATGACCCGGTGGAGCTTGCGAAATCCGCCGATATCGATGTTTTTGTGGAATTGATCGGCGGCGAGGATGGCCCGGCCAAAGCTTCCGTGGAAGCGGCTCTGCGTGCGGGTCGCCATGTCGTAACCGCAAACAAGGCCCTGCTTGCGCGCCACGGCGTTGCGCTCGCCAGAATTTCCGAAGACAAGGGCGTTCTGCTCAATTTCGAAGCGGCTGTCGCAGGCGGTATCCCGGTTATCAAGGCCATGCGTGAATCGCTGACCGGTAATACGGTGTCGCGTGTCTATGGCATCATGAACGGCACCTGCAACTACATCTTGACCCGGATGTGGGAAGAAGGCATTTCGTTCGAGGATTGTCTCAAGGATGCGCAGCGTCTGGGCTATGCCGAAGCCGATCCGACCTTCGATATCGAGGGCAACGACACGGCGCACAAGCTGGCGCTGCTGACAAGCCTTGCCTTCGGCACGCAGATCGCAGCCGACGATATTTATCTCGAAGGCATCAGCAATATTTCGCTGGCCGATATTCGCGCCGCCGATGAACTCGGCTATCGCATCAAGCTTCTGGGCGTTGCGCAGAAGACCGATACGGGCATTGAACAGCGCGTGCATCCGACCATGGTGCCAACCTCGTCGGTGATCGCGCAGGTTCATGGCGTGACCAATGCCGTGGCAATCGAAACCGACTTGCTGGGCGAGCTTCTGCTTTCCGGTCCGGGTGCGGGCGGCAATGCGACGGCATCTGCCGTGATCGGCGATGTTGCCGATATTGCGAAAAGTCGTCCCGGTTTCCAGCACGGGCCGGTGTTCGGCACGCCCGCCAAGGCGTTGCAGCCCTATAAACGCGCCAAGATGCGCAAGCATGCGGGCGGCTACTTCATCCGCCTGACCGTGCTTGACCGTATCGGCGCTTTTGCGGCCATCGCCAAGCGTATGGCCGAAAACGACATCTCGCTGGAGTCGATCGTGCAGCGTCCGCCAATGGACGATGCGCAGCGCGAAGGTATCAAGACGGTCATCCTCGTCACGCATGAAACGACCGAATCGGCCGTCAAGAAGGCGCTGGAAGCGATCCTCAAGGACGACCATCTGGTCGACAAGCCGCAGATGATCCGTATCGAACGGGCAGGCTGATTGGGAATATTCTGCTCTCTTGCAGGTTCGATTCACCTTTGTTATGAAGGCCGGGTTATTCGGTTCAAGAGATAAACAGGAAAGGAGGGCTGTACGATGTATGTGAAGCGTCATGATCATCACCGTCAGTATGGCCCCGGTTTTGCCCTGCATAAGTAATTTGTGCAGGGCGGAAAAGACACTCAACCACTGTCTTATTCTGCCTTTTCCTGAAGGCGCGGTCATTGACCGTTGCCGGACATTCGCCAGCACATTGATGCATATCGCGGATTGGAAACCGAGCATCTGTGCGTGGCAGAATTGGGCTGATTGCCATGTCTCTTGTTTCTATCCAGAATCTTTCGCTTACCCTTCATGAGCCACTTTTTGCCAATCTCGATCTCGTCATAGGCGAGGGCGAGCGCCTTGGTCTCGTTGCTGCCAACGGACGCGGCAAGACCAGTCTTCTGCGCCTCCTTGTCGGCGAGGGCGAACCAACGCTCGGCGCGATCACGCGGTCACGTGGATTGAAGATCGGGTATGTCAGCCAATACGTTCCAGAAAGCCTGCTAGACCGCAGTTTCTACGAGGTTGTGCTGGATGGGCTCGATGAAGAAGCGCGGGATTATGAAAGCTGGCGCGCCGATATCGTTCTGGATGATCTGCGCGTGGCCGATGAATTGCGCCAGCTTCCCGTGCGCCAACTCAGCGGCGGCTGGCAGCGGCTTGCGCTTCTGGCCCGCGCATGGGTGTCGGAACCCGATGTTCTCCTGCTCGATGAGCCGACCAACCATCTGGACCTCGAAAAGGTGCGGCTTCTGGAAGACTGGCTGAACGCGCTGCCACGCTCGGTCGCGGTCGTGGTCAGCAGTCACGACCGCGCCTTTCTGGATGCGGTGACGAAGCGCACCCTGTTCCTGAGGGCGGAAAAGTCGCCCGTTTTCGCCTTGCCCTACAGCCAGGCACGGGTTGCGCTCGATGAAATCGACGCGGCGGATGCCCGGCAGTTCGAAAAGGACATGAAGACAGTCCAGCAATTGCGCAGGCAGGCGGCGAAGCTCAACAATATCGGCATCAATTCCGGCAGCGACCTGCTCGTGATCAAGACCAAGCAGTTGAAAGCGCGGGCCGACAAGATCGAGGAAACTGCCAAAGCAGCCCATGTGGAGCGCTCTGCCGGCAAGATTATATTGAACAGCCGCGGCAGCCACGCTAAGGCACTGGTTGTTCTCGATCACGCCGATATTGCCACGCCAGATGGCAGGCTTCTTTTCAAGACGGGGCAGTTTTGGATCAATCCGGGCGACCGCATTGTCCTGCTTGGCGCCAACGGCATGGGCAAGACGCGGCTGCTGACGCTGGTGCGCGAGGCCATTCTTGCTCCGGAACGGGCGCAGACCGGGATCAAGGCGACGCCATCGCTGGTGCTTGGATATAGCGATCAGGCCTTGTCGGAACTTCGCCCGGACTGGACCCCGTTCGAGACGATTGCCAGACGCTTTGATATTGGCGACCAGCGGACGCGATCCCTGCTGGCCGGTGCCGGCATGACGCTTGAAATGCAGGCGAAGCCGCTGGAACGCCTGTCTGGCGGGCAGAAGGCGCGGCTGGCGATGCTGGTTCTGCGGCTGACCAATCCGAACTTCTATATTCTCGATGAACCGACCAACCATCTCGATATCGAGGGGCAGGAAGCGCTGGAAGTGGAACTGCTGCGCAATGAGGCGGCAAGCCTGATCGTCTCGCACGACCGCAGTTTTGTTCGCAATGTCGGCAACCGTTTCTGGATGATCGAAAGAAAAAAGCTGATCGAGCTGGAAAGTCCAGAGTTTTTCTTCGATGCTATCGGAAGCTGAATAGGTGCAACATCTTTCGGTTGTTCAATAACTTCTGGCCGGGTGTGAGTGTTCACATCCGGTCGGGACATGAAACGAAGCGTGTATTGCTTAAATCGATTAAGAGTTTGAGCGTACAATGTTTTTAGCCTTCGCGCCCTTGCAGGGTGCGGGGGACTTTGACAAAAGGTTTGCACAGTGTCGCTATAAGAGGCGGCAGTCGCGGGCGTCATGCGCCGCATCCACGCAATTCGAATTCAGGACTTTGTTCAAATGGCCAAGACCGCAGAGCAGCAACCCCACGGACTCGACCGCATTCTCACACTCGAACTGGTCCGCGTGGCCGAGCGTGCAGCAGTGGCGGCGGCGAGGCTGCGTGGCCGTGGCGACGAGATGGCCGCCGATCAGGCTGCCGTCGATGCCATGCGTCAGGAACTGAACCGCCTTCCGATTACCGGAACGGTTGTCATCGGTGAAGGTGAGCGCGACGAAGCGCCGATGCTCTATATCGGCGAAGAGGTTGGCACCAGGCAGGGGCCGGACGTTGATATCGCGCTCGACCCGCTGGAAGGCACCACGATCTGCGCCAAGAACCTGCCGAACTCGCTTGCTGTCATCGCGATTGCCGAGAAGGGCAACCTGCTTTACGCGCCTGATGTCTACATGGAAAAGATCGCAGTCGGTCCGGGCTATGCGAAGGGCGTCGTCGATCTCGACGCCAGCCCGACGGACAACATCATGTCGGTTGCCAAGGCGAAGGGTGTGAAGCCGAATGAAATCACCGCCTGCATTATGGACCGTCCGCGTCATGCGCGGCTGATCGAGGAAGTGCGGGCGACTGGCGCTGCGATCCGCCTGATCGGCGACGGTGACGTGGCCGGTGTCATGCACACGACCAACCCGGATGAAACCGGCATCGACATCTATATCGGTATCGGTGGCGCGCCTGAGGGCGTTCTGGCTGCGGCAGCGCTGCGCTGCATCGGCGGCCAGATGCAGGGCCGTCTCCAGCTCAATACCGATGAAAAGATCGCCCGCGCCGCCAAGATGGGCATTGCCGATCCCAAAAAGGTCTACACGATGGAAGAAATGGCCAAGGGCGACGTGCTTTTTGCCGCGACCGGCGTGACGGACGGCAACATGCTTTCCGGCGTCAAGTTCGCTCGCGACTATATCCAGACGCACACCATCGTCATGCGTTCAAGCTCGCAGACGGTGCGCGAGATCAAGGCAAGGCATCAGGACCTGTCCAAGTTCTAGGACTTATAGGTCCTTCGGCTTTATCAAAGGCGGCATTGCAAAATGCCGCCTTTGACATGTTCGGGTTTAGATTCAGGCTTTCGGCTTAGGTTGCAACGCCTTCAACACCAGTCTTGTGATATCTGCATGGATGTCGGCACGCGGGCGACCGGCATCATCGCAAACAGGATCTATCTCTCCTCCGGCTTTAAGGAGGTCTGCGGCGCCTTTCTTGCATTCGGGCATGAAGCTGAAATGGTTAGCGCCGGTGACGGCGGCATAAGTTCCTTTGGGCGTGATTGATGCCAGCTTCTTAGCCGCAATTCCTGGAGGGACCGCGTCGCCTTCACCAAGATTGATGAAGTTCATCGGGATTGAAATCGATGCCAGGCTCTCTTCGTCGTAAGCCCGCACAAGACCGGGATCAATAAGTACGGCTGACGTAATGCGGCGGTCGAGATTGGATTGCTCGAAGCGGTTTCTGTCGACCGAGCGCAAATCGACCTTGTCGACTTTGATCTGCTTGTTATTTCGATAGCCAACGCCACCGGCATACCATGCGCAATCCCATTTGTTGTAGACATCACAATAGAGGGCATAGGCGTCGAGATTGGCCCTTGCGCCTGCGATTTCCATTGCTGCGGTACCGCCCAGCGAAAATCCGAGGACGCTGATCTTGTTTTTGTCGACTATGTCGTTCCATGCAGGATCAGTCGTCATCGTGTCGATCACTGCCGACAGGTCTCCGGTGCGCTGCCAGATTTTCGGTGTGTCCTGCGGTGTGGAATCGCCACTGGTGGTACCGGGATGGTTTGGCGCTGCAACGATGTAGCCCGCTCTGGCCAGCTCGGTTGCGAGCCACGCCATACCCTGAAAGCGTCCGCCGGAACCATGCGACATGACGATGAGCGGGAAGCTGCCTTTTTCGGGCAGGGCGTTGATTGCGGCCGGAGCGCCTTTGAACACTTCATTGTCTCCGACAAGAGAAGTCGTGCCCCCGGTTGCGGCTGGATACCATATACCCACTTCGAGATTGCGCCCCGTTTGCGCATTGTTGAACTTGACTTCCCGCTGGCCGACCTCATGGGCCTGACTGGGGGCGGCGGTTAAAAAGGTGAAGAGGATAGTGACGATGGAGTAGAGAAACATGGCGGTCTCCGCTGATTGATGGAACAGGGCGAACGTCATCCGATTTTGCGCGAACTGCGTCCTCGATCGTGATTCAGGTCGTCTCGGATCGCGATTTGGGCCATGATGGCTGCCTGTTTGTCACTCGTGTGTGCTTTATGATTTTCATTCCTCTGCCGTTCGTCTCCGCACTTCTGCTTCTTTTTCTGATGGCAATTCTGTTGCACCGTTTCGGCTGGAACGGAGCGAACCGTCCCTTCCTGCTCGTGTTGGGGTTGTGCGCGTCGCAGTCTTTCATTGTCGGCCTGCGCTGGGGCTACGGCATTACGGAATTGCGCCATGTTTTGCCTGTTCTGGCCAGTTGCCTGCCGGGGCTGACGCTGATGAGTTTCAGAAGCCTCATCCATCAGGCGAAAGCAGACGATAACGTTCTGACCTGGTTTCACGCGCTGCCACCCTTCGTCATTGCCGCACTGGTCTATTTCGCACCGGGTTTGATCGACGTGGCGCTGATTGGGCTTTACGTCGGTTATGCGGTCGCCTTGGTGCTGCTTGGCCGCTCTGGTCCTGACGCCTTGGATGCGGCGCGTCTCGACAGTGCGGTGGCAGCGCATCGGGCGCTTGTCATCGCAGCCGCCTCGCTGTGCTTTTCTGCCTTGTTCGATCTGATAGTGGTCCTGGATTTCGAATGGTGGAAAGGCGATTCCACGGCTGCGATCATTGGCAATGCCAATCTGCTGGGCCTGTTTCTTATCGGCCTGACCGCGCTGGCGGCGGCTCGCGCCAAAGCTGTACCAGAACCGGAATTTGAAACGACGCCATCGGCGCCAAATGTCGAAGTAGATCGCAATGTTCTGGACAAGGTCGAAGCGCTTTTGACTGAGCAAAAGCTCTTTCTCGATGAGAATCTGACGCTGTCGCGGCTGGCTCGGCGCGCCTCCCTTCCGGCGCGCCAGATATCGGGCGCCATCAACCGGCTGACGGGCCAGAATGTTTCCCGTTTCATCAACGATTACCGAATTGCGGAAGCTTGTCGGCGGCTTGAGAAGGACGACATCTCGATAACCACTGTGATGTTTGAATCCGGGTTCCAGACCAAATCAAACTTCAATAGGGAGTTCCGGCGGGTAACGTCGCTTAGTCCTGCCGACTGGCGAGATAGAAATCGTCCATCTTGACCGTCTGCCGCCTTTTGTGTCTTTAGAATCTCATGACCACAGAGCGCTTCTTCCTCGGAATAAAACAATCCGCAACCGGGCAGAAATGGGTGGACCGGCTTGGCCTTCGTGAGGCCAATACGGCACTTGCCATCGCGCAGCATCACGGCATTTCCGATCTGGTTGCCCGCGTGCTGGCAGGGCGCGGCGTCTCGGTGGAAGGCGCGCCTGAATTTGTCGATCCGACATTGCGCAATCTCATGCCCGATCCGGCGACGCTCACCGATATGGAAAATGCGGCAGGGCGCATTGCCGATGCCATTCTGCGCCGCGAGACCGTGGCCATTTTCGGCGACTACGATGTGGATGGGGCCTGTTCCTCCGCCTTGATGGCGCGCTTTTTCAAACATTACGGCATTCAGCACTCCATCTACATTCCCGACCGGATTTTTGAAGGTTATGGCCCAAACCCCGATGCCATGCGCGATCTGGTTGCCAAGGGCGCGACCCTGATCGTCACGGTCGATTGCGGCACCAACAGCGCACCTTCCATCACGGCGGCGAAGCAGGCCGGGGCGGATGTCGTGGTGCTCGATCACCATCAGGTTGGCGGCGACCTGCCGGAAGATGCGGTGGCGATCGTCAACCCGAACCGTGAAGACGATATTTCCCTGCAAGGGCATCTCTGCGCGGCGGGCGTGGTTTTTCTGACGCTGGTGCAGGTGACAAAAATCTTGCGCGAGCGTGGCAAAGGACCGGGTCCCGATCTTCTTTCCCTGCTCGATCTGGTGGCGCTCGCCACGGTCTGCGATGTGGTGCCGCTAACCGGCGTCAATCGCGCTTTCGTCGTCAAGGGGCTGCTTGTTGCCCGCTCGCAGAGCAATGTCGGCCTTGCGGCGCTTGCCCGCGTGGCGCGCATTGGCGAGCCACTCAATGTCTTCCATCTGGGATACCTGATCGGGCCGCGCATTAATGCAGGCGGGCGCATCGGCGATGCCGGGCTTGGCGCTCGGCTGCTGACGCTGGATGATCCTGCAACGGCGGACCGTATCGCTGTTGAACTCGACCGGCTCAATCAGGAGCGTCAGGCCATGGAGGCCGAGATGCTCATGGAGGCGGAAGCGGAAGCCTCGCTGGAAATCTCCGGCGGCGCGGGCGCATCGGTGATCGTGACGGCAAGTGACCGCTGGCATCCCGGCATTGTCGGGCTGCTCGCTTCACGGTTGAAAGAAAAGGCCCGGCGACCGGCCTTTGCCATTGCCTTCAATGCCAATGGCGTTGGTTCGGGCTCCGGGCGCTCGATCATGGGGCTTGATCTCGGCAAGCTGGTTCGCGGTGCGATGGAGCGTGGGCTGCTCGTCAAGGGCGGCGGCCACGCCATGGCTGCCGGTATCACCATCGAGCGCGGCAATCTTGGCGCGCTACGTGCTTATCTTGAAGAGGAATCGGCGCATATCGTTTCGCGCCTGCGGGAAAACCAGAGCCTTTCCATCGATGGCGCGCTGGCTGCATCGGGCGCCACCGTATCGCTCTATGAAGCCTTACAGAAGGCAGGGCCATACGGTTCTGCGCATCCGCAGCCCATATTGGCGCTGCCGCATCATATACTGGCCGATGTGCGGGGCGTCGGGCGCGATCATGTGCGTGTGAGTTTGCGCGGTGCGGATGGAAAGCGCGTCAACGCCATAGCCTTCCGGGCGGCGGAAGGCGATCTCGGGCGCTTCCTGTTCAACAATATCGGCCAGAGCGTGCATGTGGCGGGCAATCTGTCGCTAAACCACTGGAATGGCTCGGTCACTCCTCAGATACAGATTCTGGACGCAGCTTTGCCAGTTTGAAATTTCAGGATTTTTTGTCTTCACGCTCTTGTGAGGGGCGGGGGCCAATTCCCATATGAGCACTGATTTAAACATTCAGACATGACTCTAAATGGGAGAAACCGATGCCGGGTTCCGGAAACCGCCTGACCAAACTGACAGCTGCAATGGTGCTGGGGCTGATTGCCTCCTTTGCTGCGGTCGATTTCGCCGAGGCTCGCCGCGCGGGCGGTGGCGGTTTCGGCAGCCGCGGTGCGCGCACCTATTCCGCGCCAGCGCCGACGCGCACGGCACCCAATAACGCCGCTCCCATCGAACGTTCCATGACGCCGAACACGGGCGCGACACAGACCAGCCGTCCGGCGGCAGGCGCAACGCAGAATGCGGCGCAGGCGCAGCGTTCCGGCGGCATGTTCGGCAATTTCGGCCGTTCCATGCTGGGCGGTCTTCTGGTCGGCGGACTGATCGGCATGCTGCTCGGTAACGGCCTTGGCGGTCTTGCGGGCATGTTCGGCCTGATCCTGCAGGTTGCTGTGATCGCGCTCATTGCCATGTTCGTCATGCGCATGTTTGCGAACCGTCGCCAGCCAGCGGCGGCAGGTGCCGGTAACGCAGGCGCGCAGCCCTTCGGCGCGGCAAAGGCCGCAGCCCCACAGGCTGGTCCTCTGGCCGGTTTTGGTGGCCGCACGCCATCGGTGAACCCGTTCGAGACAAAGCAGGAAGCCGCACCCGCTGCCGCGGCCCCCGCTTCCCCCGCCGTTGAAGACGAACCGATGGATGTCGGTCCGGAAGATCTGGACCGTTTTGAGCAGATGCTGTCCGAAATCCAGACCGCTTATGGCCGCGAGGATTATGCGGCGCTGCGCAAGCTTACCACGCCGGAAGCCATGTCTTATCTGGCGGAAGAGCTGGGCGAGATCGCTTCCAGCGGCATGCGCAACGAAGTGAAGGACGTGAAGCTTCTGCAGGGCGACGTGTCGGAAGCCTGGCGCGAAGGCAATGCCGAATACGCAACCGTTGCTATCCGCTATTCGGCAATCGATGTGATGCTGGATCGCAATACCGGCGCTGTTGTCGAGGGCAATCCCAACGAGCCGGTGGAAAGCGTCGAGCTCTGGACGTTCACCCGCAAAGATGCCGGCGAATGGCAGCTTGCTGCCATTCAGGGAACGGAATAACTGTTCAGGATTGAAAAAACCCGGTCGCGAGACCGGGTTTTTTGTTACCAGCTGCCGATGTTTTCGGCGGAAGCCCATGGTTCTTGCGGGGCGAGCCGTTCGCCCTTCTGGATCAGTTCGATGGAAATGCCGTCGGGCGACTTGATGAAGGCCATATGGCCGTCACGCGGGGGACGGTTGATGGTGACGCCTGCGTCCTGCAACCTCTGGCAGGTCGCATAGATGTCATCGACCATATAGGCCAGATGGCCGAAATTGCGCCCGCCCGTATAGGTTTCCGGGTCCCAGTTGTAGGTCAGTTCCAGTTCCGGCGCGCGTTCCGCCTTCGCCCGGTCCGTATCGGAAGGCGCTGCGAGAAAGATCAGCGTGAAGCGGCCCTTTTCATTTTCTGTGCGGCGGATTTCTTCAAGGCCGAGCTTGTTTACATAAAAATCGAGAGATTCATCGATGTCGCGAATTCGGACCATCGTGTGCAGATAGCGCATAGTCTTTTCCTCGGCTGTTGTGATGCAGAAGGCTGAAGTATGGAAAACGTATGGAAGACCGATTGGTTCGCCCGGAATATCGAATCCGACGCCTGAGGCCGAAGGTCAAGCCATGGCGGACGCAATGCGCCCAAAAATTTGAGGCGGCATATGTGAGCGGAATGTCCCGAAAACAACATTGCCAAATCGATGGCCGGCCATATTTGAGAGCGTGGCGCGGTTTCAGGCGCCGCCGCGCCGGAAAAGTAACCATGAAGTTGTGAAGTGTGTGGTCTTCATGGGGACGGACACAAGTTTGGACTTGCCGCCTCCGGTTAAGGAAGTGTTATTCTTTGGACAAGAATCAGGTCGGAATCGCAACGGAAGAACAGAGGAGGGGCGAACGCATGGCGGACAAGTCTGTGTCAAATGACCAGTTTCACAGCCAGCACGCCTCGGAAGAGCTGGGCGAAATCATCGAAGTTTCGGGCCATATCAAATGGTTCGACGTAGCCAAGGGCTATGGCTTCATCGTTCCGGACCAGCCGGGCCTCAATGACATTCTTCTTCATGTGACTTCGCTGCGTCGCGATGGCTTCCAGACTGCTCTGGAAGGGGCACGCATCGTCTGTGAAGTCCGGCAGGGCGAGCGCGGCCTGCAATGTTTCCGCGTGCTGTCGATGGATACGTCGACCGCCGTTCATCCGGCGCAGATGCCGCCGCAGCGCACCCATGTCACCGTTACGCCGTCGAGCGGGCTTGAACGCGTGATCGTCAAGTGGTTCAACCGTACCAAGGGCTTCGGCTTCCTGACGCGCGGCGAAGGCACGGAAGATATTTTCATCCACATGGAAACGCTGCGTCGTTTCGGCATGATGGAACTGCGCCCCGGTCAGGTGGTGCTCATCCGCTTCGGTGAGGGCGACAAGGGCCTGATGGCTGCTGAAATTCATCCGGATATTGGAACGGCAATTCCCGTTTCTCATTAGGGCCTGGTCCGACCGGAGTGAAACGAGGGCGATCAAGATTATGCTACCTGAGCGCCGATCTGATCCAATCGTATCGAAACGCGCTCAAGCGCGCACGAATTCGAAGCGTGCCGGATTTACCTGATTATTGTAACAAGCAGGTGAGGGCGCGGTGCTGGTCCTCACGCGGTCTTGTGGTCATTCCTTCCCGTTGATAGGTTCCGGCCTGGTCTTTTTGTTTGAACAGGCAGGTTATGGGCCGTATTTTTCTCGCTTTTGCATTTGTTTTCCTTGCATTCACCGCTCACGCTGATGAAGCACAGCCGATGAGGTTGCCGGTCGACAAGGAGCCGCTGACATTCGTCACCGCCAATGGCAACAAGGTGAATTTTGCGCTTGAAGTCGCAGACACCGACGAAGCCCGCGTTCGCGGCCTGATGTGGCGCACGGATTTTCCGCAGGACCGGGCGATGATCTTCGTGTTTGGCGAGATGCGCCGCATCATGATGTGGATGCAGAATACGCCGTCGCCGCTCGATATGGTCTTCCTCGATGACAAGGGGCGCGTATCGGCCATTCACGAAAATGCGGTGCCTTTCTCCGAAAATATCATTTCCTCGGAAGGTCCGGCGGCGTATGTCGTGGAACTTCTGGCCGGCACGGCTAAACGGACCGGCATAAAGATTGGCGACAAGGCCACCCATCGCGTGATCTGCGGCGCTTGCCGATCCTGATCGCAATCAAGAGGAATTTCAGGTGAGTGTCTTCGACATGGAATATTTTGAGCATGACGGCCTGCGTCTGGCATATCGTCAGGATGGAGAAGGAGATCCCATCCTGCTCATTCACGGCTTTGCTTCGTCAAGTCTGGTCAACTGGGTTTCGCCCGGCTGGTTTCGAACGCTGACGGAAGCCGGATATCGTGTCATTGCCATCGATAATCGCGGGCATGGGCTTTCAGCCAAGCCGCATGATGCGGATGAATACACGCCGACCAAGATGGCGGCGGATGCGGCGGCTCTGCTCGATCATCTCGGCATCGAAAAGGCGCATGTCATGGGCTATTCCATGGGCGCGCGCATTACCGCCTTCATGGCTCTCGAACATACCGGGCGCGTTCATAGCGCCGTTTTCGGCGGACTTGGCATCGGCATGGTCACGGGCGCGGGCGATTGGGAACCGATTGGCGAGGCGCTGCTTGCCGAAGACCCGACGACGATCACGCATCCACGCGGGCAGATGTTCCGCAAATTTGCCGACCAGACCAGGAGCGACCGCATCGCCCTTGCGGCCTGCGTGATTACCTCGAAGGAACTTGTTCCCGCCGCCGCGATAGCGCGCATCATGCAGCCTGTTCTGGTTGCCGTCGGCACGACCGACGATATTGCTGGCAGCGCGCAGGAACTGGCCGATCTTCTGCCCAATGGACAGGCGGTCGACATTCCGGGCCGCGACCATATGCTGGCCGTTGGCGACAAGGTCTACAAGCAGGCAGTGCTGGAGTTTTTGAAAGAAAACCCGCTCTGACGGAAGTTTGATCTTTTGCAAAGTGCGTGCGTCGCAGCCGCGTCAAATTCGGCTGTGTCAAGGCAAGTCTTTTTAAGGTATGCTGCGCGCCGAACTCGTATTGCGGCGCGGGGACTGAGCGAAAGCACAGCTGTCTCTCCCCTCGCGCGGTGCAAAACTGGAGTATGCATATGTCCGTTCGCACATCAGCGAAAGCAGCCCCCGGTCTGGGGCAGGTCGATCCCATCTGGCATTCCATCCGCGCCGAAGCGGAGGAAGCCGCCAAGAACGATCCCGTTCTGGGCACGTTTCTTTATGCAACGATCCTCAATCAACCAAGTCTGGAAGATGCAGTCACGCATCGCATTTCCGAGCGCCTCGGCCATGCCGACCTGAGCGCCGATATTCTGCGCCAGACTTTTGATGCGATGCTGGATGCCAATCCGGAATGGTCGCAAACCGTGCGCGTCGATATTCAGGCGGTTTATGATCGCGACCCGGCCTATAGCCGCTTCATGGACCCTATCCTTTATCTGAAGGGCTTCCATGCGATCCAGACCCACCGTCTGGCGCATTGGCTTTACCATCAAGGCCGCAAGGATTTCGCCTATTACCTGCAAAGCCGTTCCTCATCGATCTTCCAGACCGATATTCATCCGGCGGCGCGGCTTGGCAGCGGCCTGTTCCTCGATCATGCGACCGGCCTTGTCGTGGGCGAGACGGCCCTGATCGAAGACAATGTTTCGATCCTCCATGGCGTCACGCTTGGCGGCACGGGCAAATCGAGCGGCGACCGTCATCCGAAAATCCGTCATGGCGTGCTGATCGGCGCGGGTGCGAAAATTCTCGGCAATATCGAAGTTGGCCATTGCTCGAAGATCGCCGCCGGTTCGGTGGTTCTGAAGCCTGTGCCGAACAATGTCACGGTCGCCGGTGTGCCTGCCCGGATCATGGGCGATACCGGCTGCGCAGAGCCTTCCCGCGTCATGGACCAGATGCTGGGCGAAGGAATCTAGCCCATTTTCCACCATTGATATCGGTTGAGCCGAAGAAACAGGGCCGCTTGCTGGTTTTCTCCCGCGGGCGGCCTATATGATGACGCAAGCGGCAATTCGCTGGCTACGCCCTTGGGATAGTCGATGTCAGGGGTTTACATAAGAAAATGCCGGGTGCAATAAACCGGCTCAATTCAATTTCAGGAGAAGCCGGTTGAAACCCGAAGAACTCAAAAAACTGGACGCCTATTTCAAACGGACCTTCAATAATCCCGGCCTGCAGGTGAAGGCGCGCCCGCGCAAGAACGACTCCGCCGAGCTTTATCTCGAGGACGAGTTTCTGGGCCTGATCTACAAGGATGAGGACGAGGGCGAACTCTCCTACAATTTCTCGATGGCCATTCTCGACGTCGATCTTTGATCGATCACGGCAATCGCGTCGCTGACGACGTCGATGCCCATGCAGGAATGTTCTTGACGCCCTTTCCCATGGAGAGGGCGTTTTGTTGTTGAAACGTGCTTGCGAGAATTCACCAAGACCATGCTGCCGCTATGGTGTGCAATCGGAACTGAGCGGCTATGAAGTCTGCGACTATCCCTGATTCCGGTGCGAGTTCATGAAATTCCGCTTTTCACTGACCGTTCTCATGGTCGCCCTGTCGTTTCCGGGGCGGGCAGCAGTTCTAGGCACCATCGAAACCGAGCAGGACGATGGCTCCCGGTCGGTGGTTGAAATTCTGGATGAACCTCAAAGCGTCGGCAGATGCGACGGCGCTTATGCCGCCGCAGCCTATGTCACGGAGGGCGATTTTTCCCTGCCTGCCGGAAAAGGATGCTGGAAGGTGCTCGGATCGGCGGACATGCTGAAGCTGGAAATCGTGCTGAACGCCACGGAGGAACGTGTCGTGAGCGGCGTTCCGCTGAACAAGGTCAAGTTCCGGGAAGATGGACAAAAAGCTTTTGAGGAACTAACGGGCAATCCGGGGCACTCAGGACCGCCGATGCCGCTCCAATCCATCGATTAATGCCAGCAAGCCAAAATCGAACAGGTTCTCCTGGCCGTCGGCATCCAGCACGGCGATAGCTTCGGCGATTTTTGGCGTCGTGGTTATGTTCGCCGCATCGGAAGCCGTGCTTCCGTGCATGTCAGCCTGTTGTTCCAGCGCCGAACCGACAACGTAATGGCTGATGGCGATCAGCGCGCGCGCTGCATCTGCGTGCGTGAATCCCGCCTCAACCAGAAACCCGATCTGGGCTTCCGCCTGTCCCATCTGATTGTTGGTCGGGCGCGTTCCGGCATGGATGCGCGCACCGTCGCGGTAGGTCAGCAAGGCTCGCCGGAAACTGCGCGCATTTTCAATCAGGAACTGTCGCCAGTTCTCCCCGGCGCGCGGCAGGGCGCGGTCGTGGTGTTCGGCCAGAATCGTTTCGGCAAGAGCATCGAGCAAGACACGCTTATTCTTGAAATGCCAGTAGAGCGCGGGCTGCTGTACGCCCAGCCGTTCCGCGAGACGGCGTGTCGTCAGGCCCTCTTCTCCAACTTCATTCAGTAATTCCAGTGCCGTGCGTATCACGGCGTCGCGATGCAGTTTTGCCAATGCGGTTCATCCAATCGGTTGCCTCTTGACAATTTATCACCGATAAATTTTAAGTCCAGCGACTTATCAGTGATAAATTATGAGGCTGGCATGAACCGCACATTGATGATTGTTCTGGCTGTTGTGGCGCTGGATGCCGCAGGTATCGGCCTGGTGATGCCCGTTCTCCCGAGCTTGCTGCGCGATGTGGCCCATACGGACGATGTCGCGGGGCATTACGGAATATTGTTGTCGCTCTATGCGCTGATGCAGGTTTTCTTCGCGCCTGTACTCGGGCGAATGTCTGATCGTTTTGGCCGCAAGCCCGTCTTGCTTGGGTCGCTGATCGGGGCAACGATCGATTATGCGATTATGTCTGCCGCGCCCCATCTCTGGGTTCTCTATATCGGCCGTATCCTGTCAGGCGTGATGGGGGCAACGATGGCGGTGGGCGGTGCCTGCATCGCCGACACGATGGAGGAGGGAACGCGCGCCCGAGCTTTCGGCTGGCTCGGTGCGTGTTATGGCGGCGGCATGATTCTCGGGCCGGTTATCGGCGGCGCATTGGGCAATGTGTCGCCGACAGCACCCTTCGCGGCGGCGGCCTTTGTCAGTGGCTGCATGGCTTTGGCGATTTACCTGCTTATGCCTCGGCTCCACCCGGAGGCCGCACAGGAGCCGCAGGCAGAAGGATTGCTGAAAGCCTTTTTACCGTCCGGTGTGCAAAAGGGGCTGAAGCCGTTGCTATGGGTGTTTTTCATTCTGCAACTGGTGGGGCAGGTGCCTGCTGCCTTGTGGGTGATCTTCACCGAAGATCGATTCCATTGGGACACGACCTATGTCGGCCTGTCGCTTGCGGCCTTCGGTCTGCTGCATGCCCTGTTCCAATGGTTGGGCACGGGCCGTCTCGTCGCGGCGATTGGAGCCGGCTGCACGATAGTGATCGGGATCATCGCTGACGGGTTGGGCATGGCATCCCTCGCCATCGCTACGCAAGACTGGATGGTCGCGCCGATTCTCATCCTGCTGGCCTTTGGCGGGATAGCGATGCCTGCCTTGCAATCAGTACTGTCGGACCGGACCAGCCATGACCGGCAAGGTGCGCTTCAGGGAACTCTCGCGAGCCTTACCAACATCAGTGCCGTTGTCGGGCCGGTCGTTTTCACGGCCCTTTATTCAATGACAGCCGCCAGTTGGAATGGATGGGTATGGCTGGTGGGGCCAGCCGTCTATCTGCTGGCTGTTCCGTCTATGATGCTCGTCCGGAATCAGCCGGCGCGTTTGCCGTCAAGAAGATGAGTGTTCGCGAAATCGACGACCGCCTTGTCCAGTAACTTCCAGTCGCCCAGCATGGAGCGGGGGAAACGATAGAGTATCTGCAAGTCGCGTCCGAACTGGACGTCGCGTTCGCATGAATTGAAGCTTTCCGCCGCGCTGTCGGCGAGGCATCGCGCGACAAATTCCGGCTTGCCGCTGCTCGTGTCGGACAGGAGCAGTTCCTCGCCCTTGTAGCCGCTGTTTTCCAGAAACCGGTGTGCCGTCAGGTTTCCGGGGGCGGCTTCCCCATCGGGATCTATCAGTTCGGCGTAGATCGGCAGGTAACGCCCGCTCATGTCGCGGGACATGGTGCGCTGTTCGATCGACATGAAAATCAGGTGCCGCTTCGGGGTCAGAAGGTTGAAGATGGCGCGGTCGCGTTCCGTATAGCCGGTAAGCCCCGGCCAGCGGGCATAAAGATCAAGGCGACCCGTCACCCCGCCGCGCCGTTGATTCGAGAAGCGGATCATATTGGCGGGAATCGAGAGGACATTGTTGCCGATGATGATCTCATAGGCTTGCGTACTGGCGGAATGTCCGCCGCGGGCAATCAGTGGGCCAAGCAGGCGCCCGCCTACATTGATGGCGACCGAAAGGAGAACCAGCGCGACAACGGCCAGCAGCAGCCAGCCGAAGAGCCGGTTGCTCGTTTTCGAGGCGGTGTAGTCGGGTGCTGTTTCCATTTGGCCAGAATATCTGTCTTCTATGGTTAACAGAGCGTGAAACCGCGCTTGTCTGGCCGCCTGAAACGGCTTAGCGATTCAATATCGAGTTTGCAGATGGAGGAAGAACTATGCCGATCTATGCTTATAACGGTCACAAGCCGCAATTCACGGACCGCAGCAGCAACTGGATCGCGCCTGATGCGACCCTGATCGGCAAGATCGTCGTGGGTGAAAATGCCGGGTTCTGGTTCGGCGCTGTTTTGCGCGGCGATAATGAGCCGATCACCATTGGCGACGACACCAATGTTCAGGAACACACTATCATGCATACCGATATCGGCTTTGCGCTCACGGTGGGGAAGGGATGCACCATCGGTCATCGGGCGATTCTTCACGGCTGCACGGTTGGCGACAATACGCTGATCGGCATGGGCGCGATCGTTCTCAATGGAGCGAAGATCGGAAAAAACTGCCTGATCGGGGCAGGGGCTCTTGTGACCGAGGGCAAGGATATACCGGATAATTCGCTCGTCGTCGGTTCTCCTGCAAGGGTTCTTCGGGAACTGGACGAGGCAGCGGTGGAAAAACTCAAACTATCGGCAGAGCATTATGTCGAGAAGGCGCGGTCCTTCATGCGCGGCCTGGAACCTGCCTGAAATGGAAAGGACGGGGCCAGAGGGAGGCTGGCTTCCCGTCCTTTTCGATTTGGCCCTTTGATTAGTTCTTGATGCTGCCGACGAGAAGTTCGCGGTCGCTCTTGATCGAAACCCAGCTGCCGGTGTTGGTGGCCGACTGGCGCTTGAGATAGGTATAATCGGTCTTGTTCCAGGCGAGGACGCGGCTATCGAGATTGTCGAGAATGAAGTCGCCGCGGTCGGTGCGGACGGTCAAAACCGCGTGGCCTTCGCCATTCGGCTGGCGGACAACCGTGAAAAGCAGCGTATTGGCCGGGATGCCGAGCGCCATCAGCTCGCGACGCTTCAAAAGCATATAGTCGTCGCAATCGCCGACCGTCGTCGGATATTCCCAATATTCCTCACGGCCCCAGGCTTCCAAGTCGGTCATCGGCGCGATCTTTTCGTTGACGCTCGCATTGACCGTGATGATCTGCTTCCAGATTTCCGGCGTCAGCTTCAGCATGTTGCTGTTGCGGCTGGTGATATTGCATTCGGACTTGTAGCGGTCGCAGAATTCATAATGGCCGATTGGCTGCGACGTGCGTTCGCCGGTGGTCATCCACGGTGAGTTGGAGGCGGGGCTTGCGGCTTCTGCCAGTCCGATTCCCAGCAGCATCAAAATGGCTGCGATGATGGTCTGCTTCGTCATTCTTTTGTCTCCCTGTTGGGGACCAAGATGACTTAGACAATTTGAAGGCACGCAAATTTACGCGCGAAAATGCGAGTCAAATTCGATTAAAAGTGCAAATAACGCTGAAACTTTTTGTCAACGAACGGACAAATTCAGGGCAAACCGGGCTGTTTTCGTGGCTTTTCTGTGATTCCGGCCTTTTTAGGGTTTGCCATTCCGTAACCTTGACGCGCATTCATCTTTGGGCCAGCGGCTTTCAGCCGAAGAGATTGTCCAGTGTCGTGCTGGTCTGGATGGTGGCGAATTCGATTGCGAAACCACCCTGAAAATGGCGGACGACAGTGCCCCGGATCGGCCCGAGCATGACGCCGCTCTTGAGCGGGGGCTTGAACTCGCTTTCGATAGCCGCACCGGAAAGCGAAAGGTCGGCGATGCGGCACAGTCTTTGCGTACCGTCGCCGAAAGTGATGTTGTGCCGGGTCTTGCGCGGGGCAACGCGTTCGTGGCGGCGGTCCTCAGGAAGAGCAAGTTCGTGCTTGTTGGCAAGCCAGGTCAGCTGGGCGGAAAGCTTGTCTTTCTTCTGTTCGGAGGTCGACAGGAGAATGTGAAAGCCTTCGGAGGTAACCTCATTGGCAATTCCTTCAATCCGCCCCACATGGTCGACATAGGCGATGATCCGCTCGCCGTTTCGCGGTGTCGCTATGCCGCTCAACAGGGCCGTGCCGGGCGACATGCGCTTGATAATGCAGGGGAATTCGCTGCGATCTTCCAGCATGTAACGACCGTTGAGATCGACATTCACGGCGTTGAAGTTTTCCTGCCGCACAGTGGTCGCAGAAGATGCCGCAGCAAATCTGTTCATCAAAGTCGATCCATTCCGAATTTCCGCACTCTCATCACCCGTGACAATATAGTAGCCGTCGATAAAGAGAAATCGCGATTTCAACCGGGTTTCAGGCTTTGCCGCCCTTGATGACGCGAAGTTTGGGCGCCGCATGCGGCTCCGTCAGGCGAATATTCGTCCACTCCCGGCCTGTTCGGGGGGCGTTGACCCTGATGGCCGCCGACTTCCGGATGTCATCGGCCAGAATCAGATCGGGCGCTACCGGCTCGATAGAGTTCAAATGGCCGAGCACGATTGGGTCGGCGCCGACCCATGTGACGGAATCAAGCACGGCGATGCTGCCGAGAAGACTTGTCTGCACGCCGGGCGTTTCGAGCGGGGCAAGGAACATTTCAAGCCTGAGGCTTCGTCCAGACATGCTGATTCCGGCATGCGAAACGAGGGCAGGGATCTCAAGGGAAGTCACGTTTTGCGTCAGTTCGCGGAGAGCCGTGCGGTCACGCTCCGACCAGAGCGAGAGGAACCGGGTGTTCTTCAGTTCCCGCCCGAAAAGGGTGCAGATGCGTGTTCCCGCCAGACGAAACGACAAATCGCCGTGTTTGTCGGCTTCAAGGAAGAAGAGGTCGGAAAGGTGGCGTCCGAGCTTGCGCGGCTCGATCCGTTCGCGTGTCGGCGCGCGAAAGGTGCCGCGTTCCGTGCGGGCCAAGCGCTGCCATTCGCTGAAAATCGCGATCGTACTGCGGTGTTTCATCCTGCGCCGTTGGTTTGTTCGTGAAAGGCGGAAGCTGGCTCCGCTGCTGAACGCATTAAAATAGTATTAACGGCGAGTATGCCAGTTTAACCCTTTCTTCATCCACCGGGCTCGTTCGTTAAGGTTAATAATAAGTAATGGTTGCGCAATTTTAAAAGACGCGCTTTGATGAGACTTCAGACGAAGCCTTTGACTTGCTTGGCGTTTTTCTGAGCTCCAGATTTGAATTTCGCGAAAGATTTCTGTTCGCGTCAAGGCCGGTCGGGAACCTCCGTCGGCCTTTATTTTTAACAAATTGTGCCCTATCAACGTTCAACCCCATGCAAACGGCTGCTTCGAGCTGGTTGCGGGTGTTTCGCATAAAGTAAAGGGCAGCAGTTCATGAGCGTTCCCCAGCCGGAAATGAACGGCACCAACCGACAGTCGGGCGGCAGCGAGCCGATATTCAATATTCCGGGTGTGGTGATAGCTCTGATCGGCCTATGCGCCGCAGTCTATGTCTATCAGAACTATCTCATCAGCGAGCAGCAGAACTACGAGTTCATGCTGAATTTCGCGCTTATTCCAGCACGATTCTCTCTTGCGGATGGCTTTACCAATCCGGCGGCGCTTTTCACGCTGATCAGCTATTCCTTCATGCATGGCGGCATTGCTCATATTGCCGTCAACATGATCTGGCTGGCCGCCTTTGGCTCCCCGCTCGCGGGCCGCATAGGCACCGGGCGGATGATTATTTTCTGGATATTCACTTCGGTGATTGCCGGCCTGACCCATTATGCGATCTATCCAGACAGCGTTTCGCCGATGGTGGGCGCATCGGGCGCCATTTCAGGCATGATGGGGGCTGCCGCACGCTATGGTTTCCGTCGTATCGGCCACGGTCGCAGATCGGAGTTCGCAGGCCCTGTTCTTCCGGTAGGGCTGACCCTGACGCTGAAGCCTGTGCTGACTTTTGTCGGGGTCTGGTTCGTGATCAACATCATCACCGGTCTTTATTCGACGGGCGGCGCGGACTTTTCCGGCATTGCCTGGGAAGCGCATATTGGCGGCTTCATTGCCGGGTTCTTCGGCATTTCGCTGGTGGATCGCCCACGCAGTTATGATGCCGTGCTGAGGCGATAGTTTCCCGTCTCCCCATTCGATGCCACTTGCCAATCTGACGTTCGAAGCGCACCATCATGGAACGTGGTGGGAGGAGCTGCGTTCTGCTTCATACGGCGCTGGAGCGTCCGAAGCAGCAAGTGCTAAATCTTGGAGGGACTTTGGCATGACCGTAAGATCGATTCTCGAAACAAAGGGCAGGGATGTGGTGATAATCGCGCCTGCCGATACGCTATCCCACGCTGTCGCGATGTTGAACAAACACAAGATCGGTGCGCTGGTGGTGTGCGACGAGGCCGGTCGAATCAAGGGCATTCTGTCTGAGCGCGATGTCGTGCGTGCTGTCGCCGCACAGGAAACCAAAGCCATGAGCATGCCGGTTGCCGAAGTCATGACCGCGAAAGTGCAGGTCTGCCGCGAACACCATACGATCAATCAGGTGATGGAGATCATGACGCGAAGCCGTTTCCGCCATATGCCGGTGGAAGAAGGCGGCAAGCTCGTGGGAATCGTTTCAATCGGCGACGTGGTGAAGCGGCGCATCGAGGATGTCGAGCGCGAGGCGGAAGATATCCGCACCTATATCGCAACTGCTTGAGAGCCTGTTCCAAAAGTCGCCTTCGTGTGGCTGCAATATGCCGCTTTTGATTCAGGCTCCGATTGGCTTGTTCACATCTCCCGGCAGGAAACCGGCCGGGAGGCATTTGTCGGAAAATACAATCGAATCAACGCGCGCGGAGATATCGCTCGGCGGCATAAAGGGAAATCGCTGCGGCATTCGACACATTGAGCGACTTGATTTCACCCGGCATGTCGAGACGGGCGAGCGCGGTGACGGTTTCGCGCGTCTTTTGGCGCAGGCCTTTGCCTTCTGCACCGAGGACCAGAGCGATTCGTCCGCCGGACAAGGTGGCTTCCATCTCCAGCGGGCCTTCCGAATCAAGGCCGATTGTCTGGAATCCAAGGCTGTGCAGCTCTTCGATCGCTTCGGCGAGATTGCGCACTTCGATATGCGAGATCATTTCAAGCGCGCCGGAGGCGGCTTTCGCCAGAACGCCGGTTTCCTGGGGGCTGTGGCGGCTTGTGGTAATCAGCGCGCCAGCACCAAACGCGACGGCTGAACGCATGATGGCGCCGACATTGTGCGGGTCTGTCACCTGATCGAGAACGAGAAGCAGGCGGCTGTCCTTGAGTTCCGACAGTTTTCTGGCGCGAAGCGGTTCTGCTTCGATCATGACGCCTTGATGGACGGCCTCGGACCCCGTTTCCTTGTCTATATCGCGCGGGTCGACGATCTCGACCGGGAAGGGAAGAGATTCGGCTTCCCCGATTTCCAGCCGGGCGAAGCCGTTTCGCGTGGCGCGCATGCGCAATATGTTGCGTTCCGGGTTTTCCACGGCGGCGCGAACTGTATGCAGGCCATAAAGGCGAACGGTTCCCTCCGTCACGGCGCTCGCCGAAATGGTTGGGCGTTGCGGCTTGCGCGGTGATTTGCCTTCGGTCACGGCTTTCTGGTCGCGATGCTGGCGGCGCAGGCGCGCATAATGAGAATCTTTTGGTGTGCGGGGCGGGTTTTGATCGGTCATGGCGTGCTTATAGCTCTTTAAAAGGGCGGAAGATAGCGGCTTGCCCCGCAAATGCTATCAGGCTGTTATGATTGCAAAATAATTCGCAAAGCCCGGTTTAGCGGGCTTTCTTGCCCTGTGGGCGGCCAGAGGCGGGCGATGTTTCCACGGCGTTGTGGATGAACATGCATTCTTTTCGCTTTTACCCTGTTGACAGCGGATAAGCTTATCGTCATAAGGCCCCTCGCGGATCGACGGCTGGCCCAACAGTCAGCCAGAAGCCCCGCGGAAATGCCTAGTCGCTCGACTCTGCTGATAGTGATATCTGGAGGGATGCCCGAGTGGTTAAAGGGGACGGACTGTAAATCCGTTGGCTATGCCTACGTTGGTTCAAATCCAACTCCCTCCACCACTGTCGGATCAGAGTTAAGAGTGCGCGGGTATAGCTCAATGGTAGAGCAGCAGCCTTCCAAGCTGAATACGCGGGTTCGATTCCCGCTACCCGCTCCAAAAATTTCAGGGCGGTTTGGCGTGTAAGGAATCATCGACGGGCGGTTCGCCGTTCCGTTTTGGCATAAATGCTGGTCCGGAAGCCAAAAGGCTTTTGTGCTGGCGCTTGAGCGGTTCTAGAACAAAGAGAACAACGGCGATGGCAAAGAGCAAATTCGAACGTACGAAACCCCACGT
>UCNG01000033.1 GCA_900473915.1 Hyphomicrobiales bacterium | reverse complement strand
TGAACCGCACCGGGTTTGCCGGAGGCTCCAACTCCTGAGTAGGATGGAGCATCATGAGCAAGACGACGAACAAGTTTTCCCCCGAAGTGCGCGAGCGTGCGGTGCGGCTGGTTCTCGACAATGAGGGTCAGCATGGATCGCGCTGGCAGGCAGTCATGTCGATTTCCGCGAAGATCGGCTGTGCGCCCCAGACCCTGAACGAGTGGGTGAAGAAGGCCGAGGTCGACAGCGGCAAGCGCGCGGGCATCCCGACCGACATGGCAGAGAAGATGAAGGCGCTGGAACGGGAGAACCGGGAGTTGCGCCAGGCCAACGAGATCCTGCGCAAGGCGAGCGCATATTTTGCGATGGCGGAGCTCGACCGCCGGTCGAAGTGATGGTCGGGTTCATTGACGATCATCGTGGTGAACATGGGGTCGAGCCGATCTGCAAGGTTCTGCCGATCGCCCCGTCCACCTACTACGATCACCTGGCGAAGCGGGCCGATCCGGCCCGGCTATCGGATCGTGCCCGGCGGGACGCTGCGCTGCGGCCCGAGATCGAGCGCGTGTTCGAGGCGAACTGGCGTGTCTACGGAGTGCGCAAGGTCTGGCGTCAGCTGGATCGGGAAGGCTTCGCGGTTGCCCGTTGCACCGTGGCCCGGCTGATGAAGGGCATGGGTATTCAAGGCATCATCCGGGGCAAGCCGCACAAGACGACCATCCCCGACAAGAAGGCCCCGTGCCCGCAGGACAAGGTGAACCGCCAGTTCCGCGTGCCCGCGCCGAACATGCTCTGGGTCAGCGATTTCACCTACGTCGCCACTTGGCGAGGGTTCGTCTATGTCGCCTTCGTCATCGACGCCTACGCCCGCCGGATCGTCGGCTGGCGGGCGAGCCAAACCGCACACGCAGGCTTCGTGCTCGATGCTCTCGAACAGGCCGTCCACGATCGCCGCCCAGTCAAGGGCGCGGGGCTCGTCCACCATTCCGACCGGGGGTCGCAATACCTGTCCATAAAATACACCGAGAGGCTGGGCGAGGCGGGGATCGAGCCCTCCGTGGGCAGCGTTGGCGACAGCTATGACAACGCTCTGGCGGAGACCATAAACGGTCTATTCAAGGCCGAGGTCATTCATCGGTGCGGGCCGTGGCGCAACTTCGAGGCCGTCGAATATGCCACCCTCGAATGGGTCGATTGGTTCAACAACCGCCGCCTCCTCGAGCCGATCGGGAACATCCCGCCGGCAGAAGCAGAGGCAAACTTCTACGCGGCTCTGGAAATTGAAGACATGGCCGCGTAACTAACCGAAATCAGCCTCCGGCAAACCCGGTGCGGTTCA